>JBGPOE010000053.1:0-17285 GCA_041487875.1 Gemmatimonadota bacterium | reverse complement strand
GAGAAGGCGTACCTGGCTTCGATGAAGTCGGATCTGCGCAACTTGATCACGGCTGAAGAGGCCTACTTCGCCGACTCGGTGAAGTACACGACCAACCTGGGCACCGCGTTCGCCACGAGCGCCGGTGTCGTTGGCCCGACCGTCGCCCTCACGGCTGATGGTTGGACGGGCTGGGTCAGCCACACCACGACCCCGAAGACCTGCGTGATCTACGTGGGTTCGACGGCGATCGCTCCGGCGAACAAGGAAGGCGCGCCCACCTGCCAGTAAGTTGGCGGGTGTGAAGCGAACAGCGAGCGGCGGGGCTTCCCCGCCGCTCTTTTTTTCTACCTATTCCATCCGCCATGAAGAAGCCCTCGCTCAAGAGTGAGCTGCTGTTCAACCTCGCGTTCCTCGCCGCCGCCGCGCTGTTGCTCGGCGTCGGCTCGGTGCTCGTGGTGTCGAGCTTCGCGCCGGAACGGGCGTTTCCGGTCATTCTCACCATCGTGGCGCTCGACGTTGGCATCTTCATCGTCTTTGGCCGCTACATCGTGACGCGGCACGTCCTGCGTCCCGTCGAGCGGCTGGTCGCCGCCGCCGATGGAATCGCCGCCGGCGACCTGGCCGCGCGCGCCCCCGACGCCGAGACCCAAGACTTCGCCACGTTGGCGGAGCGGCTCAACCGCATGACCGACCACCTGCTCGACGCCCAGGGGCAGCTCGTGCGCTCGGAGAAGCTGGCTAGCGTCGGGCGCCTCGCGGCGGGGGTTGCCCACGAGATCGGCAATCCCCTGGGCGCCATCGGAACCTACGTGGACGTGCTGCGGCGCCGCGGCGCCGATCCCGAAGTGATGGCCGGCTTGTCACGCGAGCTCGACCGCATCGACCGCATCGTCCGCAGCCTGCTCGATTACGCCCGTCCCAAGAACGAGGCCTTGCAGCCAGTCGCCGTGGACCACGTGGTCCGGACCGCATTCGAGCTGCTCCAGGGTCAGGGCGCGCTGAAGGGTGTCCACGCCCACCTCGACCTGTCGCCCGATGTCCCGCCGGTGCTCGGCCTGGCGCACGAGTTGGAGCAGACCCTGGTGAATTTGGTCCTGAACGCCGTGGACGCGGCACCGGGCGGCATCGTGGTCGTGGGCGCCCGGCGGTGGGAATACGAGCCCGGCCGCGCCCCGCCGCACCGCGCGGGCGACCCACCGGCCGCCGCATTCCGGCGGTCTTCCGAGCGGCGGCCGTCCCGTGTGGAGTTTGCGCCGGGGCTCGTGGGCGCCCTCCTGTTCGTGGCGGACTCAGGGCCCGGTGTGCCCCAGGCCGACCGCCAAACCGTGTTCGAACCGTTTTACACGACCAAGGCCCCGGGCCGCGGCACGGGCCTCGGCCTCGCGATCGTGGCGCGGGCGGTGGATGAGATGGGCGGCGTCGTGTGGGTGGACGGCGCTCGCGAGGGTGGGGCCGCGTTCAAACTGTTCTTCCCGCAAGCTCCATGACGCGCGTCCTGGTCATCGATGACGAGCCCGGCCTGCGCCAGTCGCTCGGTCTGCTGCTGGCGGACGCGGGCTACGACGTGACCGCCGAGGGTGAAGCGCGGCGCGGGCTCGAGCGAGCGACGGCCGAGCCGGTGGACCTCGTGCTGTGCGACGTCCGCATGCCCGGCATGGACGGGCTGGCGTTCCTGCGGGCGTACCGCGAGCGGGGCGGCGGTGGGCTGGTGATCATGATGAGCGCGTACGGCGGGGAGGAGGCGGCGCTCGCCGCCATGAAAGAGGGTGCCTACGACTACATCCCCAAGCCGTTCCGCCCTGACGAAGTGGTACTGACACTGCGCAAGGCGGAGGAACGTGAGCGGCTGCGGCACACGGTGGCGAGCTTGCGCGCCCAGCTTGACACGGGCGGCCCCGCGATGCGGGCGGTGGTGGCGGAGAGCGCAGGGATGCGCGCGGCCCTCGATCTCGTGGCGCGCGTGGCCGAGCACAAGAGCACGGTCCTGATCACCGGCGAAAGCGGCACAGGCAAGGAGGTCATCGCCCGCGCCATCCACCGCGCCGGTCCGCGCGCCGCCGCGCCGTTCGTCGCCATCAATTGCGCCGCCATTCCGGAGAACCTCCTCGAGTCGGAGTTGTTCGGCCACGTGCGCGGCGCCTTCACGGGTGCCACGGGCGACAAGCCGGGTCTGTTCGAGCAGGCGAGCGGCGGGACGTTGCTGCTCGATGAAATCGGCGAGCTGCCGCTGGGTCTGCAGGCCAAACTGCTGCGGGTCCTGCAAGACGGCGAGATCCGCCGCGTAGGCGATCAAAAGTCGCGCCGGGTGGACGTACGCGTGCTGGCCGCCACTGCGCGCGACCTCGGTGCCGAGGCGGCGGCCGGACGGTTCCGTGAGGATCTGTACTACCGGCTCAACGTCGTCACCATCCAGCTGCCGCCGCTGCGCGAGCGCCGTGACGACATCGCGCCCCTGGCGCGGCACTTCGCTGCCGATCTGGCGCGCCGGCTGGGCCGCGCGCTCGAGCTGTCACCCGCGGCCGTGCAGTGGCTCGAACAGCAACCGTGGCGCGGCAACGTCCGCGAGCTGGAGCACGCGATCGAGCGGGCGGCGGTGCTGAACAACAAACCGGTGCTGGACGCTGCGGATCTCCACCCCCAACCGCTCCCCGCTCCCCACTCACCTGGCGAGCAGGGAGCAGGGAGCGGAAAGTTGAAGGATCAGGTGACTGCGGCCGAGAAGCGGGCCATCCAGGCGGCACTCGAGGCCGCGGCAGGCAACCGCGCCGCCGCGGCCAAGCGGCTCGGGGTGAGCCTGCGCACCCTCTTCTACAAGATGGTTCGCCATCGCCTTGGGTAGTGCAGTTTCTTGCACTAGTGCAGCAATCTGCAGTACCGGTTGGTCCCCCATCTGTTTCGTAATGCATTGAAAAATCAATATGTTACGCTGTGGCACGTATCCTGTACTGTGTATTGCCCAGAGGAGGCACAGGCATGCATAAGCGTGGGTTCACGTTCATCGAAATCATGATCGTAATGGTGATCATCGGGATCATCGCGTCGTTCGGGATTCCGCGAATTCGCGATGCCATCCAGAAGACCAACATCCGCTCCGCGCGCGTGGGGTTCTCGATGTTGGCCGTGACGGCGCGGCAGGCGGCGGTGTCGCGCGGTTGCCGAGGCGTGCTGCACATCACCACGGGCACGAGCGGCAAGGCCTGGGTGACCGTGTGCAAATTGACGGCCACCGGCAACGTGGGGACGGCCGTAGACACCATCGGCAACGTGTCGGGATTGGCGTCGCGCTACGGCGTGAGCCTCGCCTCGACGGTGGATTCGATCCAGTGGGATCCGCGCGGCATCAGCATCGGGTACACGCGGGGAGTCGTGCGATTCAGCGCTTCGGGTACGTCGTACACGGACTCGGCGGTCGTCAACGCCATTGGGAAAGTGACGCACTAATGAACCGGATTCGCAATGAACGGGGCTTCACGATCGTCGAGGTGATCATCGCGATCCTCGTGCTGACGATGGGCATTCTCGCCCTGGGAGGCACGTCCGCTCTGGTGACCCGCATGATCGCCCGGGCCAACCGCGCCGCGCTGGCGGCGAGCTTCGCATCCGAGCGGATGGAGCTGCTGCGAACGTCAGGGTGCATCGCACGCGTCAACGGCTCCGACACGCTGTACCGCGGCAGCACCTGGGTCTCGATCAACACCTGGAAGTGGGGCACGGTGCCGATCGCGGCGGCCAACGGCACCAACTCGGCCTACTCGCTCCTGGTCGTCTCGGTCTTCAAGGGCGGCCGCAACCGGTTGCGCACTGATACGCTGGAGACGGAGGTCCTATGCGGCACCTGAGCCGGAAGGGCTTTACGCTGGTCGAGCTGCTCGTGGCACTCGTGCTGCTGTCGATCGTCTCGGCGGCCATCTATAAGGTGCTCGTGAGCAACGACCGCGTGTACACGGCACAGATGCAGCGCATGGAGCTGTCGCAGAACATCCGCGCCGCGGCGACCATTTTGCCGGCGGACTTCCGGACGCTGGACGCGAGCGATTCCGACATCACGGCGATGTCGGCGACGTCGATCACGATCCGCGCCATCCGCCAGCTCGCCATCGTGTGCGACACGCCGGCGCTGGGCGGGCTGCTCGCGGGCCTCACGTTCCACGTGCGCAAGGACCCGCTGTACGGGCCGCGCATGTTTGCGGCGGGGAGCGATTCGCTGCTCATGTACTACGAGGGCGACAACGGCACGCGGTTCGACGACGGCTGGACGCCGGCCTTCCTGGTGTCCTACATCGCCGACAACTGCACCGACGGCAAGCCGGGCTACAAGTTCGTGGTGAACGCCAACATGCTGACCGGCCAGGTCAACGCCAAGGGCAGCATCCCGTATGGCGCGCCCGTGCTGGGCTTCGAGACCGTGACATACAAGTTGTACAAGCCCGTGGGCGACACGTCATGGTACATCGGCTATCAGAATGCGTCCGGCACGCAGCCGCTCATCGGTCCGGTGCTGGCGAACGGCCTGACTCTGGCCTACTACGACAATACCAACACGGTGACGGCCGACCGGACCCAGGTGGCGATCATCGAAGTGCGGGTGCGGGCGCGGACGTCGCAGCAAGTACGCGACGCGGGCTCGGTGCTGCGGGTGCCCGTGGACAGCTTCGTCATGAAGGTGTCGTTGCGGAACAACCGGCGCTTCTAACCCAAGTGCCTCGACCTCTCAAGGAGTCGCATATGTGGCGGACGGTTCGTAATGAGCGCGGCATGGCGCTCGCGATTGCAATCTTCGCTCTCGTGGTCGTGGGGGCTCTTGTGGCTGGTGCGTTGTTCGCCGGCACGCAAGAGTCGCGCGTGGCCGAGAACAACCGCCGCCTGCAGAAGGCGTTCGGCGTGACCGAGTCGGGGGTCAACGAGCTCATCGCCGGGTGGGACGCGAGCGTGCGGAACGTCGGCAAGATATACCCGGCGGACTCGCAGCACGTGCCCGACGCGCTCGAGCCGGGTACCATTCCCTATCATACGGGCGCCTTCGCGGGCAACATCTACAAGCTGAACGGCGAGCTGTATCTGGTGGACATCAGCGGGCGCGACAGCCAGTCCATCAAGAGCACGCAGCGGTCGGCCAGCGCGCGCCAGCGGATCGGCGGGCTGCTGCGCATCCGCACGGTCAACTTCGGCATCCAGGGCGCGCTCACCACGCGCGGCGGCGTGAAGCTCGCCGGTAACGCGGCCGTGGACGGCCGCGACCACATCCCGACCGAGTGGGGCGCCGCCAACTGCGATACCACGGGCGACACCACCAAGGCCGGCGTCCGGACGTCCGACTCGAGCCAGATCCAGGGTGCTGCCGGGCACACCTACGGCACCCCAGCGGTCTTGCAGGACACGACCGTGAAGCCGAACACGTTCAAGCAGTTCGGCGACATTAACTACGCCACCCTGGCGGCGATGGCGACCATCACCCTCTCGCCGGGAAACTACAAGACGGACGCGTCGTTCAACGGCGACGGCACGTGCAAGAAGACCGACCTTCTTAACTGGGGCGACGGCATGAACCGCGCGTCGCAGTGCGGCAACTACTTCCCGATCATCCACCTCACGGACTCGACTGCGTCCACCACCCTGAACGGCAACCAGGGGCAGGGCATCCTGCTGGTGGACGGCGACCTGGCGATCCAGGGGTCGTACCAGTTCTACGGCATCGTGCTGATCCGCGGCAGCTTGAAGACGGCCGGTGGTGGATCGACCGATGCGCACTTCTGGGGCGCGGTCATGGCCGCCAACGTGGACCTCGAGCTGAACAGCTTGACCGGTAACGCCACGCTGAACTACTCTAAGTGCGCAATTACAGAGGCGTTAGAGCGTACGGGGGCGGTTTCGCTGGCGCGGTCGCGGTCGTGGATTCAGCTCTTCTAGGGGGCCTAAGTCTAGCAGGGGACAATAGTTGGTAGCCAGGCTTCAAGTAGGTTCGAGGCTTGACAGGATAAGGGGCGGGGCTTACTGTAGTTTGCCCTCGCCCCTTCTTGTTTGGCTTTAACCTAGGCGACTATGGCTCTGTTCGGGTTTTTGGGTGGTAAGAAGACGACGGTCGGTCTCGACATCGGCTCTGGCATCATCAAGCTGGTGGTGATCGACCATTCGGGCTCCGAGCCCGAGCTGGTGAAAGTCGCGACCACCGAGGTCGCGGCCGACGCCATTGTCGAGGGCGAGGTCATGGACCCAGGGATCGTGTCCGAGGCGATCCGCGGTCTCTTGTCCACGGCCGGCGTCAAGCAGAAGAAAGTGGTGACGGCGGTGGGCGGCCGTGACGTGATCGTCAAGAAGATCCAGATGGACCGCATGAAAGAAGGGGACGCGCGCGAGGTGATCCGCTGGGAAGCCGAGCAGCACGTGCCGTTCGACATGGCCAACGTGGAGCTCGACTTCCAGATCCTGGACCCCGACGCCGAGGGGCTCCAGATGAACGTGCTGCTGGTGGCGGCCAAGCGCGAGCTGGTGGAGAACCGCAACGGGCTGCTCGCGGAAGCGGGGCTCGAGGCGGCCATCATCGACGTCGACGCCTTCGCCATCCACAACGCCTTCGAGCTGAACCATCCCGACGCGATGCAGGGCGTCGTGGGTCTCGTGAACATCGGCCACGAAGTGACCAACGTGAACATCCTGGAAGACGGCGTGCCGGTCCTGACCAGGGACTTGGCGGTGGGCACGCGCCGCTTCCGTGAAGACATGCAGCGTGAGAAGGGCCTGTCGGCCGAAGATTCGGAGAAGGCCATCCAAGGCATCACGCAGAACGCCGACCTGGCGGGCTACGTCGAGGCGCGGGGTGAGGAGATCGCCGTGGGCGTTGAGCGGGCGGCGGCGTTTCTCGCGACCGCCTCGCGTTCGGCGGGCGGCCTGGGCCGGGTCTACACGTCGGGTGGCGGGGCCCGTATTCCCGGGCTGAACGACGCCCTGGCGGCGCGGCTCAAGGTGCCGGTCGAGCTGGCGAGCCCGGTGCAACAGTTGCGCTATCGGGACACGGCGTTCGAGGCGGTCTCGATCGACGAGGTAGCCCCGCTGCTGATGCTGGCGGTGGGCCTGGCGCTGAGGCGTGCCGCATGATCGAAATCAATCTACTTCCCGGCAGAAAGAAGGCTGCCAAAGGGGGTGGGGGGGCCGGTTTCAAGCTCCCCGACTTCAAGGGCCTGATCTCGACCATCAAGGACCCGTGGCTGATCGGCGCGGTCGTGACGGCGGCGGTGGTGATCGGCGGTGCGGGGGCGCTGTTCGTGTGGGACGGCCAGCGCCTGCGGTCGGCGAACAGCCGGCTGGACGAGGTGCGGGACGAGAAGCGGCGCTTCGACGTGGTGATCGCGCAGAAGCACAACTTCGAGAAGGTGCGCGACTCACTGGTGGCGCAGATCAACGTGATCCGCCGCATCGACGCGGACCGCTACATCTGGCCGCACATTCTCGACCAAGTGACCAAGTCGCTGCCGCCTTACACCTGGATTGTGAACCTGCAGGCGTCCAACGCCTCGTCCACGCCGAATGCGTCGGGTGGGCCGCAGGCCGGGGCGGGGCAGCAGCCGGTCGATTCGACGGGCGTGCCCGCCGTGCTGTTCACGATCGACGGCCGCACGGTGGACATCGAGGCGTTCACCACGTTCCTGCGGCAGCTCGCGGCGTCGCCCTGGTTCACGGACGTGCAGGCCGCGAAGTCGCAGACGGTGGTGGAAGCGGACCGGCCGGTGACGGCGTTCACGATCACGGCGCGATACAGGGTGGCCGACTCGGCCTTCATCCGGACCGTGCCGTTGGTCCAGTCGGTGAGGTAGCGCCATGGCATTCGGGCTTCCCACGGATCAACGCAGCCAGGTGATGCTGCTCATCATCGTCGCGTCGCTGGCCGGCGGCTACTTCTTTTACAGCAAGGTGCACGCGCCGCAGGCGGAAAAGATCACGGCGGCGCACACCGAGACCGACAGCCTCCAGGCCATTCTCGACAAGGCCAAGGCCGACCTCGCGAGCGGGTCCATCGAGGACCTGCGGCGCAAGGTCGACGAGTACCGCAGCGATCTGAACCTGATGCGCCGCCTGGTGCCGCAGCAGAACGACGTGCCGGCGCTGATCGACGACATTTCCACCAAGGCCAAGCTGCGCGGCGTCACGCTGTCGGAGCTGGGCGCGCCGCAGATCGAGCCGGGCCAGCCGTTCGATACGCACCGCTACCGCATGTCGGTGATCGGGCACTACGACCAGCTGGGCGAGTTTCTGACGGACGTGGCGAGCCTGCCCCGCATCGTGGTGCCGCAGGATCTGCTGCTGCGGCCGGCGACGACGCAAACCCAGAAGTTCCTCGCCGACACGCTGGGGTCGCTGCTCGAGGCCACGTTCGTCTTCAAGACGTACGTGAAGTCGTCGTCGCCGCCGGCCCCGAAGCCCGGCGCGAAGGGAGCCCCCAATGCGGGCCACTAGCCTGGCATTCGCCGGCTGGCTCGCCGCCGCGGGACTCACCGCGCAGGCCAAGCCGGACACGACCAAGGCCAAGGCCGACTCGGCGCGCGCCGACTCGGCGGCGAGCACATCGCTGGTGCGCGAGGTGTTCGCGTACGAGGGCGGTGGCCGCGACCCGTTCCTGTCGCTGCTCAAATCGGGCGACGTACGGCCGCTCATCGCCGACTTGAAGGTCGTCACCATCGTGTACGATCAGCGCTTCCCCGGCCGCAGCGTGGCCGTGCTGCGCGACGTCACGACCAAGAAACGTTATCGCGTCAAGACGGGCGACATCGTGGGCCGCCTCAAAGTCACGCAGATCCGCCCGCGGGATGTGGTGTTCACGGTTCAGGAGTTCGGGTTCGAGCGGCAAGAGACCTTGTCGCTCGCCAAGCAGGAGGAGACACCATGAAGCGCATCGCTGCCCTTGCCGCCGCGTTGGTTGTCGCGGTGGCCCCCCGGGCCCTTGCGGGGACGGGGCGCGACGGTGAAGTCCAGGCCGTCAGCGTCATGCCGGCCGCCGGCAAAGTGGAAGTCGTGATCGACGTCCGCGGCGCGGTCGAAGTGCAGGACTTCACGCTGCAAAACCCCGCCCGCCTGGTGATCGACCTCGTCGGCGCCCACCTGTCGGCGCCGGCGACGCTGTACGACGGTCAGAATCGCGGCGGCGTCAAGAATATCCGCTACGCGCAGTTCAAGCCCGGCGTGGTCCGGGTGGTGATCGACCTGGACGTCCTCAAGGACTACCAGATCCAGCGCGGCGACGGACGCGTGCACGTGCAGATCGGCACCGAGCGCTCGGCGTTCGCCGGGTGGTCGAGTGAGAGCGCCGCCAGCCTGGCGGCCGCGCCGCCCGCCGCGCCCGCGGCCGAGTCGCAGCCGCCCGTGACCGGCAACCTGGCGCCGCCAGCGCAGGTCACGACGCCGAGCATCACCAGCACGCCGCTGTCGATCCAGCAGTACATCGCGCTGCACGCGGGCGAGGTGCAGCAGTCGCAGGCGCCGCGCATCAACGTCACGTGGGACGGCGCCAGCATCGAGGACGTGGTGGCGGGCTTCGCCGCGTTCAGCGGCCGCACCATCGTCGTCAGCAAGGGCATCACGGGCAACGTCACGGCGGAGATCAAGAACCAACCGTGGGATCTGGCGTTCAAAGCGGTGCTCGAGTCGCAGGGCCTGGCCTACCAGGTGCTGGACGGCGGCATCATCAACGTGCTGCCCAAGGCGGATCTGGCCCGCGCCGATTCGACCGTGCCGATCGAGACGCGCCTGGTGCGCGTGAACTATGCCAAGGCGACGGCGCTGGTGCCGGCGGTCGCGTCGATCGTGACCAAGAGCCGCGGCCAAGTCGTGGCCGACTCGACCACCAACTCGCTCGTGATCACCGACGTCGCTTCGCGCGTGGACCAGGTGGCCGACTTCGTGCGCGGCCTCGATATCCCCACGCCGCAGGTGTCGATCCAGGCGAAGATCATCTTCGTGGATCGCACCGATGTGGAGAACCTCGGCGTGAAATACGATCTCGGCTCGGCGACGCAGTTCTTCAATACCCTGGTGCAGCGGCCCGACCCCAGCACCGCCAAGCCGGTCGACACCAACTTGGACGGCGTGCCCGACGCGCTCGTGGCGACGGGGAACTTCAACGCCAATCAGGTGGTGGTGGACCTGGGCGGCAACTCCATCTCGGCCACCGGCAACGCCGGGCAGGCGGTGGTCAACCCGGCGCTCAACCTGATTTTCTCGACGGCGATCGGGAACTTCAGTCTGACCTCGTTCCTGGAGGCGCTGGAACACATCGAGCTGGCCGACATCCAGGCCGAGCCCACGATCACCACGCTCGACAACCGGCCGGCGCAGATCCTGGTGGGCGACCGGGTACCGATCCGGGTCATCGACGTCAGTGCGCAGACGGCCACCACCGCCGGCGCCGCGCCGCGCGCCACGGTGTCGTTCCAGGAAACCGGCATCAAGCTGGCCGTGACGCCCCATGTAACGGCGAACCGGCAGATCCTGATGGAGCTGCACGCCGAGCGTTCCGCGGTGCAGCCCGCGCCGGTGGACATCGGCTTCACGTTCCAGACGCAACAGGCGGACAACCAAATCCTGGTCGGCGACGGCGAAACGGCCGTCATCGGCGGGCTCACGGTGACCGAGGTCACGGTGACGAAGTCCGGAATCCCGTTCCTTGTAGATCTGCCGATTTTGGGCAAGCTGTTCGGCTTCACGCAGCAGTCGGAAGAACGGCGTGACCTCCTCATCCTGGTCACCCCGCACATCATCGACGACCTGGTGACCCCTAGCGCCGGGAAGTAAACCCGGGAGCGTGTATGCGGCAGGGTAGCGTAGTGCGTGCGTGGTGGGGGATCGCCGCGCTGATGACGACGGTGTGGGCGTGCGAGACCGCGCGGAACCCGATCGGGAGCCAGCGCGACCTCACCGCGCCCGTGATCGTGCTGGGCAACACGGTGGGCGACACGCAGGCCATCGCCGGCGGGTTGCGCTTCAGCATCCTTGCGAACGACAACCTCGGTCTCAAGACGATCCGGCTGACCTACTCGGGCGGCTACATCGCCGGGCCGGTCGACACCACGTTCATCACCCAAGTGAAGGCGTTCACGCTCGCCAAGACCATCACGTTCCCGTCGAACTCGGGAGCGGGCGGCAACGTGCGCATTATCGGCCGCGCCATCGACGGCGCGGGCAACTTCGCCGAAGATACGCTGTTCATCTTCTTGTCCAACGTGCAAGCGCTGCAGGTGACCCTCGTGTCCCCGCAGGCGGGTGCCCTCGCCTCGAGTGGCAGCGGCATCCCGATCGAGATCGCGGCGAACCAGAACTCCGGCATCTCGAAGATCGGCTTCCTCGTGTCGCCGCGCACGTCGGTGACCGACCCCACGACGCCCCCCGGCGATTCGATCATCTTCACCGCGCCGTTCGCGGACTCGGTGACTTATGTCGACACGCTGGTCGTCGTCCCCCTCGTCGGGACGTTCAATGTCGTGGGTTTCGCGGAGGACTCGGCGGGCCGGCGCGGCACGACGAACGTCGTGACCGTGACCATTCAGTCGGCGGCGAACGACACCACCAAGCCGCTCGTCGACCACTCGATCGCCTCGCGCGTCGAGGTGGACGACACGGTCACCGTCCGCGCCACCGACGCCAGCCCGATTTCGTACATCGGCTTCCGCGTCGACACCGGCAACGTGCTGCTGCGGTTCGATACGGTGAACGTGGCCGCGGGCAACCTGACCGACGTCACGCGGCGGTTCAGTCTGGGCCTCGGCGCGCTGCTGCCGAACCTGCCGCACTCGATCATCGTCCGGGGCTATGCCTGCGACGGCGCCGTCGCGCGCAACTGCTCCTACACGAACACGTCCACGTTGCTGCCGACCGCTCCCGCCCCCGTGGCGGGGCTGGCGGCGGTCGCGGGCCTGGGTGGACCGGGCCGGGCGACCAACGCGTTCATCGACACCGTGGTCGTCGTCGCGGGGATCACGGTGGCGCTGCCGGCCGGCGGGAGCATCGCCGACGCGATCTTCAACGGCAACGACAGCACCCTGTATCTCACGAACCCGTCGCTGTCGCGCATCGAAGTCTTCCAGGTTGCCAACACCTCCTTCGTGGCGACCGGCATTCCGACCGCGGGCCCGCAGCCGTGGGGCATCGCCTTGTGGCCGCGCGACACACTCGGCAACTACGGCGACTCGATCGTGGTGGCCAATTCGGGCGGCACCGAGCTGTCGATCATCGACGTCCGCCCCGGCGTGCGCCGGCTGGTGTGGCGCCAGGACCTGCCCGACTTCCTCATCGAGACGTACCGGGTCCTCACGAACCCGTTGCGCGCGGAGATCATCGTCTACGATGTCTCCGACCGGCCGCAGTATCTGGCCACGGTGTGCCGCACCGCCGGCTCGCCGGCGTGCGCTGCCGATTCGATCTTCGCGATCTATTCGACGACGCCGACGCTGAGCAGCTCGTCGCCGTTCAACGGCCGGGCCACGCTGCGGATGGAGAAGCTCAAGAACACACTGGACACCACCCAGCTCTACAGCCACCTGTTCTGGGAGCTGGCGGGCGACAGCACGCTTTCGAGCACCAGCAAGGACACCCTGCGTATCGAGATGCGGCGCGGCCGGCCGTACAATCAGCAGAAGGTGGTCCTCACGGCGTGCGCGGGGGTCATGGTCCAGCTGTCGGCCTTTGGCCTCGGCGACTCCACCTTCGTCCGCAACTCGGGGAACTTCACCCACGCGTTCGTGGGCGAGGGCGGCAACATCAGCACGGCGTTCGCGCGGGTCATGGGCTACTCGACCTTGGGGGCGCTGCTGCACGGCGCCAGCACGGCGACGGCGTGCGCTACCGACGCGCTCGCCATCACCGGCGACGCGGGCGAGAACGATCGCGACGTCGGCATGACGCCGGCGATCGACGTCAGCGACTTCATCAGCAACACGGGCGTGAAGGTCCATTCGATCGCGACGAATTTCAACGGCGCGACGAACCTCGTGCGGGCCGACTCGATCTACTATCTGGACGAGGGGCTGCGTCTGAAGGGCACGTCGCCGGCGCCGACCGGGGCCTTCGGGATGGACATGAACTACAAGCACGCGTTCGCAGCGGGGAGCCCCGGCACGCCCGCGTTCGGCGGCGGCGGGAACCCCAACGACCGCATCGCCTTCTCGGCGCGCCCCGACGGCAATATCGACGTGTGGGACACCTTCTTCTACGGGCAGATTGGCTTGATCACCGTGCGCGACCCGATCATCGGTCCGCTACGCGTGGCCCGCAACGCTGCCGGCACACGCCAGTGGCTGTTTGGCGTCACGAGTAAGGGGCTGGTCATGGTCGAGCTGCCGGTCATCGCCAATCCGAACCCCGCCCCGCGGCGCGTGGGTGGGGGAACTCCCTGACCACCGGTGCCTGCGGGCCGGGGGTGCGGAACGCGGCGAGCCCGACCCCGGTCGGGCTCGCCTGTTAAGGACAGTATGCACAACTCGCGTGTGGCTGGGGTGGTGGCGAGGGCGCCGCTATCGATGCGCCGCCGAAGCGCCCTCGCGTGAACGCGCCCGGCGCCACCACGCCAGCCGCACGACACAGTGCAGCGGGTTCTCAAATAGGAGAGCGGGAGCGACGGTGACGTTCCGGTTCACCACGGCGGGGGAATCGCACGGACGGGGCCTGGTGGGCGTCCTCGAGGGGATGCCGGCGGGGCTGCCCGTGTCGGCCGAGCGGGTGAACGCCGAGCTGAAGCGCCGCATGGGCGGGTACGGCCGCGGCGCGCGCATGAAGATCGAGGCGGACCAGATCCAGTGGCTCGCCGGGGTGCGCAACGGCGAAACGCTGGGCTCGCCCATCGCGATGCTGATCTGGAACCGCGACTGGGAGCACTGGCAGGACGTGATGGCGGCCGAGGCGGACGCGCCGGGCGCGGAGCGGCGGCGCCAGGTGACGCGGCCCCGGCCCGGCCACGCCGATCTCGCCGGGTCCATCAAGTACGACCGCGCCGACGCGCGCGACATCCTCGAGCGCGCGAGCGCGCGCGAGACCGCGGCACGGGTCGCCTGCGGCGCAGTGTGCAAACTGTTGCTCGAGCAATTCGGCATCGAGATCGGGAGCCACGTGGCGGAGTTGGGCGGGGTAGTGGCCCGTCCCCCTTCCCCTGTCCCCCATCCTCTCAATCAGGCCGCCGACGCGAGCCCGGTGCGCTGCCTCGATCCCGCCGCGGAGAAGGAGATCATCGCGCGGATCGACGCCGCGAAGGCGGCGGGCGACACGCTGGGCGGCGTGGTCGAAGTGCTGGCGCTGGGCGTGCCGGTGGGGCTCGGCTCGCACGTCTCGTGGGACACGAAGCTCGACGGCCGGATCGCGCAGGCGCTGATGTCGATCCCCGCGGTGAAGGGCGTGGAGCTGGGGCTCGGTTTCGAGGCGGCGCGCCGCAAGGGCTCGGAAGTGCACGACGAGATCCTGCCCGGGTTCGCGCGCGCCACGAACCGCGCGGGCGGCACGGAGGGCGGGATGACGACGGGTGAGATCCTCGTGGCGCGGGTGGCGATGAAGCCGATCGCCACGCTGATGTCGCCGCTCAAGACGGTGGATTTGAAGACGGGCGCGCCGGCGCAGGCGCAGTCGGAGCGGTCCGACGTGACCGCCGTGCCCGCGATGGGGGTCATTGCCGAAGGCATGTTGGCGTTGGTGCTGGCGCAGGCGATGATCGAGAAGTTCGGCGGCGACGCGCTGAGCGAAATGAAGCGCAACTACGAGGGCTACGCGGCGCAGGTGCGCGCCCGCACGCCCAAAGGGGCCGCGTCATGAACGGCAAGAGGCACGTGGTGCTGATCGGGTTGCCGGGCTCCGGCAAGACCACCGTGGGGCGGCTGGTGGCCGAGGAGCTCAAGGCGGGGTTCGTGGACATTGACGCGATCCTGCTCCGCAAGGAAGGCCGCCCCATCTCGCTGATCTTCGCCGAGAAGGGCGAGCAGGTGTTCCGCGAGATGGAGAGCAAGGAGATGGACGCGGCGGTGGCGAACCAGCCGGCCGTGATCGCGCCGGGGGGCGGGTGGGCGGCCCAGCCGGGCGTGCTCGAGGCGCACAAAGCCGCGTGTTACTTCGTGTATCTCAAGACCCGGGCCGATACCGCATCGGAGCGCGCGGTCCCCACGGGAACCCGCCCGTTGTTAATGGGTGAGGACCCGGTGCAGCGGATGCGGGACCTGATCAAGGAGCGTGAGCCGTTTTATCTCAAGGCGGACGCCAGGGTGGAAACCGACCGCAAGACGCCGCAGGTGGTGGCGGCGGAGGTGGTCCGACTTGCGCGGCAGGGGGCGGGGTGGTGAAGATGCACCCCGTCGCCGTTGACGAAAGGTTGAAGCGTGGCTGCTAAGAAGCGCGTTGTGAAAAAGAAAAAGGCGGCGCCCAAAAAGGCGACGCTAAAAAAGGCGACGCGAAAGAAAGCGACGTCACAAGAGGCGACTGCGGAAAAAGCCGCGCCCAAGACCCGCGCCAAGCGCGCGGCGGCGGCGCCGGTCGAGCCGGAGGTCCAGGCCGAAGGCGGGACCAAGGGCGGGTCGCTGGTGATCGTCGAGTCGCCCACCAAAGCGAAGACCATCGGCAAATACCTGGGCAAAGGCTACACCGTGAAGGCCACGGTGGGGCACGTGCGCGACCTGCCCAAGCGCGAGCTGGGCGTGGACGTCGAGCACGGCTTCGCGCCCAAGTACGTCACCATCAAAGAGAAGGCCAAGACGCTCGCCGAGATCAAGAAGGCGGCGAAGCAGGCGGCCCGCGTCCTGATCGCGACGGACCCCGACCGCGAGGGCGAGGCGATCGCGTGGCACGTCGCTTCGCAGCTTGGCAACGGCGGCAAGGTCCGCCGCGTGCTGTTTCACGAGATCACCAAGGACGCGGTGGCGCTGGCGATCGCGCACCCGCTCGACATCGATCAGCGTAAGGTGGACGCACAGCAGGCGCGACGCATCCTCGACCGGCTGGTGGGCTACAAGGCCTCGCCGCTCCTGTGGAAGAGCGTGAAGTCGGGTCTCTCGGCCGGCCGGGTGCAGACCGTGGCGCTGCGCCTGATCTGCGAGCGCGAGGAAGAGATCCGCAAGTTCGTGCCGCAGGAGTACTGGACGATCGAGGCCGATCTCGAGAAGGACGGCCAGGTGTTCCAGGCTCGGCTGCACAAGCTCGACGGCTTGAAGCCTGAGATCAAGGACGGTACCACCGCCCGCGCGATTGCGAACGAGGTGGGCCGGCTGCCCTTCAAGGTCACGAGCGTCCGCACCGGCACCCGCAAGAAGGGCGCGCCGGCGCCGTTCACGACCAGCACGTTGCAGCAGGAAGCCGCGAAGCAGCTCGGCTTCTCGGCGCGGCGCACGATGCGCGCCGCGCAACAGCTGTACGAAGGCGTGGAGCTGGGCGACGAGGGCCCCGTCGGCCTGATCACCTACATGCGCACCGACTCGGTGCGCGTGGCCGACAGCGCGCTGGCGCAGCTGCGGGACTTCATCGCTGCGAACTTCGACGCGCGGTACCTGCCGGCCGTCGCCAACCAGCACAAGAGCGGCCGCGGCGCGGCCCGGGTGCAGGACGCGCACGAGGCGGTCCGCCCCACCGAGGTCACGCGCCGGCCGGAGGCGCTGAAGCGCCAGCTCGAGCCCGACCAGTTCAAGCTGTACCAGCTGATCTGGCGGCGGTTCGTGGCGTCGCAAATGACGCCGTCCGAGTACGAGACCACCACAGTGGACTTCGACTTGGGCCGCTTCCTGTTCCGCGCCACCGGGTCGCGCGTGCTGTTCGACGGCTACCGCGTGCTGTTCCACGAGGCCCACGAAGCGGAGGACGCGAAGGATCCCGAAGATCTGGCGCCGATCCCGCCCCTCGCCGAGGGCGACGTGGCGACGCTCAAGCAGGTGACGCCGAACCAGCACTTTACCGAGCCGCCGCCGCGCTACAGCCAGGCGAGCCTGGTGAAGGCCCTGGAGGAGAAGGGCATCGGCCGGCCGTCCACCTACGCCAGCATCATCTCGACGCTGCAGGACCGCTGGTACGCCACCACCAAGGACCGGCGCTTCTCGCCCACGCCGCTGGGCGAGAAAGTCTGGAAGGTGATGCGCCGCTGCTTCCCCGAGGTGTTCAACGTGGGGTTCACGGCGCAGATGGAAAACGAGCTCGACAAGGTGGAGGAAGGCGATCTCGCCTGGCAGCAGGTGCTGGGCGACTTTTGGGGCCCGTTCGCGACGGCACTCGGCGCGGTGGACATTCCGTCGATCCTGCACGAGGTGCACGACCTCTCCAAGCTCGACCAGGAGCGCTGCCCGACGTGCGGCAGCCCGCTGGTG
>JBGPOE010000052.1:0-17534 GCA_041487875.1 Gemmatimonadota bacterium | reverse complement strand
TGGGCGTGGTGGGGATATGTCGCGCTCCTCGTAGTGGCCTATCTGAGCCAACTGGTGAGCCCGCCGCCGCCGAGTGTGTCGGCGCTGGGGTGGGTGGCGATCAGCATGAGCGTGGTGATGGTGGTGTGGGCGTGGTGGCTGGACCGGCACCGGGCGGCCCTCACGCCGTGACGGATCGTAGTGCGCAGTTCACCGGCTCCATTCCCGCCGCGTACGATCGCTTCCTCGGCCCGATGTTGTTCGAGCCGTACGCCGAGGATCTCACGGCCCGGCTCGTGGTCCCGGGCACCGCGGCCGTGTTGGAGCTGGCGTGCGGGACGGGGATCCTGACGGCGCGGCTGCGGCGGGCGTTGCCGGTGACGGCCAGTCTGACCGCCACCGACCTCAACGAACCGATGTTGGCCTACGCCCGCGGCAAGGTGCCGGTCTCGGGGATCACCTGGCAGCCGGCGGACGCCGCAGCGTTGCCCTTTCCGGGTGCCGCCTTTGACGCGGTCGCGTGCCAGTTTGGCCTCATGTTCGTGCCCGACAAGGCCCGCGCGTTCGGCGAGGTGCGCCGAGTGCTCAAGCCCCACGGCCTGTTTGCCTTCAACGTGTGGCTCTCGCTCGAGGAGAACTCCTTCGGCCGGATCGCGCGGAATACCATCGCCCGCTATTTCACGAGCGATCCGCCCACGTTCTACGACGTGCCATTCGGCTTCCACGATGTGCCCACCATTCGCGGCTTGCTGCGGGCGGCCCGCTTGAACGTCGTCTCCTGCGACCAGGTGGAGCTGGAGGCACGCAGTCCGTCGGCGCAGGACGCGGCACGCGGCCTGGTGACGGGGAACCCGGTTCTGCTCGATGTGGCGGAGCGGGCGACTGCGCCGGCGGAGGAGATCGTGGGCGCCGTCGCCGCCGCCTTGGCGGCGGAGGGCGGTACCGCGCCGCTGCGTCTTCCTATGCGGGCGCTGGTATTCTTGGCCCAGGCCTTCTAACACAACCCCAACCCTCGGAGAGCCCATGCTGCTCGTGCGCGAAGTCTTCTACTGCAAGCCCGGAAAAGTGCGCCCACTGGTCGAGAAGTTTCTCGCCATGAACAAGCTCAGCAAGAAGGCCGGTATGCCGACGATGCGCATCATGACCGACTTCTCCGCCGAGCGCTACTGGATGCTCGTCGGCGAGATGGAAGTGGCGAGCATGGAGGAGTTCGAGCGGATGATGGCAAGCGGCGGCGGACTGAACAAAGAGGACGCGAAAGAGATGGAGAACCTGATGAAGGGCTACCACGACCTCGTGGACCACGGCCGGCGCGAGATCTACAAGATCGAGGGGTGAGCGCTTTCACGCTGAAACGCTATATTAGGGCGCCGTCGAACCATCCCTGACGGCAAACTCTCGACTGGGAGGCGTGATGGGTGCTGCGTTAGATCTATTCCGTGTGCTGTGGGAGCCTGGCGCAGTGTTCGCGCGGGTGGCCGAGAAGCCGCGTTTCTGGCAGCCATTTCTCCTGGTCGCCGTTATCGCGATCGTGTTCGCGGGCCTGCAGCTGCCCTACACCAAGGCTGCCATGGCCGTGCAGTTCGCGCAGAACCCCGCCATGACGCCCGAAATGCAGCAGCGCGCCATGAGCTTCGCGCCGATCGGCATGATCTTCGTCCCGATCGTCTTCGCCATCATTCTGCTGCTGAATGCGCTCCTGCTGTGGGTCGTGGTCTCGGTCGTGGGTGGCGAGGGCAAGTTCTCCACCTTGCTCTCCGTTTCGACCTACGCGTCCATCGCATTCCTCTTGCTCTCGGCCGTCGGCGTGATCGTCCTGATGACCAAAGGAACCGGTTCGATCAGCTCGATGGAGGACCTGCAGCCCGCGCTCGGTTTGGACCTGCTGGCTCCCGGTGCGAAGGGGTTCATGCTGGCGCTGTTACGGGGGATAAATCCGTTTACGATCTACGGGGTGTTCCTCACGGCTACCGGCGTGGCCATCACCCACAAACTGTCGAAGGGCAGCGCCTACACGGCGGCCATCATCCAGTTCCTCGTCGTGTTGCTGGTGTCGGCGGCTCTGGCGGGGCTGCGGCGCGGTTAAACGGTCGCCCGCGTTCGGTTGATGACGCCCGCCTCCTCGAGGGCCGCCTGCGCCGCGGCGAGGCGGGCGATCGGCACGCGGAACGGGGAGCATGACACGTAGTTGAGTCCGGCGTGGTGGCAGAACTTCACCGAGCTGGGCTCGCCGCCGTGCTCCCCGCAGATCCCCACCTTCAGCTCGGGCCGGGTACTGCGCCCTAGCCGCACGGCCATCGTGATCAACTTGCCCACGCCGTCCTGGTCCAGCACCTGGAACGGGTCGGCCGGCAGGATGCCCGCCTCCACGTAGAACGGCAGGAAGCGCCCGGCGTCGTCGCGCGACAGGCCGAAGGTGGTCTGCGTGAGGTCGTTGGTGCCGAACGAAAAGAACTCGGCCACGCGCGCGATCTCATCCGCCGTGAGCGCCGCGCGCGGCAGCTCGATCATCGTCCCCACGAGGAAGGGCACGGCCCGGCCTTCGTGATGAAACACCTCCTGCGCCACGCGCCGGATGATCTCCGCCTGGCGCACCAGCTCCTCCGCGGTCGCGACCAGCGGCACCATCACCTCGACGTTGACTTTCTTCCCCCGCGAGACGACTCGACACGCGGCTTCGAAGATCGCCCGCGCCTGCATCTCGGTGATTTCCGGGTACGTGATCCCTAACCGGCAGCCGCGATGCCCCAGCATCGGGTTCACCTCGACCAGCGAATCGACGGTGCGCTTGAGCCGCGCGGGCGGCAGGCCCATCGCCTTGGCGAGCTGGGCGATTTCCTCCCGGGTGTGCGGCAGGAACTCGTGCAGCGGCGGATCGAGCAGGCGGATGGTGACGGGGAAGCCCGCCATCGCCTCGAACATGCCTTCAAAATCGGCGCGTTGCATCGGCAGCAGCTGGGCGAGCGCCTGGCGGCGGCCGGTCACGTCGGTGGCGACGATCATCTCGCGCATCGCCGTGATGCGCTCCCCTTGAAAGAACATGTGTTCGGTGCGGCACAGGCCGATGCCCTCGGCGCCGAACTCGCGGGCGCGGCGCGCGTCGGCCGGTGTGTCGGCGTTGGCGCGCACCCGCAGCCGGCGCCGCGCGTCGGCCCAGCTCATGAGCTTCGCGTAATGCGCGCCGATCTTGGGCAAGACGAGCTTGGCGGCCCCCAGGATGACGCGGCCGCTCGTCCCGTCGACGGTGATCACCTGGCCCTTCTTCACCACGCGTCCATTGGCGCGGAACCGGCCGGCCGCGGGATCCACCTCGATGTCCTTGGCCCCGACGACGCAGGTCTTGCCCATGCCGCGCGCCACCACGGCCGCGTGGCTCGTCATGCCGCCGCGGGCCGTAAGGACCGCCTGCGCCGCCACGATGCCGTGAAAGTCTTCCGGGCTCGTCTCGGGGCGAACGAGGATCACCTTGTGCCCCTTCTTGGCGAGCGCTTCCGCTTCGTCGGCGTCGAAGACCGTCTCACCCATCGCCGCGCCGGGGGAGGCGGGCAGGCCCTTGGCGATGAGCGTCACCGCCGCCTTGGGATCCACCATCGGGTGGAACAGCTGGTCGAGATCCTGCGGCGGCACGCGCTGGACCGCCTCGTCGCGTGAGATGAGCCCCTCGTCCGCCATCTCTACCGCGCTGGTGACGGCCGCGAGTCCCGTGCGCTGCGCGCGCCGTGTCTGCAGCATGTACAACTTGCCGTATTCGAAAGTGAATTCGATGTCCTGCACGTCCTTGAAGTGGCGCTCGAGCTTCGTGGCGATGCGCTCGAGCTCTTTATAGATCTTTGTGAGCTTGCCGCGCTTCATCCGGGCGATGGACTCAGGCGTGCGCGCGCCGGACACGACGTCCTCGCCCTGGGCGTTCGTGAGATAGTCGCCGTTCAGTACGCGTTCGCCGGTGCGGCAGTCGCGCGTGAAGGCGACGCCCGTGCCGCAGTCGTCGCCCATGTTGCCGTAGACCATCGCCATGACGTTCACGGCGGTGCCGAGATCGTCGGGGATGCCGTTCACGCGGCGATAGTCCACGGCGCGGCGCGTGCGCCAGCTCTTGAACACCGCCTCGATCGCGCCCCAGAGCTGCGCGGTGGGGTCCTCCGGAAAGGCGACGCTCGTCTTGGCCCGGATGATCGCCTTGAACTCGTCCGCCAGGGCCTTGAGATCGTCGGCGGGAAGATCGATATCGCGCTTCGCCTTACGGCGGCGCTTGAATTCTTCCAGCACCTCCGCGAACGGCTCTTTGCCCAGGTCGAACACCACGTCGCCGTACATCTGGACAAAGCGGCGGTAGGAATCGTAGGCGAACCGGGGATTCTTGGTGGCGGCGATCAGGCCCTGCACGGTCTGATCGTTCAGGCCGAGGTTCAGGATCGTCTCCATCATGCCGGGCATCGAGACGGCGGCGCCTGACCGCACCGAGACGAGCAGGGGCGCCTTGGCGTCGCCGAGCTTCTTGCCGGTCGCCTTCTCCACCTGCTTCAGATGCCGGCCGACCTCTTCGCGAAGATGATCGGGGAACGTGCCGGCTTCGAGATAATGGATGCAGAGCTGGGCGGAGAGGGTGAAGCCGGGCGGGACGGGGAGGCCGAGGTTCGCCATCTCGGCGAGCCCGGCGCCCTTGCCGCCGAGGATGTCTCGCATGGCGGCCGAGCCGTCGGCGCGGCCGGGGCCGAAGTAATAGACGGACCGCTCGACGGACGGCATGAGACTTAGACGGGCAGGGCCGTGACGAGCGGGAGGTTCTGGCGGCCGCGGGCCGAATCGTCGGGGATCTCGGTCGGGTACTGGCCCGAGAAGCAGGCGTGGCAGAACTCCGCCGGGTCGCCGCCCGCGGCGCGCAGCATGCCGGCGAGCGACAGATACCCCAGCGTCTCCACGCCCAAGTGCTGGCGGATCTCTTCGAGCGAATGATTCGCCGCGATCAGCTCCGCTTTGGTCGGTGTGTCGATGCCGTAGTAGCAGGGGCCGGTGATCGGGGCCGATGCGACCCGGAAGTGCACTTCTTTCGCGCCCGCCTGGCGGATCATCTGTACAAGCCCCTTGCTCGTCGTGCCGCGCACGAGCGAATCGTCCACCACGACGACCTTCTTGCCCGCCAGCACCTCGCGCACCGGGTTGAACTTGATCTTGACCTTGGAATTGCGCCCCGCTTGGGTCGGGTTGATGAACGTGCGGCCGACGTAATGGTTGCGGATCAACGCATGCTCCAGCTTCAGCCCTGCTTGCTCGGCGAACCCCAGCGCCATCGCATTGGACGAGTCGGGCACCGAGAACACGCAATCGGTGCCTGGTGCGGGGTGCTCCTTGGCGAGCTCACGGCCCAGCGCGCGCCGCACCCGGTCCACCGAGCGGCCGAAGATCGTGCTGTCGGGCCGCGAGAAGTACACCAGCTCGAACACGCAGCGGCGATGCTGCTTGGGGGCGAGCGGCGGCAGCGTTTCGACCTTGCCATCCTGAATCCGCAGGAAGTCGCCGGGTTGCAGCTCCCGCACCACCGTCGCTCCGATCAGGTCGAGCGCGCATGTCTCCGAGGCCACGACGAGACCCTGGCCCAGCCGGCCCAGCCACAGCGGCCGGAAGCCGCGCGCATCCACCACGGCGTATAGCGTGCGACCGATGGTCATCACCAAGGAGTACGCACCTTCGACGCGTTCAAAGGCGTCGAGCAGCTGGTCCTCGGGTTCGCGCGCCTCCGAGCGCGCGATCAGGTGCACCAGCACTTCACTGTCGGATGTCGTTTGGAAGATCGATCCCTTATCGACCAGATCGGCGCGCAGTGGGCCGGCATTGGTCAGATTGCCGTTGTGCGCCAGGGCCAGGGGACCTTCGCGGTAGCGGGCGAGCATCGGCTGGGCGTTGGCGAGCACGGAGGAGCCGGCCGTGGAGTAACGCGTGTGGCCGATCGCGATGTCGCCCGGGAGGTCAGCCAACACGGCCTCGCTGAAGATGTCGGCCACGAGCCCCATACCGCGATGCGAGCGGGCAACCCCGGTGCCGTCCACGGCCACGATCCCCGCCGACTCCTGACCCCGGTGCTGCAGGCTGTAGAGCCCGAGGTACGCGACGCGGGCCGCGTCGGGAACGCCGGAAACGCCGATGATACCGCACATCTGACCGCTAGTCTCCCATGCGACGGGGAACGCCCGAGAAATATACGTCGCGCAGCCGGTCGACGGAGATGTCGAGGCTCGCGTCCCGCAGGCGCACCCGCACGGCGCCGCCCCGCGGCCCCACCCTTCCCGCGTGGTGCGACCGTACGCCCAGCTCCTGCGCCAGCGCCGTGAGGGCCGCCGCGCGCTCGGGCGGGCACGTGATCACCGCGCGGCCGTGGGATTCGCTGAACAGCAGCTCGGGAGCAGGGAGCGCGGGGCAGTACGCACGGAGATCGATGTCCATCCCGAATCCCGTCTCCGCGTACGCGCCGCCCATGGCGACCTCGGCGAGCGCAACCCCCAGCCCGCCATCCGAGCAATCGTGCGCCGAATGCAGCAGGCCGCGCTCGGCGGCAGTCACGAGCAGCTCGACGAGGGCGCGCTCGCGCTCCAAGTCCACCAGCGGTGGTTGCCCGCCGCTGAAGCCGAGACAGGCCTCCCAGTACGCCGAGCCGCCGAGTTCCGGGCGCGTATCGCCCAGCAGGAGCAGCGCGTCGCCCGCGCGCTGCGCGTGGCTCGGCACCGCGCGGTCCACGCGCGCCAGTAGCCCGACCATACCGACCACCGGCGTGGGCGGCACGGCTCCGCTGGGGCTTTCATTATAGAAGGACACGTTGCCACCTGTGACCGGCGTCCCCAGCGCGCGGCACGCGTCGGCGATGCCGCGACACGCCTCCCGGAACTGGTAGAACACCGCCGGCCGCTCGGGATTCCCGAAGTTGAGGCAGTCGGTGATGCCGAGGGGGCGGGCGCCGGTGCAGGCGACGTTGCGCGCCGCCTCGGCCACGGCCGCCTTGCCGCCCTCGTAGGGATCGAGCGCCACATAGCGCGCGTTGCAGTCGGTCTTCACCGCCAGCCCGAACGTCTCGCCCCGCACGCGCAGCACCCCCGCGTCGCCACCCGGAGCGATCACGGTCGCCGCCTGCACGGTGGAGTCGTACTGCTCGTAGACCCAGCGTTTCGACGCCAGCGGTGGATGGTCGAGCAGGCGGAGCAGGGCGGCTTGCGGCGCGAGCGGTGAGTGGTGAGCGGGCGTCGTGGCGCGCAGTTTGGCCACCGCTTCGTCTTCCCGAGCTTCGGGCTCGTATACGGGCGCATCATCGACCAGGCGCTGGCCGGGGATTTCGACCACGACTTCCTTGCCCCAGGTGCAGCGATACATCCCGTCGCTCGTGACGCGTCCGATGGGGGTCGCCGCCAGCTCCCACTTGGCGGCGATCGCCTGCACCTGCGGCACGCGGTCGGCCTTGGCCACCACCAGCATCCGCTCCTGGGACTCCGACAGCAGGATCTCGTACGGCGTCATCCCGGGCTCGCGGGTCGGCACGAGCGAGAGGTCGATCTCCACCCCCACGCCGCCGCGCGCCGCCATCTCAGCCGAGGAGGACGTGAGCCCGGCCGCGCCCATGTCCTGAATCGCCACGATGTGGCCCGAGGCGATCAGCTCCAGGCTCGCCTCGAGCAGCAATTTCTCAGTGAACGGATCGCCCACTTGCACCTGCGGGCGGCGTTGCTCGCTCTCGCGCGTCAGCTCTTCCGACGCGAAGCTCGCGCCGTGGATGCCGTCGCGTCCGGTGCGAGCGCCCACGGCGAGCAGCACGTTCCCCACGCCCTTGGCCGCCGCGGTGATGAGATCGCGCTCGCGCAGCAGGCCCACGCACATCGCATTCACCAACGGATTACCCGCGTAGCCCGGCAGAAAGTCGACCTCGCCCCCCAGCGTGGGGACGCCCACGCAGTTGCCGTAGTCGCCGATGCCTTTCACCACGCCGCCGAAGAGGTAGCGGTTGCGGGCATCGTCCAAAGGACCGAACCGCAGGCTGTTGAGGAGCGCCACGGGCCGCGCGCCCATCGTGAACACGTCGCGCAGGATGCCGCCCGCGCCGGTGGCCGCTCCCTGATAGGGCTCGACCGCCGACGGGTGGTTGTGCGACTCGATCTTGAAGGCCACCGCCCAGCCGTTGGGGAGACGCAGGACGCCCGCATTTTCACCGGGGCCCTGGACCACCTGCGGGCCGGTGGTCGGGAAGGTCTTGAGGACAGGCTTGGAATGCTTGTAGGAGCAGTGCTCGCTCCACAGCGCGGAGAAGATGCCCAGTTCGGGATAGGTGGGCGTGCGCCCGAGCATGGCGAGGATCCGTTGGTACTCCTGCTCCGTGAGGCCGTGCTCCTGGGCGAGGGCGAGGGAGACGGCGGTCACGCGTCCGACGCCTTGGCGCCGGACACTCCGCGCAGCACGGCGCGGAACACCCGCGCCATGATGTTCGGATGCGGATGCTTCAAGAGCGCGTCGGCTTCATCGGCATCGAGCCAGACGCCGTGGCAATGGGTGCACTGGTCGATCTGAATGCCGTCCCAATCGTTCGTGATCAGGTCGTAGCCGCACTTGGGGCACTTCATGAAGTGCGACTTGCGCTCCGCCTCGGCCGCCGCCCGCTCGGCCGTGCCGCGCTGCTGCCGCAGCAGCTCGGCGTCGCGCCGCGCGAAGTACTCCTCCTCGTTCTTGCTCGGCTTGTCCGGCATCGCTCCTCAGGGGTTCTAGGGCGTAGGTTTGCGGCCGCCCGCTGGGGTCGAGACTGGCGACGACGACTGCCCGCTGTAATGGTGACCATCCCACCGCACGATCGCGTCCACCACCTTGTCGTTCTGCAGAATCACCACGTCCGCCGTGCCGCAGGTGCGCTCGCAGCCGTTGGGATAGAAGATGTAGGTGAACTCGCCCATGCGGCGGACGTCCATCGGCGGGCCCCATTGGGAGTACACGTCACGCTCCGCCATGCCGGGGTCCACCGTGCCAGTGTCCTGCGAGCTGTACGGCTTGTCCTCGACCGGCACCGACGATACCACGACCGGCGGCTTGGGATGCTGCACCGGCGGCGCGCCGGGCTGGCCCTTGGTGGGAGCCGTTGCGAGCGCCTTGGTGGTATCCGCCGCCGGATGCACGGCGGTCGCCGGCGTCTTGTGGCCGGGCAGTTTCTGCTTGATGCTGTCTACAATCGGCTTGACCTTGTCACACCCTAAGGTGGCGATCGCTGCCAGCGCGCACACCCACAGCGTGCTGCGTCGCATTCCGGGCCTCCATGGAGAGAAAGACACGTGCGCCGTCTTCGCCGCCCAGCGCCGCCTCAGTGCGCCGCTCGGGGTGAGGCATGATACCGACCACATTGCGAGTCGCATTGCAGATGCCGGCGATGTCCCGGGCCGAACCGTTGGGGTTCTCCCGCACATACCGCCACACCACCCGGGTCTCCGCTTCGAGCTCATCCAGCGTGCGCTCGTCGGCGGCGTAACGGCCGTCGCCGTGCGCGACCGGGATCTCCAGCACGTCGCCCACGTCGTAGGCGCGTGTGAACGGCGTATCCGTCGTCTCGACCCGCACCCACACGGGGCGCGACAGGAATTTGAGCCGGGCGTTACGCACCAGCCCGCCGGGAAGGAGGCCCGCTTCGCACAGAATCTGGAAGCCGTTGCAGATGCCGAGCACCGCACCACCGGCCCGGGCGTGTGCCACCACCGCCGCCATCACGGGCGAGAAGCGCGCGATCGCCCCGGACCGCAGGTAGTCCCCGTAGCTGAAGCCGCCAGGCAGGATCACCACGTCGGCCTGCCGCAGGTCGCTGTCCTTGTGCCACACGTAAAAGGCGTCGGACCCGGCGGCCCGTGCCGCGGCGAGCGTGTCGGCGTCGCAGTTGGACCCGGGGAAGACGACCACGGCCACGCGGCGGCTCACGCGGCCTCCACCGCGACGTGATAGTCCTCGGTGACCGGATTGGCGAGCAGGCGGTCGCACATTGCCGTAACGCGCGCCATCGCCTCATCGCGCGTGGCGGCCTGGATCTGCAGCACCAAATGCTTGCCCACGCGCACCGCCCCGATATCGCCGAAGCCGAGCGCGTGCAGCGCGTGCTGCACTGCCTGGCCCTGGGGGTCGAGCAGCGTCGCTCGCGGCATCACCCGCACCTCCACGCGGAAGGCGGTCACGTCTCGTCTCCCGGGTCCGGGTCCGTGGGCGTGTGCGGCGGGATGCCCTGGCGGCGCGCGCCGTACGCGTCCGCCACCCGCTCCACGTCGCTGATCACGATGGGACCTGCGATGTCGGCGTCCTCGCTCTCGTCCTCGCCCTCCAGGAAGCCGAGCAGGGTCGCCCGCAAGACGCCGTAGCTCATGTACGCGATGCCCAGAGGGAAGAAGAACACGTCGTGACGCCAGATGCCGAACACCACCACCGATAGAACCACCAGCAGGCCGATGACGCCGCGCACCGAGCGGAATCCGATCTTGGGCACGGTGGCGTAGCGCACGTTGCTCACCATCAGAATCGTCAGGAAAATCATCACGAAGGTGAGAATCACGTGCCACGGCCACGCGCCCAGGGTCACGCGATAGACCGCCGTCTGCGTGAAGGGGTAGTACGTCGCGAGCGTCATCCCTGCCGCGGGCGAGGGCAGGCCCACGAAGCGGGTCTTCGGACGGCCCGCCTGCGTGATGTTGAAGCGGGCCAGCCGGATCGCCGCCGCCATGACGTAGAAGTAACAGAAGATCCACGCCGCCTGGCCCGCGCCAGCGAACTCGAGCTGATACATCAGGAACGCCGGCGCCACGCCGAAGCTCACGATGTCCACCAGGCTGTCGAGCTCCGCTCCGAAGCGCGTGCCGGTATTGGACAGCCGCGCCACCCGGCCATCCAGCACGTCGAGGATCCCCGCGAACACGATGTACCAGCTGGCGCGGTAGAACTCGCCGCGCGACGCCAGCACCATGGACCAGATGCCGAAGAACAGATTGAACAACGTGAACAGGCTCGGCACCACCACGACGACGCGCCGCATGCTCGGCCGGGGGAGGAAGCGCGGCCTCATGGGGCGAGCTCCGCGAGGGTGGTGGCGCCCGCCCGCACCACGTCGCCGTCCCGCACGCTCACGCGCGGCCGGCTCGCGACGGGCAGAAACACGTCTACCCGCGACCCGAACCGGATCATGCCGAGGCGCTCGGCCTGCGTCACGCGGTCACCCACCTTGCCGTCGGTGACGATGCGGCGCGCGATCATGCCGGCGATCTGACGCACCAGCACCGGGCCGCGCGCACCGCGCAGCCCCACCGACGACTGCTCGTTGTCGAGGCTCGCCTTGTCGCTCGCCGCGTGCAGGAACTGGCCCGCGTTGTAGTGCAGGTACTCGATCGTGCCGCTCACAGGGTACCGGTTCACGTGGACGTCGAACACACTCATGAAGATACTGACCCGGACCGCCCGGGTCTTGAGGTACGCCGGTTCGTCCACCTCCACCACGCTTACGATGTGCCCATCCGCAGGGGCAATCACCACCCCATCGCCCCGCGGCCCGGTCCGCACCGGGTCGCGGAAGAAGGCCACCACCCAGATGGCCAGCGCGAGCACCGGCACGGCCGCCGCCCACCACCACGGGCTGCATTTGAGCGCCGCCCAGACCGCGACGGCCGCGAGGGCCCAAGCGATCGCGATGAAGGGCCACCCCTCGGGGGCCACCCTCACCGGGCCCCCGCCAACGGCTGGCCCGTGATGCGCCGGTACGCGTCGAGATAACGGCTGCTGGTCGCCGCCACGACCTCCGCCGGCAGGGGCGGGGGCGGCGCATCGCCGTTCCACTTGCCCTGACGCTTCAAGTCGGCGAGGTAGTCACGCAGCGGCTGCTTGTCGAAGCTGGGCTGGCTCTTGCCGGGCTGGTAGCGATCGGCCGGCCAGAAGCGGGACGAGTCCGGCGTAAGAATCTCGTCGATCACCAACAGCGTGCCGTCCGGCGACATGCCGAATTCGAATTTGGTGTCGGCGATGATGATGCCGCGCTCGGCGGCGTAGGCGCGCCCCGCTTCGTACAGGGCGAGACTCGTCTCGCGCAGCCGGTCCGCCACGCTGCGCCCGAGCTGCTGGATCACGCGCCCGAAGGTCACGTTCTCATCGTGCCCCGTCTCGGCCTTCGTGGCGGGAGAGAAAATCGGCGGCTCGAGCCGGGCGCTCTCCACGAGCCCCGCGGGCAGGGATTCGCCCGCAAGCGTGCCCGACTGCCGGTACTCGGCCCAGGCGGAGCCGGAGAGATACCCGCGCACCACGCACTCGAACGGCAGCGGCGTCGTGCGACGCACCAGGACGGCCCGCCCGGCGAGCGACGTCGCGTGCCCGACCAGCGCCGGCACGCGGCGCGCGATCTCGCGCGCGTCGGCGGTCAGCTCGTGGTGCGGGCACACGCTGGCGAGCCGCTGGAACCAGAAATGGCTGAGCTGGGTCAGGACGGCGCCCTTGTGCGCCACCGGCTCGTTCAAGACGACGTCGAACGCGCTCACGCGATCGCTCGCCACCATCAGCAGCGTGGCCGCGTCGACTTCGTACACCTCGCGGACTTTGCCGCGGCGCAGCAACGGCAGTGGCAGCCGGCTGGCCACGAGGGGCGCGGTCATACGTTCACCTCCGCCGGGGCGGCGGCTGGGGCCACCGCTTCGATTTCACGCATCAGCTCAGGCATCACCTGGTCCAGGAACTCGTCCACCTGCTCGGGCGCGCGCCCCACGTAGGCGGCGGGGTCGAGCTCGGCCGCCGTCACACTCAAGCGCAGCGCCTGAAAGGCGGGATCGGCCGCGAGCCGCTCCAACACGTCGTTGGCGGCGCCGCGCTCGGCCACGGCTTGCGCGACGGCCATGCTGTGTCCGCGAATCACCTCGTGCAGCGTCTGGCGATCGCCGCCCGCCTTCACCCCCCGCATCAGCAGGCGCTCGGTGGCGAGAAACGGCAGGGCCGCCGCCACGTGCCGCGCGATCACGGGCTCGCGCACCTCCAGGCCCGCCGCGACGTTCGTGGCGAGCACGAGAATCGCGTCCGTCGCCAGAAACGCCTCCGGTAGCACCAGGCGGCGGTTGGCGCTGTCGTCGAGGGTGCGCTCGAGCCACTGCGTCGCCGCCGTGTGCCACGCATTGCCCTCCAGCTCGATCACGTACCGGGCCAGACTCGTCATCCGCTCGGCCCGCATCGGATTGCGTTTGTAGGGCATCGCCGACGAGCCCACCTGCTCGCTCTCGAACGGCTCCAGCACCTCGCCCTCGTGCTGCAGCAGGCGCAGGTCGGTGGCGAACTTGGCCGAGGCCGCCGCCACGCCCGACAGCGCGGCGAGCACTTGGGCGTCCAACTTGCGCGTGTAGGTCTGACCCGTGACCGGAAAGACGCGTGGGAATCCCATTTTGCGCGATACGCGTCGGTCCAGCTCGCGGACCTTCTCGTGGTCGCCGTCGAACAACTCCAGGAAGCTCGCCTGCGTCCCCGTCGTTCCCTTCACGCCACGGAACTGCATGGTCGCGATGCGGTGCAGCAGCTCCTCGGCGTCAAGTCCGAAATCGGCCATCCACAAGGTGATGCGTTTGCCCACGGTGGTGAGCTGGGCGGGCTGGAAGTGCGTGAAGGCGAGGCAGGGCACCGCGCGGTGGCGGCGCGCCAGCTTGCCGAGCGCCACGAGCACGGCGGCCACGCGCCCCAACAGGATTTGCAGGCCCTCGCGCATCAACAGGAGGTCGGTGTTGTCGGTCACGTACGCGCTGGTGGCGCCGAGGTGCAGGTACGGGCGCGCGGCCGGGGCCTGATCGCCCAGTGCATGGATGTGCGCCATCACGTCGTGGCGCAGGCGCTTCTCGTAGTCCGCCGCTCTGTCGAGATCGGCGTCGTCGAGATGGGCGCGCAGCTGGGCGACCGCGTCCTCGGGAATCGCGAGCCCCAGCTCGCGCTCGGCTTCCATCAAGGCAAGCCAGAGACGGCGCCACAGACCGATGCGGCGCCGCTCGCTCCACAGCGATTGCATCGCCGGGGAGGCGTAGCGAACGGAGAGGGGCGATACCCAGGTCACACCGAGGCCTTCGCCGGGGCCTTGAGCGTGCCCCAGTCCGCGAGGAATTGCGCCAGCCCCTTATCGGTCAAGGGATGATGCAGCAGCTTCTTCAGGACGTCGGTCGGCAACGTGGCGACGTCGGCGCCGATCATCGCGGCTTCCGCCACGTGCCGCGGGTGGCGCAGCGAGGCCGCCAGAATCTCGGTCGCGAACTGATAGTTGTCGAAGATCACCCGGGCTTCCCGGATCACGTCCATGCCTTCCTGGCCCACGTCGTCGAGGCGCCCGATGAACGGGCTGACGTAGGTGGCCCCCGCCTTGGCGGCGACGAGGCACTGCACGCTCGAGAAGCACAGGGTGACGTTGGTGCGGATGCCTTCGCTCGTGAGGCGGCGTACGGCGATCATGCCGTCCTCCAGCATCGGGATCTTCACCACGATGTTGTCGGCGATCTTGGCCAGCTCGCGCCCCTCGGTCACCATCGCGTCCGCCTCGACCGCCACGACCTCCGCCGACACCGGCCCTTCCACCAGCGAGCAGATCTCCTTGAGAACGTCGCGGGGGTCGAGATCGCTCGCCACCTTGGCGAGCAACGACGGGTTGGTCGTGATGCCGTCGATCAGCCCCGCCTGCGTGGCCCAGCTGATGTCCTTCAGATTCGCGGTGTCGAGGAAAAACTTCATGGCTCACGCCTCGGCGTAGAGTTCCGGAGGATAGCGCACCGTTACCAGGTACAACCCCTGGGGCGGGGCGGGCGGGCTGGCCGCCTGATTGTCGGTCGCGGCGAGCAGACGGGGGAAATCGTCGGGGGGGCGCCGACCGAGCGCGATGTCCACCATCGCGCCCACGAGGAATCGCACCATGTGGTGCAGAAACCGATCGGCTTCAATCGTGAATGTCACCCCCGCGCCGTCCGCTCGCGGCGCCCACTCGGCGAGCGCCACGCGGCATCGGTAATCGGAGGCTGCTCTCGCGGCCGCCAAGCCGCGAAAGTCGTGCTCGCCCGCGAGCTGACCGGCCGCGCGCTCGAGCGCCGCGGCAGCGAGCGGCCGCCCGAGCGACCACTCGTACGGACGGCGGAATGGCGAGCGGCTGCCGTCGTCCGTGCCGATCACATAGCGATAGCGCCGCGCCGTGGCGCTGCGCCGCGCGTGGAACCCGGGCTGCATCGGGTGCACGCGCTCCACCCAGATGTCTCGCGGCAACAGCGCGTTCAACGCGCGCCGCAGCGCCGCCGTGTCGCCGTCCCAGCGCGCGCCCGGCACGAAGCTCACACCCTGGCCCAGCGCATGCACACCGCTGTCGGTGCGGCCCGCGCCGGTCGCGGGAACGCGGCAGCCCGCCAACCGCTCCAGGACCGCCTCGAACTCCGCTTGCACCGATCGGCCGACGGGCTGGCGCTGCCAGCCCACGAACCGCGCCCCGTCGTATTGAATCACGGCCAGGCAGGGGCGGTGCGTCACGGGCGAAAGATAGAGAATCCGGGGGGTCGTTTCAAGCCACGCAACTCGTTGTCGCGTTTGACAAAAGGCGATTTTTCGGGGTAGCTTTGCCGGGCCCTGATTCCCCCATGTCCGACGCTGCCTCCCCGCTCCAGCGCGCCATCGCCGCGCTCGCGCATCACGAGTCCCTGAGCGAAGACCTGGCGGCCGCCGTCTTCGCCGCCGTGATGCGGGGCGAAGCCTCGCCGATCCAGGTGGCAGCCCTGTTGGTGGGGTTGCGCGTGAAGGGAGAGACGCCCGAGGAGGTGGCCGGCGCGGCCCGGGCGCTGCGCGAGGCGATGGTGCGCATCGCGGCCGATCCCGTCCACTTGGTGGACACGTGCGGGACGGGCGGCGGCTCGGTGTCCACGTTCAATATCTCGACCGCGGCGGCGTTCGTCGTCGCGGCGGCGGGCGGGCGGGTTGCGAAGCACGGGAACCGCTCCTTCACTTCCAAGTGCGGCTCCGCCGACGTCCTCGAGGCCTTGGGTGTGCGGATCGTCCTCGACGCCACGACGGCCGAGCGCGTGCTGGATGCGGCCCGCATCACATTCCTCTTCGCACCGAACTACCATCCCGCGATGAAACACGTCGGCCCCGTCCGTCGGGAGCTGGGCGTGCCCTCGGTGATGAATCTGCTCGGCCCGCTCGCCAACCCCGCCGGCGTGCGGCGCCAAGTGGTGGGCGTCGCCGATCGCGACCGCGGCGCGCTCTTGGCGGGTGCCCTGCTGCGGCTGGGTGCGGAACACGCTTTGGTGGTGCACGGCCGGGCCGGGCTGGATGAAATCTCGCCGCGCGGCATCACGGACGTCTGGGAAGTGCGCGACGGGCGGGTGACCACGTGGCAGCTCGATCCGGCGCCGCTGGGGCTGGAAGTGCCGGATCTCGCGGCGCTCAAGGGCGGGGAGCCGCACGAGAACGCAGCGCGGGTGGAGCGGCTGCTGGCTGACGGACGCAGCGATGCGGCCGGCGCCGCAGCGGTGGCCCTCAACGCGGGGGCCGCACTGTACGTCGCGGGACTGGCCCGCAGTTATAAGGAAGGCGTGGCGCTGGCGCGCGAAACGCTCGCCGCGGGTGCCGCGCGTGGGGCGCTCGAGGTGCTGCGGCGGGTCAGTACTTCCGAATGACGCCGACCACCGTCCCCTGCACGATCACGTCGCGCTCGTTGATGCGCAGCGCCGACATCGCGGGGTTGGCGGGCTGCAGGCGGATCCAACCGCCGGGCTCCCGATAGTAGCGCTTGACCGTGGCGCCGGCGCCCGCGACCTGGGCGATGACCATCTGGCCGTTGTCGGCGGTGTTGCGCTCATGCACGACGACGTAGTCGCCGTCCTTGATCTGCTCGTCGATCATCGATTGGCCGCGGACCTTGAGGACGTAACTGCGGCCCCGGCGCGGCAGCAGATCGTCGGGGACCGCCACGGTGTCGGCGCCCGTCAGCGCTTCGATCGGGTCGCCCGCGGCCACATAGCCGAGCAGCGGCACTTCGGTGGCGCCCGACTGCCCCTTGGGCGGGACGATCTCGATGCCGCGGCTCTCATTATGATTGCGGTGGATGTAGCCCTTGCGCTCGAGGTTGGTGAGGTGCTCGTGCACCGTGGCGAGCGACTGGAAGCCGAATTTCTGGGCGATCTCCTCGAAGCTCGGGGCATAGCCGTGGTCGGCGATGTAGCCCGCGATGTGATCGAGGATCTCGTGTTGACGGCGGGTCAGCGGCATTGGATCTCCCGAAAATACCCCGAAGCCTAATCTACCCGAAAGCGCCCCGAACGCAAGGATGCCTGCACCGACCCTCCCGACGATCCTGGCGGCCACGCGGCGGCGGCTAGACGCATTGCGGCCTGGGGCCCGCGACCTCGAACGGCGGGCAGCGGCAGCGCCGGCTCCTCGGCCGTTCGACCTGGGGTTCGGCGGTGGCACCGTGGGCCTGATCGCCGAGGTGAAGCGGCGCTCGCCCTCGGCCGGGGCCATCCGCGAGGCGCTCGATCCGGTGGCGCACGCGCTCGCGTACGTGGCGGGCGGCGCAGTCGCCATCTCGG
>JBGPOE010000051.1:0-17602 GCA_041487875.1 Gemmatimonadota bacterium | reverse complement strand
GGCGGCGGTGACGCGCTCCGCGGCGCGATCAACGGCACGACGCCCACCGGCGCCGGCGCCCTCACGGTACTGAACCCGGCGGCGATCAACCTCACTCTCCCGCCCACCAGTCCGAGCGGCATCTGCGAGGCCGCCGGCTGTCAGGGCCCGCCCAACGCGACGATCATTGGCATTCTCATCATCATCATCAGGAAGCCGTGACCGCCGCACGACCGGGCCTGCGCCGCCTCGCCTGGCTCACGGGCACCGTGTGCGCTCTCTCGGGTGCGTCGCTCGCCGCGCAGGCCTCGGACGCCCTGTACACGCGCTGGACCGGTCTCACCGGTCTCGAGATCCAGTCGTACTCGTTCAAGCCGGGCATCGCGGTGCAACGGGCCTCGCAGTGGAACATTCCGCTGATCGCCGTGGCACCGCTCGGCCGGCGCATCTCTGTGGACTTCACCACTCACGTCGCGGGCGGTAGCGTCACCACCACCGCCGGGCCGAAGCAGTCGCTCTCGGGCTTCACCGACACCGAGCTGCGGGTGCTGTACACCCTGGCGCGCGACCGCGCGGTGGCGTCGCTGTCCTTCAATCTGCCGACCGGCATGCACTCGGTGTCCACGAGTGAGTTCACCGTGGCGGGCGCCGTCGGGTCGAACTATCTGTCCTTCCCCGTCGCCAACTTCGGCACCGGGTTCGGCGTCACCGCCGGCGGCGCGTATGCGGTCCCCGCGGGCGCCTGGAACATCGGTGTCTCGGGGAGCCTGCGGTACGCGGGCTCGTACGCGCCCTTCAGCGACCAGTCGCTGTCCTACAAACCGGGCGCCGAGATCCGCGGTCGTGTAGGCGCCGACCGGCTGCTGGGCGGGTCCGCTCGCATGCTGCTCGGTCTCACGGTGAGCACCTTCTCGAACGACCAATTCACCGGCACCGGCACGATCAGCTCGGCCACATACGCGCCGGGCCTGCGGTTCATCACCGATGCTGGCTACCTGCGCGTCATCGGGCGCTCCACGCTGCGCCTCACCGTGTGGGATTACCTCCGCACCGCGGGCGACACCAACGGTGCGTCCAATCCCGACAGCCGCGAGAACGTCTTCAATCTCGAAGGGCGGTGGACCTGGCCGGTTGCGGCGGGACTGCAGCTCGAGCCGTTGGGGACGTTCCGGCAGTGGAACCCGGCGAATTACCGCGGCGGCCGGCTCTATAGGGCGGGCTTGGCCGCACGCTACGCCGTGAGCGATCGGCTCGCCGCGAGCATCGAGGGACACTACGCCCAAGGCTGGGTGTACGTCCGGACAAAGGGGTTCGCCACCTTGAGCGGGGCGTATCTGCGCGCCTTCCTGCGGTACGATCGGTAACCGCGACGTGATCCTCCGCGCCGGCCGCGCCGCGCTCATCTGCTCGCTCGCCCTGCTGCTCGCGACGTGCCAGGATAAGTCCGCCACCGGGCCGGGCCGGATGGCCCGCACCAGCCTCGACCTGAGTGCGTTCGCCGCCATGACGAGCACGGGCGCGGCGGACGTGCCGCTCGACTCCGTCCGCGTGGTCCTCACCCGCTTGGGCGACGCAACGCCGGCGCTCGACACCGTCATACACGTCCGCGGCGACACGATCGGCGGCGATTCGCTCATGATTCGCCTGCTGGTCGAGCTGCAGCGCGACCCTGAGACGTTCACGATCGCCGTCTCGACCTACGGCGCCGGCATCGTGTGGTATCAGGCGACGGGGTCGGCCGTGCTGTCAGCGAGCAAGATCGCGGCGCCGGTCATGACCGCGGTCTACGTGGGTCCCGGCGCCAATGCGGCGCGGGTGAGCGTGAGCCCACGCGACACGCTGATGGTGGGGGGCCGGACTATTGGCCTCCGCGCGATCGTCTACGATTCGAGCGATAAACCCATTGCCGGCGTGCCGGTAGGCTACCGTCTGAGCGACACGACGCGCGGCAAGATCGCCCTGCCCACCTACCTGACCGGGACGTTCACCGCGGCGGCCGCCGTGCGGGACAGCGTGTGGCTCGTGGCGGAGACGCCGACGCACCTGCGCGACTCGACCCGCATCCACATCGTGCCGCCGCCCGTGCAGCTCCTGAAGGCGGGTGGCGACAGCCAGAGCGTCCTGATGGGCGTGGCCATTCCCACGCCGCTCGTGGTCCGGGTGCTCGACGCGCTGGGCTCGGGCTTCGCGGGTGACACCGTCACCTGGACGGTGGTGTCGGGATCGGCCTCGCTCGCGCTCGCCGGCGGCCTGAGTGACAGCGCCGGGTACGCGCGCGTCTTCGTGACGCCGACGGCCGTCGGCTCCGTCACCGTGCAGGCGAGCGCGCCGGGCGGCCTCGCCGGCTCGCCCATTTCGTTCTTTGTCCGCGGCACCGCCGGTGCGGCCGCGGCGATCGCGATCGTGTCGGGCGACCTGCAAACGGACACCGTGGGCCGTACGCTGCAGCCGTTCGTCGTGAAGGTCACCGACTCGCTCAGCAACCCGGTGCAGGGCGCGACGGTGGCGTTCAATCAGGTGTTTGGTCCGCCCGGCGTGCCTGTCGCGGACACAGGGACCACCGACGCCTCCGGCCAGCGTACGATCACGTTCAGCCTCGGCACGTTGGTGGGGGCGGATTCGGTGCGCGCCAGTCTTGTGGGGCGCCCCGGGGCCGTCACGTTCAGCGCGACGGCAGTGCCGGCGAAGGCGAGCCTCATCGTCGCCGATTCGGGCGCCAACCAGAGCGGGGCGGCGGGGAGCGTGCTGGCGCTGCCCTTGGTGGCGCGGGTGACGGACGCGTTCGGCAACAAGATCGCGGGTGCCACCGTCAACTGGGCGATTCACCTGGGCGGCGGCTCGCTCTCCGCCGCGACGACGCTGACTGACACAGCGGGGCGCGTGCGCGTCACGTACACGCTACCCGGCACGTCGGGCCTCGATTCCGTGCGCGCCAGCCTGCAGGGGACGGCGGCGTTCGCGGACTTCGCCGCCACGGCGCTCAACACGGCGGTGGCGCAGGTGATTCTCGATCGCACGGTGGACACCGTCGCGTTGGGCGCGAAGCTGACCTACCACGCCACCCTCAAGGATTCATTGGGGAACGTCGTGAGCGGCCCGATCACGTGGGCGTCCACGGCGCCGGGCATCGCGTCGATCCTCGCGACCACCGCCGACTCGAACAGCGCCACGGCGCTCGCGGGCGGCCTCACCGCCGTCATCGCCGCCTCCAACGGTCACGCCGACACGGCGCAGCTGTACGTGCGGGCGCTCACGACCATCGCGGTGGCACCCGCCGACACGGTGATCACGGCCGTGGGCGATTCGTTGGCGCTCAAGGCAGCGGCGCTCGACAACTTCGGCGACACGGTCAAGACGGGCGTGGTGCTGCGGTTCTCCTCGGCCTCGCCCAACGTGGTGAGCGTCGCGCCCGTCACGGGCCTGGCCCATCTGGTCGGGGCGGGGAACGGCGTCGTGCTGGTGCAAGACACGATATCGAAGAAACAGACCACGGCCACGCTGCGCGTGATCCAGAAGGTCGCGAGCATCGTCAACTCGCCCGTCGACTCGATTCAGGTCGGGGTCCTCGCCCAGGCGCAGATCGTCGCGACAGCCAAGGACCGCAACGGCCATCCCATCGGCGGCAAGACGTTCGGGTGGCTCACGCGCAACACCGGACTCGCGACCGTCAACGCGACGGGGGTGGTCACGGGCGTCGCCCTGGGCCAGACGTACGCCGTGGATACACTGGTGGACTCAGTGGCGGTGTTCCGCGACTCGACGCTCGTCTCGGTGGTGGCGTCACCGCCCGCCAAACTGTCGTGGGCCTTCGACTCGGTCGCGATCGGCAACGGCGGCAGCGTGCAGGTGGGCCTGGCGTTGACGAAACTCTCGGTGACGCCGGTGGTGATCCGCATCCGTTCGAGCGACACCACGCGCGTCAAGCCGACCCAGTCGGTCATCACGATTCCGGGCAACACCGCGAGCGGCTCGGTGACGCTGAGCGGCTTGGCGGCCACGAACGGGCCCGACACGGTCATCGCGCAGGATACGCTGGGCATTTACGCGCCGGACACGATGCTCGTCGCCGTGATCTCGACGGTCTCGTTCGCGCAGATCGGACAGTTCTCGCAAACGCGGGACTTCTACGTCAACCAGAACGAGACCTACACGGCCCAGATCCTTCTATCCGATCCGGCGCCGCCCGGCGGCCTCGGCATCACGTTTCTGTACGGCAAGCCGGGCACGTCGGGCGTGGCGCCGTCGCCGGCGATCGTGCCGTCGGGACAGCTCACGGCGCAGGTCGTCATCACGGGGCTCGCCGCGGGGACCGACAGCGTGATCCCGTCGGCCGGCGGCTTCGTGGGCAAGTTCTCCTACGTCCACGTCGCACCGGACAGCCTGCGCTTCCAGCCGGCGTACCCCTACAACGGCGTCGTGGGCCTGCGCCAGAGTGTGCCGAGCTCGTACGTGTACTTCACGTACGGCATGGATCACAACCTACCCCTCGTCGCCGCGACGGCGACGGGCCACGTCACGACGCCCGCCGCGGATACCATCAAGGCCGGCCAGACGTCCGTCTACATCCCCGTGACGGCTGTCGGGCTTGGCGTGGACACGGTCACCGTCTCGGCGTCGGGTTGGATCGCGACGCGCACGCCGTTCGTGGTGACGACCCCGCACGCCGGGACCGGTGGTCTGACGTCCCTGATCGCCGGGCAGCCGACCCTGGGCTACTGGTACGCCTATGCCGAGGATTCCCTCGGCTACCAGCACCCGGTGGTGGACACCGTGACCTTCACGGCCGTGTCGAAGAACACGAACGCGATCGTCATGGACTCGGGCACCGTGCGCATGCTCCCCGGCAACTCGAGCGCCAGCAAGTACGGTTACCACGCGTTGGCCACCGCGGGCGGCGATTCCGCCTGGATCGTGGTGAGCGCCCCGGGCTACACGCCGGACTCGTTCCTGGTGCACGTCACCAGGCCGATTCTGGGGCTGCAAATCGGCTACCCGTACGACGGCAGGGTGGGAATCAACACGTCGTTCCCCACTGCGGGTTACGTCTACATCCCGTACGCGCGCCCGGACACGTTCTGGGTGCACTTCACGCACACGCGCCGCGGCATCGTCGGCGGCCCGGATTCCGTGCGCATCCTGCCGGGGCAGACGTCGTCCGCGTACTTCACCAATCAGGGCGATACGCTCGGCGTGGACACGATGGTCACGCTGGCGCCGGGCTACGTGGTGCAGGGCGGGAACGTGGCCAACGACGGCCGGGTGATTTGGACCGTGGTCCCACTGCACGTCTACGTGTCGAACGTCCCCACGAGCCTCGTGACGATCTCGCCGCCGCAACTCGCGTACCTGGCGTTGCGCGACACAGCGAACGGCGTTTCGCGGAACTTGATGACGCCGCAACGCGTCACCGTGGCGTCGTCGAACCCGGCGGCGCTGAGCGTCGACTCTGCCGCCATCAACATCCCGGCCGGCAACTACTACGTGATCGACACAGTTCGGGTGGTGGGGGTCGACACGAGTAATACGCTGCGGCTGCACGTGAGCGGTGCCGGGGTGGGCCAGGATTCCTCCGGCGTCATTCGCATCACGCCGACGCCGCTCACTCTCGCGGTGGGCTACCCGTACGCGTTCCAGCCCGGCTTCCGCCTGCGCCAGCCCAACAGCTACGTGTACCTCCCCGCCAACGCGCCGGCGCAGGTGAAAGTGGCGCTGACCCACGCCGTGGCGGGGAAGGACTCCTTGACCACGGATACGCTGGTCATCAACCAGGGCGCGAGCTCGAGCGCGTCCTACTTCGACATGATCGGCCTCGACTCGACGGGCGTGGACACGATCTTCGCGACCGCACCCGGATTCGTCGCCACCAAGGCGGCGGTGGTACTGCAGGCAGCGTGGGTGCGGGCGGGGGGCATCGGCACCAGCCACCTCACCACCGATCCGGCGTATCAGGGCTACGTGTATCTGACCAACCGGCCCAGCGGCTATCAGGAGCGGCCGTTCCTGCCGGAGACGGTCACGGTGGTGTCCACCAACCCGGGCGTGATCCTGATCGATTCGGCGCTGTCGGTCAACGCCACGGGTGACACGGCGCGCGTCCGAATCGACTCGAGCAACGGGTACGGCTACTATCGCGTACGCTTCGTCGGCAGCGGCAACGCCTACATCAAGACGTTCGAGCCCACGCTCTCGGCTGACTCGACGCCGACGGTGACCGTCACCGGGCCGTCGCTCTATTTCGCCTACAGCAACGTGAGCGTCGGCGTGGGGCAGCAGTTCCTGCAGTATGTGTCCGTGAACAACCCTGTTCCCGATACGCTGTGGGTGCACGTCGCGAAGTCCGACAGCACATTGCCGCCGGCGTCGCAGGCCTTCACCCTGTCGGCGGACTCGATCCGCATCCTTCCGGGGCAGACGTCGACTGCCGTGTACGACACGCTGGTGGGCAACGCGGTGGCCAGTTCGTTCCTGATCGCGCGTGCGACGGGCTACGGCCAGGTCACGACGCAGGTCCAGGTGAGCGCGCCGCGCTTGGCAGTGAGCACCACGACGCTCAACCTCACCGTAGGCGCCGTGCCGTACAACGTGACGGTGTACACGCAGGACCAGTCGCAGAACTACCGCAACGTCTACGCGCCGCTCGTCATCACGGACAGCTCGAGCGACTCGACCGTGACGCTCGCTGATTCGGCGAGCCGCACCCTCGCGGCCCACAGCGGCGCCCTGAACTTCCAGCTGACGGGCTTCCGCAAGGGCTCGGCTGACATCGTGTTCCGCGCCGCCGGATACGCGCCCGACACGGTCGCGGTCCAGGTGGACACGGCCACACTGCAGATCTTCGGCATGCCCACCGGTCTCGGGGCGGGCCAGGTGTACAGCAGCGCCTACGTGTATCTCGGCTTCACGACGGTGGCGCCGGTGGTCGTCACGCTGACGTCGTCGGATCCGGCCACGCTCACGGTGCCCGCCACCGTGACGGTGCCGGCGCAGAGTAGCTCGGCGTACTTTACGATCACGGGCGTGAGTGGGGGGACCGCCACCATCACGGCAAGCTCGCCGATCACGCACGCCAGCGTGCCGGCGGGGCTGCGCATCTCGACGCCGAAACTCATCGTGAGTAACCTGCCGGCGTCCGTGACCGTGAACCAGAAGTACAGCGTGTACGTGTACGCCCAGGATTCGGTGGGGAATTACCAGAACGTCGCCGCGCCGCTCACCGTCACGCTGGCCTCGAGCGACCCGACGCACACGGTGTTCGACACGACCACGGTGACCATTGCGGCGGGCTCGTACTACACGTCCACGGGCGTGACGTTCACGCAAGGCAGCGGCGCGACCTACACCGTCACCGCCACCGCCGCCGGTTACACCACCGGCGTCTCGGGGCTGGTGACCGCCACCCCAGCGCCGCCGGCGCCCGCCCCGGGTGCGGTGAGCAGCCGCCGGCCCTAGCGCCCTCCGCCTCCCCTTGCGGGGTCGCCCGCGCCCGAACCATACTCCCCCGTCGTTGGTCCCCGTCCGCCGTCGCTACTTTCTTGAATGGAGCTTCCCAGTGAGATCGCAGTCCCTCGTGCTTGCGGCGGGTTTCCTCGCCGCCTTGGCCGGCGCTGGCGCCGCCCAGAATCAGTCCACCACGCCGCCGAACCCCGATCCGCGTGTCGGTCTCAAGGCCGGGTGGATGAACGCCGCCCAGGCGGCTTGGAACATGCGCCTCGTGGTCGCCGCGCCCAAGCCCGCGGCGTTCACGGACGACACCAATCCTGGTGACTTCGCTTTCCTCAATTCGGATATCGCGTTCACCGGACACTACGTCATCCAGGGCAACTTCCACGGCCTGCAGGTGTGGGACATCGCGCAAATCGCGCACCCCGTGCTGGTCACGGCCTTCGTGTGCCCCGACGCGCAGAACGACGTCTCGGTCTACAAGAACCTCTTGTTCACCTCGGGCGAGGACTTCGGCGGCCGGCTCGATTGCGGCACGCAGGGCGTGCAAGACACGGTCAGCAAAGACCGGATGCGCGGCATCCGCATCTTCGACATCTCGGACATCACCCATCCGAAGCAGATCACCGCGGTGCAGACCTGCCGCGGCTCGCACACGCACACGCTGGTGACCGACCCGGACGACACGGCGAACGTGTACATCTACGTGTCGGGCGGGGCGCCGGTCCGCTCGCCCAACGAGCTGGCGGGGTGCTCGGCGCTGACGCCCGATAAGGACCCCAACAGCGAGCTGTTCCGCATCGAAGTGATCCAGGTGCCGCTCGCCCATCCCGAGCAGGCGCACGTGGTGACCAAGCCCGCGATTCTCGCCGATCTCGCCGAGCCCGCAGCGCATGGCGAAGCGCCCGAAGACATCGCCGCCGCGGCCAAGGCGGCCGCCGATGCGCGTGCCAAGGGCGGCTTCACCGCCACGTTCTTCGGGACCGAGCACGTCTTGGGCCCCCGCTTTGTCGCGGCGCAGCTCGACACCATCGTGAAGGCGCGCGGCGGCAGCGGCGCGCCGACGGCGGCGGACAGCGCCACGTTGCGCGCCAACGTGCAGGGCATCGTGGATAAGCTCATCAACGGACCGCCCACGACGGGTCCGAAGCCCGGTCCCGTGCAATGCCACGACATCACGGTGTATCCCGCCATCGGTCTCGCGGGCGGCGCGTGCGCGGGCTACGGCGTCGTGCTGGATATCCGCGATCCCGCCAACCCGAAGCGCCTCGCGGCGGTGGCGGACTCGAATTTCTCGTACTGGCATTCGGCGACGTTCAACACCGCCGGCTCCACGGTGCTGTTCACGGACGAGTGGGGCGGCGGTCTCGCGCCCAAGTGCCGCGTGACCGACAAGCCCGAGTGGGGCGCGGACGCGATCTTCACGCTGGACCGCGCCACGCTGACGTTCCGGAGCTACTACAAGTTGCCGGCGCCGCAGACGGTGAATGAGAACTGCGTGGCGCACAACGGCTCGCTCGTGCCCGTGCCGGGCCGCGACATCATGGTGCAGGGCTGGTATCAGGGCGGCGTGTCGGTGTTCGACTTCACCGATCCGGCGCACCCCAAGGAGATCGCGTTCTTCGACCGCGGGCCGATGGACTCGACCAAGCTCGTGGGCGCGGGGTCGTGGGCCGGCTACTGGTACAACGGCTACATCGTCAGCTCCGAGATCGGCCGCGGGCTCGACATCTTCGAGCTGCTGCCGAGCGGCTTGCTGTCGCAGAACGAGATCGACGCCGCGAGGCTGGTGCATGTGGACTACCTGAACGTGCAGGACCAGCAGCGCGTGTCCTGGCCCGCGAGCTTCGTGGTGGCAGGCGCCTATCTCGATCAGCTGGCCCGCTCGAACGGTCTCGCTGCGGGCAAGGTGGCCGACGCGCGCAGCGCGCTGGCGCGCGCCGAGCGTGCGTCGGGCAAGAAGCGCAAAGATGCGCTCATGCGTCTGGCGGCGCAGCTGACCGCCGATGCGGCGACAGCGGCCGATCAGGCGAAGACGCGGACGCTCGCCGCCGCGGTGACGGACCTGGCGAACGCGACGCACTGAGTTCGCGGAGCGCAGTCGCGCCGCGGTGGTAACTAAGCCCCCGAACGATCGGGGGCTTAGTGTTTTCTTAGGCGCGTTCTGCGGAGAGCGGCACCGGCGGCCCAGCGGGCACGTGGCGGTCATACCAGGGCTTGGTGCGTGTCACGAGCCAGACGACCGACAGCATCACCGGCACTTCGATCAGCACACCCACGACGGTGGCGAGTGCGGCACCCGACTCCAGTCCGAAGATCGCGATGGCGGTCGCGACCGCGAGCTCGAAGAAGTTGCTGGCGCCGATCAGGGCAGACGGGCCCGCCACCCGGTGCGACTCGCGCACCGCCCGGTTCAGGACGTACGCCAACGTGCTGTTGAAAAAGACCTGGATCAAAATCGGCACCGCGAGCAGCGCGATCACGAGCGGCTGCGCCAGGATCTGGGGCCCCTGGAAGCCGAACAGCAACACGAGCGTGGTGAGTAAGGCCGCGAGCGAGAGCGGATGCAGGCGCGCCAGCACGCGGGCCAGAGCCGTCGCGCCGCCGCGCGCGACCACCGCGCGCCGCCACGCTTGCGCCACCACCACTGGGACCAGGATGTAGAGGACGACGGACAGGAGCAGGGTGTCCCAGGGCACCGTGATCGCGGCGAGTCCCAGCAGGACGCTCACGATCGGGGCGAAGGCGAACACCATGATGACGTCGTTCAACGCGACCTGGGTGAGCGTGAAGTGCGGATCCCCGTCAGCCAGGTTGCTCCAGACGAACACCATCGCGGTGCAGGGCGCCGCCGCGAGTAGCATGAGCCCCGCGATGTAGGAGTCGATCTGCGCGGCCGGCAACAGCGGCGCGAATAGGTGTCGCACGAAGATCCAGGCGAGCAGCGCCATCGAGAACGGCTTCACGCCCCAATTGACGAACAGCGTGACGCCGATGCCCTTCCAGTGTTCTCGCACGCGGTGCAGGGCGCCGAAATCGATCTTCAAGAGCATCGGCACGATCATCAGCCAGATCAGCGCCGCCACCGGCAGGTTCACCCGGGCGACCTGTGCGCGGCCGAGCGCGCCGAAGGGGCCAGGGAAGACCTGCCCCAGCCCGATACCCGCGGCGATCGCCAGAAATACCCACACGGTGAGAAATCGCTGGAACCCGCCCAGCGTCACCACGCGCGGCTCGTTCATGGCCGCTCTGCTCCGCTGCCGCCGATGGCCTGCACCCGCGCCGTCCGGGCGAGGCGCTCCAGCCGCTCGAGCGGCAGGGCGAGGAGCAAGTCGATACGCCGGTTGAGGAGGACGTAGGCGTCCCGGAACGCCGCGCGCCGCGCCGCCTCGGTTCCCTGTGTCTCGCTCGGGTCGGGCATGCCCCAATGCGCGAGCACCGGCTGGCCCGGAAAGACGGGGCAGGATTCCTTCGCGCGGTCGCACACCGTGATGACGAAATCCCACGGCTCGCGCTCCAGGCCGTCGCTGCCGCGCGGGGCGTGGCCGTTCCACGGGATGCCGTGCTCGCGCAGCGTCTCCAGCGCGAGCGGATGCACCCGCGCCGCGGGCTGCGATCCGGCGCTCTCCGCCCGCCAGCGCCCGGCTCCCTTATGGTTCACAATCGCCTCGGCCATCTGGCTGCGCGCGGAGTTGCCCGTGCACAGGAACAGCAGCCGCATCACGCGGGCTTCCGCGCCCGCACGAATGCGCCCATGATGCGCCCATTCAGCTCGGCCCGCGCGGCGTCGTCGAAATCATAGACGCGCGTCGGCTCGATGCTGATGTCCGAGAAGCCGCTCGCGGTGAGCAGCGCTTTGAATTCCTCCACTTCGAGCGCGCCGGCCACACATCCCACCCACAGCTCCAGGTCGCGGCGCATCGCGTCGGGCATGGCTCCTTGCACCACGACGTCCGACACGGCGAACCGCCCGCCGGGCTTCAGCACGCGAAACGCCTCCGCCAGGACTGTCCGCTTGTCCGCCGCGAGGTTGATCACACAGTTGGAGATGATGACGTCCACCGAGCGGTCGGGCAGGGGAATGTGCTCGATGTCGCCCTTCAGGAACTCGACGTTGCCGGCGCCCGCCGCCTGCTGGTTGCGGCGCGCCAGCGTCAGCATCGCGTCGGTCATGTCGAGCCCGTAGGCCTTGCCGGTGGGTCCCACACGTTTGGCCGACAGCAGCACGTCGATACCGCCGCCCGATCCCAGATCGAGGACCACGTCGCCCGGGTGCAGATCGGCGAGCGCCGTGGGGTTGCCGCAGCCGAGTGAGGCGAGCACGGCCTGCTCGGGCAGGGCCGCGGTCTCGCTTGTGGCGTAGAGGTCCGAGGTGATGGGATCGCCGCAGCCGCAGCCCGTGCCGCAGCCGCCCTGGGCGTCGCCGTGGAGCACGCGCAGCGCCGCTGCGCCATAGTGCTCCCGTACTGTCTGTTTGATCGTCTCACCCGCCATGACACCCTCCTGAGAAGTTCTCACTCGCAGCACGCCGCACGGCAGCTGCCGGCGTGTTTCCCCGGCTGCACCGCTTTGGCGAACGCCGCGATCTGCTCGAGCGCGGCGCTGTCGAGCGCGTAGTACACCCAGCGCCCCTCGCGCCGGTCGGTCACGAGCCCCGCGTCTTTGAGCACCCGCAAATGGAAGGAGAGGCGCGACTGCGCGGCCGCGAGCGTATCCTGCAGCTCGCACACGCAGCGTTCGCCGTGGGAGAGCAGCTGGGCGATCTCGAGGCGCGTCGGGTCCGACAGCGCGTGAAACCACGTCGCCGCGACGGGAAGCTGGGGCAAAGCACGGGCGCTCACGCCCGAATTATATCAACTATTCTTGATACGTCAACGGCAGGCGCCGATCTTCCCCATGCCGCCGCCGCGGCTGACGCCGCCGCTGAAGCTGTCCCGCAGCCGGCGCAACGACGACGTCGGCGCGACGGGGGAAACCCCTGAGAACGCGGTCCCGATTCCGAGCGACACCACCCACTGCGGCGACGCGCTCGTCAGCCCGTGCGCGAGATCCAGGGTGAGCGCGAGCGGTCCGGCCACGGCATAGCTCACCCCCGCGCCGGCGGTCCGCGCCAGCGCCTGGGTCGAGTCGACGTGGCCCACATCGCCGCCCAACGAGCCATCGAGGATCCAGCGCGGCGCGACGGCAAACGCCGCCTCGAAGGCCAGCGACGTGGCCTGGGGAGCAGTCAATGCCGACTGCGTGCCGAGTCCTGAGAACCCGTGGCTGCCGCTCACCGAGAGCCGCCACGCGTCGCTTGGGGCCAGGCCCACACCTGCGTTCACGCCCCACGAGGTCTGGCCGGTGCCGAGCCCGCAGGCGGCGTTGCCTGTGGGCAGTGTCGCGACCAGCGCCGCGCCCAGTGTCGGCGACCACGCGCCGGCAAACGTGTGCGCCGCGCCGGCCACGAGCGGCAAGTCGCCCAATCCCGTGCTCGCAAGCGTACCGTTGGACACGTGGACGTACGCTGGAATGGCCGAGAGGGTGAGCCAGGAGCCAACTTGATACTGCAGAACGGCGGTCACGCCGCGTTGCGTGCGGACGTCACTCAGTTTCGCCGCGCCCACTGTGAGCCCGTAGCTTGCCTGCGCGGCGCCGACCATGGGCACACTGGCGGCAACCGCGACACCGATGAAGACGCGCATTCGAGGATGCATGACCATCACACCCCGGGGAGCGCCAATCGGTCACGCGACGTTGCCAGAAGCAACGAGCGCGTGACGTTCCGCGCCGCTGAGGGTCTCCATCCCGGCAGCACCAACGTCCCCCAGCAAGGAGCACAGGTCATGAAGATCACGCATGTCACGAGCGCGTTGCTCGCGCTCTCCATCGGCGCGGCGGCCGCGACCGCGGCGCAGGGCAAGCCCGCGCAGCCGCCGGCCCAGCACGGGCAGATGGCGCGTCCGTCGAAGGGCAAGGCGACGCAGGCCCAGCAGCCCCGCGACCACACCAGCTTCAAAGGCGTCGCCACGAAGCTCGGCACGACGCCCGCAGCGATGGAAACCGCGTACACGGCGGCCCAGCAGACGAACCCCAAGCTGACCCGCGGGCAGTTCATCGCGGCCAACGTTCTGGCCATGAACTTGGGCCCCAAGAACCCGGCCGTCACGACCCAGGCGGTTCTCGATGGGTTGCAGAGCGGCAAGAGTATCGGTCAGACGCTGCAGAGTCTGGGTCTGAGCGAGAGCGACGCGGATAAGGCGGAGAAGGACGCCAACCGGTTCGTTCCGGGGCGGACCCGCACCAAGCCCGCGCACCCGGCCAAACCGGATTCGACAAAGACGGACTGAAGTAGGAACGACTATGGTGGCCCCGGGGCTTGCGCCCCGGGGTCATTTTAGCTCTTGGACGGTCCCAGCCGCTCGCCCTCGCGCTGCTGCGCGATCATCCGCTCGGCGAAATCGAGCCGCTCTTCCATCTCACCGAGCCGTTTCTGGACGTCGTCCAGCGCTTCGGTCAAGCGCGCCGTGTCGGCGTCCGGCAGCCCCTGGCGCTCGACGCGATTGGCGTGCGCCCGCAGCAGCGGCGTCAGCGCCCTGCCGAGCGAGCTCGCGATAATGATGATGCCCACGCCGAGCGCCCATCCGGGAATCCCCCACCACATGCGCTACCTCCTGGTCCAGGTGAGCGGCGTGATGTCCCGCGACGTCGCCCGGGCGTGATCCTGCGCCGTCTTGAGATGGCGCTCGTACTCGGGTGCCCAGGCGGGCGGCAGATGCGCCCGGAAGTATGCGGCGGTCATCACCTCGCCGCGCGCGGCCGCGGCCGCGCCGAACCCCACCGCCACCACGTCACCCAGAAAACAGGTCGAGCTGCCCGTGTCCATCGCATTGACCACGCGACATTCGAAATGCGCGTAACACTCGTCCAGGATCGGCACGCCGGTAGTCCCCGCATGGTGCGGCACGGCGGCGAGTTTCTCGACCGTGCGGCCGCTCTGAAAGCCGAGGTGGTGGATCAAGCCGAACTGGTCGGTGCGCAGCAGGTGCAACGCGTAGCGACCCGTGTGGAAGATCAGCTCGTGACTGAAGTTGAATTTGTGAATGAACACCGCCAGCCGGGGGATGTCGGGCACGATGGACGCCCGGATGGCGCTGTCGATGATCATGCCGTTCGCTTTGCCGTCCCGCGCCGACGTGATGGCGACGACGGGGGACGTGAGATTGCGCAGCAGCTGGTAGATCTCCGCGGGGGCGGGCATGGACATAGATTACAATATATGGGCACCCTCTCGGAACGCTTCCGCGCTCACGCGCTCGCCGCCCGCCTGTTCGGGCGGCCGGGCGCGGCCGTGGTCGCCGTGTCGGGCGGTGCGGACTCGGTGGCGCTGCTCGACCTGCTCGCGGCCGCCGCGCCCGAGCTCGGTCTCACGCTGGTCGTGGCGCACGCCGATCACGGTATCCAGGCGGGCAGCGGGTCGGTCGGGCGGGCAGTCGCGAGTCTCGCGGCCCGCTACGACCTGCCGTTCGAGCTGGGCGAGCTGGCCCTCGGTCCCGATACGACCGAGACGGTGGCCCGGCGCGCGCGCTACGCGTGGCTCGGTGAGGTGCAACGCCGGCGCAACGCCCGCTACCTCGTCACCGCGCACCACCAGGACGACCAGGCCGAGACCGTGTTGTTGCGCGCGCTCAAGGGCAGCGCGCCCGCGGGGCTCGCGGGGATGCCCGCGCGCGGCCGTGGTGGATTGGTGCGGCCGCTCCTGTCGTTCACGCGCGCCGAGCTCGCCGCGCACGTCGCCGAGCGCGGCCTGGGCTACCACGACGATCCGGCCAACGCCGACCCGCGTCACTTGCGCAGCTGGCTGCGCACGGCGCTGCTGCCCGCGCTCGCCGACCGCCTGGGCACGCGCGTGCGCGGCGATCTGCTGCGCCTCGGTCGCGCCGCGGCCTCGGACCGCCGCGCGTGGGATGCGGTGTTGGAACTCGTTCCCGAGCTTGCACTTCACACCGACGCGCACGCGTTCGGCGTTGCTCGCGACGCGCTCGTTCGCTATGATAAAACGTTGTCCGTCGCGCTGTTGCGCGCGGCGGCGCGACGCGTCGGGTTGGTGCTGGGGCCCGCGCGGGCGCGCCAGCTGCTGGCGCTCGCGCGCCGGCAGTCGGGCCGCCGGTTGCCCTTGGGCCAGGGATGGATCGCCGAAGTGCAGTTCGACCGGCTGCACGTGGGGCGCGGGTTCGCCTGCGCGGCCGAGTCGGTGAACCCGGCCGATGCGCAGGGTCAGGCGGTGTTCGGCGCGTTCACCCTGAACTGGCGGCCCGAATCCGCGCCCGAGCGCGTGCGGCGCGGCGGGTGGACCACCTGGATGGCGGACACCGATTGGGAGATCCGCCCGGGCCGCCCGGGCGACCGGCTGCGGCCGCTGGGCGGGACGGGCCGCCGCGAGCTGCGGCGGGTATTGATGGAAGCGCGAGTGCCGCGGGGCGAGCGGGCGCAGTATCCCGTCGTGGCCCGCGGCGAAACCATTCTATGGGTTCCCGGCATCTGCAGGTGCGCGGACGGGTTGCCCGAGCCTGGAACCAGGGCGGTGCGTGTTGACGTTTCCCATGGCGGTGGACCGGCGGACGGGCGGGCGTAAGCTCAAGCGCATCGTGTTCGATCAGGACACGATCGCGCGCCGGGTAGCGGAGCTGGGAGGCGACATCACCGCTGCCTATCCCGATGGGGATCTGGTCATACTCGGGCTCTTGAAGGGCAGCTTCATCTTCTTGAGCGACTTGGTGCGCTGCATCGACCGCCCGTTGCAGGTGGACTTTCTCGTGGCGGCGAGCTACGGCAGCGACACGGTCTCGAGCGGCAACGTGCGCCTCTTGTACGACGCCGAAACGATCCTGGGGGGGAAGCACATCCTCCTGGTGGAGGACATCGTCGATACGGGCCGCACCTTGAACCGGATGGTGGCGTTGTTGCGGGAGCGGCAGCCGTTGAGTCTGGAGATTTGCGCGTTGCTGGACAAGCACGTGGCGGAGCATCTGGAGCTGCAGCCGGCGTTCCTCGGGTTCGATTGCCCCAATGAATTCATCGTGGGCTACGGGCTCGATCACGCCGAGAACTTCCGCCACCTTCCTTATATAGCGAGTCTGACGTAGATGGCGAATCGCATACCGCCGCCGCCCCGGGAGCTGAACTGGGCCCGCATGCTGCGGACGCTGTCGTTCTGGGCCCTGCTGATCGTGGGGTCGGTGGCGCTCGTGAAGTTCGCGGGCGGCCGCGGCCAGGACGCGGTCGAAATCTCCTACAGCCAGTTCTCCCAGCAGCTGACCGACAGCAACGTCGCGGCGGTGGAGATCACGGAGCGCCAGCAGGTGCGCGGCGACTTCCGCCATGCGATCCCCGCGGGACGCCGCACCGCCGACAAATTCACGACGCTCCTGCCGTTTGAGTCGAGCGACGCGTGGGTCGCGTCGCTGCGCACGAAGGGCGTGGACGTGCGCGCCAAGGAGCCGAAGCAGTCGCTCGGCCTGTTCCTGTGGAATCTGTGGCCGCTGCTGCTGATCGCCGGCTTGATGATCTTCATGCTGCGCCAGATGCAGCAGGGCGGCAACCGCGCCTTCGCGTTCGGCAAGTCCAAGGCCAAGCTGCTCACGGGCGACACGCCCAAGGTCACCTTCGCCGACGTGGCCGGCTGCGACGAGGCCAAGCAGGAGCTGGAAGAGATCATCGAGTTCCTGAAGGACCCGCCGCGCTTCCAGCGGCTGGGCGGCCGGTTGCCCAAGGGTTGCCTGCTGATCGGCCCGCCGGGCACGGGCAAGACGCTGCTCGCCAAGGCCGTGGCCGGCGAGGCGGGACGGCCGTTCTTCTCGATGTCGGGCTCGGACTTCGTCGAAATGTTCGTGGGCGTAGGCGCCTCGCGCGTGCGCGATCTGTTCGAGCAGGGCAAGGCGCACGCGCCCTGCATCATCTTCATCGACGAAATCGACGCGGTGGGCCGCCACCGCGGCGCGGGGCTGGGCGGTGGCCACGACGAGCGCGAACAGACGCTGAACCAGCTGCTCGTCGAGATGGACGGGTTCGAGTCGAACGAGGGCGTGATCCTGCTCGCCGCCACCAACCGGCCCGACATCCTCGACCCCGCGCTATTGCGCCCCGGCCGCTTCGACCGCCACATCACCGTCGATCGGCCCAACTTCCAGGGCCGCCTGGGGAT
>JBGPOE010000050.1:0-17891 GCA_041487875.1 Gemmatimonadota bacterium | reverse complement strand
TGCCGCCACCGCGCTCATCGTGCCCGCGCTGGGGGGACAGGCCAGCGTCACTTCCCCCGACGGCAGGAACCAGGTCACAATACAGGTGGACGAGGGGAGGCTGTACTACAGCCTGACGCGCGACGGCCGCGCGCTCATCCTCCCCTCCCTCCTGGGGTTCGAGTTCCGGGGCGCGCCGCCGCTGCGCGACAGCCTGCGCATCACCGACACCACGCGCGACACGCACGACGAAACGTGGACCCAGCCGTGGGGCGAGGTGGCACGCGTGCGCGACCACCACAACGAGCTGGCGGTGGCGGTCGCGGAGACCGCCGCCCCCAACCGCCGGTTCACGATGCGCGTCCGCGCCTTCAACGACGGCGTGGGCTTCCGCTACGAATTTCCCGAGCAGGAGGGCCTCGGCGCCTTCGAGATCACGGACGAGCTCACTGAGTTCGCCCTGGCGGACAACGCGCGCGCCTGGTGGATTCCCTCCGACTGGCCGCGCAAGGACCGATCGGAGGAGCTGTTCTCTTCCGGACCCGTGAGCACGCTGGACAGCGTGCAGACGCCGCTCACGCTGGAGCTGACGGACGGGCACACGGTGATGGTCATCCACGAGGCGGACCTCGCCGACTTCGCGCGGATGTTCCTGGCCGGGCCGCGCATGGAGGGGCGCACGCTGCACGCGGCACTGGCGCCGCTGGCCGACGGGATCAAGGTGCGTGGCCACACGCCGTTCGTGACACCGTGGCGCACCGTCCAGGTGGCCGACCGCGTCACGGACTTGGCGCCGTCGGTGCTCGGCCTGAACTTGAACCCGCCGAACGTCTTGCCGCAGACCGACTGGATCAAGCCGATGAAGTACGTGGGGATCTGGTGGGGGATGCACATCGGCGCGATGACGTGGAGCTCGGGGCCGAAGCACGGGGCCACGACCGCCGCCGCCAAGCGGTACATCGATTTCGCCGCGGCCAACGGCTTCGGCGGCGTGCTCGTCGAGGGGTGGAACGTCGGGTGGGACGGCGACTGGATCGCCAACCGCAACGCCTTCTCCTTCACGCAGAGCGCTCCCGATTACGACCTCGCGGCCGTCGTCCGTTACGCCAAGTCGAAAGGGATCCGTCTGATCGTGCACAATGAGACGTCGGGCGGGATCCAGAACTACGAGCGCCAGATGGACAGCGCGTTCGCGTTGTATCGGTCGTTGGGTGTCGATGCGATCAAGACCGGCTACGTCACTGACCTGACCAGCGAGGGGCACTCACACTACTCGCAGTTCATGGTGCAGCACTACCGGCATGTGATCGAGGAAGCGGCGCGGTACGGCATCGCGCTCGACGTGCACGAGCCGATGCACGACACCGGCGAGCGCCGCACGTACCCGAACATGATGAGCCGCGAGGGCGCGCGGGGGCAGGAGTACAATGCCTGGAGCGGCGACGGCGGTAACCCGCCGGAGCACGAGACGATCCTCTTCTTCACGCGGCTGCTGGACGGGCCGATGGACTTCACGCCCGGCATTTTCGATATCCTCGAGCGCTCGAGCGGGCACGCCCACCGCCCGGACGAGCCGCGCGTGCGGACCACGCTCGCCAAGCAGCTCGCGCTGTACGTGGTGATCTATTCGCCGTTGCAGATGGCGGCCGACCTCCCCGAGAACTACGAGCATCAACCCGCGTTCCAGTTCATTCGGGACGTCGCCGTGGATTGGGACACGACGCGCGTGCTCGACGGCCGGATCGGCGACTATGTCGTGGTGGCGCGGCGCGTGCGCGGCGGCGCAACGTGGTTCGTGGGCGCCATCACCGACGAACAAGCCCGCACGCTCGACGTGCCGCTCTCGTTCTTGACGCCGGGCCGGCGCTACGTCGCCGAGATCTACGCCGACGGCCCGAAGGCAAACTGGCGGGACAACCCGCTGCCCGTCACGATCTCGCGCCGCGCGGTGACGAGCGCGACGCGGCTGCGCGTGATCCTGGCGCCCGGGGGCGGCCAGGCGATCCGCATCCACCCGGCGCCGTAGACGTCCGTGGATGAGCTGAAGGCGCTCCGATCCCTCGCCCGGCAGCTGGGGGTCCACACCCGCTACACCGATGGACTCGGCAAGCGCGTCACCGTGGCGCCGGAGACCCTGGTGCGGGTCTGCGCGGCGTTGGGTGCGCCGATCAGCGGCGCCGCTGATGCCGCCGAGGCCCTGCATGCACACCGCGCCGGCAAGGACGGTGCACGACTGCCGCCCGTGCTCGTCGCGTGGGACGGGATCCTCACCCCCTGGAACGGTGAGGGCCATGCCGAGCTGTGTCTCGAGAACGGCGACGTCGTCCCGCTCGACATGCGTCCGCTCCCCATGGGGTATCACCGCTTCACCGTCGAGGCGTCGGGCCGTCGCGAGACCTGCACCGTCATCGCCGCACCGGTCGAGGCGTGGCGCCGGCCGGGGGCGCATTCGAGCTTCGGGGTCGGCACGCAGCTCGCGGCCCTCCGCTCGACCCGCAGCCGGTCCGTGGGCGACCTCCGCGACCTGGAATCACTCTGCCGCTGGCTGCGCGAGCGGGGCGGAGACCTCGTCACGGTGCTGCCGCTGCTTCCCACATTCAACGCTGACCCGCCGGAGCCGAGCCCGTACTCTCCCGTGAGTCGGCTGTTCTGGTCGGAGCTGATGCTCGACTTGGCGGACGCGCATCGCCCGTCCGGCGTCCCGGCGACGCTGGATGTGACCCGGGCGGACACGGAGGTCCGCGCGGCCCTCGAGGGACACCCGTCGCCCGATGCGTCGCGGCTGGACGAGGAGCTGCTGCGCTATGCCAAGTTCCGTGGCGCACAGCAGCGGCTCGGCAGGAACTGGCGCGACTGGCCGGCCGCGGCCCGGACCGGAACGTTGCAGCCCGATCAGGTCGACCTCCAAGAAGAGCGCTTCCACCTGGTCGCGCAAACGCTGGTGCGCGAGCAGCTCCACGACCTGAGAGCGCGCCTGGAGCAGGGGGGGATGCGCCTGGGGCTGGACCTCGCCGTCGGCGTGCACCCGGACGGCTATGACCCCTGGTCCCGGCAGCCGCTCTTCGGCGACGGGATCTCGGTGGGTGCCCCACCCGACCAGGGCTTCCCGAGCGGGCAGGATTGGGGGTTTGCTCCGGTGCTGCCGGAGGCGTCGCGCCGCGAGGGGCATCGGTACCTGGCGGCATCGATCGCCCACCAGGCCGGTCTCGCGGGCGTGTTGCGGGTCGATCACATCATGGCCTGGACGCGGCTGTACTGGATTCCGCACGGCATGGGCCTGCACGAGGGGACGTACGTGACGTATCCCGCCGACGAGTTGTTCGCCGTGTTGTCGCTCGAGTCGCACCGTAACGCTTGCGAGGTGGTGGGCGAGAACCTCGGCGCCGTTCCTCCGGCAATCGACGCCGCGCTGCCGCGCCACCGCATCTGGGGGATGTACCTCGCGGAGTTCCAGGACTGGAGTGGCGAGGCGGACGTCACTCCGCCGACGGCACGGGACGTGGCTCTCATCGGTACGCACGACACGCCGACATTCGCGGGGTGGCTCGCCGCCACCGACATCCCCGAACGGGTGCGCTACGGCCTCTTGGCCGAGTCGGCGGCCCCGGCGGTCCGAGAGGAGCGCTCCCTGGCGGCAGCGGGGCTTGCCCAGCGACTCGATCGCCCGATTGACGACCCGCGGGCATTATTGATCGCGCTGCTCGAATGGCTCGGCCGCTCGGAGAGCCCGCTCGTCGTGCCCTGGCTCGAGGATCTGTGGCTCGAGGATCGAGCGGTGAATCTTCCGGGGACGCGGTCGTCGGTGCGCCCCAACTGGCAGCGCCCGATGCGGCTGCTCCTCGACGAGATCTTTTCCGACGGCGACATTGACGCGCTGATCCGGCGACTCCAGCGATCACGAACCAGCCGATAAGCGAGGACGATCGACCATGGGATCACCCACCACTCCCGTCCGGCCCAAGCCGCGGCTCGCGTTCTGGCAAGTCTGGAACATGAGCTTCGGCTTCCTCGGCATCCAGTTCGGCTTCGCCCTGCAGAATGCCAACGTGAGCCGGATCTTCGAGACGCTCGGCGCGAAGGTCGAGAACATCCCGCTGCTCTGGATCGCGGCCCCGGTGACGGGGCTCCTCGTCCAGCCGATCGTCGGCTACATGAGCGACCGCACGTGGAACCGCCTCGGTCGCCGGCGTCCGTACTTCCTGAGTGGTGCGATTCTCGCCTCCCTGGCGCTCCTCGTGATGCCGAACTCCCCGGCGCTGTGGGTGGCGGCCGGGATGCTCTGGATCATGGACGCCTCGATCAATATCTCGATGGAGCCGTTCCGCGCGTTCGTGGGGGACAACCTTCCTGCCGCGCAGCGGGTCACCGGGTTCGCGCTGCAGAGCTTCTTCATCGGTACCGGCGCGGTCGTGGCGTCGCTGCTCCCCTGGCTCCTCACCACGCGGTTCGGCGTGCACAACGAAGCGCCGGCCGGCCAGATCCCCGACTCGGTGCGCCTGTCGTTCTACGTCGGCGCCGCGGTCTTCTTCAGCGCCGTGCTGTGGACGGTCCTCAAGTCGAAGGAGTACTCACCGGAGGAGATGGCCTCCTTCGCCGAGAACCGGGCGCGCGAGGACCAGGTCAGGGTGAGGCGGACAGCCGAGGAGTTCGCGCAGAACGGCGGCCGGCAGATCCGTCTGGGCTCTGGTCTCGTCGTCGCCGGCGTGCTGCTCAGCGCCTGGTTGGCGTTCGAGCAGATCTACCAGGTGATGATTCTGTCGGCCGGGATCGCTGTCGTCGGATTGCTGCTCATCGCCGGGGGGGCGCTGCAGCGGCGCGGCCGGCACGACAACGGCTTCGTGACGATTCTCAACGATTTCCTCGACATGCCCCGGACCATGAAGCAGCTGGCCTGGGCGCAGTTCTTCTCCTGGTTCGCGCTGTTCGCCATGTGGATCTACACGACCGCGGCGGTGACGAGCCACATTTATGGCACCACCGATACGACCTCGGCGCTCTACAACGAGGGGGCGAATTGGGTGGGAGTCGGCTTCAGCGCGTACAACGGCGTGGCAGCGGTGGTGGCGTTCGCCATCCCGCCCTTGGCGCGATGGTCGAGCCCGAAGATCGCCCACGTCATTTGCCTGGTGTGCGGGGCCTTGGGCTTCGTTTCCATCTACTTCATCTCGGACCCGCGATACCTGCTGGGCTCCATGGTGGGTGTGGGAATCGCGTGGGCCAGCATCCTCTCGATGCCCTACGCGATTCTCACGGGGTCGTTGCCGCCGTCGAAGCTGGGCTACTACATGGGGGTCTTCAACTTCTTCATTGTGATTCCGCAGATCGTCGCGGCCGCGCTGCTTGGTTTCATCGTGGGGCGGTTCTTCGGCGGGCAGGCGATCTACGCCCTGCTGATCGGCGGCGCTTCGCTCCTCATCGCGGCGGCGCTGATGCTCCGCGTGCGGGACGAGGACCACGCGGCGGCGAGAACATGACGGGGCCCCCCCTCCCCGTTACTTTGCAGAACCCATGACGTCATCGCCGGCCACCAACCTCCCGCTTCCCGATCGCATCAACGGCCTGGCGGCCATCGCCGCCAACCTCTCCTGGAGCTGGAGTCGTAGGGCCCGCGCGCTGTTTCGCGCCATCGACCCCCCCCTGTGGAGTCTCACGCGGCACAATCCGATCGAGTTGCTCCGGCGGGTCGACCGCGCCCGGCTCGCAGCCTGGGCGCAGGACCCCGATTTCCTGCGCCTGTATGACGCCGCCCTCGCGGCCGCCACGCGCGACGCCGCGCCGGCGCAGACCTGGTTTGCGACCACATATCCTGAGTTCGGCGCGCGCCCCGTCGCCTACTTCTGCGCCGAGTTCGGCCTCCACAACTCGGTGCCAATCTACTCCGGCGGCCTGGGCATCCTGGCCGGGGACCACTGCAAGGCGGCGTCCGACCTGGGCGTGCCGGTTGTCGGGGTGGGGCTGCTCTACACCCAGGGCTATTTCGATCAGCGCCTGCGGATCGACGGCTGGCAGGAAGACGCAGGCGAGCGCTTCGATCCGGCGTCCACGCCGCTCAGTCGGATCCTGGGGCCCGGCGGCGATGCGTGGGTAGCGCAGGTCCGCGCCTTCGGCCGCACGGTCTGCGTCGGCGCCTGGCGCATGATGGTCGGCCGGGTTCCGATTTACCTGCTCGACACCGACCTCGAGCAGAACGCTCCCGCCGACCGGGCGCTGTCGCATCGGCTGTACGCCGGCAGTCCGGATCTGCGCCTGCGGCAGGAGTGGATCCTCGGCGTGGGTGGCGTGCGGGTTCTGCGGGCACTCGGGAATGCTCCCGCGGCGTGGCACTGCAACGAAGGCCATGCGGCGTTCATGCTGATCGAGCGGCTCCGGGAGCTGACCGCCGGCGGTATGCCCTTCGCGGAGGCCGTCCACCGCGTGCGGGCGACCAGCATCTTCACCACCCACACGCCGGTCCCCGCCGGCCACGATACGTTTCCGCAATCACAGGTCGCGGAGTGCATGTCGCCCATCTGGGACGAGATGGGCATCGGCCGCGAGACGCTGCTCGGTCTCGGTCATCATCCGGCCCACGATCACGGGCTCTTCCACATGGCCGCGACGGCGCTGCGGCTCTCCGGGCGGGTGAATGGCGTCTCGCAGCGGCACGGGGAAGAGTCACGGCGCCTGTGGAGCGCGCTCTGGCCCGGCCGCGACAGCTCGCAGGTCCCGATCGGGCACGTGACCAACGGCGTGCACCTCACGACCTGGATGTCGCATCGCATGTCCGAGCTGCTCGACGCCCACCTCGGAGCCGGCTGGATGGAGCAAGTGGACGACCCCCATCTATGGGATCGCGTCCTGTCGCTCGACGACGCAGGCCTCTGGGATATGCGTCAAGAGCTGAAGACGATCATGCAGCGGGCGATTCGCGACGAGGCGCGGCGCCGCTGGGCGGATGAGTGGAAAGAGGCGCTGCACTTGGTGGGCGCGGGCACGCTGCTGGATGAGCGCGCCCTGACGATCGGCTTCGCGCGGCGCTTCGCGACCTACAAGCGCGCGGACCTGCTGTTCCGGGACGTCGATCGGCTCCAGCGCCTCCTCGTGAACCCGTGGCGGCCGGTGCAACTCGTGTTCGCCGGCAAGGCGCATCCCGCCGACGAGCCGGGGAAGCAGATGCTGCAACGGGTCCATCAGATGACTCGCGAAGCGCGTTTCGAGGGCCGGATCGCGTTCGTCGAAGATTACGAGATGCACCTCGCGCACCGGCTGGTGCAGGGCGTGGACCTGTGGTTAAACCTGCCCCGCGCGCCGCTCGAGGCGTGCGGCACCAGCGGCATGAAGGCGGCGCTCAACGGCGTGCCGCAGCTCAGCGTTCTGGACGGCTGGTGGCGCGAGGGGTACACGGGGCAGAATGGCTGGGCCATCCCCGCCGCGGCGCCGGAACAGGACAGTGATGCCGTGGACGCGGAGCAGCTATACTTGCTGCTGGAGCAGCAGGTGGTTCCCCTCTACTATACCCGGGACGCCCGGGGGATTCCGCTCGGGTGGACCGAAATGATGAAGCAAGCTCTGCGGGTGGCGGGCCAGCGGTTCACGGCGCAGCGGATGGTCCGGGAGTATGCGACGGACTACTACGTTCCCGCGATGCGCGGGGACCTGTCGCCCGATGACCCGCCAACTGCCCTGTGATGGATCTACCGACTCAGTGACTGGACTCGTGCATGACTGCCAACCCCCCCAAGGTCCCGCGACCGCGTAAGAATCCGCTCCACAAAGGGCGACGCCATGTGCGGCGCCCGGCGCCGGGCCGTGCCCCAGGGATCGGCGCGGTTCACCTGACGGCGGAGTATTGGCCGCTCGCGCGGACGGGCGGGCTGGGGGAAGCGGTGCAGGGGCTCGCGGCCTTCCAGGCTGCGGCGGGGCAGCCCACTGCCGTAGTGTTGCCGCTGTACCGCTCCGTGCGAAGTAACGCTCCCGACCTGGAGCGCGTGGGCCCCCCCTTCGCGGTCACGCTCGGGGAGCGCTCCGAGCAGGCGTGGCTCTATCGGATCCCCCGGGTCGCCGGCACACCCGACGTCTTTTTAATCGAGCATCCGGAGTTCTTCGACCGCGACGGTATCTACGGCGCGGACGGCGCGGACTATCCGGACAACGCGCGGCGGTTCGCGTTCTTTTCCCTGGCGGCGCTGACGGCGCTCCCACAGATCGCCCCGGGTGCCCAAGTACTCCACGCGCACGACTGGCACACGGCGCTCGCCCTGGTGTACCTGCGCACCGCGTTTGCCGGGCAGCCGCAGTACGATCAACTCGCCACCGTGCTGTCGGTGCACAACGCGGGCTTCCAGGGACACTTTCCTCCCGCCATCATGGCCGATCTGGGTCTGCCGCCCGACCTGTACAACTCGAATGTGTTCGAGTGGTACGGCCGGATGAACTTTCTCAAGGGCGGCCTCGCATTCTCCGACTGCGCGGTGACCGTGAGCCCCACCCACGCCCGTGAGTTGTGCACGCCGGCAGGGGGCTTCGGCTTGCACGATACGTTCACCGATCTTGGTGATCGACTGGTCGGGATCCTGAACGGGATCGACGCGGACTTGTGGAACCCCGCCACGGACCCCGTGATTATCGAGCGGTACTCGGCCACGGCCCTTTCGGGGAAGCGCGCCTGCAAGGCCGCGCTGCAGCGGGCGTGTGGGTTGGCCGAGCGCGCCGACGTCCCGCTGTTCGGCATGAGCGCGCGCCTCGTCAGCCAAAAGGGTCTCGACATCGTCCTCGCCGCCGACCTGCTCTCGCTGGAAGATGTGCAGGTGGTATTCCTCGGATCCGGCGAGCGCCGTTACGAGCGCGCGCTTGCCGATCTTGCTCTCGCGGCGCCGCAGCGGGTTGCGGTCGACTTCGCCTTTACCGACCGGCTGGAGCACCGTCTGTTGGCAGGGGTGGACGCGCTGGTGATGCCGTCGCTGTACGAGCCGTGTGGGCTCACGCAGATGCGCGCCCAGCGCTACGGGACGATCCCTGTCGCCCGGCGCGTCGGCGGCCTCGCCGACAGCATCGAGGACGGCGTGACCGGCCTGCTGTTCGACGAGTACACTGCGGCCGGGCTCACCGGCGCGCTCGAGCGCGCCACCCGGCTCTACCATCAGCCCACGCAATGGCGGGCGCTCGTGCGTCGCGTCATGGCACAGCAGCTCGGCTGGGAAGTTTCCGCGGACCGCTACCAGGGGGTGTACGCGGGCGCGCTCGCTCTCCGGCCCGCGTCGCACTGATGGACGCGGTGGACTTCGTCCTGGCGCTCCACAGCCATCTGCCGTACGTCCTGAACCACGGTCGCTGGCCGCATGGGAGTGACTGGCTGTGCGAGGCGGCGCTCGACACCTACCTGCCGTTGGTCGAGCAGTTGCAGGGGCTCGCGGCCGACGAGATTGCGGCGCCGGTGACCATCGGGTTCACCCCGGTGCTCGCCAACCAGCTCGCCAGTCCCGCCTTCGCGCGCGAGCTCGAGGCGTACTTCGCGCAGCGCCTTGTCGCGTGCGACGAGGCACCCGCGTCGCTCGCCGCGACGGGCGACACGGCACTCCTCCCCCTCGTGACCTTCTGGAGAACCCGTCTGTGCCGACTGCAAGCGCTGTTTCGCGCGCTCGACGGAGACATCCTGGCCCCGTTTCGCGAGTTGGAACAGCAGGGTCGGCTCGAGATCATCGGCTCCGCGGCGACGCACGGCTACCTGCCGCTGCTCGGGCGGGATGAGAGCGTTCGCCTGCAGCTCGCCGTCGGCCGCGCCGAGCACCAGCGGTTGTTCGGCCGCGATCCGGCGGGGTGTTGGCTGCCGGAATGCGCGTACCGCGCGCGCGGACTCTGGAGCGTGCGCGACGGCGTCGAGCCGCGAATGCGCCCGGGCATCGAGGAGTACCTCGCCGCGGCGGGGTTTCGCTACTTCTTCACGGACGCGCATTTGGCCCACGCCGGCAGCGCCCTCGGCGACTATGGCGAGATTCCCCTCGGCGCCGAGCGCTTTGACGGCGAGCGGCACGGGACGTCCTCCGGTTCGACGGAGCACGCCGGGCGCTCGCCCTACCGGGCCTACCGCGTGGCGCCCCGCCGCGGCACCGCGGCGGTGGCGGCGCTGGTGCGCGATCCGCGATCGTCGATGCAGATCTGGAGCCGCCACCACGGCTATCCGGGCGACGAGCGGTACCTCGAGTTTCACAAGATCCGCTGGCCCGGCGGCCTGCGCCTGTGGCGGGTCAGCGCGCCCGAGTCGGACCTCGGAGCGAAGCAGCCGTACGAGCCGCTCGTCGCGGCGGGACGGGCGCGAGACCACGCCGCGCACTTCGCACACCTGCTCGCGAACGTGGCGGGCCCACGATCCAGCGCGGGGGCCGGTGGCCTGATCGCCGCCCCGTTCGACACGGAGCTGTTCGGGCACTGGTGGTTCGAGGGCGTGGAGTTTTTGGGGGCGACGTACCGCCGGCTCCGGGAGGAGCCTGCCGTGCGTCCGGTGACCGCCACGCGTCACCTGGAGGACTATCCGCCGCGGACCGGGCTGCAGCTCGCTGAGGGATCGTGGGGCGCGAACGGCGATCACAGCATGTGGCTCAACGACCGCACGGCCTGGACGTGGCAGCGGCTGTGGCCCCTCGAGGATTCCTTTTGGGCGGTGGCTCCCGCGGCCATCGGCTCGCCGGCGGCGCGCCCGGTGTTGGCGCAGGCGGCGCGCGAGCTGCTGCTCGCCCAAGCCTCCGACTGGCAGTTCATCATCTCGACGGCCGTGGTGGCGGATTATGGGGAACGCCGCTTCACCCAGCACTGCCAGGACGCCGAGCGCCTGATCTCCGCCCTGGCGCCTGGCGGCTCGCCGGACCTCACTCTCGAGGGCGCACAGCGGTTGGCGGAGGAGCTGCGGCAGCGCGACGACGTGTTCCCCGACGTCCTGGCGAGCGTGGCGGTCGCGCTGGGCGCGTGACCATGTCCCCAGGCTCGGTCGTCATCCACGGGCACTTCTACCAGCCGCCGCGCGAGGATCCGTGGCTCGAGGATGTGGAGACCGAGCCCTCGGCGGCGCCGTTTCACGACTGGAACGAGCGCATCGAGCGGGAGTGCTACCGCGCGGTGGTGGCGGCCCGCCGGTACGCGCCTGACGGGCGGATCGCCGGGATCGTCAACACCCTAGCCGAGATCAGCTTCGACGTCGGACCCACGCTCCTCGAGTGGCTGGAGTCGCACGCGCCGCGGACCTACGCGGGCGTCCTCGAAGCCGACCGCATCAGTAGAGACCGCCACGACGGGCACGGCAATGCGATCGCGATGCCCTACCACCACGTGATTCTCCCGCTCGCCTCCCGCCGGGACAAGATCACGGAGGTCCGCTGGGGCATCGCTGATTTTCGGCGCCGGTTCGGGCGCGAGCCGGTCGGCATGTGGCTGCCGGAGACCGCCGTCGATCCCGACACGCTGGACGTCCTCGCCGCCGCGGGGATTCGGTTCACGGTGCTCGCCCCGCACCAGGTGGCGCGGGCGCCCGCGGGCGGCTTCCCCGGACGGTACCGCACGCCGAGCGGCCGCACCATCGCACTCTTCATCTACGACGGCGCCATCTCGCACGATGTGGCATTCGGTACCCTGCTGCGGAATGCGCAAGGATGGGCGGAGCGCCTGCTCACCCTCGATGCTTCGGGCAGCGAGCGGCGGCTCGTCGCGGTCGCGACCGACGGGGAGACGTACGGCCATCATCACCGCTTCGGAGAGGTGGCGCTGGCGTGGTTGCTGGGCGAGCTGGCCCGGCGCAACGCGCGCGTGGAGAACTTCTCCGCCTTTCTCGCGCGCCACCCAGCCGAACAGGACGTCCACCTGGTGGCGCCGAGCTCCTGGAGCTGTCCACATGGAGTCGAGCGTTGGCGGTCGGACTGCGGCTGCCGGCTCGCGCCGGAGCGGCCCACCAACCAGCGGTGGCGCGCGCCCCTACGGCAGGGCCTCGATTGGCTGGCGGGCGAACTGCACGGCGTGTTCGAGCGCGAGGGGGCCACGCTGCTGGGCGATCCCTGGGACGGACGGGACGCCTATGGGGACGTCGTGACCGCCGACAGCTCGGCCATCGGCCCCTGGCTCGCCGGCCGCGCGCCTCACTTGCACGACCATGACGCCCGCGTGCGGGCACGCGAGCTGCTCGAGCTGGAGCGGAACGCGTTGCGGATGTTCACGTCGTGCGGCTGGTTCTTCGATGACATCGCCGGCATCGAAGCGCTCCAGGTGTTGCGCTACGCCGCGCGCGCGATCGAGCTGGCGGGGCCGAGTGCCGCGCGCCTCGAAGCCGGCCTGCTCGAGCGCCTAGCGCAGGCCGAGAGCAACGATCCAGTGGCCCGCTCGGGACGTGAGCTCTACCTCAGCGTGGTGAAGCCACGGGTGCCTGCGCCGCTCCGCGTCGCGGCGGGCTGTGCGGCAGTGCGGCAGTTGGCACCGGACGCGGCGCCGGTGCCCGGCGCGTACGAGACGCAAGTTGCCGGCGACCGCGTGCTCCTCACGCACGGGCGCACCGAGCGAGAGTACGGTTTCCATGTGTCGGTCGACGGTGCGGGCGCCGGGCGACTGGCGATCGCTGTCACCTCGCTCGATGATCTCGGCAGCGTCCAACTCGGTCTCTCGGACCTCCCCGAGCGACCCCGGCTCGCGATCGTCGCGGCGCTGCGGCGTCAGTTCGTCGAACGCTGTTTCACCGCGGCCGAGAAGACCGACGTCGCCACCGGAGCGGCCGACCTTCCCCATGTGACAGCTCGAGCCCTGCTGCGGGCGGTGTCGGCGCTCGAGCACGACCAGTCAGCGCGGGCGGTCGCTGCCGTCAAGGAGCTCGCCGAGCTCCTCGATCTCCAGGGTCTCCATATCCCTTTCGATGTCCAGACCGAATTCCACAGAATCCGCGCGCAGGCGCCACCGGATATCGCGTGGCGGCTCGGCTTCACGGAGGAGGACTAGATGGCGCGCGCGCTCATCGTCGGCTTGACGGCTCTGGCGCTTACGGCCCCTCCGGCGGCGGGCCAGCGCCAGCGCCTGTCGATGGACCCGGGCTGGCGCTTCACCCTCGGCGATCCCGCGGGCGCCGAGCAGCCGGGGTTCGACGATCGCCAGTGGCGGCGGCTCGACCTGCCGCACGACTGGAGCATCGAAGGGACGCCGCGTCAGGACGCCCCCGCGGGCGGGCGCGGTGGCTACTTCCCCACGGGCATCGGCTGGTATCGCAAGGCGTTCCGGCTGCCGGCGGGCGCGGCCGGCCACGAGGCGTGGCTCGAGTTCGACGGCGTCTACATGAACAGCGACGTCTGGATCAACGGCTTCCACCTGGGCCGGCGGCCGTACGGATACATCAGCTTCGTTTACGACATCAGCAAACATCTCGCGGCGGGTGTGAACGTGGTCGCCGTACGCGTGGACAACTCGCGACAGCCGAACTCACGCTGGTACTCGGGCAGCGGCATCTACCGCCACGTGTGGCTCGAGCTGGTCGATCCGCTGCACGTCGGCCATTGGGGCACGTATGTGACGACGCCGGCCGTCGACACGGCCGGGGCGGCGGTGGTGGTTCGCACTCGCGTCGAGAACGGCCAGACGGCGCCGCGCCGGGGCGTCCTCCGTTCGCTGGTCGTTGACGGCGTGGGCCGGGAAGTGGCGCGCGCGGACACCTCCTTCTCACTGGCTGCGGGACAGCAGGTGGAGGTCGAGCAGCGGCTCCACGTCGCGTCCCCACGGCTCTGGTCCCTGGAGACGCCGAACCTGTACGTCCTGCGCTCGGCGGTGCTGGACGGCGGCCGCGTCGCCGACCAGGCCACCACGAGCTTCGGCATCCGCACCATCGCGTACGACGCGGACAGCGGCTTCCTGCTGAACGGCATGCCCGTCAAGATGAGGGGCGTCAACCTGCACCACGACGGCGGCGCGGTGGGCGCGGCCGTGCCGGAGCGGCTGTGGCAGCGCCGGTTGGAGCTGCTCAAGGCGATGGGCGCGAACGCGATCCGCACTTCCCACAACCCGCCCGCCCCGGAGTTCCTCGACCTCTGCGACCGCCTGGGCTTCCTGGTCATGGCGGAAGCGTTCGACGAATGGACCAGCGGCAAGGTCCCCGAGGGCTATCACCAGTACTTCGCGGAGTGGTCCGAGCGCGACGTCACGGACTTCGTCCAGCGCGATCGCAACCACCCCGCGATCGTCCTGTGGAGCGCCGGCAACGAAATCGGCGAACAGAGCATGCCGGACGGCGCGGCGGTGCTGCGCCGCCTCATCGACATCTTCCACCGCGAAGACCCGACACGCCCCGTCACCACCGGCAACGACAACATCGCCGCCGACGGCCATCCGGCGACGCTGGCGTTCCTGAACACCCTGGACGTGGTGGGCTACAACTACGTGGATCGCTGGCACGAGCGCCGCGAGCTCTTTGCCGAGCAGGACCGGCACGACCATCCCGGCTGGAAAATGATCGGCACCGAGAGCGGGTCCATCTTCCAATCGTTCGACGAGCGCTACTCACTGGGCAACGACTCGGGCGCAGTGCGGCCCAACTATACCGCTGGAATGGTCCAGGCCGAGCGACTGTGGAAGTGGGTCACCCTGCACGACTACTTCGCGGGCGACTTCATGTGGACCGGCATCGACTACCTGGGAGAGAGCACCTGGCCGTTCAAGGGGTTTGCCTCCGGGGCCATGGATATCACCGCTCAGCCCAAAGACGCCTACTACTTGTATCAGAGTCTCTGGACCGCAGGGCCTGTCCTTCACCTGTTCCCGCACTGGAACTGGGGGAAGCGCACCGGACAGGTGATCCCCGTGCTGGCGTACACCAACTGCAACAGCGTGGAGCTGTTTCTCAATGGCCGCTCCCTGGGCGAAAAGCGCAGCGAGTTTCCCGCGCAGGGGACCTCCGGCGGCTGGAACAGCTATGCGCAGCCCGTCGTCAGGGCAACGACCAACGACCTGCATCTCGGCTGGGACGTGCCGTACGAGCCGGGCGTGCTGAAGGCCGTCGGTAAGCGGCGCGATGGCACGGTGGCGTGCCAAGCGGAAGTGCGGACCGCGGGGGCGCCCGCCGCCATCCGGCTCGCGGTGGACCGGGACACTATCACCGCGGCTCCAGGCGATGTAGGGCTCGTGACATTCGCGATCGTGGACTCGAACGGTACTGTCGTCCCCACGGCGGATGATCTGGTGCGCTTCACTGTGACCGGCGGCAGCATCGCGGCGCTCGACAACGCCGACCAGCTCGACCACGACCCCTATCAGTCCGATCACCGCCACGCGTTCAACGGCCGCGGGCTCGCGATCCTGCGCGCGGCGCAGCCCGGGCTGCTCACTCTGACCGCCAGCGCCACCGGGCTGCGGGGCGCGAGCGTCACGATCCGGGTGCGAACGGGCGACGCGCCGCAGGCGGTCCCGGCCGCGCGATGACGTTTCACCTCGCCATCCTCCTGATTGCGCAAGCCCAAGGCGTGTACCTCGACAGCACCGGCGTCGTGCGTTGGCGAAACAGCAAGCAAGAGGTAAGCCTCTTCGGCGCGAACTACGTGCTCACCACCGCCTCCGACTACCGCGCGGCTGGTTATCTCCACGCCGATCGCAAGCGGATGATCGATGAAGACATGGCGCAGTTCGCCCGCATGGGTTGGGACGGCCTGCGACTGACGTTCTGGGGTGATTGGGAAGCGTCCGACAGTGCCGGCAACCTGCTCGCCAACGACCATCTCGACCTGCTGGACTATTTGATCGCCCGCGCCCGCGAGCGCGCCATCTACATGCTGTTCAGTCCCATTCAACTATACGGCGCCAATTGGCCGGACGCGTTGGGCGACACGACCGATCCCGGCTTCGGCCGGAAATTCGGCAAGGCGAAGATGGGCACCGACTCGGCCGCCATCGCGGCGCAGGTAAACTATCTGCGCCAGATCCTGAACCACGTGAATCGCTACACGGGCGTGGCGCTCAAAGACGAGCCGGCCATCCTCTTCATCGAGCTCGTCAACGAGCCGTGGCATCACCCGGAGGATCTTGCGGGCTCTGTCCGCTACATCAACGCCCTCACCGACGCCGTGCGCAGTACGGGCTGCACCAAGCTCGTCTTCCACAACGTGAGCCAGGATTTCAAGATCGCCGCGGCGATCAGACGGAGCCGCGCGCAGGGGGTGACGTTCGCGTGGTATCCCACGGGCCTCAACTCGGGCCACGAGCTGGCAGGGAATTACCTCCGCGCGGTGGACACCTTCCCGGACATGCTGCGCCCGGAGATGGCCCGCATGCCGCGGATCGTCTACGAGTTCGACAGCCCCGACCTGCGCACCGGGTTCATGTATCCCGCCATGGCGCGGACGTTTCGATCGGTGGGCGCGCAGTTCGCGGCGATGTTCGCCTACGACATGCTCGCGACCGCCTCGCGCAACCTCGGCTGGCAGACGCATTACCTGAACCTCGTCTATACGCCGCGTAAGGCCGTGAGCGCCATCATCGCGGCCGAGGCGATGCGCCGGTTGCCGCGCATGCGCTCGTACGGCCCGTATCCGCAGAACACCCGATTCGGCGACTTCCACGTCTCAGCCGATAGCAACTTGGGCGAGCTCGTCGCGCGCGATGCGTTCATGTACGCCGGCTCGACGCACGCGGCGCCCCCCGACCCAGCCGCACTGCGTCGCATCGTCGGCTACGGCTCGTCGCCCACGGTCACCTATGACGGAGAGGGCGTGTACTTCCTCGACAAGATCCGCGCGGGCGTGTGGCGCCTCGAGGTCTATCCCGACGCCGTGCCTGTGCGCGACCCGTTCGAGCCGCCCAGCCCCGACAAGCTCGTGACACGCGCCATCAGCCGCGCCTGGCCGATGACGCTCGCACTGCCGGACCTCGGCACGTCGTTCACCGTGCAGCCGATCACGGCGGGCAACTCGCGGAACGAGCAAGCCGCAGCCGGGCGGTTCACGGCCACGCCCGGTGTCTACGTCCTGAGCGCCGCGGGGCCCGTGGACGTCGCGACGCTGCCGTCCCGTGTGGGCCCGATCGCCTTTGCCGAGTACCACGCGCCGCCGCCTGACTCGCTGCCGCCGTCGGTCCAGTCGCTGGCCGCGCCCGATTATCTCGCGGGGCGCACCGCGGCGATCGCGGCGCGCGTGGTCGATCGCACTCCGCCCGACTCGGTCAAGCTCTTCATCCGGCCCGTGGCTGCAGGGTTCTACCGCGGCTTCGCGATGCAGCCCGCGGGTGGCTACGAGTACGCCGCCTCCCTGCCGGCGGCGGCCTTACCGGAAGGGCCGTACGAGTTCGTCGTTACGCTCTTTCGCGGCGACACGAGACTGACGTTCCCCGGCGGACTGCACCAGCAACCGACCGATTGGGACTATGCCGGCGGAGCGGCGTGGCAGCTGCGTGTAGTAGGCGCGCAGACGCCGCTGCGGCTGTTCGACCCCGGCGCGGACGCCAGGCGAATGGCCTTCACCCGCATCGGCGACGCGGGACGCCGCGGGCTGTTTCGTGTGGCCTGGTCCGCTGTCACGGGCGAGCCGGTCTTCCATTTCGAGCTGCCGGTGAACGCGAGCGGCTGGAGCCCGCCGGATTACACGGCGTCGCTCGTGATCACGGATCGCATCAAGGCCCGGCAGGAAACCGTTACCGGCGCGAGTGGGTTGCGCGTACGGCTGCGGGGTCTCGGGCCCCGCCAGATCCTGCACGTCACGCTGATGGAGGACGACGGCACGAGCTGGAGCGCCGCGGTGTCCGCGGACAGCAGCTGGAGCGAGCAGACGGTGCCGCTCGCGGCCTTCATCCTCGGCCGTGGCGTGTTGCTGCCGGAGGGATTTCCCGGCGAGTGGAACTACTGGGTGGGACCGGCGGCCGGTCGCGGCGGCAGGGCCGACCGTCCGCGCCTCGACCGGGTGGAGCGACTGCAGCTCTCTTTGCAGCCGGAGAGCGGG
>JBGPOE010000049.1:0-18762 GCA_041487875.1 Gemmatimonadota bacterium | reverse complement strand
GTGATCCTCCTCGATCAGCGCGTGATGGAGCAGAGCGCCACTCGGCGGTTGCGCATCCTCAAGTACCGCGGCTCGGCGCACGGCGGCAACGAAATGCCGTTCTTGATCGACGACCATGGCGTCTCCGTGCTGCCGATCACGTCGCTGGGACTCAAGCACCAGGCGTCCACCGCGCGTGTGTCCACCGGGATGGCCGGGTTGGACTCGATGTTCGGGAAGAAGGGCTACTTTCGCGGCAACAGCGTGCTCGTGTCGGGGACGGCGGGCACCGGCAAGTCCAGCGTGGCGTCCCATTTTGCGGACGCCGCGTGCCGGCGGGGAGAACGCTGCCTGTACCTGGCCTTCGAGGAATCACCGAGCCAGATCACGCGCAACATGCGGTCGATCGGCATCGACCTGCAGCGCTGGATGCGCCGGGACTTGTTGCGCATCCACTCCCAACGGCCGACCGCCCTGGGCCTGGAAGCGCATTTGGTGGCCATTCACCGCTTGATCCAGGAGTGGCAGCCTCGCGTGGTGGTCGTGGACCCGGTCACCAACATGATCGCGGTCGGCAGCGAGACCGAAGTGAAGGCGATGCTGGCGCGGCTCATCGATTTCATGAAGCAGCGACAGATCACCGCGCTCTTCACGTCCCTGACCGAGGGGGGCCGCGCAGCCGAGCGAACCGACCTGGGCGTGTCGTCGTTGATGGACGTCTGGATGCTGGTCGAAAACCTGGAAGCGAACGGCGAGCGCAACCGGACGATTCAGGTCGTCAAGGCGCGGGGGATGGCGCACTCGAACCAGGTGCGCGAGTTCGTCATGACCAATGGTGGCATCATTCTGGTGGACGTCAGCCGCCGGGCCGACGGCAGCGTGGCGATCGGGTCCGCCCGGGGTGCCCAGCAACAGGTCCCACGTGGGCGTGACGCGAAGCCCATCCGCAAGCGCCGCGCGAGATGAAGAACGGCGCGCGCCGGACCTGGCGCCTCAGGCTCTACGTGGCGGGGCAGACGCCGAAATCGATCACCGCCCTCGCCAACCTGAAGCGTCTGTGCGAAGGCCACCTCGACGGCCGCTACCGCATCGAAGTGATCGACCTGGTCAAGCAGCCGCACTTGGCGCGCCGCGACGATATCGTCGTGATCCCCACGCTGGTGCGCACGCTCCCGCAGCCGATCCGCAAGATCATCGGCGACCTCTCCAACGTGGAGCGCGTCCTGCTTGGCTTGGATGTGCTGCCGCGGGATGACGAAGAGTAAGCGGCGGTCGCCGTGATCAAGAAGCGCAAGGCGTCGCGCCGCCCTCCGGCTGGACTGGAAGAGCTGCGCAACCGGCTCCAAGCGGCCGAGGACACGCTGCGCGCCATTCAGGCGGGAGACGTGGACGCCGTGATGGTCCAGCGACCGGGCGGGCAGCATGTGGTGACCCTCGCCGGCGCCGAGCTGGCCTACGGCATCCTGTTCGAGCAGATGAACGAGGGCGCCGTGACCCTGACGCGGGACGGCGTGATCGCCTATTGCAACCGCCGGTTCGCCGAGATCGTGCGGATGCCGCTCGCGCGCGTCATCGGCGGGCCGCTGCGCCGCTTCGTGCCGTCCGCCGAGCGGGTCGCGTTCGAGGCCCTGCGGCAGGCGGGCAGCCGGGAGAACGCACGGGCCGACCTCACCTTCCGGGGGGACGATGGCTCCCCGGTGCCGGTGGCGGTCTCGTTCGCGCCCCTGCATGCGGAAGGGAGCGCCGACGTGATTGGCGTGGTCGGGGTGATCAGGGACATCAGCGAGCGCAGGCGGGTCGAAGAACAGCGAAATCGACTGGTCGGGCAGGTGATGACGGCCCAAGACGAGGAGCGGCGGCGGATCGCCCGCGAGCTGCACGACGAGACCGGGCAGTCGCTGACCGCGCTGCTCGTGGGGCTGCGGACGATCGAGGACGCCCGGACGACGGCCGAGGCAGGCGAGCTGGCGCAGCGGCTGCGCGGCATTGTCGCCCAAACGCTCGAAGAGGTGGGGCGCCTCGCACGAGGGCTGCACCCGAGCGTCCTGGACGACGTGGGGCTGGCAGGGGCCGTGACCCGCCACGCCCAGGACTTCGCCCAGCGGTATGGGATCGCCGTGGACGTGCGGATCGAGGCGCCCGCGGCGCAGTCCTTGCCGCCGCTGTTGCAAACCACCGTGTACCGTGTCCTGCAGGAAGCGCTGACCAACGTGGTGAAACATGCCGCCGCCCGCAGCGTGCGCGTGCGACTTGTGGCCGACGGGGCGAGGGTCGAGTTGCGCGTGCAGGATGATGGCCACGGCTTCGACCCGCGGGCGCGTGGGGAGGCGGCGACAGGGAATCACCGCGGTCTCGGCTTGCAAGGCATGCGCGAGCGCGCGGCCCTCCTCGGCGGTTCGGTCGAGGTCGACGCGCGGCCCGGCGCGGGGACGACGATCACCGCCCACTTTCCCGCGAACGGGGCATAGGGCGCATGCCGACCATCCGGGTGCTCATCGCCGACGACCACGCCGTCCTCCGAGCCGGCCTGAAGCTGCTCATCAACGCCCAGACCGACATGGCAGTGGTGGGCGAAGCCGGGAGCGGCCCCGAAGCGGTCCGCGTCGCCCAGGCGACCGCGCCGCACGTCGTGCTGCTCGATCTCTCCATGCCCGGCGCCGGGTCCACGCAGACGATCGAGCAGCTGGGTGTTGTCGCGCCCGAGGCCCGCGTGCTGGTGCTCACGATGCACGACGATCCGGCGTACATGCGGGCGGCGCTTCAGGCCGGGGCGTCCGGCTACATCGTGAAGAAGGCGGCCGATGTCGAGCTGTTGACCGCGATCCGCGTCGTTTCCCACGGGCGCACATTCGTGGATCTCACCCGTCCCGGCGAGTCGGCGCGGGCCCCCGAGCTGCAACGCGGCTCTCGCAACTCGCCCGCTGTCGGACAGGCCAAGCCGTTGAGCCCGCGTGAGGCCGAGGTGCTGCGGTTGCTGGCGCAGGGGCACACGAACCGAGAAGCCGCCGACCAGCTGGCTGTGAGCGTGAAGACCATCGAGACCCACCGCAAGCGCTTGACGGAAAAGCTCGGGCTGAAGAGCCGAGCGCAGCTGTTCCGTTTCGCAGTCGAAGTCGGCTTGCTCGAGGACGACGCCTCCCGGCCAGGAAACGAGTAACAGCCGCTTCCCTGCGGGTGTCGGGGATTCTCCCGATCCGTCCCTTGTTGCCGTAGTTTTCCCTACAGCCCCCGTCCGTCCTGCGCATTAGAATGACATTCGGGGTCTTCCGCCCCGACCCTGGAGGTTGGCCGCGTGGCTAAGAGAATCTTGGTGTTGGTGATCGAGGACAATCGGCTGGTGCGCGAGGGCCTCGCCGCCCTGCTCGATGCGCAACCCGACTTCAAGGTCGTCGCCGCCGCCGAAGGGGCAAATGCGGGCCTGCTCCAGGTCCGGGAGACTAAGCCGCACGTCATTCTGGTGGACGCCGCGCTGGGGAATCACGACAGCCACCGCCTGGTGGAGACCGTCCGGAAGGAAGCTCCCGAGAGTCGCGTCATCGTGATGGATCTGCTGCCGGCGCAGGAAGACGTCATCCGCTTCATCAAGGCCGGCGCGAGCGGATTCATCGTGAAGGACGCGACGATCGACGACTTCGTCCGAACCATTCGGACGGTCGCCGAAGGAACCGACGTCGTTCCCGCCGCGCTCACCGGCACGCTGTTGTCTCACATTGTGGATCAAGCGGTCGTGCGCAGCACCGCCGCGGTGCTGGAAGCCGTGCAAATGACGAAGCGCGAGCGGGAGATCACGGCCTTGATTGCCGAGGGTCTGAGCAACAAGGAGATCGCGCAGCGGCTCAACATCGCCACCTACACCGTCAAGAGCCACGTCCACAACATCCTGGAGAAGCTGGCCTTACACAGCCGCCTCCAGATCGCCGCTCACGCGCACAAGAGCACCGCGCCGCAGACCGACCCGCCGGCCAGCTCGCGCTAGCGACCTCTTCTGCATCGAAGTAGTTAGCTCGTTCGGCGCGCCGCAGGTTTTCGCTTCACCCCCCCAGTATTAAGCCGCTTTTCATCCGCTCGGAGGATGTGCGCCCGCCGCCCCCGGTGGCAGGTTTTGTTCTCAGGAATCTCCAGTTGAGGAGTTCGCTTTGCGGAGCCTTTGGGCATACGCGTATCAGATCGTTCCGCCACAGCCGGCCCGCCTGCTGAGCGCGATTCGCGCGCTCATGAAGGACGAGACCGCGGCAGCCCACGGCCGCGACCGGGCGTGGTCCGGGAGGCTCGTGCTGGGGCGGCGCGCCACCCACATCCTGATCGTGAGCGACTTCCGGGGCCGGAACCGCGCCATCAATCGCCGGCTGGAAGCGGAGCTGGAGCGGCTGAACGCGCCCTTCTCCGTGACCGCGCCGCTGGCGGTGGTGGGTCATGCCGCCGGGGTCAAGTGGCTCGCTACTTACGAAGGGAACGGGCGCTAGATGCCGATCCGCTGCGCGTGGTGTGGGCGCCAGCTCGGTGAGGATGCGCGGATCGCCGGCGAGAGTCACGGCATTTGCCCCACGTGCGAGCAGCAGAATTTTCCTGAGCCTTCCAATCCCAGCGGCGTCGCTGGCCGAAGCTCCGAGCCCGAAGGGAACGATAGCCATCGGTCGTGACGCCCTACTACGGAGGTGTTCCTTGAAACGCATATCCTGGATCAACGTGTCCGCGATGCTCGGCATCGCGGCCTTGGGCGCTTGCGGCAGCCAGTCCGGGCAGGCCGCGCAGTCCGGGCAGGCCGGACAGAACCAGACCTCGGCTGCCCCGGCGGGGCCCGCCACCTGGACGCTCGCCGCGGGACGGCAGTTCACCGTGGCGACGACGGACACCATCACGTCACGCACCGCTAAGGTGGGCAATTCCTTCGGTGCCACGGTGCTGAGCGACGTGCAGGACGCCCGGGGCCGCGTGGCAATCCCGGCGGGCGCGATGGTGTACGGGGCGGTCACTGCCGTCAAGCCGGCGTCGAGCCCGACCAACGCAGGCACGCTCACCCTCGCCGTATCGAGCGTGACCGTGCGCGGCAAGAGCTATCCGATCGACGCGAGCATCGATTCTCTGGTGACCGAGCGCCAGGGGCAGGGCGTTACGGGCGGCGACGTCGTCAAGGTGGGCGTGGGAGCAGCCGCCGGCGCCATCGTCGGCCAGATCATCGGCAAGAACCCCAAGGGGACCATCATCGGCGCCGTCGTGGGCGCGGCGGCCGGGGCAGGGTACGCGGCGTTGACGAAGGACAGCGATGTCCGCCTCCCAGCCGGGACGCACATCCTCATCACTCTGAAGCAGGGCGTCACTATCATCGGCAACTAATCAGCCTGCCGAAGCGGCACGGCGCGTAAAGGGGGTTCATGTGCTCTGGGGCATCGTGATCATTCTGATCGTACTGTGGGCGCTCGGCTTCTTCGGGGGCTTCGTCAGTAGTGGTTTGATTCACCTGTTGCTGGTCATCGCGCTCATCGTGGTCGTGGTTCGTCTCCTGCAAGGCCGCAAGGTCCTGTGACCGGCCGACTGCCGCTGGCGGCGCTGATCGTCATCGCCGCCTGCGGCACGCCGGCTGTCCCCGCAACGCCGACCGCGCTCGAAGGCCAGAAGATCTTCCGGTTCGACACCTTCGGCGACGAAGCATTCTGGACGGACACGCTGCGGATGCACGAGGTGGTGGCGGGCGCGGGCTTGGGCGGTGTGGGCGCGGGCGTGAGCCCGGCCACGGCGCTCGCGGTGGGCCTGAAAGTGGACGTCGACGCGCTGCCGGCGTCGCTCGTCACCGCTCTCAAGGCCGGCAAGGTGGACTTGCAGAGCCCGGCGACGACAGTCGCGCTCTTGAAGCTCGATGCGGTGGTGGGCGTGCGGGCCGCAGTGGACACCAATGGCCGGATCACCCGGTTCGGGGTCACCTGCGCGCTGTGCCACTCCACGGTCGACAACTCGCTCGCGCCGGGCATCGGACGGCGGCTGGACGGGTGGCCGAACCGGGATCTCCAGCCGGGCACGATTTTGTCGCTCTCACCCGCGCTCCAGGCGCCGGCGGTCCACGCCGTGCTCACGTCTTGGGGCAAGGGCAAGTACGACGCGCGCTGGAATCACGACGGCAAGAACGATCCCGTCGTGATCCCCCCCGCCTACGGGCTCGCGGGGACCGACCTCGCGACCTACACCGGCGAGGGCACGATCAGCTACTGGAACGCCTACGTCGGCGTCACCCAGATGCATGGCCAGGGGACGTTCGTGGCCCCGAAGATCCACGACGACATTCATCACACGCCCGACCTCGTGACGTCCAAGCTGCCGGCGCTGCTGCTCTATCAATTGAGTCTCTTGGCCCCCGCGCCTCCCGCCGGCTCGTTCGACTCGGCCGCGGCGCGGCGGGGGGCGGCGGTATTCGCCGGCGCCGGCCGGTGCGCGAGCTGCCACGTGCCGCCGCACTATACGGACGCGAACACGCGGCTGCACGCCCCAGCTGAGGTGGGGACCAATCCACTGCTGGCGCAACGTGGCACGACCGGGCAGTATCGCACCACGCCGCTGCGCAGCCTGTGGCAACATCCGCCGTACTTCCACGACGGCAGCGCGGCGACACTCGAGGCGGTGGTCGACCACTACGTCAGCCTGCTGTCCTTGAAGCTCAAGCCGCAAGAGCGGACGGATCTCGTACAGTTCCTGCGGTCGCTGTAGTGGACGCATGACCGCACCAGCTCTTGCGTCGGCGCGCGTCAGCGCCCGCCGGACGCTGCACGAGCTCGACGACGGCCGCCTCGCGCAACGGCACCTGGCGGGCGATCCGCAGGCGTTCGGCGCCTTGGTGGACCGCTACCAGTTGCGTCTGCTCAACTTCGTCAACCGCACCATCGGGGACCGCGAACGGGCGGAGGATCTCGTGCAGGAGGTCTTCATCCGGGTGTTCCGGCATCTGCACCGCTTCGACCGGACCAAGAAGTTCTCGACCTGGATTTACACGATCGCGTCGAACCTGGCCAAGAACGAGCTGCGGAGCCGCAGCCGCAATCCGCTGGTCCGGCACGGGCCGGTGGATTTCGAGGACGCGGCCGCCCGCCCTGAGGACCTGTTCCGCCGGAGCCACTTGGCCGAGGGTGTGGCCCAATGCGTGGGGCAGCTGCCGCGGGCGCTGCGCGACGTGTTCGTCCTCCGCGAGCTGGAGGGCAAGACGTACCAAGACATCGCCGCGATCACGGGCTGTAACCTGGGAACCGTCAAGAGCCGCCTGAGCCGGGCGCGGAGCAGCTTCGCCCGGCTGATCAGGCCGCTGTGGCGGGATCTCGCCTGAGGAGCCGCCTCCGCACCCAAAGAGCTAGCTCGTTCGGTTCGCCGTTGCCCCGCTGTCTCCCCCGCCATCGTTAAGTCGTCTTTCATCCTGCTGAGTGATGTCCCAAACGCGTCCGCACGCGCAAGATGCGTGTGAGCGAATCAGCATCGCTAGCGACACTCCGACAGGCGGGAGCATCCATGAAACCCAGTACCAAGAACCAGGCGGCCGGCAAGCTTCACGAAGTGCAGGGCACGCTCAAGGAGCAAGCCGGGAAGCTCATTGTGGATCCTGACTTGGAAGCCCGCGGCAAAGACGAAAAGCACGCCGGCCAAGTTCAACAAAAAATCGGCCAGGTCGAGAAACTCCTGGGGGAGTAATGGTCAACATGTTACGAGTGCCTTTCTTCACGCGCAGCCGGTCCCGCGGCCTGGTGTGGCTGTTCGCCGGCATTGCCGCGAGCGGCTGCGCCACGAATCCGGCGACGGGCGCGAATCAGCTCATGCTGGTGAGCGAGGATCAGGAAATCGCGATGGGGCGTCAGGCCGACACGGCCGTGATCGCCACCATCGGGCTGTACCCGGATGCCGCCTGGCAGAGCTACATCCAGCAGTTCGGCGCGCGGATTGCCGCCACGACGGAGCGCCCCAACCTCCCGTGGACGTTCCGGGTGGTGGACGACCCGGCGGTGAACGCCTTCGCGCTTCCCGGCGGCTTCGTGTACGTCACGCGGGGACTGCTCTCCCATCTCACGAATGAAGCCGAGCTGGCTTCGGTGGTGGGCCACGAGATCGGCCACGTCACGGCCCGGCACACCGCCGCCGAGATGAGCAAACAAGAGCTGATCGGGTTGGGTCTCGCGGCGGGCAGCATGGTGAGCTCGCAGGTAGCGAAGTACGCGGGCACCGCGAACCAGGCGCTCGGCATTCTGTACCTCAAGTTCTCCCGTGATGACGAGAGCCAGGCGGACCAACTGGGCCTGCGCTACATGCGCCGCGCCAACTTCGATCCGCGCCAGATGCCCGAGGTGTTCCGCATGCTCGACCGGCTGGACGCGGCGGGCGGCGGGGGCCGCCTCCCCACCTGGCTCGAGACGCACCCCAGCCCGGCCAATCGCGTCGCGGCGATCACGACACAGATCGCAGCGCTGCCGCAGGACTTCTCCGCGACGGTGGTCAACCGCGACTCCTACGAACGGCTGCTCGACGGTCTCGTGTTCGGAAACGACCCGCGGCAGGGCTACTTCACGGGCAGCGAGTTCTTCCACCCGGTGCTGCGCTTCCGGATCACGTTCCCCAGCGGCTGGACGCTGAGCAATGGAGCGCAGGCGGTGGTCGCCGTCAGCCCGCAGGGCGATGGGGCGGTCGAGTTGTCGCAGGCGTCGGGCGCGAGCGCCGATGCGGCGGCCCGGGCGTTCGCCGCGCAGCAGGGGATCACGAGCGGCACAGCGACGCGGGTGACGTTGAGCGGCGGGCTAGGAGCCGTGAGCACGCCGTTCTCGGCCGCCACCACGAACGGCACGCTCAGCGGCACGGCGCTATTCGTCGACTACGGCGGCGGCGTGTACAGCATCGTCGGCTACGCGACCGCGGCGCGTTGGTCCAGCTATCAAGGCGTGGCCGAGCGCGCGGAGCGGAGCTTCCAGCCGCTGACGGATCCCGCGGCGCTCAACGTCCAGCCGCAGCGCGTGGACATCGTGACGGTCGGCTCGAGCACGACGATCGGGCAGATGGCGCAGGGGCGGGCCTCGCCGGTGACTGCCGCGCTGCTCGCGCTCATCAACCAAGTCGAGCTGCAGACGCCCTTCGCGTCGGGCCGGCTCGTGAAGTGGGTCATCGGGACGGCACAACCATGAAACCTCTGACCATTGCTGGACTCGTACTGGCGGTGCTCGGCGCCGTGATCGTGTTCCGGGGCCTGAGCTACGGCTCGCAGAAGAGCGTCATGCGCATGGGCGACGTCCAGGTGTCCGCCGAGGAGCGGCAGGTGGTTCCCACGTGGGTCGGCGCGGTCGCGATCGTGGGCGGTGTGTTGTTGATGTTCGGAGCCGGGAGGCGTCGTGGAGCGTAAACGCCGCAGTATCCGTGTGGAAGGTTCGCGCCGCCCGCGCGACGCCGGCGGGCGGGGTGCGGCCGTGCGGGAAGCGGATGTGCTTCCGGCGGCGGTCGCCCGGGCACTCGGCACGTCGCGCCGGGCGGGGGAGCAGGCATTGCGCGGGCCGCTGAACCTCGCCCGCCGGTGCGCCCGCGTGATCAACGTGCTCAAGGCCGCGGGCGCCGACGAGGCGCTCGTCTGGTTCTTGCAGCCGATCGACCTCGCGGTGCACGCCGCGCAACCTGATGCCGTCACGACCGCGGCGGCGATCAGCGCCCACACGGTCGCGCACGACGTAGAGCCGCCCGCCGCCGTCCCGCCGCGCGACAGTGCGCAAGCGTATCTCAACCGCCTGTACGAGGAGATCGGCGCGCGCACGGATCCGCACCGCTCGGCGGGGAGCGAAGTCTGGGATGGGAGCACGTTCTGATGTGGAAGACCTGGATCTCAGGGATACTCGGGCTCGGCCTCATGGCGTGCGCCGGCGCCGCCGCCAGCGAGCCTGATCACAGCCGTGCCGACCGGCGGCCGTCCGGGAGCGGCATCTGGGACCGCACCCTCGCGGCGGGGACGCTGATCGAGGCGACGATCTGCAACACGCCAGGCGGACCGCTGACGGCGCTGGTGAGCGCCGACGTCCGGAATGGCGGGCGCTGGGTGGTGATTCCGGCGGGATCCGCCGTCGGGTTGCGGCTGGCGCCGGACGGACGGGTGGGCGGCACGCGCCCGGCGCGCGCGGCGCTGGCGCTCGATGTCACCTCCGTGACGGTCGCCGGCCGAGTGTATCCGCTGAGCGCGACGATCGAGCCGGCGCCGGGCCGCGTGGCCGTGGTGGTGGCGTCGGGCACCCGCATCCTGTTTGTCCTTCCCGAGGGGCTCACGGTCTCCCTAGTAGCTAGCTCGTTGGACGCACCACCAATCGCTCTCACACCTCGCAGTTGCTAAGCCGTCTTCCATCCCCGCGAGGGATGTCCCGCCCCTCCCAGCGGTAGCACCTTCCGTGTCTGCAGGCGATGGACTTCAGGTCGCCTGTGGTTCACCAGAGTTGATATGGGGCCACGATCAGCTTACGGCTCCGGGCGGAGGACGCATGTCAAAAACAATGCTTGCAGCAATACTGCTGTTGGGTCTCGCGGCGTGTGCACCCGCCGCCGGGAAAGACGCAGCCGCAACGTCGGCCAGCGCGGTCAGCAGCCGGCCGGCGCAGCCGGCGCGGCGCACGCTCAGTGCCGGGACGCTCGTTGAGGCGACGATTCAGGACTCGCTCAACTCGCGCACCGACAAGGCGGGCCAGAGTCTGAGCGCGACCGTGAGCCGGGACGTCAAGGACGCAAACGGCAACATCGTGATCCCGGCCGGATCCGCGGTGCTGCTCCACGTGGCGGAGCTTCAGGCCGCCACGAACAAGAGTCAGGCGGACGGCAAGCTCGCGCTTACGGTGACGTCGCTGACGGTGCGAGGCCAGGTCTATGACGTCAACGCGCAGGTCGCGTCGACGCCGCACAAGCTCGTGGGCCGCGGCGTGACCGCCGGCGAACTCGAGAAGGCGGGTGGCGGCGCGGTGATCGGCGCAGTGGCCGGGCGCGTCATCGGCGGCAACACCAAGGGCGCCGTCATCGGCGGCGTGGTGGGCGGTGCCGCGGGGACGGCCGTGGCGGTCCACTTCGCGAGCCGCGACGTGGTGGTGACTCCGGGCACGCAGATCGTGTTCTCGCTGTCGCAGGCACTCACCGTGGCGACACGGTAGGCGGCCTCCATGAAAACCACACGGATCATCTGGTATGCGGGCACCATGCTCGCGACGCTGGCCATGCTGGCGGCGTCCGCGACCGCGGCGGCCCAACCGCAGTCGTACGCGCCGCGCGTGCGCGCCGCCTCGGCCGCGGACAGCTCCAAGGCCGACCGGCAACGGGCTGCGAACATCAAGTCGTTCCGGGGAGTCGCGGCGAGGCTGAACACCACGCCGCAGGCTTTGCAGGACGCCTTCGAGCGGGCGCGCGTGACGAACCCCAAGCTCTCCCGCGGCAATTTCGTCGCGGCCAACGTGCTGGCGGATAATCTCGGCGCGCAGCATCCCGGCATCACGACGGCGGCGATTCTGTCCGGGCTGCAGAGCGGCAAGAGCATCGGGCAGACCCTGCAGAGCTTCGGGCTCTCCTCGTCCGATGCGAAGCGGGAGCGGAAGTTGGCCGACCACCAGACGAAGGACGCCGACAAGAGCGTCAAGGATGCCGACCACCGCGCCCACGCCGCGAGCAAGGCCGCGAACAAGGCCGCGCAGCAGCGGTCCCAGCGCGCCGCGAACGATAAGAATCGGCAGTAAGGTCGCAGAAGCGAAGCGGAAGCCTGCGGGGCGGGCAGTTCAGTCGAGCTGCCCGCCCTGCTGCGCGGTCGTGTGTACCCAAGTAGCTAGCTCGTTCGACACGCGATGCCGCGATGTGTCCCCACCAATCGTTAAGTCGCATTTCATCCCAGGAAGCGATGTTGCGGGCATGCTCGCGATGCCACCTTTGTGTTCTGCGGGTGAGGGAGCTCCGACATACAGAAATTGGGTCCCAAGCCGCCTGCAGAGTCATGCAGTGTTAGGGGGCAGAAATGTTGTCACTCCTCAAGCGTACTACTCGCTTGGTTTCTATGATCCCGGCTGCGGCGCTGTTCTTCGCGGCCTGCAACTCGTCCACTGGTCCCGGTGTCGGCCCACAAGGCCCATCGCTGGGTGCGGCGGCGACCTACGGCATCCTGGCCGGCACGGCGGTGAGCTGTGGCGGCCCCGTCGGCACGGTCAGCGCCGACGTTGGGATCTTCCCGAGCAACGCCCTCACGGGCTTCCCGACTTGCACGATCACGGGCACCCAGCGCCTCGGGACGGCTTTGGCCGGCACGGCGCAGGGTAACCTGACCACCGCGTACCTGGCCCTCAAGGGCATGGCGTGCGGCACCACCATCGCCGCCGATCTGGGTGGCACCACGCTGGCGCCGGGCGTCTATTGCTCCGCGTCGTCGGTTGGCGTGACGGGTGCCTTGACCCTCGATGGGCAGGGCCATTCCAACGCCACGTTCGTTATTCAGTCGGGGTCCGCCCTGACGGTCGCCGGGTCGATCGTGCTGATCGGCAGCGCCCAGGCGAAGAACGTGTACTGGCAGGTCGGCAGCTCGGCCACCATCGGGACCTCGAGTGTGATGAAGGGCAACATCCTCGCGCTCTCGAGCATCAGCTTCGCTTCCAGTGCCACACTACTGGGCCGCGCCTTGGCGCGTAACGGCGCGGTGTCGCTGACGAGCAACAACAGCATCACCCTCCCGTAGTTCGCAGCTGGGAGGACGGCGGACGGGGATTCACTCCCACAACGGAGTGGATCCCGATCCGCCTGTAAGCTCACGCGGTTTGAGAGAAAAGAGGCATCACCATGTCACGAATGATCTCCGCCATGCCGTTCGCGGCGCTGCTGTTCGCCGCGTGCAACTCGTCTCCCAAGCCGGCAGCGGCGAACGCGGCGCCGCCCTCGTCCGCCGCGGCGCTCGCGACGATGAACGCCCTGATCCACTTCGAGAACGACCAGGCGACGCTCAGCGACTCGGCCAAGGCGATGTTGGACGAGAAGGTCGCCGTATTCCGGGCGAACCCGGCGATGCGCGTCATCATCGTGGGATACGCCAGCGAGCCCGGCAGCGAGGACTACAACTTCGCGCTGGGCGGCCGGCGTGCCTCGGCGGCCAAGGACTACCTGGTCGCGCAGGGCATCGACCAGAGTCGCATCGAGATCGAAACCCGCGGCCAGGGTGAGCTGGTGGTGGACGGCCCGGGGGAAATCGCCGCGGCGCAGAACCGACGCGACGAGTTCCGGCTGTTGATCGGTTCCGGTTACCTGGTCAAGCCGAAGTAGTACGGCGGCTGGCAGGGGGGTGGGGGTAGGGTTCCCTAATTAAGGAAGGAGACTCACCATGGCGAAGAAGAGCAGAGGCGGTCGGATGACCGCAGCCAAGCGGCGTGCCGCGAAGTCGGCGGGGGGCCGTGGTCGCGTGAAAAGCCGTAGGGCCGGCAAGAAAATCATGAAGAGCTGAGCACCGACGCGAGATGCAATCGAGCTTGTGGCGCAACTGTACCTGAATGAGAGGATACACCATGAGACGTTCCCTGGCAGGCGTGTTGACGTTGGCCGCGTTGTCGCTGGCGGTCGGCTGCGCCATGAACAAGGCTGAAAAAGGCGCGATTATCGGCGCAGGTGCCGGCGGCGCCGCGGGGGCCGTCATTGGCCACGCCACAGGCTCGACGGTGCGCGGCGCGATCATCGGCGCCGCGGTAGGCGGTGTCACGGGTGCCTTGATCGGGCATCAGATGGACAAGCAGGCCGCGGAGCTGGCGTACGACCTTCCCGGGGCCACGGTGCAGCGGGTCGGTGAGGGCATCACGGTGACGTTCCCCGATGGGCTGCTGTTCGGGTTCGACTCCGATCAACTCGGGTCCGCGGCACAGGACAATCTCAGCAAGTTCGCCGCGAGTATGAAGAAGTATCCCAACACGAGAACGCTGATCGTCGGTCACACCGACTCCGATGGCAGCACCGCATACAACCTGGATCTGTCGACCCGGCGGGCGCTGTCGGCAGCCAGCTTCGTGGCGGGCGCGGGGATCGATCGTACCCGCATCTGCACGGCGGGCCGTGGCGAGTCTGAGCCGATCGCCTCGAACGCCGAAGCCGAGGGCCGCCGCCAGAACCGGCGCGTGGAAATCGCCATCTACTCGGGCACCGGCACCCCCAGCAACTAGCAGGTTGCCGTGCCTGTTGGTGACGTAGCGTCGCGGCCCCGGTGAGTCCATCGGGGCCGCGACTGTTGTGCGCCCGGAGGCTGTTCACCTCCAGCCGCGGACGACTAGATTCGATTCCGTGCCCCAGCGCCGCCGTAGTCCCGTCGACCCCACCGCCGCCTTGCTGCAGGCGTACGCCGCCAGCGCGCGCATCAATCAGTATCTGGTCGAGCGCCTTCCCGCCGTGATCTGGCGCGTGCCGCCGCCCGGCGGCGGCGCGCGCACCATCGCCGCCCTGGTGGCGCACCTGCACAACTGCGGCCTGCGCTACCTCGAGCGCACCGACCCCAGGGGCGTGCCTGCCGAGCTGGACCGGCTGCGTGTCACGCCGGCGCAGGCCGCGCGGGCGCTCGGCGCCAAAGGCCGGGCCGTGGTGCGCATTGTGGGCGCGGCGCTCGCTACTGGCGACCGCATCGTGGGCTACCCGCACGCCGCGGCGCAGTATCTCGCCTACTACATGGTCCACGACGCGCACCACCGCGGCCAGATCGTGCAGCTCGCGCGGCAGCTGGGCCACCCGATCAGCCAGCAGACGATGATCGGCATGTGGCAGTGGGCGCGCCGCGCGGCGGAGCTGGGCGCGCGCGCATGACGGACCTGACCGGCCTCTCCACCACGACGCTGCTGTCGGGAATCACGAGCCTCGCGCTCGGCCTGTCCTTCCTCTATGTGTGGTGGTTCCTCCTGCGCCGCCGCTATGTCCTGTTGATTGCGGGCGGACGGCTGGCGCAGGTGCTGCAGGTGGTGTGCTTGACGCTGCTGGCGCGATACCCCGGCGCGGCGACCCTCGAGATTCTGGCGGCACTGTTCGGGGCGTTGCGCACCGTGGGCGTCGTGGGCGGCTGCTACGACTTCGTGCGGCGACGGCTGCCGCTCGTCCCCCTCGGCGCGAGCTTCGTGGCGTTGACGGTGCTGGGCGTCGTGTCGCCGTTCGTCCTCACGGACCCGGCGTGGCAGGACGCGCCGGCCATCGCGCTGCGCGCGGGGTTGTTCGCGTGGATCGCGTGGGTGCTGTTCGCGGGGCCGCGGCTGCCAGGCCGGCGCGCGCTGGCGGGCGTGTTCGTGCTCGCCTTGCTCAACCAGCTCATCCTCTTCGGGACGGGCAACGAGGCGCAGGGCGTGGACGCGTTCGCGACGTTCACGGCGACGCTCTTGTCGGTGATCCTGCTGATCGTGGTGCTCGATGAAGCGCGGCGCGAGGCCGGGCAGGCGGAGCGGGCGCGCAAGGACAGCGAGCAGCGCCGCCAGACGATCTTCGAGCGCGCGCCGATCGGCATCGCGGTGGTGGACGCCGCGGGCCGCTACGTCGAGGTGAGCCCCGCGTTCGAGCGTATGTTGGGGCGTCCCGCAGCGGAGCTCGTGGGGCGCCACTTTCGCGAGCTCACGGTGCCGGCCGACGTGGAGATGACCGAGCGCCTGTTCGGCGAGATGGTGGCGGGCCGGCGCGAGCACTTCCTGCTGGAGAAGCGCTACGTCAGGCAGGACGGCACGGCGGTGTGGGCGCACTTGTCGGTCTCCGCCGTGCGCGACGCGGCGGGCGCCCTGGTGCACACGGTGTCGATGATCGAGGACGTGAGCGAGCGCAAGCAGCTGGAGGAGCAGCTGGTGCACGCGCAGAAGCTCGAGGCGCTGGGGCGATTGGCGGGGGGCGTGGCGCACGATTTCAACAACCTGCTCGCGGCCATGATGGGTTACACCCAGCTGATTCAACGCACGCTGCCGCCCGACGACGCGCGCCAGGCGGACCTCCTCGAGATCCGTCGCGCGGGCGAGCGCGCCGCGGCGCTGTCGCGCCAGCTGCTGGCGTTCGCCCGCCGCCAGGTGATCGACCCGCGCGTGCTCGACGTCAACGAGGTGCTGCTCGCGGCGGAGCCGATGCTGCGCCGGCTCGTGGGCCCCGACGTGGCGGTCGTGCTGCAGCTCGCGCCCACGCTCGCCCCGGTGCGCGTGGACCCGGGCCAGCTCGAGCAGGTGGTCCTGAATCTCGCCGTGAACGCGCACGACGCGATGCCCGGGGGCGGCACCCTGACCATCGAGACGGGCGAGGTGATGCTGGACGACGCGTACGGCCGTCTTCATCCCGACGCCACGGCGGGCGCGCACGTCCGCATCGCGGTGCGCGACACGGGGCTCGGCATGTCACCCGAAGTGCGCGCCCGCATCTTCGAGCCGTTTTTCACGACCAAAGAGCTGGGCAAAGGCACGGGACTCGGGCTCGCCACGTGCTACGGCATCGTGAAGCAGGCGGGCGGCAGCATCGGCGTGCAATCGGAGCCGGGCCGCGGCGCCACGTTCACGGTCTACCTGCCGGCGCGCGCCGAGGCGACGGCGCGGACCGCGCCGCCCGCGGCGGAGCCGCTGCTGCCGCGTGGCAGCGAGACGATCCTGGTGGTGGAGGACGAGGCGATCGTGCGGTCGGTGGTGGTGCGGATACTCAAAGGCGCGGGCTACACCGTGCTCGAGGCGGGGGGCGGCGAAGAGGCGCTCACCGCGGCGCGCCGCTACGCGGGCGAGATCCACGGGCTCGTGACGGACGTGGCAATGCCGCGGATGCCCGGCACCAAGGTCGCGGCGCTGCTGCGCGCCGACCGGCCCGCGCTGCGCACGCTGTTCGTCTCGGGCTACACCCAGGACGCCGCCGTGCACCCCGATCAGCTCGAGCCGGGGATGGGCTATCTCGCGAAGCCCTTCACGGCCGAAGCCCTGACGCAGCGGCTGCGCCAGCTGCTCGACGCGTGAGCGCTACGGCCCTGCGGTGGCTCCCAGCACGTCCGTGAGGTTGGCGGCGCGGACCGCTGCGTTGAACGCGGGCAGCTGCTTCGCCATGAAGTCCTGGAACCCGACGCTGGCGTCCGCGACGCGCTGCGCCAGCAGCTGATGCACCGCCACCTGCTGTGTGGTGGGGGCGAAGTCCGCGGAATTCTCCGACACATCGGACTGCAGCGCCGCGAGCCGGCCGTACAGCTGCATCGGGTTGCGGAACGCATCTTCGCGCGCGCCCGTCAGGTGCACGTCGAACAACAGGCCTTCCACGGCCCGACCTTTGTTGTCGAGTGAGTCGGCCTGCGCCGCGAGGCGCCGCGCGGCCGCATCGCGCACCACGCCGGAGTCGCCGCGCAGCTGCCCCGCGAGACTCTGCAGCTGCGCCCGCACCCACTCCAGCCGGTTGATCATGCGGGCCACGCTGTCCTGCTCGGCGCGGATCGTGAGACCGAGCTGTGCCTGTGCCTGCACGTCGGCGTCGCCCGCCCGCGTGTTGGGATCCTTCAAGACGCTCACCGGCTGCGCGTAGGTCGAGTCGTCCACTTTGAGCTGCACGCTGTAGGTGCCGGGCGGCACGAGCGGGCCGCGCAGCGACAGATCGAGATCCCACGACACGAGCGGCCGCGTGCCGTCGGCACCGACCCGCACCCACGCCTTGCCCGCGGGCGGCGTGCGCAGCCGCGGCACCGCCGGCGCCGCGGAGCGCAGGTCCCACCACACGCGGTTCAAGCCGGGCCGCCGCTCGCCATTCAAGACGCGCAACGTGTCGCCCTGGGGGCCCAGGATCGCGATGTGGATCGGCCGCTGGCGGCGCGTGGTGTCGGGCGTCTGGCTGGTGTCGGCCGCGGTGGACGACAGGTAATACGTCAGGTCCGCGCCGTACGGCGGGTTTTCGCCATTCACGACGCTGTTGGGCGCGTCGGTGATGCCCTGGGTCGAGCGGAAGCGATAGGCCGGCCGCGGGGCGAAGAGATGCGCCCGGCCCGCCAATGCCGCCGCGTCCAGCTGCTCGAGCGGCGTCACGTCGTCCAGGATCCAGAAGCCGCGGCCGTAGGTTGCCACCACCAGGTCCTTGAACCGCGGTTGCACCGTGATCCAGGAGACCGGCGCGTGGGGCAGGTTGGTCTGCAGCGCCGCCCAGTGCGCGCCGTCGTCCAGCGTCACGTAGAGGCCGCTCTCGGTGCCCGCGTACAGCAGGCCGCGGCGCGTGGGATCTTCCGCCACCATGTGCACGAACGACAGGGTGGAGCGGGGCAGGGCGTCGGAGATCTTCGCCCACGTCTTCCCGAAGTCCGCCGTCTTATAGATGTAGGGACCCAGGTCATCCAGCTCGTGCAGGTCCACCGCGAGATAGGCGGTGCCCGCATCGAAGTGCGACGGCTCGATCGCTGAGATCTTGCCCCACGGCGGCAGCTTCATCGCGGGCGTCACGTCGGCCCAGGTGACGCCTGCGTCGCGGGTGACGTGTACCAGCCCATCGTTCGAGCCCACCCAGATCACACCCGCCTGCACCGGCGACAGGGCGATGGCGAAGAGCGTCGCCCCGTCGAAGGTCATCAGGTTGTCGGTCGAGGTGCCGCCCGAGCTTTGCTGGTGCGTCGTGTCGTTGCGGGTGAGGTCGGGGCTGATGACTTTCCAGCTCGCGCCGCCGTCGGTCGTCAGATGGACGAACTGGCTGCCGACGTAGACGTGCGTGTGGTCGTGCGGCGCGATGGCGATGGGGAACGTCCAATTCCAACGGTACTTCATGTCGGCGGGGCGCCAGCCGTAACCTGCCTCGGGCCAGACGCGAATATTGCGGGCGTGATCGCTGCGCACGTCGTACACCTCGAGG
>JBGPOE010000048.1:0-19504 GCA_041487875.1 Gemmatimonadota bacterium | reverse complement strand
CTTTCGGGAACGCTCAATCCCCTTATCTTGTGCACGTGACGGAACGCCCCAGCCTCTACCCCACGAAGTCCGCCGCCGGAGCGCTGCTCGGCCAGCAGCTCGCCCACCGGGGGTACCAGTCCTGCATCCTGCTCGGCATCACGCCTGACGGTGTGGAGATCGCCGCCAACGCGGCGAAAGCGATGGGCGCGCAATTCGACGTGCTGGTCGCCGCCTTTATCAAGCTGGGAACGAACCTGGCGCCGATCGGCGCGATGGCGGAATCCGCCCCCGCCGAGATCGACCCCGATTTCCAGCCGGGGATGAACCTGATCGAGAAGCTGCAGTCGGCGATCGACGAATCCCGCGCCCGCGTGCGGCAGGACCTCGTGCTGTACCGGACGCAGCGGCCGGTGAAAGCGCTGGCGGGGCGCACGGCCGTCGTGGTCGATGGCCAGGTGATTTTTCCGTGGAAGGTCCTGGCCGCCGCGAAGGCGGCGGAGGTGCTGTCGGCCAGCCGTGTGGTGATCGCGACGCCGGTCGCCACCGAGGCGGCGGCCGATCGCATCCGCGCACGGCGCTACGACTTCGTCTGTCCCAGCGTGATTCTGGATGCCGAGGGGCACCCGTCGCCCTACGGCGACTCAGCCGCCGATACGCCGGAACGCTTGCGGAGCATCATGATCGCTCATCAAGCGGCCTAGAACTTCACTTCTACCATTCCCTGCTCGAGCCACAGATGCTCGCCCTTCAGCACCTGCTGCGCGGCCGCATACGTGTGGACGTCCTCGTTGCGCCACAATCCGCCGAACTTCGACTTCACACGCCCCCGCGCCTGCGCGCAGAACAAATCCGCGAGCTGCACCGCGTGCTTGCCGGTTGCGGGGTTCTCTTGCAGTAACATCTGCGCGCGGGCGCACACCGCCGCCATCGCGAACAACTCGGCGCCCACGTCCACGATCCGGAACAATACGGCCTGGCGGCGCTCCAACTTGGGGCCGAAGCGGATCATCGCGTGGAACACGCTGCGGGCGAGGCGCCGGCTGGCCCGTTCTACGTAGCGCACGTGACGCGCCAGGGCCCCGAACTCCGCGTACTTGGGCCAGAAGCCCCAGCCGATCCAGCGCGACGGATACCACCAGCCGTAGAATAGCGCCGAGCGTACGAGGCCGCGCAGCCGCTGGCCCAGCGTCTTGCCCGGCATCACCACGTCGCCCGCGATCTGCAGATGCTTGTCCACGGCCTCGCGCGCGATGAACAGGTGCATGATCTCCGACGACCCTTCGAAAATCAGATTGATGCGGAAGTCGCGCATGATGCGCTCGACGGGGTAGGGCTTCTCACCGTGCGAGCGCAGCGAGTCGGCCGTCTCGTAGCCGCGGCCGCCGCGGATCTGCACGGTGTCGTCGATGATGCGCCAGCCCACTTCCGAGTTGTACAGCTTGGCGATCGCGGCCTCGAGCCGGATGTCGTAGCCGCCCTTGTCGGCCATCGCGCCGCACAGCTCGGCCACGGCTTCCATGGCGAACGTGTTCACGGCCATGGCGCCGATCTTCTGCGCGATCGCGTCGTGCTTGCCGATCGGCAGGCCCCACTGCACCCGCTCGTTGGACCACTCGCGCGAGATCTGTAGACAGCGCTTGCCCGCCGCCGCCGCGGAGATGGGAAGCGTGAGCCGGCCCGTATTGAGCGTGATGAGCGCGAGCTTCAAACCCTTGCCCTCGCCCCACAGCACGTTCTCCTTCGGTACTTTCACGTTGGTGAAGCGAATCACGGCGTTGTACAGCGCCTTCAAGCCCATGAATTGGCAGCGCGTCGTGACCTCGACGCCCGGCCAGTTCGCCTCGACGATGAACGCCGTGATCTGCCGCTTCTCCTTGCCCTTGACGAACTTGGATGGCGTGCGCGACATCACCACCATCAGCTCCGCCCGGGTGCCGTTGGTGCACCATAGCTTCTCGCCGTTCAGAATCCAGTAGTTCCCGTCTTCCGACGGCACGGCCATCGTTTCCATCGCGGCTGGATCGGAGCCCACGTTGGGTTCGGTCAGCGCGAACGCGGAGATGGCGCCCTTGGCGAGCCGCGGCAGGTAGCGCTTCTTCTGCTCCGCGGTGCCGAACATCTTGAGCGGCTGCGGCACGCCGATCGACTGGTGGGCCGACAACAGTGCGGTGATCGAGCCGTCGAGCGACGTCACCAGCGCGATCGCCTTCATGTAGGAGAGCTGCGACAGGCCCAGCCCGCCGTATTCCCGGGGGATCTTGATGCCGAACGCGCCGATCTCCTTCAGCCGCTGGATCACATCCTCGGGAATCTCGCCTTCGCGGTCGATCTTGTCGGAGTCGACCGTCTTGAGCACCTGCTCGAGTTTCTGGAGGAACGGTCGCGCGCGGGCGACTTCATCCGGCGCGGCGGTGGGGTACGGGTGGACCAGATCGAGGCGGAAGTTGCCGAGGAACAGCTCGCGGACGAAACTCGGAGAAACCCAGTCTTGCTCGCGGGCGGCTTCGGCCACGTCGCGCGCTTCATCGGCCGAGACTTTGCGCTCGGGTGCGGTCGCGGTAGCCATAGCGGTAATGTAACCAAAGGCGACAGGCCGTGCGCCTCCTTGACAGGCGCGCGCCCACCGGGAGATTCGCCACGCCCTAGACGAGGAGCGATCATGCGCCGTGTCGTCATCGCCGCCCTGGTGGTCCTGTTTCCCGTTGCACTCGCCGCCCAGGCGGCCCCGCCGCCCCAGCAGGTGCTCATCAAAGCCGGCCGCCTGATCGACGGCCGCGCCAATCAAGCCCAGACGAACGTCGGCATCCTGATCGAGGGCGACCGCATCAAGGCCGTGGGCCCGCTCGCCCAGATCCAGAGCCAAGCCCGCGCCGACGCCAAGATCGTCGATCTTTCGCAGATGACGGTGCTGCCGGGCTTCATCGACGTCCACACACACCTGCTGCTCCAGGGCGACTCGACCTCCGAAGCCTACGACGTGCAGCTCCTCTATCAGTCCATTGCCTACCGCGCCATCCTCGGCGCCCGCAACGCGCGCATCGCCTTGGAGCACGGCTTCACCGCGCTGCGCGACGTGGAAACCGAAGGGGCGATGTACGCCGACGTGGACATCCGCAACGCGATCAACCGCGGCGAGATCCCCGGACCGCACGTGTTCGCGTCCACGCGCGCCATGGCACCCACCGGGATGTATCCGATCGTGTTGGGTAATTGGGAGCTCGACGGACCGCACGGCGTGCAGCCGGTGGACGGCGTGGATGGCGCCCGGCTGGCCGTGCGCGAGCAGGTCTCGCACGGCGCCGATTGGATCAAGTATTACTCGGACCGTCGCTACTACTTCACGCCCGACTCGGTGTTGCACAGCTGGGTCAACTTCACCGACGACGAAGCCAAGGCGATCGTGGACGAAGCGCACCGCCTGGGGCGTCACGTCGCGGCGCACGCCATCGGCGCGGACGGGATCGCGGCCGCGCTGCGCGCGGGCGTCAACTCGATTGAGCACGGCGACGGCATGACCGACTCGCTCGAGGACGTGCTGGTGGCGCGGGGTGTCTACTGGGTGCCCACCGTGACGGTGAGCCGCTACGTAGCGGGGCCGCGTGGAGGGCCGTGGGGGCCAATGGTGGACCACCAGCGGGTCGCCTTCCAACACGCCCTCAAGAAGGGCGTCAAGATCGTGGTAGGAACGGACGTCGGCGGCTTCCCCTGGACCGGGCTGAACCAGGCCAAGGAATTCGAGTACTACGTGCAGTACGGCATGCCGCCGATGCAGGCGATCAAATCGGGAACCTCGCTCGCGGCCGAGCTGTTGGGCCAGGAGAGCAACTTCGGCGCGGTGGTCCCGGGACTGTTTGCCGATATCGTGGCCGTCGCGGGCGATCCGCTGCGGGACATCACCGAGCTGCAGCGGGTGAAGTTCGTGATGAAGGGGGGCGTGGTGTACGTCGGCCCGTGATATCTTTCGCTCAAGGATCTCGTGCGACGCGCGACCTGGACTAGTCTCTTCCTTCTTATAGGCGCCGTCGGCACCGGTCGGGGGCAAGCGCTGTCCCCGGCCGGCACCGGCGGCGTCGCGGCGTTGGCGAACGCGCTCGAGCAGCTCGGCGCCAACAAGCGCGTCCTCGTCATCGGCGCCCACCCCGACGACGAGGACACGCAGCTCTTGGCGTGGCTGTCGCGCGGGGCGGGGGTGCAGGCCGCGTATCTTTCGCTGTCGCGCGGCGAGGGCGGCCAAAACCTGATCGGGCCCGAGCTGGGGCCCGCGCTCGGCATCATCCGCAGCGAGGAGCTGCTCGCCGCGCGCCGGCTCGACGGCGCGCAGCAGTTCTTCACCCGCGCCTACGACTTCGGTTTCTCCAAGTCGGTGGACGAGGCGTTCCGCTTCTGGCCGCACGACTCGGTCTTGAAGGACGTGATCGACGTGATCCACCGGTTCCGGCCGCAGATCATCGTCTCGATCTTCTCAGGGACCCCGCGCGACGGCCACGGCCAGCATCAGGTGGCGGGCGTCGTCGCGCGCCAGGCGTTCGACGCGCTCAAGGACTCGAGTTGGGGTCCGGTCAAGTTCTACCGCTCCACGGGCTTCATCGACACGAGCGCCACCACGCTGCGGATCCCCGCGGGCGTGCTCGATCCGGTGCTGGGCCAGTCCTACTTCCAGATCGCGATGGCGGGCCGTAGCCAGCACCGCTCCCAGGATATGGGCCAGCTGCAACGCACCGGGCCGTCCACCATCCGTCTGATGTTCGTGGCGGCGCGGCCCGGCGCGTCGGGCACGGCGCTGTTCGCGGGCGTGGACACGCTGCTCCACGGCAAGGAGCGCTATGTCGCCTTGATCGACTCGGCGCGCGCGCGGCTCAACCCGTACGCACCGACGGCCGTGGCGCCCTATCTCTTGCGCGCGCTCGACGCGCTCGGCACCGACCTTCCCGAGCAGCGCGATCTGCTGCAGCGTGCACTCGCGATGGCCGCGGGCGTGAGCCTCGACGGCACCGCCGACGACGGGTTCGTCACGCCGGGCGGCCGGCTCCAGGTGGAAGCGAGCGTGTGGAACGCGGGCGACTCCACCGTGCGGCTCGATTCCACCGCCGTGCTCGTCCCCGCGGGCTGGAGCGTGCAGCGCTTCGATGCGCCGGGTGCGAGCATCGGCCCCGATTCGGTGTCGCTCAAACGCTTCATCGTGACGGTCGCGACCACCGCCGAACGGTCGCAGCCGTATTTCTTGCGCCGGCCCCTGGTGGGGGCCCTGTACGATTGGTCGGGCGTCCCCGCCGACGTGCGCGGGTTGCCGTTCGAGCCGCCACCGGTCACGGTCCGCGCGTGGCTCACCTTGGCGGGCCGCGCCGTCGCGATCGACCGCGAAGTGGTGTACCGCTATCGCGACCAGGGCATCGGCGAGATCCGCCGGCCGATTTTCGTCACGAAAGACTTCGATGTATCCGTCACTCCCGACCTCGTGGTCTGGCCCCTCGACGGCTCGGGCAACGGCCCCCGCCGCTTCACCGTCACCGTGACCAACCGCATTCGCGGTTCGGCTCAGGCGCAGATCGCCGTGAGCTTGCCCAAGGGTTGGCTCGCGGCGCCGGCCGATACGTTGGCGTTCGAACGTGAGGACGAGACCAAGAGCGTTGCGTTCACCACCCACCCGCCACCCGGCGTCCAGCCCGGCGTCTATCGGGTGCGCGTGTCGGTGATGGGTCCGGGTGGCCGGGCGTCGGACGGCGCCCTCACCATGATCGACTACCCGCATATCCGGCCGCGTCCGCTGGCGGTGCCGTCCACCGCCGAGCTGCGGGTGGCGCGGATTGCGTTGCCGCAGCTCTCGCGCGTGGGCTACGTGCGCGGCGCGGCGGATCGTGTACCCGAGGCGCTCGCGGCCGTGGGCGTGCCGCTCGAGCTGCTCGACGCCGATACGCTCGAGCGCGGCGATCTGTCGCGCTACGACGCCATCGTGATCGGCAGCCGCGCCTACGAGACCGACCCCGCGCTCGTGAAGAACAACGGCCGCCTGCTCGACTACGCGAAGAACGGCGGGCTGCTGCTGGTGCAGTACCAGCAGTACCCGTTCGTGGATGGTCACTTCGCACCGTTTGCGCTGACCATCGCCCGCCCGCACGACCGCGTGACCGACGAGACGGCGTCCGTCACCGAGCTCGATTCGGCCAGCGCCCTCTTCCACACGCCCAACGAGATCGGGCCGGACGACTGGTCGGGCTGGATTCAGGAGCGCGGACTCTATTTCGCGCACAGCTGGGACACCACGTACACGGCGTTGCTCGAGACGCACGACCCCGGCGAGGCCCCGCTCACGGGCGGCCTGCTGGTGACGCCGCTCGGCCGCGGCACCTACGTGTACACGGGGCTCAGCTTTTTCCGGCAGCTGCCGGCTGGCGTGCCGGGCGCCTATCGGCTGTTCATGAACCTGCTCGCGCAGCACCCGAAGCGTGCACTTCCGTAGCGCCCTCGTCGTTCTGGCGCTCGCGGCGTGCACGCGTGATCGCCGCACCCCCCTCGTCATCTACTCGCCGCACGGGCGCGACCTGCTGTCGCTGTTCGAGCAGCGCTTCGAGCAGCTCCACCCTGACGTCGACGTACGTTGGCTCGACATGGGGTCGCAGGAGGTATACGACCGTCTTGCCTCGGAGCGCGCCAATCCCCAGGCCGACGTCTGGTTCGGCGGGCCCGCCACGATCTTCGCGCGCGCCGCCGCCGACTCGTTGCTCGCGCCGTTCCGTCCGACGTGGGCCGACCACATCGCGCCGCGCCAGCGCGGCCCCGGCGATTACTACTTCGCGGTGTACGAGACGCCCGCCGTGATCGTCTATGCCAATCAGGCGCTCACGCCCGCGCAGGCGCCGCAGGATTGGGACGACCTGCTCGATCCCAAGTGGAAAGGCAAGATCCTGATTCGCGATCCCGGCGCGTCGGGCACGATGCGCGCGGTGTGGGGCATGATCATCGAACGCGGCTTGAAGCAGACCGGCGACACGGCGGCCGGCTTCGCCTGGCTGCGCCGCCTCGACGCGCAAACCAAGGAGTACGTAATCAACGGCACCCTGCTGGACCAGAAGATCGTGCGGCAGGAAGGCCTGATCACGATCTGGGACCTGCCCGACATCCAGATCAACATGCGCGACGGGTTGCAGCTGGGATACATCTTTCCGAAGAGCGGCACGCCGGTGATCGAAGACGCGATTGCCGTGGTGCGCCACGCGCGGCACGAGGCGGCCGCGCGCGCGTTCGTCGAATGGGTCGGGAGCCTCGAGGCGCAGCTGCTCGCGGCGCGCGAGGTGTACCGCTTGCCCGCGCGCGAGGACATTCCTGCGGACTCGCTGCCGCCCTGGGCGCGCGACGTGCGCCTCCAGATGAAAGTGGCCGACGTGGATTGGGACGTGTTGGCCCAGCACGGCGCCGAATGGATGCGCTATTGGGACGAAAACATCCGCGGCAAAGGCAAGTGACCTACCTCGCGCTGCAGCAGCTCCGTGTCCGCTTCAGTCCCACAGTGGAGATCGGCCCGGTCTCGCTCGACATCGCCAAGGGCGAGATCCTCGCTCTGCTCGGGCCCTCGGGCAGCGGCAAGACGACAATCCTGCGCATGTTGGCGGGGTTCGAGGCGCCGCAGGCGGGGCGCATCGCGGTGGCAGGCGAGGACGTCACCGCGCTCCCACCGGCGCGGCGGCACTTCGGGATGGTGTTCCAGCATTACGCGTTGTTCCCGCATCTCGATGTCGGTGAAAACGTCGCGTTCGGATTGCAAGGGAGCGGGGAGCGGGGAGCGGTGGACGCGCGGGTGGCAGAGGCGCTGCGACTCGTCGACCTCGCGGGCTTCGAGCGCCGCAAGGTCCACGAGCTGTCGGGCGGCCAACAGCAGCGCGTGGCGCTCGCCCGGGCGCTGGCGCCCGCGCCGCGCGTGCTGCTCCTCGACGAGCCCCTCTCCAACCTCGACCCGACGCTGCGCGAGCGCACGCGCCGCGAGCTGCGCGCGCTGATTCAGCGGGTCGGCATCACGACCGTATTCGTGACGCACGAGCAGGACGAGGCGTTCGATTTGGGCGACCGCGTCGCCGTCCTGCAGCACGGGCAGCTCGAGCAGGTGGGCACCCCCGAGGACCTGTACGAGCGCCCGGCGAGTCTGTTCGTGGCGACGTTCGTAGGGCGGGCCAACGTCCTGAAGGACGGCGCGGCCCGCGCGTTGGGCGGCGCGCCCGGTGAGGTGCTGGTGATCCGGCCCGAAAGCCTGCGCTTCGGCGGGGCGGGCCTCGCGGCCGTGGTACGCGAGCGGCGCTACACGGGGGTCGCGGCGTTCTACGTGGTGGAGGCCGAGTCGGGCGAGCGGCTCGAAGTAATGGCCGAGCCCGGTGCCGCCGCTGTGGGGGCCCGCGTGCAGGTGACGGCGACGCGGGCGATCCGCTTTCCCGCCGCATGACGCGCGCCGCCCGCTGGACCGCGCTGTCGCGCGCCGCGCTGGTCCTGCTGCTCGCCTGGCTCGTCGCCTTCCCGATCCTGATGGCGGCGCGCGCCGCGGCCGATCCGGCGGCGCTCGACGCCTTCGCGCACCGCGCCACCGAATGGCGCGCGTTGTGGGGCAGCGTGTGGATTGCGGTGGCCAGTGTCCTGCTCTCGGCCGCTATCGGCGTGCCGCTGGCCTTCTTGTTCGAGTGGCTCGACTTCCCGGGCCGCAAGACCCTCGGCGCGCTGGTCGCGCTGCCGGCTGTGCTGCCGCCGTTTGTCGGCGTGATCTCCTTCCTCTTCTTATATGGCGAATCGGGGTTCGTCTCGCGCGCGGTGCAGGGTCTGCTGGGACTGTCGCAGCCACCGTGGCGGTTGCAGGGCGCGGGCGCGATTCTGCTGGTGCACGCGTACTCGATGTACGTCTATTTCTATCTCTTCACGCGGGCGGGGCTCGCCAAGCTTGACGCGTCGATGCTCGAGGCCGCGCAGGTGTTGGGGGCGGGGCGCCGCCAGGTACTCACGCGCGTGGTGCTGCCCTTGATCCGGCCCTCGCTCGCGGGCGCGGCGCTGCTCGTCTTCATGACGGCGCTGGGTTCCTTCAGCGCACCGTACGTGTTCGGCGGCGGCTTCCGCGTGATGACGACGCAGATCGTGGCGTCGAAGCTCAACGGCGAGATGGGACTCGCGATGGTCGAGAGCGTGACGCTCGCCGCCGTGGCACTGCTCGGTGTCGCCCTGCTGCGGCGCACCGAGCGCGACGACATTCTCGTGGCACTGGGCAAGGGAACCGCGCCGCGGCCACGGCGGATCCGACGGCCCTTGGTGCGCACGCTCGCCACCGCCGCCGGCTGGGCGTTCACCGTCGTGCTCCTGTTGCCGCATCTCACACTGGTGCTCGTGTCGCTCGTTCCTTACGGAACCTGGACCACGGAGACCTTGCCGCCGGTCGTGAGTTTCGTGAATTACCACCGGTTGGCGGCCGAGCCCGAGCGGCTCGCGCCGCTCCTCAACTCGACGTGGATGGCGGCGGCGAGCACGGCGGGGGCCGTGATGCTGGGGCTCGCGGCGGGGCAACTGGTGGGCCGCGGGCGCCCGGGACGCTGGCGCGGTGTGATCGAGGGTCTGATTGCGCTGCCGTGGGCGTTGCCGGGTACGGTGTTCGCCGTGGCGCTGGCGCTCACGTTCAGTGCGGCGCAGCCGCCGCTACGGTTCGTGCTGGTGGGCACCGTGGCGATCCTGCCGCTCGCCTATCTCGTGCGCAGCCTGCCGATCACCGGGCGCGCGTTGCTCGCGGGGTTCCGCCAGCTCGATCCCGCGCTCGACGAGGCGGCGGCGAGCCTCGGCGCGGGGCGGTGGGGCACGTTTCGCCGCGTGACGCTGCCGCTCGTCAGACCAGCGCTGATGGCGGGCGCGAGCCTCGCCTTCGTGGGGGCGCTGGGCGACTTCGTGGCGTCGATCGTCTTGTACACGTACGATAACCGTCCGATTTCGATCGAGATCATGTCGAGCCTGCGGCTGTCGGAGATGGGCATCGCCGCGGCGTTCGGCGTCATCCTGATGGTGGCGAGCGCCGCGGTGCTCGCCGTGGGAGCCCGGCGATGAAGCGGCTGGCGGTCCTGATGGCGGTCTGCTTCGTGGACATGCTCGGGCTCATGCTCGTGGCGCCGCTGATGCCATTCTACGCCCTGCGGCTGCACTCGCCCGAGTGGATGGTCGGCCCCCTCATCGCTGCGTTCGCCGTCGCCCAGCTGATCTCGTCGCCGGTGTGGGGACGCGTCTCGGACCGCTACGGCCGCCGGCCCGCGATCATGATCGGTCTCGCGGCGTCCGCGTTCGCCTACATCATTTTCGGTTACGCGACGTCCTTGTGGATGTTGTTCTTGTCGCGCGCCGTCCAAGGACTGGGGGGCGGGACCACGGGCGTGGCGCAAGCGTACGTGGCCGATACCATGGCGCCCGGCGAACGCGCCAAGGCGTTGGGATGGCTTTCGGCCGCCACCAGCGCCGGCGTCGTGATCGGGCCGTTCATCGGATCGTTCGCCGCGCGCTACGGCACAGCGGCGCCGGGCATCGTCGCGGCCGTGATGGTCTTCGTCAACGTCGTGTTCGCCTGGCGCTGGCTGCCGGAGTCCCGCGTGCACCAGCCGCGACCGTCGGGCGCCAGCGCGCCTAGCGACACCCCGCGTTCGATCCAGCAGGCGCTCGGCGACATCATGCGACATCCCGCCACGCCCGCCCACCGCGTCATCTGGATCTATGTGGTGGGCATGCTCGCGCTGAACGTCGTCATCGGTGTCCTGGCGCTCTACCTCAAAGACACCTTCGCCGTCACCGAAAAGACGATCGGCTACTTCTTCCCGATCTTCGGGGCCGTGGGCGTGTTGATGCGCTTCTGGCTCGTGGGTTGGGCCAACGAGCGCTACGGCGAAGTCCGCACTATGCAGCTGGGCACGGTGCTTCTGGGGCTGGGGTTGGCGCTCATGCCGCTGCCCGCGATGTTCGGCCTGCCGATGGCGCTGGCGCTGTTCGTGGCCTTCCTGACGCTGGTGCCGGCGGGCACGGCGTTGCTGTTCCCGGCCTCCACCTCGCTCGTCAGCCAGCGCACCGAGCGCCACGAGCTGGGCCTCGTCATGGGCGCCCAGCAGACGTTCCGTGGCGTGATGAGCATCGTCGGTCCGGTGGGCGCGACGCTGGCATTCGACAAACTGGGCCACGGCGTGCCGTTCTTCATCGCGGCGGGTGTCGTCGCCGTGGCGGGGCTGCTCGCGGCACGCGAACCCCATGCGCACGGTGCGCCCGTCCCCGCCGCGGCGGATTGAGCGTTAGCTTACTCCTTCATGGCCCTCTCGCTTCTCGTCGCCCTCGTGGCGCTCGGGCATCCGCCCGCCGCCAACCGGCCCCGGCTCGTCCTCGTGATCACGGTCGATCAGCTGCGGCCCGACTACCTTGATCGCTGGAAAGCGCAGCTCACGGGCGGCCTCAGCGTGCTCGTGGCCGAAGGGGCGGTTTTCACGAACGCATTCCAGGACCATGCGGTGACGGAGACCGCGCCCGGCCACGCCAGCATCCTGTCGGGCCGCTGGCCGGCGCACACCGGGATCTTGCGCAACGACGCGGGGGTCGGCGATACCACCGCACCGCTGCTCGAGACCGCGGGCGCGGGCGCCTCACCCGTGCGGTTTCGCGGGACCGAATTCTTCGACTGGCTCAAGGTGGCCGATCCGCGCGCCCGCGCGCTGTCGGTCAGCCGCAAGGACCGCGGCGCCATCCTGCCCATCGGACGCGCCAAGGAATCCGTGTTCTGGTACGCCAACGGCCTCTTCACCACCAGCCGCTACTACGCCGACACGCTGCCCACGTGGGCCCGGCGCTTCAATGCGCTGCGCCTGCCGTTCAAGGCCGCAAGCACCGCATGGGCGTTGCTCCTGCCGGACACGGCCTACAAGGAGTCCGACGCTGAAGTGTACGAGAACGGCGGGCGCGACTATACGTTCCCGCACCGCCTGCCGCCCGACAGCGTGCGCGCCGCCCAGGCCGTCACGGGCGTCCCGTTGATGGACTCCCTGACGCTCGCCTTCGCCGTCGCCGGCATGGACGCGATGAAGCTCGGCAAGGGCGACTGGACCGACGTGCTGGCGGTGAGTCTCTCCACCACCGACGCCATCGGCCACGCCTACGGTCCCGATTCACGTGAGATCCACGATCAGGTCCTTCGACTCGACCGCTACCTCGACTGGTTCTTGGAGCAGGTGTTCAAGCGCGTGGGGCGCGACAACGTGGTGATCGCGCTCACCGCCGATCATGGCGTGACGCCGTACCCGGAGCACTCGCGCCTGCGGGGACACCCCGAGGCCACCCGCGTCTCGCTCGATACGATCGTCCAGGCCGAAGACGCCGCGCTCGACCAGCGGGTGGGCGGCACGGGCGGCGACTGGCTGCTGTTCGACTCGGGCATGCTGTTCCTCAAGAACCGCGGCCGCCTGGTGGCCGCGCGCGTCAATATCGACAGCGTGCTGGCCGACGTCGTGCAGCGCATGAAGGTCGTGCCCGGCGTGGGGCGCGTCGATCGCGCCGCGGACCTCGCGTCGGCCGACACCGTCAACGACCCCGTGGCGCGGCGCTGGCTGCACCAGGTGGGCGGCGTACAGGAGGTGGTGCTCGTGGTCACGCTCCAACCGTGGTCGGTGTGGGGCGGTTCCCTCATTGCGATGCACGGCCAGCCTACGGACGACGACGCGCACGTGCCGCTGATCCTGTGGGGCAGGGGAATCAAGCGTGGCACGTTCGCGCTGCGCGCCGACGCCGTGGACATCGCGCCGACGTTGGCGCAGCTCCTGGGGCTGAGCCCGCTGTCGATCGTGGACGGCCGGGTGCTGGTCGAGTGTTTGGAACCGAGGTGACGCGGTGGCACAACAGAAGCTGACCGCCGGACAAGCACGGCGCATCGAAGAAGTGGAGGCCTTTCAGCGGACGATCGCGAAGGTCCGCGCCTTGACGGCGGAGCTCGAGTCGAGCCGCGCCGCCAAGGCGTCGATCGTCCAGGGCCTGTGCAGTGCGATCGCGCGCGAGTTGTCGCAAATGCGTCAACGCGCGCTCAGCGCCAACATCGGCACCGTGGGCGACACCGCGGGCACGCTCGCCGTGATGGCCGCCCGCAGCAGCGGGCTCAACATGAAGCTGCGCGGTCTCGCCGACGGCCTGAACAGCATCGACATCCAGCTCGATCAGTCGCTCAAGGCCGCGCTGGCGCCCGAGAAGTCCAAGGAGCGGGCGCCCGAGAACCCCAAGGACCAGGCGCCCGCCTGAGCGTGTCGGCGATCCGCTGCCGCGGGCTGGTCAAGCGCTACGGCACACTGGCGGCCGTGGACGGGCTCGACCTCACCGTCGCGTCCGGCGAGTGCTTCGGCCTGCTCGGGCCGAACGGCGCCGGCAAGACCACCACTATCGAGATTCTCGAAGGCCTCACGCTTCCCGACACGGGCGACGTCGAGGTGCTGGGCATGCACTGGGACGACGGCGCGGGCGGCCGCGCGCTGCGCGAGCGCCTCGGCATCCAGCTGCAGGAGACCCAACTGGCCGACAAGCTGACCGTGCGTGAAACGGTGGCGCTGTTTCGCAGCCTCTACGCCCGCGCCCACACCGTGGACGAAGTGCTCGATCTGGTCGAGCTGCAGGAGAAACGCGACACCTGGGTGAACAAACTCTCGGGAGGCCAGAAGCAGCGCCTCTCGGTCGCGTGCGCGCTGGTGAGCCGGCCTGAGCTGCTGTTTCTCGATGAGCCCACCACGGGCCTCGACCCCCAGTCGCGCCGCCAGCTGTGGGACATCATCACGAAGTTTCGCGCCGGCGGCGGGACCGTGCTGTTGACCACTCACTACATGGAAGAGGCGGAGCGCCTGTGCGATCACGTGGCGATCATGGACCACGGCAAGATCATCGCCAGCGGCACGCCGCGGGAGCTGATCGCGGGTCTCGGCGCCGAGCACGTGGTCGAGTTCGCGCTGACCGATGCCGCCGCCGCTCCGGACGACGCCGTGCTCGGCGGCCTCCCGGGCGTGCAGCGGGTGCGGCGGGACGAGGGCCGCATCGCGTTGACGGTGCGCGAGGTGCATCGCGCCCTGCCGGCCCTGCTCGCCCTGTTGCAGAGCCGCGGCGCCGAGCTGTCCCTGCTCACTACCCACCACGCGACGCTCGAGGACGTGTTCGTGACGCTCACCGGGAGACACCTGCGTGATGCGTGACCATCCGCTCGTGCAGCTCACGCTCGCGCGCATGCGCGAGTTCGTGCGGGAGCCCGAGGCGATCTTCTGGGTGTTCGGCTTCCCGATCGTGATGGCGTTCGCGTTGGGCATCGCCTTCCGCAATCGCGGACCCGGTGAGCTGCGGGTGGCCGTCGCGCGCGGGGCGGGCGACAGTGCGCTCGCCGCCACGCTCGACCGCTCGCCGCGCCTGGCCGCGGTCGTGTTGGACTCCGCCACCGCCCGCCTGCAGCTGCGCACCGGTCGCGTGGCTTTGCTGGTGCTTCCCGGCGACCCGCTCGTCTACCGCTACGACTCCACCCGCACTGAGAGCCGGCTGGCGCGGCTCGAGGTCGATGCCGAGCTGCAGCAAGCTCGTGGCCGCACCGACGTCGTGGCCGTACGCGATGACCGCGTGACCGAGCCCGGCTCGCGCTATATCGACTTCCTTATCCCCGGTCTCCTCGGCATGAACCTGCTGGGGAGCGGCATCTGGGGCGTGGGCTTCGCCGTGGTACAGGCGCGTCAAAAGCGCCTGCTCAAGCGCTTCATGGCGACGCCGATGAAAAAGAGCCACTACCTGCTGGCGTTCATCCTGTCGCGGCTGTGTTTCCTGTTCGTGGAAGTGGTGGCCCTGGTGGGATTCGGCTGGCTGATGTTCGGTGTGGGGGTGCGCGGTTCGTGGCTCGTGCTCGCCGGCGTGACCGTGCTCGGCGCCCTGGCGTTCGCCGGTCTCGGCCTGCTGGTCGCGAGCCGCGCACGCACCATCGAGGGCGTGTCGGGGCTCATGAATCTCGTGATGTTGCCGATGTGGATTTTGTCGGGGACCTTCTTCTCCTACGCGCGCTTCCCCCACGCGATGATCCCGTTCGTCAAAGCGCTGCCGCTCACCGGGCTGAACGACGCCCTGCGCGCCGTGATGATCGACGGCGCGTCGCTGGGCCAGCTCGCGGCGCCCCTCGGCGTCGTGGCCTTGTGGGGCGCCGTCAGTTTCACCCTCGCCCTGAAGATCTTTCGCTGGCGCTAGTCACGGTGTGACGACGATCGTGCCGTGCATCTGGGCTGGGTGAAATGCGCAGTGATAGGGGTAGGTTCCCGCTGTATGGAAGGTGAGCCCATAACCGCCGGGCCCCGTGCCGCCGCCGTACGCGCCCCCGCCCATTGCCGGTGCGAGCGTTCCGCTCGAGAATGTCACCGCAGTTCCGGAATCGCTCACCACTGAGTGGTCCACGGTCCCGTGGTTCGTCCACGTCACGGTGCTGCCGGCCTTCACCGTGAGAGTGTCCGGCGAGAATTGATACTCCGTGATGGAAACGGCCGGCCCGCCCGGGCCGGTCGCGGAGTTGCACGCGGTGAGACCAATGACGAGGGCGGCGAACAGGGCACAACGCATAGGGCGCTCCGGGCTGGGGTCCTGGTATAGGGACGATGTACCCCGCGCCGCCGGATTCGGCGCGGCCTAGGCCGGCCGGAGCAGCAGCAGCAGTTTGTGCCAGAAGCCTCCCGACACGCGCTCCACGGCCTCGCGAAACGCGTGCGCCGTGGGATAGCGGTCCGCCGGCGCGCTCGCCACCGCGCGTCGCAGCACGTCCTCCAGCTCACGCGGCACATCGGGTCGCTGTTCCGTGAGACGGGGGAGCTTGTCGACGGTCTGCTGGGCGAGAATCGCCTCGGGCGAGATCCCCTCGAAGGGCGGCCGGCCAAGGAGCGCGAAGTAGGCTACGGCTCCCAGGGAATAGAGATCGGTGCGCGGGTCCACGCGCTCCCCCAGGAGCTGCTCCGGGGCGGCGAATTGCGGCGTGCCGCTGCGCGACGTCGCCCCCCCGAAGCGGTCGCCGCGCAACGCGAGCGCCAGTCCGAAATCCGTGATCCGTAGCCGCCCGTCGGGCTCGATCAGCGTGTTTTCGGGCTTCAGGTCGCGGTGCACCAATCCCTTCGCGTGCGCGTGCTCGAGCGCGGACAGCGCTTCGGTCAGCAGGCGCTCCGTCGCCGCGACGCTCAGGGGGCCGTGCCGCTGCACCCGCTGGGCGAGGTTCTCTCCCGGGACCAGCTCCATCACGTACCACTGCAGGCCCGCGCGTCCCTGAATGTCGTAGATGCCGACGATATTGGGATGGCTGAGCCGGGCGGCGAGCTGGGCCTCGCGCCGGAACCGCTCCACCACGCCGAGATCGGCCGTGAGGGCCGGGTGCAACACTTTGATCGCTACCTCACGCTCCAACCCCAAGTCACGGGCCCGGTACACGCGGCCGAATCCACCCGAGCCGAGCTCTTCGAGCAGCTCGTAATCGTCCCCCAGCGCCCGTCGCAGCCGCCGTTCGAAACCCGACTCCGCGATCTGTGGCTCCGCCGCGGGCTCGTGAAACACGCCGGCGTCCGCCACCAGATCCTCGAGCATCTCGGTGGCGGTGTAGTAGCGGTCGCTGGGCTTGGCGCGCAGCGCTCGCAGCAACACCCGCTCCACAGCGGCGGGCACCGCGGCGCGCACCTTGCGCGGCGGCACCACCGCGGCGCCGTCGGCGGCGGGCTCCTGGCCCGTGAGGGCGTAGTACAGGTTCGCGCCGATCGTGTAGACATCGCTGGCCGGCTCGCCCACCTCGCCCGCCCGCACCTCGGGCGCGCAAAACGGGGTCACGGTCTGGCTGCTGTGGGGTTCCACGAACGCCAGGCAGGTGTTGGCGTACCGCAGGTCGGTCACCACGCCGCGCCCCGACACGTCGAGCATCAGTGTCGTCGGCACGATGCGACGGATGATCACGTTGCGAGCGTGGGCGTGCTCTAACGCGCTCAGCAGATCGCGCGCCAGCGACATGACGGCGGGCACGGGACGGGGACCGCGGTGCATCGCGTCGGCCAGGCTCTCGCCGTCGATCCAGTTGTTGGTGCGATACGCGTACGGGCCTACTTCGCCCGCGGCGTACACGTGGCGCATCGCGGGGTGATCGAGGGCCGCCAGCGTCTCGGTCTCGCGCAGGAACCAGGCGCGGCCGGGCGAGTCGGGAATCAAGTGCAGGCGCAACGCCAGGGGCCGCTTCAACACGAGGTCGTATGCTTGGTACAGCGCCCGCTCGCGCGACAGCGCGACAAGGTGATCGAACCGAAAGCTGCCGCCCAGCGCCTTGAGGGCACCGCCCAGCAAGTCGACCGGCGGAGTATCGCGCTGCATCTGGGCGCTCAATCTAACGGAGGCCGGGCTGGCAGGAACCGAGCGCCGCAGTCACATTTACGCGATGGATGCGTCACGCCCCGATCACCGTCACCGCGTCGAGCGCCGGCTCCGGCCGGATCGCCGGCGCGGCTTGGATCGCCGCATCGCCGACCGCCGGCTCGAGCCCCTGGTCGTGACTGTGGAGCGCCGGGTTGCCGCACGCCGCGTCGCCGGGCGGCGCTCCCCCGTCGCGCGCCGCAGCTGGATCGATCGGCGCGGCTCGGGGTTGTCGTTCACTGGGCCCCTCGCGGACTGAGCGCGGGCCCGAGCCGCACCACCACCACCGCCCAGCCCCGCCGGCCCGCGAGCGCGAAGCGCGCGTCGCGCAGGTAGATCGTCGTATCCGCGGCCGTCGAGTCTACCTCGGCCGTGAGAAACCGCGCGAACTGGGCGATGGCCGCGCCGTCCGGCGTGGCGAGCGCACGGCGCACGGCGGAAACGTCCAGATGCCGTGCAACGGTCCAGTCGGGCCCCGCCACGCTGTCCGTCCCAGCCACCACCGCCTCCCACGTGAATGGTCGTCCCGGACGGGTGAGCGCGGCAAACTGCGCCGCGGGCCCGAACCGCTCCCGCGCGGCGCGCGCGATGCGCGCCTTGACCGGCCACGCCGCGATCCCCGACGTCAACGCGTACGCGCCGAGCAGCGCCACGGCCAGAGCGGCCACCCGCCGCCGCGCCACGACGCCCGCCCAGTGCGCCACCCAGCCGTAGGCTCCCACGAGCGCGAGGACGATCCATGCCACCAGGACCCAGGTCGCGGCCGCGCCCGATGCGAACACCACCCACGTCATCAAGCCGCCCGTGAGGAGCACCGCGACGAGGGGGCGCCAATGGCGCTCGCTGCCCCACGCCAGCGCCACGAGCGGGACCAACCAGAAGAACGGGTCCACGATCGCGACCCAATCCGCGTAGTACCACCGCCCGCTCCACGGCAGGAACGGCCGCAGGCCGTAGGACCCCTGCCAATCCATATACAGGTGGCTGGCGACGGCCGCGCCCACCAGCGCCAGCAGCGCCCCCCAGGGGGCGCCGCGCCCCCGCCGCGCGCGCCAAGCGAGGACGACACCCACGAGCACCGTGCAGCCCGCGATCTCCAGCGCGGCACCCGCGAGTGAGTGCGTGACGCCGCGGTGCAGCTCCAGGTAGGTGATGCCGCGGAGCGGCCGCCGATACAGCAATTCCGTGAGGTCAGGCAGATTGGCCGCCACGGCTCCCATCAGGGCCGCGCGCGGCACCCGGGCGTCGGCGATCGCCCGCCCCAGTGCCGCGCCTACCAGGGCGTGCGCCAAGTTGTCCATGCGCCGGAAGTTATCATGCCCCGTTGCAGCATGGCGGACTGGCCGACGGCGCGAGCGGGGGATAAGTTAGCCGTCACCTCCTATGGACCTGCACGCATCCGCCGATCGCCGCCGTGCCGCGGACCGTCGCTCGCTCGTCGATCGTCGCTCCGGTGTGGACCGTCGTTCGCGCGCCGACCGGCGGCTCGACGCGGCGGTCGTGCGGCGCGAGCGCCGCAGCGGGCCGCGCCGGGCGGGTCACGAGCGTCGCGAGCAGCCGCGGCGCTCTCTCGGGACGCGACGTCAGGTGCCGGACCGTCGCCGCCGCGGCGGCGCGCTCGCCTGAGCGGCGAGCCCCGCCAGAGCTCTACCTGAGGCTCGGCAGTCCGTAGGCCAGTGCGCAGTCCGCCGTGGAATCCCTCTTGATTCGCATCTTACCGTCAAAAAAATCGACAGTCTGCATCGCTATTGCGCGACATGGTCCCGGCCCATACATTGGCCACCCCTGGTTTTTGGGGTTTTGCTTAATTTTGTCGTGTTACTTGACACCGTCGATGTGTTGCACACGTGCGGCATAGGACTTGCCCTTAGGGGTGACAGGAAGCGTAGAAGTGGGCGAACGGCGGCCCAATACGATGTCGCCAACGCACAGTGGTTAAACTACTTAAGGAGAATGCAATGAAGCGCATCGCTCTCGCAGTCGTCGTAGTGCTGGGGATGGGGCTGGCCGGTAAGGCCCAGGCCCAGTCCTGCACCACGACACCGTCCTGCTCCGTGAACGCCTCGGTCTCGGTGACGGTGCCGCAGATCCTGCGCCTCACGCTGAGCACCACCACGGCGACGCT
>JBGPOE010000047.1:0-19594 GCA_041487875.1 Gemmatimonadota bacterium | reverse complement strand
GGCTGCCATCCTTCCGGATGTAGCTCAGCTCGTAAATGTCTTCGATGCCGCGCGACGCCTTGAACACGAGCGCCTCGAAGCCCGGCGTAATCGGCGTGCCCAGCTCGACGCTCAGCGCCTTGGCGCGCGCGATCACTTCCTGCGGATCGGAAATGTCGGCCGGCGTGATCTTATTCATCACTTCGGCGGCCGTGTAGCCCAGCATCCGTTCGGCGCCGACGTTGAAAATCTGAATCACGCCCTTGGCGTCGGTGGCGATGCTCGAGAAGTTGGCGCTGTTGAAGATCGCGTCCTGCAGCGCACCCGTATTCAGATCGGTGATGGCCTTCATTTTGGGGCCCGTCTTGGCACCCGGAGCTGTGGTGATCATGGCCCGACCTCCGCCGCTTCCTTCGCGGCATTGACGGCAGCAGCATCCTCGGCGTCCGCGTCGCGGATGTCGTGCGCAAGGGTTTTCGCGATCTGTCCGGCTTCCGGAGCGGTCGCGCCGGCGCTCATGCGCTCGTACGTGGCCTCGGTCTTGGCGTCGCGGGCCTGCGCCGACCGATCGGCGCTGTCGTCACCCGGCATCTCCACGCGCAGCTCCAACAGCATCATCTGCACACCCGCCGCGATCGGGAGGGCCAGCAGCGCCCCGATCACGCCCATCAAGACGCCGCCAGTGACCAGGGCGAGAATGACGGCGGTTGGGGCGAGCCGCAGCACGCGCCCGTAGACCTTCGGCACCAGGATCCGATTCTCAAACTCCTGATAGATGAACAGGGTGATGAGCACCAGGATGCCCGTGGGCAGTCCTACGGAAAGCGCGGAGAGCACGGCGTGAGCGGTGGCCAGCAGCCCTCCGATGAACGGGATCACGTCCGCCAGGGCCGCCAGCAGCGCGAGCGACAGCGCATTGGGGACCTTGCAGACGGTCAGGAGCACAAAAGTGAACGACGCGATCGCCGCGGACGTGATGAGCTGGCCGCGCATGTAGCCGCCGACGATCCCTTCCAGGTTCTGGAAGATGCGCGCCAGCCGCATGTGGTAGTCGCGCGGCACGAGGGCGTAGACCGCGCCCTGCATGCGCTTGCCATCGGCAAGGAGATAGAACGACAGGAACAACGTGGTCACGGCCCATCCGAGCGCCGTCGCAATCTGGGGCGAGTAGCCCACCAGATTGCCTTCGATGCGGGCGACCGCCTGCTCCAGACCCGCGTTCTGCACCGCGCGGGCAAGCGGGGCCGTAAACTCGCGCTGCTGCAGCAGGACGACCAGTTGATCGCGATGACGCGGGGCATCGCGCACGATCTGGGCGAGCTGCTCGACGAACGAGGGGAGGAACAGGACGATCAGCGCCGACGTGACGAGGAGCAAGCCGACAAACAGCGCCGTGAGCGCGTAGATGCGCTTGAGGCCGCGCCGCTCCATCCACTCGACCAGCGGATTGAAGGTGCCCGCGAAAATGAGCGCCACCACCAGCAGGAGGACCACCGCGCGCAGCTGCAGCACCAACCAGACGCCCACGATGGTCGCCAGGATCAGCGCGATCGAGCGCGGGGCGACCTCGAAGCGAACAACAGCCTTATCCTGCGCGGGCACCTTCATGGGCTCTCCAGGGTGCCGGGAGCGCCGCGCGAGCCTCACGGCCGAGCACCGCGGCGTCGAAGATGTCGGCGAGGTGGAGGCCGGGGGGCTCCGCAACGGGATCCCGGAGCACACTGGCAAGCTACCGGGCGCGCCAGGGTGGGCGATATCGGTCGGACGAGCGACGGCGGGCTAGACCGGAAGGATGGCGCGCGGCGCCCACTCCGAGGCGGTCAGGAGGCTGGGGCTATCGCAAGTAGCGCCGGACGATCGCGCGCAGATTGGCGGCATCAAAGGGCTTGTCGATGTGCTCTTTGGTGGCCACTAGCCCGACGGAGTCAGCGTGTGCGCGCGCCCGGCCAACGCAGCGCCGCTCATCACGCCAAGCGCGCCGGCAATCGCGATGACCACCACGAGCCACACCGGGTCTTCGGTGCGCCACCAATCGTAACTCACCACCAAGGCGGGGATCGCGGCAATGGCGGCGTGCACCACCCGCGCTCGCAGCGCGATTCTCGCCGCCACGTACGCGCCCGCCGCGGTGGCCACGAAGAGCCTGGCCGCGAGGCCCCACTCCCAGGCCAGCGACCATAACGTGTCCGGCCAGCGCAGCACGATCGCCGCGATGGCGTTGATGAGGATCGCGGTCAGCAGCCCGGCTGCGAGACTGGCGAGCGTCCGGAGTGCCGGCCGCGTCGCGCGCTGGTCACGCACCGGCGGCGGGGCCGGTTGGCGGCTTGCGCGTCGAGAGGCCGAAGGGCAGGTAGCCGGGGCACGAACCCACCAGGCTGGTGAGGAGGAAGACGATCGCGACGATCCCGAGCACGATGGCGAGGGTGCCGCTGATCCTGTGAGTGAAGTACAGCACGGCGACGGCGAGCGCGATGAGGATGCGGATGACGCGGTCGGCGGTGCCCATGTTCTTGATCATCGAACCCTCCGATTCCAGGGACGGGCTACGGGAGTGCTGCGGCAGTCATGACGCGTCAGGCGCCGGCGAGCTCGCGGCCTTGACGGCGGAGCCAACGCCAGTGTCCGATGAAAAGACCCAGGGCAAACGCGAGCAACAGCGTGCCGCTGACCAGGCCCCGCATCGCGGCGAAGCGATTGCTCGCGATCCGGTCCTGTCGCAGCGCCTCATACTGGCGGCGCAACTCATCCTCGGTAAGTGGCGATGGCGCTCGCGCCTCGGTCGGCGCGGCACGGCCCCGGTCGTAGGTGGCGGTGTATGCCTCGAACGACGAGAGCGCGGGTTGCGCGCCGCGGTCACCTTGCAGCGAATTGGTGAGGCGAAAGATGTTGTCGATGAGGTTGGGGATGACAAACAGCATGGTGATGACCGTCACGAGGCACACGGCGTAACCGTAGATCAAGGGAATGCGAGTCCGCTCCATATCATGTCCCTCCTCAGGGCCATTATAGTCAATGCTGGGGATTTGGAAATACCGCCTTCCAGGCCGCTCGAGCACTATCATCGAATCGCTGGACGAATTCATGCAATTGCGACACCGCCACGTGGTTCTGGTGAAAATCCCCGCAGGCCATCCACAGACGCCCCGTCGAGTCGGCAAAGACGCGGTAGACCACCGTATCACTCGAGGCGCGGGCGGCGAAGCGCGTGCGCTGGGGTCCGACCGCCGGCGTGGGGGCCAACCATACCAGGCCTGCCATGTCGTAGATGACTTGGACGCGCGCCGAATCGCCTACCGGAAGCGCGGCCTGCACGCGGATCGCCGTCGTCACCGGCAGGAAGTCGGTCGCCGGATTCCACGAGCAGGAACGCCACGCCACCAGGGTGTCCGCCGCCCACCAGTTCCCCAGCGACTCGGCGACGACGAAGCGATTGACGAGAGCGAGGGCCGTGTCGGCGTTGGGAGGGTGCGCTGGGGGCGGCACGCTGAGCTCAGCGGCAGCCGCGGATTGGGCGTCCGGCGGCCGCGCGGCAACCTGCTGTTGTTTGCAGGCAGCCGGAACGAGCGCGAGTGCGGCGCAGACCCAGCGACGCGCGCGCCACACGTCAGGGCGTGTAACGGCGCTTCTCCACCAGCACGGCCGCGGTCTGCGTGCCGAGCGTGTAGGCGGACCGGAACGTCCCCTCCACTCCTACCTTGGCCCCCTGCCGCGGCACCCCGCCCCCCTCACTCACGACGGACAGCGTCCCGGTCCCGTCATTTACCTGGTACGCGCCGTAGCCCAGCGCGCCCACCGAGCCTTGCACGTCGCCTGAGATCCGGACCGTCTGACCGTCGAAGCGGCCGGGGTCGTCGAGCAGCGTCTTGATGGGCGTGGTGCCGTTACAGCTGAGGAAGAAGAGCGCGGCGATCGCCACGAACAGTGGGCCCGCAGGGTTCCGGCCGCGACGCCTCGATAAGCTGAACATGAGTGACCCTCTCTCGGAGACTTGGTGTTTGCCAACGGCATCTACTGGAGGATGCGCCGGAGGGTGCGCCTATCGGTATCAATCGAAGGGATGGAAAGAGACCTAGATCTCGTCGGGGAGCCCCGCCCGCTGTCACCGGTTAGACCGTTGCCTCGCTCTGGTGGCCGTGCACGTGCAGCGACTGAAACAGCACGCGCCCCACGGCGGCTACATCCCGCACGGCGGCGTGGAACGCGGCCTCATTGGCCTTGGACGGTGCGTGAAAGCCGCTGATCTTGCGGACGAATTGCAGGGCGGCGTCGTGCAGCTCCTGATCCGTTGGCTGGCGATCGCGTTGACGGAGACGCTTGATGTTCCGGCACATCGTTGGGCCTTCCTCTATTAGGTGTGAGCGGCTGTCCGGCGCGCGAGGGCCAGCCACGCCGCCATGACCGCGGACTTCTCCTCGGCCCGCCACGGGCGCCCGACCGTGCGTCCCAGGTCCGTGGCCGCACGCTGCAGCCGGCCCGACGGACGCCCCAGCGCGCGGGCCGCGGTCGCGTAGAGGTCGCGCTCGACCAACACCGCCGCGGCGATGCCCAGGCGTCGCGCCGCCCTCTCGACGACGGTGCGGAAGAGCCTCCCCTCCTGGGCGTGGGCCCGGATGTGGGGATTGGCGATCGTGCCGGGATCGATCGTGCTGCCGACCACGATCCCAATGCGCGTCGGGCGATGACCCATGGCGCGATGCGTCCGCAGCAGGCCGGCGAGGGCTTGGTGGGCGCGCCGCGCGACCAGGCCCGTCAGTCGCGCGACGCCACGGGCATCGGTTCGCTCGGCATGCAGTCCGGCGTGGTAGGGTTGCGTGGTTTCCGGGACCGCTGGGTCGCTCAGCTCAATCCGGCGCCGATCGAGGACGCGCGGCGAGCTCACGGGTCCGGCGAGGAGCACCGTCATCGCCCAGCCGGACTTCACGCGGCAGCCAATCGCGGTGACGGTGGGGGGCATTCAGGGTCCGGCCGCCTTCAGCAAGCGCCACGCCCAAACGCTGAGCGCGCCGCTCACGACGATAATGATCGCCACGGTGAGCATCATCCCGGTGTCCGATTCCGGCAAGCGCAACTGCAACACCAGCTCGAACACGTGCCACGCGGCGAAGAGCGCGAAGAGCGTGCCCGTGGTGATGAGGTAGGTCTTCACACGATGTCTCCGAGTCGCGGGGTCACTGCAGCGGCGTTTGTTGCATCGCCACCGCCTGCCAACGGCCGTCACGCCGGACGAAGATGCGCATGTAGCGGATCTTGCCGCTGAACGGGAAGCCGCGCAGCGTGCCGGTATTGTCGGCGATGCCTCTGAGCACCGCCACGTCGCCGTAGACCCGCACCGCCAGGCTGTCGTATTTCACCGACAGCAAGCGGAGGTCGCCGCTGCCGATGTCGCGGATGTTGTCCGCTTTGGTGCGGAGTTGGCCGAGGCGCGAGATTTCGACGAATTCGTCCGCGACCATGCGGGACAACGCGGCCGTGTCGGCCCGCACCAGGGCCTGAGCCCGAGACAGCTCGACTGCCCGGACGGAATCTTCCGCCGTCGCTTGTGCGGCAAGGCGCGACACGGAGACACCAACGAGCAACAGCATCGCGACCACAGGGCCTCGCGCCATGCCTTCGATACTACAGCTCCGGCTGGTGCTCGCAACCATCCTGCCGAGGCCGCGCGGCGGCCCTCAGGGCGCAGCGGTCACAGTCAGAATCCTGATGGTCTTCCCCTGGGGCACGAGCACACGGCCCCGCAGGCGGTCAACCCCGATGCGAGGCTTCGGGTTGCCGGTGGTCGTATGCAGGCTCGTGCCCGACGGCAGATCGATCAGCTCCACCGTGCCGTCCTGAGTCGGCCACACCACAACGCCCTGCGCCAGCACGCTGACCCTCGCGTACTCCGACTCTTGGCCCTTGCGAGTCCAGACCACCTGGCCGTTGGGACCACGAGCCGTGAGGGTCTTCGTCTTCGCTGAATACGACACGCGGGCGCCCCCGCCGGCCGTCATCCCGGTGCCGATCACCGCGCCCGTCCGCACGTCGAGCTCGACGCGCTCGAAGTTCTCCGTGAATACGTCGAGGCGCGTCCCATCGACGATGTAGTAATGAATGAGCTTGGCGTCGTTCACCCGGTCGAGCGTCCACAGCAGGCGGCCCGAGGCGGCGTCGATGCCGTTGAGAGAAAACGGCCCGATGCGTGAATTGTCGTAGCCCGCGATGAGGACCACGCCGATCGCGCCGACCGACAGTTCGTCGTCGGCACGGCGCAAGTTCCCGGCGGACTCGATCTTGACGCTCCAGCGTGCGCGGCCCGTGGCAAGATCCACCGCGGCCCAGGTGCGATCCTTCAGGGCGAGCATGAGGAGCGGGGGCATGAACGTCTGTCCCCACGTGTTGTCGTCGCGCGCGAGCGACCACGTCACGTGGCCCGAGCGGTCGATCCGATGGGCCCCCTTCCACGTGACGGCGATGAGATCACTGGTGGCGGTGGTATCCGCCTCATAGACCACCGCCCACGGCGCGTTGAGCGGAACCGCCCATTGCCGGGCGCCGTCGTGGGTGGAGTAGGCGACGAGCTTGTCGTCGTCCACCCACAGCGACAGGCCCGTCGGCGTGAGCGGCACCCAGCGCCCGGGCTCATCCTTCACCGCCCAGACCTGGCGGCCGGTGGCGTAGTCGATGGCCGTGAAGCGCTTCCCGGCCAGCAGCACGTGCGTCGGCGTTGCGCCGCCCTTGCGCAGCAGGATGACGGCGGCGCTGTCGGCGGCGGCGCTGTCGCCCGCATCTGCTCGCGCGATGAGGTCGTCCACGTGGGTGTCGCCTTCGTAGTACATGGCGAAGTCGCGGTGATCGACCTTGCCGGTCTTGTAGGTGTGCGACTCCACATCGACCTGCCAGCGCACACCCCCCGTGGAATCGTCCACGCGCGTCACGCGTCGCTGGTCGGGGTCGCCGCATCCGGAGCCGCCCTGGACCAGGAAGGTGCCGTCTCCGAAGAACGACGCGTCCGCGAAGTCGACCGAGCCCAGGGTCCTGCAGTCGAGCGACCACAGGATGCGGCCCGTCGCCGCGTCCACAGCCGAGAGCGGCCCGTTCCCAAGGTAGAGACGATTGCGGTCAGCATCGACCGTCAGCCACTTGTCGAGGTTGTTGCCGTCGTCCTGGACGCGCACCTGCTGGTGCCACAGCAGCGCCGGACTCGCGAGGTTGTAGGCGTTGATGCGGGCGTCCACCTTGCCGCTGCCGTTGTAGTCGATCGCGAGACCGATGTCTCGGATGAACGAGAAGTGCCACACGCCGGGGTCGGCCAGGGGCAGAGACGTTTCGGTCACGCGCTGCGCGGCCGCAGGTGCCGCGAGCGCGCCGCACAGCACAGCAAGAAGAAGACGTTTCGCGAGCATTGCCGGTATCTCCCAGGTTCCGCGGGCTCTCATAGTTCCGCCGTCCGCACGCCGATCACCAGCAGACGTGCTTTGGCAGGGACCTTCGCGTTCGATGGATTGGACCACACGTCCGCCTGGCCGTCGGCCTGCCAGTACATCGCGGTGAGATTGAGCCGGCGGAAGAACGGCACGTCGATGCGCGCGCCGTTGAGCACGTCACCGCCGACAGCATGCCAGCCGGTGACGACGATCGGCTTGTGCCCGCCGATCTCCAGCCGCGCCACGAGCGGGGTCGACTTGCCATTGACCGTGCTGCCGCCGATGTCGTGGTAGTGCTGTTCAAAGCCGAGCCCGCCGAGCAGCGCGATCCCGCTGAGCCGGGGCCCCGCGAGGAACTGGTACCCGAACGTGGCCTGGAACCCGGTCTTGGGCTGCACGTCGCCGGGGAAGAGCCCGTGCAGCGAGTCGCTGGTGCGGAGCCCGTAACTCACGTCGGCGAACAGCGCGTCATACGTGCGCAGCGGGAGCCCGTGCAGCACAAGCGAAAGAATGTGCAAGTCCATGCGCACGTTCAGTCCCTGCATCACCTGATCGGGGATCGTGTCGAGGCCGGTGATACGCGCCGAGCCGTAGCCAATCACGGCCGACAACACGCGCAGGTCGGCTTTTTGGGACTGCGCGACGGTCGCGCCGGCCGTGGCGAGCAAGGCCGCGAGCATGAGGGCGGGGTTCATCATTCGGTGCTTCATACGACCTCCGTCGTGCGGGATGTTTTTGAGCCGAGGCCTTCTCCTGCGGCTCACCACGCTTGGAAGTACATGCCGACCGTCAGCGTGGAGCGAATGCTCCGGCGCGTGTAGTATTGGAATTCGACGAACGCCTGGTGGGAGGCGACCGGCACTTCGAACCCCGCGCCCACGAGAGGCGAGAGCTGCAAGCCTGAATTGAAGAAACAGAGGCACCCGACCGCCGCGACCCCGTAGGGCCGCAGGCCGGTGTCACCGCGCGGGCCGATCGTCGCACCGGCACTGGGAGCTAGGAACAGCAAACTCCCGGGTCCGACATGTCTTAACATGATGTCGATCGACCAAAACGGGCGCACATACGAGTGCGCCCCCGCCCCCCGAAGCCCCACTCCGTAGTTCCGACCATAGTCGTTGTTGTACGCGTCAGGCTTCCAGTCATCACCTACGAGTTGTAGGCCGAAGCGATCCTGGCCGTGCAGCGGCGGCGCGAGCGCGAGCGCGAGCGCCAGCGCCCGGACGATGGCCGTCGGGCGACTCCTCGTTGCCCCAGCCGGCGGTTTGCTGAGTGAGAAATCGCTATTCCGCATCTGTGGTCTCCTCAGGTTCAGGTTGATCAACGACGCCACGCCCGGTACGAGAGTGCCACGCCGAAATTGAGGGCGGTGACACGGCCCGCGGTCTGGGTGGTAGTCGGTCCCGCGGTATAGTCGAGGTGCTTGAGCGAGCCTGCGAAGTAGTCGAGGTACGGCGTGATCGCCCAGGTCTTGCCCAGTGGGAAGTCGTAGCCTGCGCCGACCGTGAATCCCGGTCCGCCATTGCCTTCGGTGACCCCGACCGAATCCTCGACCTCGACGTCGAGTCGACTGACGCCACCACGGACGAACAGGTTGTGGACCAGGTATGCGGCCACACCCACCGAGAGACTGCCGGCGTGGGAGCGCACGCCCGTCGCCGGCTGATACTGGACGCCGACCTCGGCACGGATCCGCGGCGTCGCATGCAAGCCGAGCATGAGAATGACGCTGTTCGAGTTCATGGCGTTGCCGAAGCATCCGGTGTCACACGTCGGGGTGAACGTGCCCGCCCCGATCCCCCCGGTGAAATAGATGTGGGACTGCGCGGCAGCGGCCCGCGGAGCGCTGGCACTGAGAACTGCCGCGCTCAGGACGGCGGCGATAAGGCCATTTCTTACGGTCATCGGACTCTCCTCATGGTGCCTCATTTCCCGTAAATGCCGATCACCAACGCCAAACGCCGCATGTTGGGTCGCGGGAAGTACTGGACCTCCAGGAACGGATCGTTTTTGGTGCCGCCTTTGATCAGGCCGAACGTCACGTAGTAGCCGCCGACGGCCCGTCCCGTCTGGCTTGCGCCCAGGTCCAGGACGCTCCCGCATCATGGCACGCCTCCTTATGAGTAGAACCGTCATCGAGCCACCACCTTCACCGGGTGCAGGACCGCGCTCCCGATCCGGCCCGCGGCGTAGCCGGTGCCAAGTTCTCCGTAGTTCGCGGAGCCCCAGCAGTAGACGTCGTTGGAGGTGGTCACGCCGCAGGTGTGCGTGACGCCCGCCGAGAGCTGCTTGAACGTCAGCCCGCCGCGGACCGCAACGGGGGTCAGGGAGCAGTGCACAACGCCCGACGGCCCGGGGCACGACGTGCTCCAGTCCACCCCGAGCTCCCCCAGCGCGTCGCCGCCCCAGCACCAGGCCGCGCCCGCGGTGTCGAGGCCGCAGGTGTGCACGCTGCCCGCCGTCAAGCTCGTGAAGGTGTGCGAGCCGCTCACCGCGCCGGGCGTGAGCGAGAATCCCGTGAGACCGTTTCCCAGATCGCCGTCGGGGTTCCAGCCCCAGCAATACGCCTGACCTGCGAGGGTCAAGGCGCACACGTGGCGCGATCCGGCGACGATCTGGGAGAATTTCAGCGCGGTCAACACCTGTGTCGGCACGTTTTTCTGGTCTTGTGACCCGGTGCCGAGCTGACCGAAGTCGTTCTGCCCCCAACAGTGGACCGTTCCCGCGGTGGCGAGTGCGCAGGCGAAATCTCCGAACAATCGGCCGATCGCCACGTCGGTGAACGTGAGGCTGGGCGCGACAGCCACGAGCGAGTCGATCGATCCGGCGGGAAAAGCGGGATTGCCGAGCTCACCGTACCCGTTGGTGCCCATGCACTGGAGGGCGCCCGCAACTGTCACCGCGCACGCCAGGGCGCCTGAGTTGACGTACGCCTTGAATGGCGCGCTGGCGCGCACCCGGCTCGCGGAGTACGCGCACGAGATGCCGCCGCAGAGATAGCGGGGTGGGGAGTAGCCCCCGGAGCGAGGGACCGCGCCCGCGGGCAGCTCGAGATAGCGCCGGTCGTCCCAGCACCACGCGGTGCCCGAGGCGTCCATGCCGCAGGGGGGGGAATACTCGTTCCATATGTTCAGCGACGTCAGCGCTGCCCCACCGATCCGGACGGGGCTCGCCACCACGCAGGGCCACTCGTAGCTCGGCAGGACGGTGTAGCCATCCCCGCACCGACTGACCCACTCGTCACCCGTCACACCGAGTTGGATCGGCAGCGCCGGGTTCTGCGGGTTACCCCAGCACCATGCCGCACCGCCGCTCAGCGCGCACGTGTTGACTCCCCCGGCGGACACCACTGAGGCGCTACCCGGCCAGAGTGGGCCCGGCGGCCCGCCACCTCCACCCCCGCCCTGATCCGAGGGGTTCGCGCATGCAGCCACAAGACAGCAGACCACTAGGCTCAGCAGCTTCGCGCACGTCTTCATGGCGTCTCCCGTCATCGAGTCACAGCCGGACCAACACCGCGACGAAGTCGGCGGCTTCGTCGCGACCATCTCCATCGAAGTCCCACGCGGATGGTTCGGCGCTGAGCGACAGCGTGTCCGCAGCAACCCGGAACCGCACCGTGTCCGAGTGGCCAGCGCCCTCGGCGGTCAGACGCAGGTGCTCGTCGAGCACTTCGCTCGTCCCGCCCTCGCTCCGGCTCCCCTCTCCCGCCAAGGTCCACGTAAGCACGTAGGTCTCGGCGCTCAGGCTCAGGGTCACCGCGCCACCCAGGTCGCACACCACGTCCACCGATCGCGCGGGTTCGTCACGTTTCGTGTACTGCCACCGCGTCGCGGACCAACTGCCGAGCAGCGGGGGGTCGGCCGGATTCCCCGTGCTGGCATCCACTCGGGCCGTAGCCAGGTTCGCAACTCCCGGAGCGACCTGAGATCGTCCCAATCGCACAGATCGCCCCTGGTCGATGGTCCGCCGCGCCTTGTCACCCTGCGCCCCGCGCGGTAACTCTCACGAGCCTAAAGAGCGGGACTTAGCCGGCTTTCCATCCCGCTCTTACCGCCCAAGTAAGACGGGCAAGTCGTTGGGGGATCCCTGCTTCGACTCACGACACTGGGTGCGATCGATCTGCGCGACGGCCGCGGCCACCCCATTCGGGCGGTCCTGACACAGCCCAAGCGCATCGCGCTGCTCGCGTACCTGGCGGTGGAGAGTCGCCGGGGGGGAGGCTTCGTGTCGCGCGACCGGCTGCTGGCGCTGTTCTGGCCGGAGTCGGACGCGACACACGCGCGCAACACGCTGTCGCAGGCGCTGCACCAGCTGCGCCACGCGCTCGGCGCTGATGTGATCGAGAGCCACGGCGCGACGGCGGTGGGCGTGCGCAGCGAGCAGCTCTGGTGCGATGCGACGGAGTTCACCGGCGCCCTTGACCGCGGAGAGGTCGAGCTGGCGCTCGACCTGTACCGCGGCGAGTTCTGCCCCACGTTGTTCACGAGCGGCGCCCCGGAGCTCGAGCAATGGCTCGACAGCGAGCGGCGGCGCCTGCGCGCGCAGGCGCTCACGGCCAGCCGCAGCGTCGCCGAACAGCTGGTGGTTCGCGGGGAGGCAGAGCACGCGGCACGGGCGGCGCGGCGCGCCCTGGCGATGCAGCCCGATGACGAGAGCGACGTGCGCGTGTTGCTCGGGTTGCTCGAGCGGTGCGGCGATCTGAGCGGAGCCCTGCTCGCCTACCAGGAGTATGCGCGGCGGCTGGCGGCCGACCTCGAGACCGAGCCCGCCCTCGAGACCCAGCGCCTGGTGGAGACGATGCGGCGGCGGCGCGAACAGCAGGCGGCCGCGGCGACCGCGGATGGAGAGTCCGCGACCACGGCGGGCGTCGGGCCCGCTCCCTACCCTGCCCGGACTGCTCCGCTTCCCCGAATGACTTGGATCCGTCGACGCCCCGGCCTCGTGACGGCGCTCGCGCTCGCCGTGGCGGGCGGCGGTGTCCTGTTCGGGCTACAGTGGCGCGGCCGCCACGTCGTCGCGCCCCCCGTCAGGACGCTCGCGGTGTTCCCCTTCACACTGCGTGGGGGCGCGCCGTTCGTGTATCTGCGTGACGGTATGGTGGATCTGATGAGCGCGAAGCTGGACGGCGCCGAGGGATTTCACGCGATCGATCCGCGCAGCGTGCTTTCTGCCGTGGCCGGGCAGGACGCGACTGTCGGGCTGAACGCGGAGGCCAACGCCCGTATCGCTCGGCGCCTGGGCGCGGGATGGTACATCAGCGGGGACGTGATCGAAGTCGCCGGGCGCCTGCAGCTCGACGGGACGCTTGTCGACGTCAATGAGGGTTCGGAGACGGTCGCGACGGCCACCGTTTCCGGCGACACCGCCGCGTTGTTCGAGCTGGTGGACGATCTGGCCGGCCGCATGCTCGCGCGGCTATCGAGTGGTCGGGACACCGCGCTGACCCGGCTCGCCGCGGTCACGACGCACTCGCTGCCCGCGCTCAAGCTCTTTCTCGATGGCGAGCGGGCGCTGCGCGTGGGTCGCGACGCTCAGGCTGCGGCGGCGTTCGGCGAGGCCGCCATGCTGGATACGGGCTTCGCACTCGCGCAGTACCGCCTCGCCCTCACCGCCACCTGGGTGCACGTGCCGGACGCTGAAGACCCTGCGGCATGGGCCGCGATCGCGGCCCGCCACGCCCAGCGATTGACGCCGCTGGTGCGCGACTTGTTGACTGCGTACCGCGCCTATAAGGACCTTCGGGCCGAGGACGCCGAGCGCCTGTACCGCAGCGTCACCCAAAGCCATCCGGACAACGTCGAGGCCTGGTTCATGCTGGGGGAGACGTTCTTTCACTACAACCCGTGGCGCGGCCGCTCGCCAATGGAGGCGTGGACCCCGTTCCAGCGGGTACTCGCGCTCGATCCGAGCGACTCGCACGCCATGATTCATCTGGCGCGGCTTGCGGCGGCAGAGGGCCGCATCGCGGATCTCGACTCGCTGGCGCGGCGCTACCTCGAGCGCTACCCCGACGCCGAGCGGGCGCTCGAGATGCGCGCGCTCGTGGCGTACGTCCACGACGATTTGCCGGGACGCAAAGCGGTGACGGCGGCGGCGCGCGACGCCGACGACGATGTCATGACGTCGCTGTTTCAGGCTGCGGCGTTGTACGCCCAGAACCTCGACGCGGCGCGCGACCTCGCGGGGCCATTCAGCGGCGGCCTGCACGCCGCGGCGTTCCGCCAGCTGCGGCAGCGCTACATCGGCGAGCTGGGAGTGGCGGCAGGACAGTGGGCGCGCGATCAGGCGCCCGACGACGGCTGGCGGCTCGAGGCCGAAGCGCTGCTCGCGGCCGAGCCGCTCTTCGGGATCCCGCGGGCGCGGGTCGCGGCGTTGCGCGACAGCGTCGCCGACCGGAACCCCTATCCTGCCCTGGAACCGCCCCTGACCCACCCCGTCCTGCCCCTCCGGGCGGAGATGCAGATCTATCTCCACGGCCTGCTCAGCGCGCGGCTCGGCGACACCGCCGCCACCAGCCGCGACGCGGCGTTGCTCGATGCCATTCGGGATGCCCGGGCCGTCCCAGCCCACGACCTGGCGCGCGGCCTGCGCGCCGAGCTCGGCCGCACACGTGGGGATCTCAAGCAGGCGCTCACGGAGCTCGAGGGTTTCCAATTCGACGTGTCGGTGCCGGGAGTCCGGGCCGTCGCGCACTGGGGGATCCGCGAGCGATTTCTCCGCGCCGAGCTGCTCGTGGCGCTCGGTCGTGACGAGGAAGCCCTGCCCTGGTACGACTCATTCCAGGGCGCGTACGACCTGCCGTTCATCGCCGCCGCGCACTTTCGTGAGGGCGAGATTGAGGAGCGCCTGGGCGATCGTGAGCGCGCGGACTTCCACTATGCGCGCTTCCTCTCGATGTGGCGCGCCTGCGATCCGGAATTCCAGCCACTGCTCGCCCAGGCGCGGGCGGGGCTCAGCGCGTCGGCGCCAGCAATGCCTTGAGGAGCCGACGGCCGCGCTTGTACGGCGGCTGTTTTACGGCGGGAGCAAGGACGCGGGGAGGATCTTCTCCGCGTCCGTGTTGAAGTCTAAATGCTGCATGATCCAGCCCTTGGAGCCGAGGTAGTAAGTGAACCGGAAGTACATCGGCCCGCCTTCGAGCAAGAGGATCGCGTACGTGCGCCGCAAGCGCGTGCCGAGGGCGTATGTCTTGAGCAATTCATAGCCAGTCGGTTTGCCGAGCCACGCGGGCAGGTTGTGGAACGTGGCGGTCACCTGGCCGACGGCAGCCGTGTCCCCTTCCAAACTGGACCCCTTGAACCAAACCGCCACCGCCGTATCGACTCCCGCCGAAATGAGAACCTTCAGGCCGTCGATCACGATCGGTGGGGGTGCCGGCTCCTGCGCGCGAGCGGGAGCCGACAGCGCCAGGAATGTCGTCAGCACCAAGTGCAGCTGTCGCATGAGCACACTCCAGGGCATCAGGCAGCCTTGCGAGTCAGCAGTTGCCACGCCCACGTGGCCATGGCGGCGGTGGCGGCGAAGACGACCGCCGGAGCGATCACGAGCCAGGGATCGGTTGCCGGCAGCCGCCAGTGTTCGATGGTGAGGAACAGATTCATGAACGCGACGAGGCCGAAGAGAATGCCGGAGGTGAGCAGGTAAGCTCTCATGACAAATGCGTCCCGGAGAATGGTGACGGCGACCGCCGAGCGTATCGCGCTCAAGCTGCGGCGCCGCGCCCGTGGGCGCAATGCTGCCGCCCTAATCGCCCTCGGGGACGATCACCCAGAGCACGACATAGACCAGAATGCCGGGAAACGCGGCCGACACCAGGGAGATGAGCACGTATAGCACGCGGGCCAAGGTGACGTCGATAGCGAAGTACTTGGCGAGCCCGGCGACAACGCCGGCGATCATGCGGTCGGACCGTGAGCGTCGCAGTGGGGCCTTGAAATTCGTCATGGTAACCTCCCCATTCACTCTTTGGGCGGGAGTTGAGCGCGCGTCCGGACGTCCACCAATGCTCGCTCAGTAAAGTCGAGGCGCTCCTCCAGCTCGGCAAGTCGGCTTGACACGTCCTGCAATTTGTCCAGGTCGGCAAGCCCTGCTTCGAGCTCCCGCACCCTCTCCACCACGTCGGCGTCAGTGGTGAGCTTCGTCCTCGCAGCAAGGCGTTGTGCCCCGAGACCAAACAGCACGGCCAGGACCGCATGGGCCGTCGCATGCCAAGGCTCAGCCGGCTGAGCGGCGAACCAGACGGCGGCGACGTTCACGACACTGAGGAGCCACGCGACCGGTATCCAAGCTCGGTGCTTGAACCACACATCTGCCTCCAGGGGCCGCCGGCCGCTTAACGGATCACGCTCGAGCTACGCCGCGCCGACGAGGAAGGTTCCGTTCCGTAAATATGCGCCGCGGCGCCGGCTATGGAAACCTCCGTGGCAGTGTCCGCCTCGATCAGGCGGCGCGGTCGGCCGCCGCGAGCCGGCAGCGCGGCCTATTCAACACGGAAACTCGTGACCATGCCGAGCGTCACGCGCGGTGGCGCCTCCAGCGTGTCGCGCAACGTGCAGATCACCAAGTACGTCCGGCCGGCCTGCACGTCGATCCAGAGGCGCGGACCCGGGGGCTCGCCGGGCGCATGTTAGGCGGTAGCACCCCGACCTCCACGCCGTTTGAAGAACTGTATCTCGCGCTCGTGTTTCTCGGCGGCGGCGCGCGTCGCGAATGTGCCCAAGTTCCGGCGCTTGCCAGTCCTAGTGTCTCTTGAGCGGGAGTACAGGCGGTACTCACCCGAAGCGAGTTTTCGGATCATGAGGTAGTCCCGCTCTCCGTTACCGAAAGTATGTTGCCATCGGGATCCTTGAACCATGCCACCCTCGCGCCACTCGGCGCCAACCACACACCCAAATCATCCTGGTCGAGGTGCGCATAACGCTCGCACGAGACGCCACGGTGCGCGAGCGCCTGCACTGCCGCACGAATGTCCGGCACCTGCCAGCCGAGTGCGGTAAAGGGATGTGGTTGCACCTGCTCGATCTTTTGGATTCGGAGCTGGATGCCGGCGCAGTCGAACACGATCGCGAACTGGTCGTCGCTCACGAGGCGCAGTCCCAAGATGTCTCGATAGAATCGCTTGGAGTGGGCGGCGCTCGCCGTCGCGACGAATGCGGTAATGGTCGCTTGACCGAGCATGTTAGTGGCGACCCGCGGTCATGGATCGCGGGTGTACGCCTTGAACGTCATGATCAGCCCGCCAACCAGCAACACGCCCTCCAAGATCATGAAGACGAGCGGGCTGGTGCCCGCGGAGCCTCGTCGGTAGAGGCCCGCGGCAAACATGCGGAACAGACCAAGAGCCAGGAAGAACCACCCCGACAGTGTGATCAGCACGGTCCAGTCTCGCGCCCAGTGATTGTGCGCGCGGACGACTGCCAAGCCCCCCACGAACATCAAGACGCCTGAGAGATAGACGACGGGCGGAATCTGCGCATCGTAGAGATGCGGTTGGACCAGCGGAAACTCGGACACGAGCATGGCGACGATAGTTGGACCAAGCAGACCGGCGATGCGCTTCGAGCTCGGCATGCACTCAGAATCCCTTGGTGAGGGCCACGATGAGAAGAATGATGTAGGTCGCCAGTGCAAGAGTAGACAGACCCGCCCCTGCGAGAATGGTGGTTCCCGCCTGGAAGCGCCGCTCCTCGATCCGCGCGATCTGGGCAGTGGGCAGGAGCGCAATTTGCCCAACTACGTCGGGGACAGAGCCTGCGGCCGTTCGAAGGTCGCCGAGGTGCAGGGCGACGGTGTCGCTGGCGGCCGCCTGGATCGTACCGCTGGCCTCCAGCACCCCGGGATGTGTGCGGCGCGTGCTGTCGGGGCCGAGCTGCAAGGTGGTGACGACGATTGCGCTGGTGAACACGATCCGCACACGGGACCCGGGTGTTGGGGCGAGTGCGACCGGCCGGTAGGCATAGCAAGCGGTAGTAGTGAGCCAGGCCCCAAGGAGCGCAACTCGACCGCTCAGACGCGCAGCGTTCACCCTCACCTCCGAAACACGTCCGTGCTGAGGTAGCGCAACCCCGAGTCGACGATGATCGTGGCCACGGTGGCTCCCGCGCCGAGCCGCTGGGCCACCCGCAACGCCGCCACGATGTTGGCCCCAGTCGACGTACCGGCGAAGATGGCTTCCTCGCGCGCGAGCCGCCGCGCCATCGCTTTCGCTTCCTCGCTCGCCACCGGGATGATTTCGTCGACTTCTTCTCGGCGCCACAGCGGGGGGATGAACCCGATGCCGATGCCCTCGATCTGGTGCGACCCCGAGGGTTTCCCCGAGAGCACCGCGGATTCCCCCGGCTCCACTGCCACGACGTGCACGCGAGGGTTGTGACGGCGCAGCGCGTGCGCCGCGCCGTGGATCGAATGCGCCGTGCCCACGGCCTGCACGAAGGCGTCGAGGCGTCCCCCCACCTGTTCCCAAAGCTCCTCGCCCAGCGGATGATAGCCCGCCTCACCGTCTCGATTGTTCAGCTGATCGCAGTACCAATGCCCCGGCCGGCGACTGATCTCGCCGGCCGTCGCGATCATGGTCCGGATCAGTTGCTCGTTTATTTTCTTCTGCTCGCTCGCGACGTCGGTGAGCTCGGCGCCGTAGGCCCGCATCGTCCACCGCTTCTCGTCGCTGAACGCATCCGAGAACACGAAGTGTGCCTTGTAGCCGCGGGCGGCGCAGATCAGGGCGAGGGAGACGCCGGTCGTTCCGGCCGTGTATTCGACCACCGTCCCGCCCGGCGTCAGCCGCCCGTCCGCGGCGGCAGACTCGATCATGGCCCGGGCCACGCGGTCCTTCATGCTTCCGGTGGGGTTGGCAGACTCCAGCTTCGCGACCACGCGCGCGGAGCCCGGCGGCACGACGCGGCGGAGCTCTACGAGGGGCGTGTTCCCGATGGCATCAAGAACCTGCATGGACGCGCGCATCGCTTGGAGCATGGCTGTACGTTGGCGCACAAATGAAATTCTGCCAAGGCCTTCTTGGCCTTCATCGGACCCGCTTGCGCAGGAATACGTGCATCGCGCGCTCGCCGGCCACGTGCTGCACCGCTTCGTAGCCCAGCGCGGACAGATCCATGCCCGCCCACACCGCCTCCCCCGTCCCCATCAGCACCGGCCTGATGGCCAGGTGCAGCTCGTCGAGGAGTCCCGCGCGGAGGTATTGTCGAACCGTCGACACGCCGCCGCCGACCCGGATATCGCGGTCGCCCGCCGCCGCCCGCGCCTGCTGGAGGGCCGCGTGAATCCCGTCGGTGACGAACCGAAACTCCGTGCCGCCTTTCATCTTGATCGGCGCGCGCGCGTGATGCGTCAGCACGAAGGTCGGCACGTGATACGGCGGCTCGTCGCCCCACCAGCCTTGCCATTTGTCGTCCGGCCAGGGGCCGCGGACGGGGCCGAACATGTTGCGGCCGAGGATCCATGCGCCGAGTCCGGTCATGCCCTGCACGGCGATCTGATTGTCGACGCCCGTCTCGCCACCCTCGAGGCCCTGCATGTGCCGGAAGGTCCGCGTGGGGAAGAACCACTCCATGAGCGCGGGCCCGCCGACGCCGAGCGGATTCTGCAGATCCTGATTCGGCCCGGCTCCGTACCCGTCGATCGAGACCGCGAAACTACTGACGCGGAGTTTCGACACGGTGCTCCTTCCGCAGCAGCGGGTGCGCACGAAAGAACGCCCACATCAGACTCGTGGCGTCGATGCTGTTGCTCGTGCGCCCGACGAACCATTCCGGCAGCGGCTGGCCACCGGGCCAGGTGTGGCCTCCTCCGTTAATGGTATAGAGCACCACCGCCGCGTCGTCGGCGCACTTCGTGTATTCGAGGCGCGTTACGTCCGTCGCGACCACAGAATCGACCGGATTCGTTCCGCACCGGTTTCTTCGGGCCCAACTCGCCGTAAAGGCACGGACGCCCTGAAATCGCTGGGGGGCAACCCACGAGAACCCTCCCTTATACGGAGCAGCCGAATCGGCGGTCCCGTGAAACGCGATCATCGGCACCGGTCGCTGATCCGTGCACCAGCTGAACGGTAACAGGAGAGCAGCTCCCACCATCCCGACCGCGGCGATCCGGTCGGACAGCGTGCAGGAGAGCGCGAACGACATGCCTCCGCCATTGGAAAGCCCGTTTGCGTAGATCATCCGCGGATCGATGTTGTACCGCACCTCCAGCGT
>JBGPOE010000046.1:0-19786 GCA_041487875.1 Gemmatimonadota bacterium | reverse complement strand
GGGTATATGGCGCCGGCGCCCGCCCCGTGGCGATGATCTCACCATCCGCTTCCAGTCCGGACTTGTCCGGCATCAACCCCTGGTTCCTTCGCGTTTGTCCGAGCGACTTGAGTCACGGGCCCGACTTGGCTCGATTCGCCCGGCTGCGAATGAACGCGGGTCGGGCCGCCGTCATCTACATCAACAACGATTACGGCCGTGGCGTGCGGAAGAGCTTCTCCGCCGAGTTCACCCGCCTGGGCGGGCGGGTGATAGAGGAAGATCCCTATACGCCCGCCACATCGTCACTCGAACCCTACCTGTCACGCATCCGGCAGCAGGGCGGCGTGGACGTCGTGATGCTGGCCGCTGAGCGGCCCGGCGCCGAGCTGGCGTTGCGCGAGATGGCGGCGCTGGGTGTGCGCTGGCCCGTGATGGGCGGCGACGCCCTCACGGGCATCGAGGCGGACGGGAAACTCGCCGAGGGAGTGCACATTTCATCGGCCTATCTGCCCGACCGGCCCGGCGAGCGGAACGCCCAGTTCGTGGCGGCCTACGGGCGCGCGTATCCCGGCCAGCGGCCCGATCACCGGGGCGCCGGCGCCTACGACATCGTCCACCTGCTGGCCCGGGCGCTCGCGGACGTCGGCGCCGATCGCCAGGCGCTGCGCGACTATCTCGCGCGGGTGGGCCGGGCCCGGCCCGCGTTCGAGGGTGTGACGGGCACGATCTCCTTCGACGAACTCGGCGACGTGCCGGGCAAGTCCGTCGTGGTGGGCGTGGTGCGCGACGGCCGCCTCGTGTCGGAGAGCACGCAGTGATCCGCTGGGTCACGGAGACGGTGCGCGGCCGCATCCTGATGGGCCTGGGAATTCTCCTCGCCGGCCTGCTGGTCGTCTCCATCGTAGGGGTGCAGGCGCTCTCGGTAATGCGCCGCACGGTGAGCAGCGAGCTCGGCAACCTCCGCGCGTCGAGTGAAGTGGGCGGCGGGCTCGTCACGGCGGTGTTCGACGAGATCCGCGCGGCCGAGGAGTATCTCGCTCTGCCGTCGCCCCAGGCGCGCCTCGATTTTCAGAACGCCGCGGACCAGGCGTTCATCTTCGAGAAGGGGCTCGACCGGCTCGAAGGGCTGACCAGCGAGGACCGGCTCACGATCAACCGGCTGCGCCAGCTGCAGGCAACGATCCAGGTGGACTACGCGCTGGCGCACGCGCTGAAAGACTTGGGCCGCACGGCGGCCGCCACCGCCGGCGCCGCGGCGGTGCGGCAGCCGGCGGGCGAGCTGGCGCGATTGGTGCGCGACTTTTCGGGGCGGCAGGCGGCGCGGGCGGCGCAGGCAGAGGGCCGGCTGTCCGACCTGGCGCGCGGCCGGCAGCTGGTCTTGTGGATCTGGCTCTCGGCGGTCGTGCTGGTGGCACTCGGCGCCGCGCTGTGGACATTGCGGGGAGTGGAAGAACCACTGGGGCGGCTCACGACAGCGGCCGAGCGGTTCGGTGCGGGCGACCTGCGTCCGGTCACGACCGGGCAGATGCTCGACGAATTCCGCATCCTGGCGGACGCGATGCGGCTAATGGGCGAGCGGTTGCGCGGCGTCGTCGGGGACGTGATCAGCGCCTCCGACAGCATCGCCGGATCGGCGAGCGACCTGTCGGCAGTGACGGAAGAGCTCGCCGCCTCGAGCGGCGAGGTCTCGACCGCCATGGTGGACATTTCGGGCGGCGCCGAGCAGCAGCGCAACGAGGTGGCGGCGATGGAGCGCGGCCTGGAGCACCTGCACGAGGCAGCGGCCGACATGGCCGCCGCGGCGTCCCAGGTGGCGCGGCTGGGGGACGAGATCCGCACCGTGGCGAACCGGCACCGCGGCGACGTCGCCGCCGCGGGTTCGGCGCTCCTGAACGTGCGCGAAGTGGTCAAGACGACGTCGGAGCACGTGGGCCAGCTGGCGCGCCAGAGTGAAGCAATCGACGATTTCGTGGGCCTGATCAAGCGTATCTCGTCGCAGACCAACCTGCTCGCTTTGAACGCCGCGATCGAGGCGGCGCGCGCTGGTGAACACGGACGCGGCTTCGCGGTGGTCGCGGAGGAAGTGCGCCAGCTGGCCGACGAATCGGCGCGCGCCGCCGAGGAAGTCGCCAACACCACGGCCGTATTTCGCGAGCAGGTGGACGAAGTGACGGCAACGATGGCGGCGGGGCAAGCCAAGGTCCGGGGCATCGAATCGGTGGCGGAAGGGGCGGCGCGTGGCCTGGCGGAAATCATCGCGGCGATCGAGCAGGTGGAACAGGCGGCTGCGCATGTGATGCGGGCGGCGCAGGAGAATCGCCAGGTGAGTGAGGACCTGCGTCACAAGGCGCAGGGGGTGGCCGCACGGTCGGTCTCGCACGCCTCCAGCGCCGAAGAAGTGACTGCCGCCGCCGAGCAGCAGGGCGCATCCACGCAGGAAATGGCCGCCTCCGCCGGCGAGCTGCTGCAGGCGGCCGAAAAACTGCGCGCGTTGGTGAAGGGATTCCGCGTCTAGCGGCGGGACTTCTTCCTGTTGCCTCCGGCCGGGCGCTTCTTGGCAGCCGCTTTCGGTTTGGCGGGCCGCACAGGCTTGCGGTGGGTCTTGAGCGCATCCTGGGCCTCGGCCAGGACCCGCTCGCCTTCATCGGCGCCAATCAGGCCACGGCGTACCGCGTAGCGAATCAGCTCTTCGGCGTCTTCCGCAGTGAACTCCCCGATCCCCGCGGCCCCTTTGATCGCCCGTACCAAAGCGTCCGCCACCGGGCTGCGGAGCACGCTGGCGATCCCGGGGAGGGCCTCGAGCAGGGAGGAGATCTGCGACCCACCGAGCTCGGCTGCCATTACGCGCGTCGTCCCGTTAAAGGTGGCGCCAAGCTACTACTCGACCACGGAAGCGTCAAGAATTGCACGGCGCGCGATGTGTTAGCGTCGATGCCGCAACGACATGGGAGAGTTCGCAGCGGTTGGCCGGGTTCCCCAGGACGGCTATCTTACGCCCGGGAGGTGGCTCGAGCTGTGACCCGACGCGGCATCAAGGAGTACCGGGCGTCGGAAGCGCTGACCCTCATCGCAGCGGATCGCGCGGGCGAGCCGTTGGTGTGTCCGTCGTGCGGAGCGCGGGGGATCCAGCGGGTGCCGCGGCGCCATCCCGATGGGCAGGCGCCCTCCGAAGGAGAGCATATCAGTCTCACGTGTCGCCGCTGCGGGCGGCGCGCGTCCTACATCGAGCGGGGGCCCGGGCAGCCCCGCGACGCTAGCGTGGACCCGAGCGCGCCGTGAGCGGCGCGAGGAGACGATTGCCACGTGGCTGGTGACGCGATTCAGATGATGGGGACGGTGACGGAGGTGCTCCCCAACACGACGTTCCGCGTGAAGCTGGAAAACGGACACGAGGTGCTCGCGTACGTCAGCGGTAAGATGCGCAAGAATTACATTCGTATCCTGCAGGGCGACCGCGTGGCGGTCGATCTGTCGCCGTACGATCTCACGCGGGGACGGATCACGTACCGATACAAATAGCTGTCAGCCGCCAGCCATCAGCCGTCAGTGAAAAGAATACAACAAGAGGCCGGGATCGCTCCCGGCCTCTCGTATCTACTGACGGCTGATGGCTGACCGCTGACGGCTGTCCGTTAGAAGAACAACATCAGCCCCGCCGACACATCGATCCGGTTGGCAGCACCGGCGTAGCGATTGATCTCCTTCGTGCCCTCGAGCACGGTCTTGAGCGACTTGGTCATGTTGTGGTACCAGCCGACCGTGTAAGAGGCGAGGTGGGCGATCGAATTGCTGTTGCCGTCGCCCGACGCCGTGCCGCCGCCCTTCAGCTCGCTGATGCCCCAGCTGGCACCCAGCTGCGAGTTGGCGTTCATCTTGTACATCAGCTGCACGTATCCGCCCTCATCGGGCCGGCCGTGCGTCGGGTCGGCGATGGCATTGCCGTCGAACTGCAGCAAGGCACCGACGCCCTTGGTGTAGTAACCCGCGACCGTGAGGTTCAAGGTCGGGGTGAGGTCCGCCCGAATACCGGCGCCGAGGCCGAGCGACGTGAGGGAGGTGCCGCCCGGAGCCGACTTGGTGGTCTGCCACTCGCCGTTGACCCACAGGTTGGCGGTCTTGCCGCCGCCCCGTTTCATCCCATGCGTGACTTCGGCCTCGATGCGCGGCAGCTCGGTTTCCGCGAGGCCGCCGTTGGCGCTCGGCTGGAACACGCCGACCGTGAACTGCGTCGGCTTAGCGGTGGTGGTGCTGTAGGTGATCTGCGCATTGAAGTTCGGGTAGAGATAGCCGTACCCGATACGGCCCAGGGTGGTGCCCCGAGCCTGCACGCCGCCCTGTGCGCCGGTGCCGTATAGCGTCATGTCATTGACGAGGTTCTGACGCAAGAACACGCCCAATTCACGGCCGGCGAGGATCTGGCTGCCGTTTCTCATGCCGACCGTCATGTAGAACTGGCGCATGTCGATTTGCGCGCCGACTGGGTTGTCGTGTGCGGCGCCGGTTTGAATCTGCGGCGCGAACCCGACGTGTACTCCCAGATCGTAATTGCCCTCGTGCCCCTTCGCCTCAAACACGGCGAATCCAGGCAGGAGACCGGTGCGGATGGCGAAATTCTTCTGGCCACTGTTGGCGTCGGCCGTGAACACGGCGAACGCGTTGACGTTTCCGGCGAAGGAGAATTTCCAGCCGTTGGACATCTGCATCGAGAGCCCTTGGGCGGCAGCCAGAGTCGGCAGCGCAACCAGCAGGCCCAGGAACAACCGCGGCATTCGATTCATTGCCGTACCCTCCCTGTGGAGTGCACCTGCTCGGACACTACTGCTCCTGTCCCTTCCGCATCCTTTCGTTCAGCTCCCGCAGCTCGAGGTAGAGCGGTACGGGCACATGGTTCTCCCACCAGTAGAACTCGTCCAGCTGTGTGGCATACACCATCTCGCCATAGGCGTAGCGCAGCGCGCCCGCACCGTACAGCGAGTCGAGCGCGTGGTGGAGCGCGCCCGAGTCGGCCGACGCGCCGGCCACGGCCGCCGCGTCGCTCAGCCCCGTGCCGGCCAGGAAGCCGGCGACGTAGGCCTGTTTCTCGCGCGGCGCGAACCCCACCCACGCGTGACCGTCGTATTCCCGCCAGACCCGCGCGCCCTGCGGTGCCGTGGCGCGGCCCGCGCCGAAAGCCGCGACTCCCGCCACCACCACCCCCATCCAGGCGCGCATCCTAGGGCTTCGCGCGCGGCGCCGTCAGGGCCATCGAGGGCGCCGTCGCGGCGCTGTCCACCTTGAGGCGAATCCACATGCCGGCGGCCCCGTGCCCCGGGACTGCACAGAATATTAGGAACGAACCAGTCCGATTTGCAAGAAACCGGACGACGTCGCCCTGACCCGACGTGAGGCCCTCCTGCAACGTGACCGTGGCGGCACGGTCGAAGACCGGCGCTACCGGGCCCACGGGCACCGGCTTTTGATCCGCGATGATCTCGGCAGAGTGCGGCAGCATGCCGTCATGATTCAGGAAATGCAGCACGACGGTCCAATTGAGCGGTACCGTGAAGGTGAGCTCGCCGTCGCGAAAACCGTTGAAATTGAGCGCGCCGTTCAGGCCGGTCAGCCCCGCGATCAGCTGGAAATCAGCGGTCTTCTTCACCGTGTCCACTTTGAGCCACTTCGGATCGATGGGTTGGGGCGCGGCGGCTCCCTGCGCGACGCCTCGCCCTGCGACCGCGGCGACGAGCAGCGCCAGTACGGCGAGCGGGCGACGGACGGCAAACGATGACTGTGACATCAGACTGAGTGCTCCTCGTGTGGCCCCGCCGGGAGAGCCTCCCGGAACCGACCCGGAAGGCTCCCCCGGACAGCGGCGGTCGACCTACATGCCCGCTTTCGGCAGGCCGAAGATGAATACGGCGTCGCCCAGCGGATAATGCAACTGGAAATTACCGCCGGCGGCGACCGCGACGAACTCCTCGCCGTTCAGCGAGAACACTGACGGCGCGGCGTTGACACCGGCGCCGCAGTAGAACTGCCACAGCACGGCGCCGGTTTTGGCATCGTACGCCTTGAACCAGCCGTTGCCTTCGCCCGTGAAGACGAGGCCGCCGGCGGTGCTGGTGATGCCGCCCATCATCGGCTGCTCGGTCTTCACCTGCCAGGCGATCCTGCCCGTGTTGAGATCCACCGCCGAGACAGTACCCCACTGGGCCTCGCCCGGTACCGCCACGAACGCGCTGCCCAGCCACAGGCGGCCGGTCTCATAGGGCGCGTAGTGGGTCTTGTAGAACATCGGCTGGTGCAAGCCGGCCGTAAATGCATAGCCCAAGTCCGGGTTCACGGCGATGGGCGACCACTCCTGGCCACCGTTGGCCCCGGGCAACATGCGCGTACCCTCGGGCGTCGGCTGCGCGAACATGTTCTCCTGCGGCACGAACGCGTCGGACTTGCGCACCAGCTTGCCGGTGGCCGCGTCGAGCACGTACACCCAGCCGGTCTTGCCGGCCTCCACCACAACCCTCTTGCCGGCGAGCGTCGCGATGACCGGCGGGCTCACGGCGTCGAGATCCCACACATCGTGCGGAACCTCCTGATAGCCCCACTTGAACCTGCCACTCGCCGCATCGAGCGCGACGATGCTTTCGGTCCAGAGGTTGTCCCCGGGGCGGATGGAGCCGTCGAGGTCGGGCGAAGGATTGCCGATGGCGACGTACAGCGTCCGCGTCTCGGGGTCGTAGGCCGGGGTCATCCACATCGAGCCGCCGCCGTGCTGCCATGCGTCGGCGTACTTGGCGGAGTCGGCTCTCTCCCGCGCGATGTCGCGGTGCAGATCGTTGCCTTCGTTCGTGGTCTTGGACCACTTGCCCCACCAGCCGCCTTCCTGCGGCGAGGGCAACGTGTACCAGGTCCACATTAGGGCGCCGGTGGCGCCGTTGTAGGCCTTCACGAAGCCGCGGATGCCGTACTCCGCACCCGACGTGCCGATGATCACCTTGTCGTCGACTACGAGCGGCGCCATGGTCTCCGTGTAGCCCTGCGCCGGGTCGCCGACCTGCGCTTCCCACTTGCTCGCGCCGGTCGCCTGATCGAGCGCCACCAGGCGGGCGTCGAGCGTGGCGACGTAGACCAGGCCGTTGGCGACGGCGACGCCGCGGTTATTGGGACCGCAGCACGCGACGCCAAACGCATTGCTCGCGACCTTGAGCTCGGTCCGCCACAACTGCTTGCCGGTCTTCAAGTCGAAGGCAAAGACCAGGTTGTTGGGCGCCACGGCGCTGGTGTAGTAGATCACGCCGCCCACGACGACAGGGGTGGTCTCGAGACTGCCGAGCTTCTCCGAGCCGGTTTGGAGCACCCACCGCGGCACCAGGTTCTTCACGTTCGTCGTGTTGATCATGGTGAGCGGGGAATGCCGGTTGTTCCAGTAGTTGCCTCCATACATCAGCCAGTCGCCGCTCTGCTGCGCGTCGCGCAGCATCGCGTTGGTGACCGGCGCGACGGGCGTGGTGCCGCCGCCCGAGCCCTGCGCCGCGACCGGCGCGGCCCAGCCCAGCAGTGCGACCGCCGAGCACCATCGAGTCCAATGCCTCATATGCCCCTCCCTGAAGGGTTTCACTGCACTCGCCGCTTCCCCCGGGTACCTCAATGGACGGCACCCAGCGAGAAGCCCACATACGCGTTGCGCGCGGGGGCGGGCTCGTAATACCGACCCCGTGCGCCGTTGATCGTCACAGATCCCACGTACAGACGGTTGTATAGATTGTTGACGCCTATGAACGGCGCGATCCGCAGGCTGCCGGCCGTGCCCTCCCAACCCACACGCAGATTCGCCGCCCACCACGGCGACGTGCGGACGCCGAGCGTGTCGTTTACGTAATAGCCGGACGAGTAGCTCTCCTCATAATCGAGCCACGCGCCGCGGGCGACGGCAGGCCGCACACGCACGGTCAAGCGCAGCCAGTCGGCCGGGACGCCCGGCAGCGTTCGGCCGTCCAACACGAATGTCGCGACCGTGTAGCGGACATAGCGGAAGTCCGAGTGCGTCCACGCACCACCCAGATCGACACCCGCGAGCACATGCGCATCCAGGCCGAGCTCCACACCGCGATGGCGCGCGCTGCCGGCGTTCTGGTAGAACACACGCTGTGGTGAGCCGGGGACGCCATAGGGGATCAATTCGCCGCGCACGTCGGCCTGGTACAGCGCTACGGAGTAGGAAACCCGGCCGTCCAGCGCCCCGCGCGCGCCGACCTCGTAATTCCAGGCCTTTTGAGGCTGCAGCGTCGGGTTGAAGCCGCCGGCGGTGTCGGGGCGGTTGGTGAGCTCGGTGGTGGTGGGCGTCTCGAACGACGAGCCGATGTTGGCGTAGAGCGTCACCGCGGGCGCCGGGTTCAAGGCGACGCCCAGGGAGCCGGACAACGCGGCCATGAGACGCCGACCAGAGTCGTTGTGGTCTTTGTCGACCGTGAGCGAGTCGGCGGCGACCAGACGGTCGGCGACGCGGAAGTCGACCCAGTCGTAGCGCAGACCGGCCGTCACCGTGGTGCGGGGATTGAGCTCCACGGCGCTCTGCACGAACGGCCCCACTTCCGTGACGTGCTCCAGCTGGTCGAGCTGCACCGAGTCCACGACGGGCTGCCCGCCAGCATTGTTGTAGTTGACGCGGTCGTCGCGTTGCCGCTGGAAGTCGAAGCCTGCGGTCAGGCGATGGCGGAAGCGACCGAGCGCCAGGGGCTTAGCGACTTGCGCGCGCACGCCGTAGTCCGAGCGGTCGAGGTCGATATAGGCGAACGTCGTGGGGTTGCGCAGCGTCCGTCCGAGGCCGAACACGGTAAACGCGGCCTCGCCCCCGCTCGCGAGCTGGTGGCGCACCGTGGCGCCGCCCTGCAGCTGCGTGACATCCTTCCCGGCGCGCGTGCTCACATTGATCGGCGGCGCCGAGTCGCGATTGGCGTGCATCTCGGCGAGCGTGAGGGCGCCGGGATTGTCGGCGCGTGGATCGATGCCCGCCTCGGCGAGGAGCGACAGGGACCAGCTCGGGGCGAGCGGCAGCTGCACGTGCGCGTTGAGATTGCGGAAGTCGGCGGCGCTGTGGTCGCGCTCGCCGTTGTAGTTGAGACGCGACACGGTGACGTAGGCGCCCCCACCCGCCACTCGTTCACTCGCACTGGCGAGCCACTTGGACCAGGTGCGTCCGTTGCGGTCGAACCACCCGCTCGTTACCTGCAGCTCGGCCGACGGGCGACCGGGCGCCGCCGGATCACTCCAGATGCTGATCACTCCGCCCGACGCGTTGCCGAACAGCGCCGACGCCGAGCCGCGCAGGACCTCCACGCGGTCGGCGGCACCCAGCTCGACGTTGGTCAGCTGGCCCTGACCGTCCGGCAGCGTTTGCGGGATGCCGTCCAACAGGATTTTCACGCCGCGCACGGCGAAGGCGGAGCGGCTGCCGAAGCCGCGGATCGAAATGCGCTGGTCGAGGGAAAAATTGTAGCGATTGGCGACGTAGACGCCGGGAACGGCGGCGAGCGACTCGTCGAGCCCCCAGGTGGGGCGCCCGCGGCTGATCTGCGATTTGTCGAGGAGCTGCACGGCGAGAGGCGTCTGCGAGAACGGTAGGTCCGTGCGAGTGACCGATACCGTCACGGGCGGGAGGCGGTACACCTTACCCGTATCAACCGGCTGCTGGCTGCGCACCGGCCCCGCCATCAGGCACCAGCCCACGGCCATCCCCAGTGACCCCCACCCCAACGGCGCTCGCACCATCAATCACCCTCCAGTGCTCGCTTCAGGCCTACCGTTCTAACCCCGTCCCGGATACCCGTCAAGCGCGGGCACCACGCGCCAACTCGCTGTGTGACTTCGGATTATGAAGCGAGCGCCGGTCATGACGGGCGGCGGAACTCGCGGTTCCAGCGGATGCGAAACGGGTCGCTGGCCACGCTGAGATAGATGAACAGCGGCCGCCCTTCCACGTGCGAGCGCGGCAGGAAGCCCCAGTAGCGGGAATCGTAGGACTCGTCGCGATTGTCCCCCATCACCCAATAGCTGTCGGGTGGCACGACAATGGGACCCCAGTCGTGCGTGGTCGGGCGATAGGTCGCGGGCTGCTTCCCGACGTAGTGGGGCAAATGCAAGGTGCGCATCTTGGCGGTAAGCAACGGATCGTCCGGCAGCCGGCTGGGCGCCAGGTGGAGGGCGTATGGCTCGTCCAGCGCCTTGCCGTTGCGGTAGATCGTGTCCCGTACCATCTGCAGGGTGTCGCCGGGCACGCCTATCACGCGCTTCACGATGTCGAGGTTCGGCGTCGAGTCCTCGACCGAACGGAACACCACGATGCTGTTCCGCGCCGGATCGGCGAAGCGCTTCATCCGGAGAAAGCGGACGCCTACGATGGGAATCTGGAATTCGCCGCCGTAGGACAGCTTGTCCACGAACAGGAAGTCGCCCACCAGCAGCGTGTTTTCCATGCTCCCCGACGGAATGCGAAACGCCTCGATGAAATACGACCGCAAGACCAGCCAGATGGCGAGCGCGACCACGAGCGACTTGCCCCAGCTCCGCAGCTCGTGCCGCCATCCCTTGGCCGGCACGGGTGCCGCCGCGGGAGCGGGCGCGCGACCCGTCACGGGCGCTCCACCCAGTCGGCGATGAAGATGTTGGTCTCGTGGGCCACCGTCGCGTGGCGATTCGATTCCCACACCAGCGTCTTGCCATCGGGGGAGAACATGGGAAAGGCGTCGAACACCGGGCTGGTGGTGACGCGCTCGAGACCGGAGCCGTCCAGGTTCACGAGGTAAAGATCGAAGTTCTCCGTGGTGGGCTGCGGGAAATTGGTGGCGAAGATGAGGCGGCGGCCGTCCGGCGTGAACGCGGGCGCGAAGCTCGCACCGGCGAGGTGCGTGATCTGGTGTTGGTTGGTGCCGTCGGCGTTCATGATCCAGAGGTCCATCCGCGTGGGCCGTACCACTCCCTGCGCGAGCAGCGCGCGATACTCCGCGGAGTCTGCGGCCGTGGCCGGATGGAAGGCGCGGTAGGCGATCAGCCTGCCGTCCGGCGAATAAATCGGCCCGCCGTCGTACCCCAGGGTGTGCGTGAGGCGGCGCAGGCGCGATCCGTTGGTCTTCATGGTGTAGATGTCCAAGTCGCCGTGCCGCTGCGACGTGAACACGATCGTGGCGCCGTCGGGAGACAAGGTCCCCTCGGCATCGTACCCGCGGTTGTGAGTGAGCCGGACCCGGTGCGAGCCGTCCGAATCGGCGGCGAAGATATCGTAGTCGTAGAGGGCCCAGACGTAGCCGTGCGAGTAGTCGGGGCGCGGCGGGCAGAGCCGACTCGCCCGATCAGTTGAAGCGTAGAAGATGCGGGCGTCGTGCGCGAAGAACCACCCGCAGGTGGTGCGACCCGTGCCGGTGGAGACGCGAGTCACGCCGGTGCCATCCACGTTCATCACGTGTTCCTGGTCGCAGATCCCGCCGGGGACCGAGTCTTCCCGCTGGAAGATCAGCTTCTTTCCCGAGGCGGAGAAATACGCCTCGGCGTTCTGGCCGCCGAAGGTCAGCTGGCGGATGTTCATCAAGTGCCCTTCGCCGGAGTCAGCCGGCACGGGCACGGCCTGCAGCAGCGCAAGGACGAACGGCAGGGCTGGGGTCATGGTCGTCGCAAACTAGACGCAGCCGTCAGAGGAGGCAACGGGCGGGCGAAGCCGGAAACAGGGGTGTTAGATTATGGGCAGATGACCGACCCCGACAACCTGCCGCGCCACCGCTCGAGCCGCCCGCCCCTGCCGGACGCGCTCGGCAAGCTGTGTGTGGAAGGCAAGGCGACGGCGCAGTACCTCTGGCAGGTCCCCGACGATCAGGGCGCCCGCGCCAAGATCGTGACCATTCTGAATCAGATTGCAATCGAGGCCCAGAAGCAGAATCGGAAGGAGATGGGGCGCGCGGTGGCCGAGCTCCTGACCGCCGCCAAGGCGAGCCCCTCGCCGCAACAGGTGGATCTCCTGGTCGGCGGCTTCGACCGGCTCAACAAGCTGTGGCAGGCCGCGAAGTCCGGCCTGTGAGCCGCGGATGACCGACGTCGCGACCGCGCGCAGCACGGCGCTCGACCTCCTCTGCATCAACACGGTCCGCACCCTCGCGATGGACGCGGTGCAGCAGGCCGACTCGGGACACCCCGGTACGGCCATGGCGCTTGCCCCGCTCGCCTGGGTGCTGTGGCAGCGGCACCTGCGCTACGACCCCGCCCATCCCGACTGGCCGGATCGCGACCGCTTCGTGCTGTCGTGCGGCCACGCGTGCATGCTGCTGTACGCGGTGCTGTATCTCACCGGCTACGATCTGACGCTCGAAGAAATCAAGCAATTCCGGCAATGGGGCAGCCGGACGCCGGGCCACTCGGAGCGCGGACTCACGCCCGGCGTGGAGGCGACCACCGGGCCGCTGGGCCAGGGCGTCGGCAACGCGGTGGGCATGGCGATCGCCGAAGCGCAGCTCGCCGCGACGTTCAACCGTCCGGGCCACGCGATCGTCGATCACCACACGTATTTCCTCTGCTCCGACGGCGACCTGATGGAGGGCGTCTCGCACGAGGCCTGCTCCCTCGCGGGCCACCTGCGGCTCGGGAAACTGACCGGCATCTACGACGACAATCGCATCACCATCGACGGCTCGACCGACCTGGCCTTCTCCGACGATACCGCGCGCCGGTTCGAGAGCTACGGGTGGCACGTCGTGAAAGTACCCGACGGCAACGACCTCGCGGCGCTCGATCGCGCGCTCCAGGACGCGCGGCGCACCACCGACCGGCCGTCACTCGTGATCGTGCGGACGCACATCGGCTTCGGCAGCCCGCACAAACAGGACACGGCCGACGCCCACGGCTCGCCGCTGGGAGCCGAGGAGGTCAAGCTCACCAAGCAGAACCTCGGCTGGCCGTCACTGGAGCCCTTCCACGTGCCCGAAGAGGCGCTGACCGAATGGCGCCGCGCCGGGCCGCGCGGCGGCAAGCTCGAGGCGGAGTGGCGGCGGCGCTGGGACGCCTACCGCGCGGCATTCCCCGACCTCGCCCGAGAGCTCGAGCGGCGGCTCGCGGGCCGCTTGCCCGAGGGTTGGGATGCCGCTGTGCCGGTGTTCGGGCCGAAGGACGCGCAGGCGACGCGCGCCGCGTCCGGCAAGGTCCTCAACGCCATCGCGCCCCGCCTGCCCGAGCTGATCGGCGGCTCGGCCGATCTCACGGGCTCGAACAACACCGCGCTCAAGGGCGCGGGTGACTTCGCGGTGACGGAGCGGGCGGGCAGGAACTTCCATTTCGGCGTGCGCGAGCACGGCATGGGCGCCGTGCTGAACGGGCTGTGTTACCACGGCGGGTTCATTCCGTTCGGCGGCACGTTTCTCATCTTCTCCGATTACATGCGCCCGCCGATTCGCCTGGCCGCGCTGACGCACCTGCGGCCGATCTACGTGTTCACGCACGACTCGATCGGCCTGGGCGAGGATGGGCCCACGCATCAGCCGATCGAGCAGCTGGCGGCGTTGCGCGCGATCCCCAACATGACGGTGATCCGCCCCGCGGACCCGAACGAAGCGAGCGAGGCGTGGCGCGCGGCGATCCGCCACACGGATGGACCTGTGGCGATCGTGTTGACGCGGCAGAAAGTTGCGGTGATCGACCGGACGAAGTACGCGGCGGCGGCGGGGCTCCACCGCGGCGGCTACGTGCTAGCCGACGCGCCCCAGGGCGCGCCGCGGGTGATTCTGATGGCGACGGGCTCGGAGGTGGAGCTGGTGCTCTCGGCCTACGAGCGGCTCGGGGCGGAGGGCATCGCGGCCCGCGTGGTGAGCATGCCCAGCCTCGAGTTGTTCGCGCGCCAGCGGCAGGAGTATCGCGACACCGTGCTGCCGCCGAAGGTCCCGTGTCGAGTGGCCGTTGAGGCCGCGGCGCCCCAGTCCTGGTATCGCTGGGTGGGCGAGCACGGTGCGATCATCGGGCTGGATCACTTCGGTGCGTCGGCGCCGTACCAGCGCCTGTATCAGGAGTTCGGGCTCACCGTGGAGCGCGTGGTCCAGCAGGCGAAGCAGCTGCTGGGCTGAGCTCCAGCACCGCCCGCGCCGCCGCGCGCCCCGAGCGCACGCACGCCGACACGCCCGCCCCGTCGTAGCCCGCGCCCGCGAGAAACACCGGTCCGATGCGTGCCAGGCGCTCCCGCGCCGCCGCCAGGGCCGCCGCGTGACCCGCGCCATAGCGCGGCAGGCCGCGCGGCCATTCGAACAAGCGATGCCACAGCGGCTCACCCGTGATTCCCAGAATCTTGGCCATCTCGCGATGCGCCACGGCGGGCGCATTCTCGCTCACGGGTGCCAAGAACGCCCGCAGCAGCACGAACCCCTCCGGCGCGCGGCCCGCGAACTTGACGGACGAATACGTGCCGGCCCGCAACGCCGACTCGGCCGACGGCGTCACGACGAAGCCTGACGCCTCGAGCGGCGTGCGGATCTGGTCGCGGCGGTAGGCGAGCGAAATGGTGGTGCTGGGATAATACCGGACCTCTTCCAGCACGTCGCGCACCTCGGGCACGAGCGCCGCGAACAGGCGAGCGGCCACGTGCGCCGGCAGCGTCAAGATGAGGGCGTCGCAATCGAGCGACATGCCGCCCGTGGCGCTCAGGCGGAAGCTCTTGCCGCGCGGCTGCATGCCCGTGACGCCGACGGTGAACCGGGTGACGCGGCCCGTGAGCGCGAACAGCGACTCGGTGATCTCCGCCATTCCCGTCTGGAAGCTTTGAAATCCGCGCGACAGATCGGTATGCGTCGTGTCGATGCCGAGCAGGCGTGCCGCGTCGCCCTCGCTCAGGGTCGCCAGGCGCCTGCCATCCCATAGCAGCGATTCCTGCACGCGCTGCGACACGAGGCGTTCGGCGATGCCGAGCTCCCGCGCGAGCGCCGGAATCTCGGGCTCCGTCGCGACAAAGCTCTCCGGCCCGCCTTCCACCACCCAGCCGGGCGCGGGGCGATCGGTGACGACGATCCCACCCGCGCGGCGCTCGCTCTCGAGCACCGTGACGTCCGCGTTGGCGCGGACCAAGTCATACGCGGCCGACAGGCCGGCGAGGCCGGCACCGACGATGACGACTTTCATAGCATGTTCACGCGCCGTGCACGAGCTGCACCACGCGCTGCAGGTGCTCCACCGGCGTTTCCGGTAAAACGCCGTGGCCAAGGTTGAAGATGTGGCCCGCGCGGCCGCTGGCGCGCGCCAGCACGTCTTTGACCTTGCCTTCGAGCACGGGCAGCGGCGCGAGGCAGGCAACGGGGTCGAGGTTCCCCTGAATGGCGCGCGCGCCGATGCGCCGCCAGGCCACGTCCAACGGCAGGCGCCAGTCCACGCCGACCACGTCGCCCCCAGCCGCCGCGAAGTCCTCGAGAAAGCCGCCCGTCTCGGTGCCGAAATGGATCAGCGGCACGCCGCCGGCCCCCGCGAGGTCCAGCGCGCGGCTGCTGTGCGGCAGGACGTACTCGCGGTAATCAGCCGGCGCGAGGCACCCGACCCAGCTGTCGAACAGCTGCAGCGCGCGCGCGCCGGCCTCCGCCTGTGCCGCGAGATAGCGGCCCACAAAGTCGGCGAGCTTGTCGAGTAACCGGTGCCACGCCGCGGGTTGCTCGTACATGAAGCGCTTGGTGAGCGCGAACGAGCGTGTGGCGCCGCCCTCGATGGCATAGCTCGCCAGCGTGAACGGCGCGCCCGCGAAACCGATGAGCGGAATCTCCGGGGGGAGCTTGCTCACCGCGAGCCGCACCGCCTGCAGCACGTAGGCGAGGGCCTCGGCGGGATCGGGCTCGGGCAACTGGTTCACCGCGGCGGCGTCGCGGATGGGGTGCGCGATCTGCGGCCCCTCGCCGGTCGCGAACGACAGGCCGAGCCCCAGCGGCTCGAACGGCAGCAGGATGTCGGCGAAGAGAATCGCGGCGTCGACGCCGAGCCGCTCCACGGGCTGCAGCGTGACCTCGGCCGCGAGCGCCGGCTCGTGACACAGCTCGAGAAGGGAGTGCGTGGCGCGGAGCGCGCGGTACTCCGGCATGTAGCGCCCGGCCTGGCGCATGAACCACACCGGCGTGGCATCGGTCGCCTCGCCGCGGCACGCCTTCAGGAAACGGCCGTCGTCAGGCAATCGGTCAGGCAACCGAGGGCTCGCGCGCCTCGGCCGGAGCGATGAGGATCTGGTCGCCCTCGAGCTTCACCCGATAGACCGCGACCGGGAGCGTGGCCGGCCCGCCCAGCGCCTGGCCCGTCTCGAGCGAGAAGCGGCCTTCGTGCCACGGGCAGGTCACGACGCACGCGGCAACGTCGAGCGTCCCCTCCGACAGGCTGGCGCGGGCGTGGGTGCAGCGGTTGGCGATGGCGTGGACATTGCCATCCACGTTGAACAGGGCGACCGCGTCGCCCGCCGCGTAGACGCGCTTGCTCTTGCCGGGCGGCAGCTCGGCGAGCGTCGCCACGGCAACGAAGCCGTCGGGACGCGCCTCAGGCCGCGACAGCGCGCGCGACGCCCCGGCGCCGCCCAGCGTGTCGAGCAGATCGAGCAGCGACATCTGCACGCAGGTGAAGGTAGGCGTATCGCGCAGCGTGTAGGACGATCCCGCGCTCTCGCGCAGCTCCATCACGAGATCGAGGAACTCCCCCGGATTGTCGCCCTCGAAGGCGACGACGAACTCCTGGTCGTCGAGGCCGAAGGAGTAGGTCGTGTTGAGCCGGATGGTTGGGTACTTACGCCCCACCTTCACGTGCTCGTCCATCATCTGTTGGCGCTCGGGGTACGGCAGGCTGTACCAGGCGCGTGTCTTGACGAAAGGATAGACGAACAGGTAGCGCGACGCGCTGGGACGGATCACGAGGCGCGAATGCTGCGCCGGCTCCTCGGGGAACTGGTAGATCGAGCGCCGCGTCATCGCGAGGTAGCTGTAGGGCGTCGACAGGTACGCGCCCAGGTCGGTGCGGTTCAGCGCGGTCTGGAGATCAACGAGCGCCTCGAGGTCTTCCGCCACCTGCCACAGCAGGATGTCGCAGTCGCCGCGGATGCCGACGAGCCCGTAGGGCCGCAACAGCAGCCTGCCGTGGAACCGTTCGATGGTCTCGGCAAACTCTGTCTTTCCGGCTGCCTGCCGCTCGGGCGTGAGGCGGCGCCACGCGGGGTCGAGCTTGTAGAACGCGTAGCGGACGACCTGGCGGCGCTCGGCGGGCTTGTCGGTCATGCGGAGGAATCTAGCGGCGGTCCCTGGCTTCCGCCGCCCGCTCCTGCAAGTACTTCCGGACGACCCACACCCCCATGGTCCCGAACGCGATGATCGGCAACAGCGCGAGCAGCACGGCGCTGAAGAAGTAGACCAGGTCCATGTGGGGATCGTTCATCGACCGAGGAAGCGCTTGAGGTGGCGCAGGTAGTAGGCGAGCCCGGCGGCGGCGGCGAAGCAGGCCACGGCGAGCACCAGCGCGCCGCTCGCGCCCGTGGCGCGGTACTGCACGCCCGCCCACACGCCGAGGCCGGCGCAGAAGACGATCGCCGTGGAAATCAGCAGCTTATGAAAGGGGATCACGCGTCTACGCCGCGATCTTGTCCAGCACCATCAAGGTGAGCAGCGCGGGCAGGTACAGGATGGATGCGAGGAAGACCCGCCACGCGCCCCGCGGCGTGGCGCCGCCCAGCATGGTCGCGCCGGTCGCCACGAAGCCGATCCCCAAGAGCGCCGCGCCGGCGAAGTACCAGGGCCCCGTCACACCCACGAGCGACGGCAGCAGGCTCACGGGCAGCAGCGCCAGCGCGTACAGCAGCACCATCCAGCCGGTGCGCCGGCCATCCTGGTCCTCGACCGACAGCATGGCCAGGCCGGCGCTCTTGTAGTCCTCGCGGTAGATCCAGGCGAGCGCCAAGAAGTGCGGCAGCTGCCACAGGAAGAGAATCCAGAAGAGCGACAGCGCCGCGACGCTGATGCGGCCCCCGGCGGCGGTCCAGCCGCCCAGGATCGGCAACGCGCCCGGGACGGCGCCCACCAGGGTATTGAGCGACGTGCGCCGCTTGAGCGGTGTGTACAAGAAGACGTAGCTCACGAGCGTGAGCGCCGCGAGCCCCGCCGTGAGCGTGTTGACACGCCACGCCAAGTAGGTCACACCGAGGACGGAAATCGCCCCGGCGAACAGCGCCGCGGAGCGGGGCGACAGCCGCCCCGACGGCAGCGGCCGCCCGCGCGTGCGGCGCATGCGGGCGTCCACGTCCCGCTCGCGCAGCTGATTGAGCGCGTTGGTTCCACCCGCCACCAGCGCCGTGCCGATCAGCGTATGCAGGAGCAGCCAGGGATCCACCCCGCCGCGCGCGCCGAGATAGAATCCGGCGGCCGCAGTGAGGATGACCAGCTGCGTGATGCGCGGCTTGGTGAGCTCGAGATAGGCTACCAGATGTGCTCCGTGATCACCGCGAGGATGAAAATCGCCGCCAGCGGCAGCGGCACGAGCACCATGAGCCGCAAGTGCCGCGACTCAAACTTCAGATGCATGAAGTATAAGGCCACGAGCAGCGCCTTCCACACGGCGAGCCCGAGCAGCACCAGGATCTTCAGGTTGCGCGAGATCGGCATCTCGAAGGCGAACAGGACCTCGAGCACGGTGAGCCCGAACAGGTAGGCCCAGATCAGTATGTAATTCGGATGTTTGTGCGCGGTGGTCGCCATAGGGCCTCAGATGAGGTAAACGATCGTGAACAGGATGATCCACACCAGGTCCACGAAGTGCCAGTACAGGCCGATGACCTCGACCCCGCGGTAATCCTGCTGGGTGTAGCCGCCGCGGAGCGACTTCAGCCAGACGTAAATCATGCTGATCACGCCGCACGTGACGTGGAAGCCGTGGAACCCCGTCATCGTGAAGAACGTGGAGCCGTACAGCCCGCCGGTCGCTCCCACCAGCTTGCCCTGCGCCACGAGCTCGGCGATGCGCGACCCGTCGGTGTAGCCCGCGGGCGTGAAGCCCTCGTGCACGAGCTTCCAGTATTCGACGCCCTGGATCGAGACGAACGTCGCGCCCAGCAGGATCGTGGCGAGCAGCCAGCGCGACAGGCCCTTGCGGTCGCCGCCGGCGATGGCGGCGAACGCCTTGACCATCGACACCGACGAGCAGATCAGGATGAACGTGTTGACGCCGGTGAGCGGCACGTTGAGGACGACGTTGGGCTTGGCCCACTCACCCGGCGCCCCGAAGCGGAGAATCACGTAGGCGCCGATCAGGCCGGTGAAGAACATCACTTCGGACGCGAGAAACACCCACATGCCGAGCTTGTTGTTGTAGATCGGCAGGCCCGGCTCGGCGGCGGCCGGGGGCCGCATCTGGTCGAGCGTCGCGGTCGCGTGCGTCATCCCGTCCTCCGTCAGTGCGCCGCAGTCGGCGCGGCGGCCGGCTCACGGTCGGTGGGGAGCTTGGACGACTGAGGATACCAGTCGGCCGGGGCGCCGGGGGCGCTGTACTCGTACGGCCCGCGGTACACGGTGGGCAGCGTCTCCCAGTTCCCGTGGGGCGCGGGGTTCGGGAGCGTCCACTCGAGGCCGTTGTCGTGCCACGGATTCGGCTCCGCCTTTCTTCCCTTGAACAGGCTCCACACGAAGTTCCCGATGAACAGGAACTGCGACGCGAACAGCCCGAACGCCGCGAGCGAGATGAAGTGATTCATCGGCTGGTAGCCCTTGAGCCAGTCGTATTGCGTCGGGTCGTAGATCCGGCGCATGTGCCCCGCCATGCCAAGGATGTGCATCGGGAAGAACGTCAGATTAAAGAAGATCATCGT
>JBGPOE010000045.1:0-20204 GCA_041487875.1 Gemmatimonadota bacterium | reverse complement strand
TGCAAGTCGGCGAACTCGTCGGGGGTGTAATACCGCGCGATCGGCAGATGATCCGCCGAGGGCCGCAGATACTGGCCCACCGTGAGGATGTCCACACCCTGCGTGCGGAGATCGTGCATCGCGACCAGCAGCTCGTCCCATTCCTCGCCCAGCCCGCACATCAGGCCGGACTTGGTGAGCCGCGTCGGGTCGAGCTCCTTGGCGCGCCGCAGCAGCTCCAGCGCGCGGGCGTAACGGCCGCCCGGCCGCGCGATGCGGTACAGCCGCTCGACGGTCTCGAGATTGTGATTGAGGATGTCCGGCCGGGCTTGGACGACGATGCACAGCGCCTCGGGATTGCCCTTGAAATCGGGGATCAGCACTTCGACCGACGTGTCCGGCAGACGCCGCCGGATTTCGGTGATCGCGGCGGCGAAGATCTCGGCGCCGCCGTTGGGAAGGTCGTCCCGGTCCACGCTCGTTATCACGACGAACTCGAGGCCCATCCGCTCGACCGCTTCAGCCAGGCGCGCCGGCTCGTCCAGGTCGAGCGCCGTGGGAGTGCCGTGAGCCACCGCGCAGTAGGCGCAATTGCGGGTGCACACATCGCCCAGAATCATGAAAGTGGCGGCCTTGTGCTCCCAGCATTCGCCGATGTTGGGACAGTGCGCTTCCTCGCACACGGTATGCAGCTTGAGGCCGCGCATCAGACCCTTGAGCCCGACGTAATTGGCGCCCCCCGGGGCGGGGACTTTGAGCCAGGAAGGCTTGCGCTCGGCCGGTACGGCCGCGCGTCGCGGCGTCAGCTGGATCAGTGATGAAGCGGACATATGGGGTCAGAAGATAGCGGCGCCGTGTAGCCAAGGGTAGGGTTTTTCAACCATACGGTTGAAATGAGCGCTCTCAACCGGACCAGCTTAGGTGCGTGGCTCGTCTCCCCGCTCGCGCAGGCGCTTGAGTTGTTCTTCAATCTGTGGATCCGAGGACAGCGTCCCGTCGGCGATGTCCGCCAACTCCTCCGCCTCACGCCACTGGCGCTCGAGCTCCTGCACCTCCATCTGCTCGTCCACCGCCATCTCCAGTGCCAGCCGCCGCTCGACGGCGAGCGAGCGCAGTGTGACCTGGCGGCGAGCGACGTCGCGGATCAGTCCGTCCGGCCCATGCTGCACGTTCACTTCCATTGCCGCGGCAGCCGTCGTGTGTTTGTGCACCCGTCGCAGGTTGAGAAACGTCAGACCCTGGCGGAGCGCCTGGGCCGCGTCGAGACCGGTGAGCATCGCGCCTTCTTGGTGGCACTGCGGGCAACTCACGACGAGCGCGAGGTCGGCCCGCTGGTCGGGTACGAGCCGCGCGTGCCGCACGTGTTTCGCCCGCAGCTCCATCACCGCGCCGCAGCGGGCGCAGATCGGCGGCTCCGCGAGCGGCACGCGGCGCCGGCCGACGATGCCCGTGTAGACCCAATCGCCCAAGCGCGGCAGTTGGAACGTCATCACGCCCATCGACCCGCCCGCCGCCGCGTTGATCGCGATCATCACGCCCGCCGCCGCGAGCGTGATCGGCACGACGTACTTGAGCCGCTCCTGTCGCCGCGCCTTGAGGCGCTCGCCGTAGCGCCATTCGGCCAGCTCGAGGCGCAGCGGCTTGCCCACCCGCACAAAGTCGTAGCGCTCCCACCGGATGAGCGCCACCTGTTCGGTCGAGGCGAGCAGCCGGCCGGCGCCCGCCGCACGCGCCACGCTCTCGATCCGCTCCAGCCGGTCGTCGAGCGGCGTGAGGTTCCAGCGCCCGCACTTGGGGCACACCACCCATAGCCGCCCCCGCCACTCGTCGAACGCCAGACGCCGCCCCACGCCGAGCCCCGAGGGGCCGCCGTCGCCGTCGAAGGTGGCGTTGCAGAAGGCGCAGGTTTTGTACATCAGCCCGGGAACAGGCGCTGCGGCGCGAAGGTCGAGATGTCCAAGTCGGTGCGGCCCTTGGTGACCAGATCGCCTATGGCCTCGCCGGTGAGTGCCGCGAACAGGATGCCGTTGCGGCCGTGCCCGGTAGCGTATAGCAGTCCCTCCACACCTTCGTCCGGGCCTACGATCGGCAGGCCATCGGGCGTGACCGGTCGCAGACCGGCCCAGGCGCGCTCCACCGGCAGCGCGCCGAGTGCGGGCAGCAGGCGCGTAACGCGCTGCTGGATTTCGGCGAGGCCTTCGTTGGTGACGCGGCAGTCGAAGCCTGCCCGTTCCATCGTGCTGCCGAGTATGGCCTTGCCGCCGCGCTCCACCGCGTATGCGTGATCGGCGTACAGCACCGCGCGCGGCATGCCGGGCGGCCACGGCTTCTGGATCATCTGCCCGCGCACCGGCTCGACGGGCAAGGGCCGGGGCAGCCCCGCCAGACGGCTGGACCAGGCCCCCGCGGCCACCACGACGTGCACGCACGCCACCACCGCGCCGCCCGCGGCGACGCCCGTCACCGCCGTGCCGTCGTTGGCGACGCGCTCGACTCGCTCGCTCGCGATCGTGACACCGAGCCGCCGGGCGTCGGCGAGCAGGGCTCGAATGAGTGCGGGCGCGTCGACGGCGCCGTCTTCCGGCGCGTACAGGGCTCCCAGGCAGCCGGGCGCCACCGCCGGCCAGCGCTCCCGCACATCCTCAGGCTCCAGCCAGTCACACCGCAGACCGGCTTGGCGCTGGGCCGCGACCCCCGCTTGCAACCGCTCGGCCGCCGCGTCATCCAGCGCGACGGAAGCGATCCCGTCGCGCCAGAAGCCGATATCGATTCCCGTGTCCTCGCGTAGCGTGGCCGCGAGCGACTCGTACAGGTCGCGGGCGTGGACCGCGGTGGCCAGGGTTTCGGGGTCGGTGGGTTCGATCTGGGCGGCGAGCAGGCCGGCGGAGGCGGCGGAGGCCGCGGCCGGATCGGGCCCGGGCTCGAACAGGACGACGCGCGCCCCACGGCCGGCCGCCGCGCGAGCACAGGCGGCGCCGATCACGCCGCCGCCAATGATGGCCACATCATAAGATTGCTTCATAGACGTCCCGAGACTGGAAACTTCGTGCTACATTGCGCCGTACGGAGCAGCAGTCCGGACTTCTTGGAGGATAACATGTTCCGGAGCATTCTCGGGTTTGCGGTATTCGCGGTGGTCGCGTGGCTCGCCCTGAAGCTGATCCTCGGCATCCTGGGGGGTCTGGTGGGCCTGGCGATGACGGTCCTCATGTTCGCAGCCGTCGGCTTCGTGTTCTATCTGGTGCTGCGGATGATCAGTCCCAGCACGGCGGACAAGCTGCGTGACGTGATCAAGGGGCATCCCGCCCAGTCCTAGCGGTTCCAGGGCAGGAGTTGGCTGGAATGCACGTGGACGATGCGCCAGCCATCCGGCCGATCTTCTAGAATGAACGTCGCCCGCCCGGCTTCGGCCTGGCGGGCGCCGACCCAGCGGTACTCCACCAGCGCCCAAGCGAAGCGGCCTTCCAGCGTGACCGACGCGGACGCCACCGTGATGTGGCCGCCGTAGCTCACGCCGGCGAAGCGCGGGGCGTTGAGCCGCACCTGCGCGTCGGCCACGACCTGCGCGTCGGGCGCGTACAGCGTGTCGGCTGCCCGGTCCAGCGCCGCGTCGAGCTGCAGCGCGCCACGCACAATCGCGTCCACGATCTCCGGCGTGCCGCGGGCCGTGGCCCGCGGGGTGAGCATGGTCCGGTGCGTGACGCACGCGGCGACCAGCGCCGCGCCCGCGAGCGCCGCGACGCTACTTCTTCCCATTCAGCCGGCCGAGCACGGCCCAGCACAAGAGCGGCAGCAGGATTTCGTGGTGGCCGGTCAACTGGATGCCGCGACCGCCGCCGAGCGTAGGCCGCTCGACCACGTTGACGCGCGGCCGGTAATGGCGCTGCATGTCGCAATCGCACGCGGTGAAGTTCGTGGGCCGGCCCGCGTTGAGGTTGCGCGCGACGCTCAAGGCCTTGAGGAAGACCTCCGGCATCACCACCGCGCTGCCGAGGTTGAGCACCACGCCGCCGTCGTCCACGTCGGGCAGGGCGCCCGCCAGGCGGCGGAAGTCGCGGTGACTCGTGGCGCCGAGGGCGGCGCCATCCGCCGCGGGATGCTGGTGGATGATTTCTGCGCCCACGGCCGCGTGCACGGTCACGGGCACGCCCAGCCGCTCGCAGGCGACGAGCAGCGAGACGTCCCGGCCGGGCAGCTCGCCGCGCGCCGCGAGGGCGCGCGCCAGGGCTTCGCCCATGCCGCGTTTCTCCTTGGCCCCGCGATTGATCGCGTCGTTCATCTCGCGGCCGGTTTCCTCGGCCATCCCGAACGTTCCGTCGGCCAACCCGGCGGCCACATCCTCGCTGGTGCCGCCGAACGCGGCGAGCTCGAAATCGTGAATCGCGGCGCTGCCATTCATCGCGACGTGCGTGATCACCTTGCGGCGCAGCAGCTCGATCAGCAGCGGCCCGAGACCGACCTTGATCACGTGGCCGCCGAGCATGGCGACCACGCCGCGGCGGCCCGCGGCGGCGACGAGCTGGTCCACCAGTACGCGCGCGTCGCGCGCGGCGAGGATGTCCGGCAGCGCCGCCCAGAAGGCGGCGAAGCTCGTGTCCGCTGCGGGGGGGTGGGCGAGAAGGGTGGGGTCGACCTTGTTGTGGCGTCGGGCGATGGGCACCGTCTTGAGACGCGAGAGATCCGCCTCGCGATAATCGGTCATGGACGCCCCGGGACGACGTACTGCTTCAGCCGCAACGTGACGGTGCCGAACGAGAACGTCGAGACGAGCGCGAGCATCATGCGGCGGGCGTCGTCAGACAGGTAAATCTGCGTCTCCGACTTCTCCGCCAGGATGCCGCGGCCCTTGGGGATGTAGGGGCGCACGACAATGGCGTTGAACTTGCCGGCGGGAATGCTGATGCGCTCGCGTCGCAGCACCTGGACGATTACCGGGTTGCGGTCGGGCCGGAAATACCGGGAGTACTCATAGCGCTTCCCGAGTTCAAGTGGCACCGTCCGGATCCAATACAGGAACGCCGCATCGTCCAACGGATTGGCGGTGGTGGGGTACGTCGAATCGACGCCCTCTTCGCGGTAGAACCCCGAGTCGGGGAAAATATTGTAATAGTGGTGCCACACGCGGCCGCGCTCATCGGCGTCCTGATGGAACTGGCGCGAGCGGAAGTCGGCGCGGCCGACCCACGATTCCATCGTCTGATCGAGGTGGTACCACAGGGCGCCGCCCGTGATGCGGAACCGCAGGTGCACGGTCTCCGTGCCGCGGATGGTGTCGAGTCCCACCACTTCCATCGTCGCCTGGCCCACGTGGAACGGGCCGTAGTTCGCCTGATAAAGCATCCGCTCGCCCACCGGGAACGGGACGACCGTCGCCGGCGCCGCGACCGCGGCGCTTGCCGGGCCGTGGGCGGTGTCGCTCTGCGCGCGGAGCGATACGGCGGCGAGCAGCGTGAGCGCGGCCACCCGCGCGCCCCGGATCACGCGGCGCGATTTCCAGGCGTCCACGAGGCGGTCCCAGGGGCCCGCCCGGGGCGGCCGCTGCTGCAAGTCGTAGCGGGCCGTGCTCGGCACCGTGTCGATGCGCCGCGCGTGGGGAGCGAGCCGGGCCAGCAGCTCGGCATTGGCGGACCAGCCGTCGGTTGAGAGCAGCGGCCCGGCGGCCGCCTGCTTCAGCGCCTGGCGCAGCACGATCAAACGCAACGCCACGAACCCCGAGACCGTGTCGCGCACGCCCGGCACAGGCAGCAGGCGGGAGGCGAGCCGCCGCGCCCAGCGATGCGCGCGCGATACCGCGCCCGCCGCACGCGCGTGCTCCGCCACGACGAGGTCCGCCCCCGACTCCAGCCGCTTTACCATCTCCTCCATCGCGTCGGGCGAGTGGACGAAGTCGGCGTGCAGCAGGATGGCGCAGTCCCGCTTGGCGCGATCGGTGCGCTCGAGCGCCAGCTGCAACAGGATCTCCACGCTCCTGGCGTACCCACGGCGGTCGCGATTGGTCACGACCTCCATCGGCAGAACGCGGGCGTAGGCGGCGAGGACGTCACCGGTGTCGTCGGTGGACGCGTCATTGCACACGAGCAGCTGGTACTCGCGGGGAAAGCTCGTGAACACCTGGCGCACCTTCCAGAGCACCAGGCCGGCGGTCTTCGCTTCGTCGTGTACTGGAACGCAGACGTAAATCATGGCTCTGCAATCTAGACCAGTGAGCGAGGGAGAGCCAAGACGCCGGGCGCCACGGGCTCAGGTGAGTTGCTTGACCACGCCCGCCAGCACGTGCCGCAGCTCGGCGAGCGTGAACGGCTTGCGCAGGTAGGGCCGGCCCAGCGATTCGAGGAAGTGCAGCGTGTCGCCGCGGACCGTATCGCCGGTCGAGAAGATCACGCGTGCCGCGCTGGCCGGGCGCTCCCGCGCGAGACGCTGGTACATCTCGCGGCCGCCCAGCCGCGGCATCCGCAGGTCGCAGATCACCACATCGAACGGCTGGGCGAGGACGAGCGCGTACGCGTCTTCGCCGTCGCCCGCGACGTGGACGCTGTGGCCCCAGCTCTCGAGTGTGGCGCGCATGTAGTAGCGGATGTGCGGCTCGTCGTCCACCACGAGCACGCGCAGGGGCAGCACCGCGGCGGGCGCCGCCGCACCGACGGACGGTCGCGCCTCGCGTCCGGCGGGCGGCAGCTCGACGGTGAACGTCGCGCCCGCGCCCGGGCTCGACTCGAGCGTGATGCGGCCGCCGTGCTCCCGCACGATGCCCTGGCAGATCGACAGCCCCAGCCCCGTGCCTTCGCCCTCGGGCTTGGTGGTGAAGAACGGCTCGAACGCGTGCTGCGCGAGCTCTTCGCCCATCCCGGGGCCATCGTCGGCGACGCTCACGGCGACGCCGTCCAGCCACCTGCGCGCCGTGATCCAGACATGCCCCGGCCGCCTGGTGCCGGCGATCGCCTGTGCCGCGTTGGTCATGAGGTTGACGAACACCTGCTTGATCTGGTTGGCGTTCACCTCGACGTCCGGCGTATCCGGGTCCACCTGCAGCGTGGCGTCGACCCGCAGCGCCATCAGCTCGTTGTGCATCAAGGCCAACACCGATTCGAGCATCGGCTCGAGCGATTGGCGCGCGCGCTCGCCTTCCTGCCGGCGCGCGAACGACAGCAGGTTGCGCACGATGGACGCCGCCCGCTCCGCCTCCTGCCGGATCACGGCGAGGGGCTCGGCCAGGGCGGCTGGGATCTCACCAGCTTCGGACAGGAAGTCGCTGAACCCCACCACCGAGGCGAGCGGATTGTTGAGGTCGTGCGCCACGCCCGCGATCAGCTGGCCGATGGCCGACATCTTCTCCGACTGCACGAGCTGCTCCTGCAGGCGGCGCTTGTCGGTTTGGTCGTCGAAAATCAGTACGGCCGCGCCGGCCTCCGCGCCCGCCACCGGCACCGCGCCGACCAGGAAGATGCGATCGCCCGAGCGCAGCTCGAACGGCGGCCCGCCCGGCTTGGCGAGGGCACGCGCCACCGCTTCGGACCAGGCGGGCGGTACCAAGGTGAGCCAGGGGCGGCCGGGGATCGCGGTCACGGGCACGTCGATCAACTCGGCGAACACGCGGTTGGCGCGCCGCGCCACGCCCTGCGCGCTGACGATGCAGATCGCCTGCGCGATCGCGTCCACCGTAAGCTCCCACTCCCGCTTGCCGGACGACAGCAGCTCGAGCAGACGGCTGTTCTCGAGCGCGATCGCCGCCTTGGCGACCACCGAGTTGACGAATGCCACCTCCGCCGCGCCGTAGTCGCCCGCCGTGTTGGACGCGAGCGATACCGCGCCGATCGTTCGGCCCGCGGCGCGCAGCGGCGCGCCGATCCATGACGCCGGCGGGTCGCGCTCGGTCTCCGTGCCGAGCTTCCGGGCCTCGACTGCGACGTCTGCCGTCAGCACAAGCGGGCCGCGCGCCAGCGCGAGCTGCAGCAGCGGATCGTCGGTGCGGGTTGTGCCGCCGCCCAGCTCGTAGACGACGGTCAGACGGTTCGCGTCGGGATCGAGCAACACGATGGTGAGCTGCGCCGGCGCCAGCACTTCGGCCAGCGCGCGCGCGACGATCTCGACGATCGTCGTGGGCCGGTAGGCGCTGGCCAACTCCTGCGACAACGCCGTGAGCCGGCCGAGCAGCTCGGCGGCGCCCTCGGGGAAGCGGACGGGCCGGCCGGCGGAGGACATCAGGCGAGCGCCCGCGCGAAGCCCCGGAACAGCGCGTCGCCGTGGTCGTCCTCGGGATGCCACTGCACGGCGAGGACGCGGTGGCCGTCCTTGGCCTCGGCGCCTTCGATCACGCCGTCCTCGGCCCAGGCCGTGGCCAGCAGCTCGCTTGCGAGATCCTTCACCGCTTGATGGTGCCGGCTGTTCACGTTCAGCGTCGTGGCCCCCAGGACGGCGCACATGGTGGATCCGCGCTCGATGGTGAGGCCGTGGCGCGCGCCATCGCCGTCGTGGCGCACGCCGCCGGGGCGCTCGCTCGCCAAGTCCTGGAACAACGTGCCGCCCAAGGCGACGTTGAGCACTTGCATGCCGCGGCAGATCGCGAGCAGGGGCAAGCGCCGCGCCCACGCCGCCGCGATCAAGGCCAGCTCGACGACGTCGCGCGCGGGATCCACGGTGCCGAGCTTGGCGTGAGGGGCGGCCTTGTAGCGCTTGGGCTCGACGTCCTCGCCGCCCGTGAGCACGAGACCCGCCACGCCGTCCAACGCGCGCACGGCCATGGCGGGTTCGATGATGGGCGGGACCACGAGTGGCAGCAGATCGACCGCGGCGAGGGCGCGCACGTACGCGCTGTTGAGCGCCACTCGCTCTCGCCCGCCGTCGGTGCGCCGCGGCGCCGTGACCGCGACGACCACCGTCATTTCTTGGGGGGGATCGGGGGCGCGCCCAACAACGGGCAAGCTGGGTTGTTCATCGCGGCCCAGTCGAGCTTGACGCCGAACACCGGGACGGTCCAGGAGCCGTCGCTGAGCGAGCCAATGCGCGGGAAACTCGCGGGCGGCCGCCGGCTCTCATACACCAGCGCGCCTTCCACGCGGTTGGAGGAGTCGTCGGCGACGAGCACCGCGTACACCGTCGTATCTCTGCCGATCGAGTCCGTGGTGACCGCCGGTAGGGGCGCGCCATCGGTGCGCAGCACCAGCTGGCCACCTTGGTAGCCGACGAGCATGCTGGCCTGGTCTGCGTGGCCGACGATCCGCAGCGGCAGCCGGTCGGGCAGGCCGCGCGGGGCGTCGAGCAACAGCGCGCGCGTGTCGCCCAGGCGTTGCAGGATCAACGTGGGCCCGGCGATCAGCGCGAAGCCGCAAACCGGCGAGCCCGAGCGCGGCCCGCCGCAGGCGGCGAGGCTCGCGAGCGCGAGGATGGCGGCGCTGCGCGCGCTCACTGGGCTCGCATCACGTCGAGGATGGTCTTCGGATAAGGCGCGCTGCGCATAAGCCAAACCTAATAGGAATACACCAGCGTCAGGGTGGCCGTGCGTACGGGCTCGAGGGTACGCGGCACCAGCGTATAGACATAATTGAGGGCGTTGGTCAGCAGCAGGTGGGCGGCGAGCGGCCCGCGGGTGTACGTGGCGCGCAGGTCCAGGACCTTGGCGGCCACCCGTGGGTCGAGCTCGTAGATCTCCACCCGCTCCATGCGGCTGGAGTAGCGGACGTCCGCGCCTAGGGCGGCCGGGCCGAGCGAATAGTCAGCCGACAGCGTGAGGAGGTGGCGGGGCCGGAACGCGAGCGCCCGCTCGGGCGTCGTGTCGGTAGCGAGCTCGCGCGCGTAGAGAAACGTGTACGCCGCCGTTGTGACCAGTCGATCACCAAGGGGCGTGGCCCGCAGCGCGAGATCGACGCCCGCCAGCCGGGCGCGCTGCCGGTTCTGGAACTGAATTTGCCCCTTGCTCGCGTCGACGTTCGGCTCGATCAGGCGCCGCGCCTCGGTCCAAAACAGCGCGGCATCGGCGTGCAGCCACGGGCCGATGGGGCGTGCGTGTCCCAACTCGAACGACCACGCCTGCTCCGGCCGCAGGTTGGGGTTGGGGATCACGGGAAGGCCGTCCACCACGGTCGAGACGAAGCGTTCGGCGATGGACGGGGCGCGGAACGCGTGGCCCGCCGATAGGCGCCAGACGCCAGCGCCAGACGGCAGCACGAGTCCCGCGCGCGGGCTCACGACCGCCGTCATGCCGCCGCCATCCACAGTGAGAAAATCGACCCGCGCGCCGACTGTGAGCCGCAGCGCGCCGCGGCGCCGCTCGCTTTCGCCGTAGGCGGCGTACTCACCCTGAGTATGCCCACCGAAAAAATCGCTCGTCACGGTCGCGAGGGCGCCTTCACCGCCCACTGTCACCACCTGATCGGGCGCGGGTGCCGCCACCGCGCGCAGTTCCGCGCCGAACAGGTTGGCGACCGCGAAATCACTGCTCGTCGGAAATACGTCCTCGAAGTGCGTGCGGAACCAGGAAGCGCGCGCCTGCCACGAGAGCCGGTCGGACACGGTGCGTTCAACAGTGCCCGCGAGGTAGCCCTTGCCGGACGTCGTGTGGCTGCCCGTGTCGCTCTGATCCACCATGAACGGCTGATAGCTCTGGCCCCGCGTGTCGCATCCGCCCCGCACGCACCAGCGCAAAGGCACCTGATACGCATCGTTGGCCCAAGCGCCCGACAGCCGCAGGCGCAGATTGGGGGCGGGCAGCCATTCGCCCTTGCCGGCGAGCTGCCAATGATCGCCGCGATCCTGCTGGCGATAGCCGTCGGAGTGCCTGGCCCCGGCCGCGAGTGCGCCGCGGAAGGTGGCGGTGCCGTACGACGTGGCGACGTCCAGGCCGCCCTGGCCGCCGGTGAAGTCGCGAAAACGCCAGACGTCGAACGGCGGGTTACCATAGTAGCCGCCGGTCGCACGGACGCGGCCGTGAATGCCGAGCGGCAGGTCTCGTGTGATGAGGTTGACCACTCCCCCCAGCGCCGCCGAGCCGTACAGCGCCGACCCCGCGCCTTTCACGATCTCCACCCGCGTAACCTGATCGACCGGGACGACGTCCCAGTTGATGCCGCCGCGGTCGCCCTGATTCATCGGCACGCCGTCCACGAGCAACAAGACCCGCGAGCCGACGCCTTCCACGAATCCCGATGAGCCGCGGATGTTGATTTGACCGCTCAGGAACTGCACGCCGGGGGCTTTGTCGATCGCTTCGTCGATCGTGTTGACGGCCCGCCGCGCGATATCGGAGTCGGTGACGATGGCCACGCTCGTGACGGCCTGGTCGAGCAGCTGGGAGCGCTTCGCGGCGGTGGTGATCACCGGCGCCATCTGAAGCGGCGTCCCCGCGGGCAGGCGGATGTCGAGCCGCACTGAATCGCCGGCTGGAACCGTGACGATGGCCGTCCAGGGCCGGAAGCCGATGCGAGCCGCCGCCAGGCGGACGACCCCGGCGGCGACCTCGAGGCGATAGCGGCCCAGCGCGTCGGACAGGGCGCTGGTGCTTCCCGAGCGCACGGTGACGAGGGGTACCGGCGTGCCCGCCGAGTCGAGCACAGAACCGTATACGACACCCATCGCCTGACCTGCGGCAAGCGCTGGGGCTGCGTCCAGCGCGAGGAGCAGGAGGAGCGCGCGTCTCACGGGCAGGGCGGGTTGTAGTAGCGGCAGGGCGGATTCATGTGGGCGAAGTCGATCACGAAGTTGATCGAATCGAGGCCCTGTGCTGCGACGGTGACGACGCCGGGCTGGCTCGTGTCGGCGGGATCGCGGTAGTAGCCCGCTTCGCGTAACATCGAGTCCGCATTGGCGATCGTCAGCGCGCCCACCTTCTTCCAGACCGCGACCACCCACTCGTAGCGACCCGTCGGAAGCAGCACAGAGTACGGCGCGGACGCGCTGTCGAGCGGCAACGCTTGGAGGGCCGCAAGCGATGGTTGGAACGTGAACAGGTCGTTGCGCGAGCGAGGGAAGGTCTGGTACGCGACGATGTACACGGCGTCGGTGCTGTCGGGCACCGTGCCCTGGAACGTCACCCGCCCGCAGATGGCGTTGGGGCACGCCGGCTCGGGTTGCAGCCCGTCGTTGCAGGCGAAGAGGGCGAGCACGAGGACGGCGGCGCGCGCGTCGCGCGACGAAGTGCGCACGCCTGCAATCTGCCCCGTTCCGCCCGCGCGTCAACTTGACCCGCGTTTCCATCAGGAATAACCTTGGACTCGCTATGCCGATCTACGAGTATCGCTGCGGCCAGTGCGGCCACCGCTGGAGCGAGACGGTGTCGATGGACGAGCACGACCGCACCCGGCCCACCTGTCCCAAGTGCCAGGCGCAAGCGGCCGAGCCCGTGTACTCGGCCTTCTTCGCCAAGACCGTCCGGAAGAGCTGACGCATGTTCGAGCGCCTGCGGGACTCACTGCGCGCGGCGCTCGACGCCGCCACGCCGCCGGGCGATTTGCGCGATCTGGCGCGGCAGATGCGGGAGGCCGTGGTGGAAGCGAAGGTCGCCGTGCAGGAGATCCAGGAGGCCCGTGGCCGCACCGAGCGCGCGCTCGCGGCCGAGCGCCAAGCGCTGGCCGATGCGGAGCGCCGCGGCCGGCTCGCGGGCGAGATTCAAGACGCCGAGACCGTCGCGGTGGCGGACCGCTACGTCGCGAAGCACCGTGAGCGCCTCGCGGTGCTCGAGCAGAAGCTCGCCGCGGTGCAGGCCGAGCTGGCGCTGGCCGAGCGGGATCTCGCGGAGATGCTGGCGCAGCTCAAGACGGCGGAGCAGGGGCGCCCGCGGACGCAGGCGGAACGCTCGACTGAGGCCGCGTGGCGCGATGTCCAGGCCGCGGGCGGCGCGCGCCCCGGGACGGATGTGCAGGATGAGCTGCTCAAGGCGGACCTGGACCGCGCGCACCGCGAGGCGACGGCCGAGCGGCAGCTCGAGGAACTGAAGAAGAAGATGCGAAAGGAGTAACGGATGCTCATCGCCGCGCTCGCCGCCCTGCTGCAGCAGCCCATTGCCGCGCCTCCCGACTTCACCAAGCGCGCCCATACCTACAGCATCGTCGCGTACGACTCCGCCACCGGCGACCTGGGCGTCGCGGTGCAATCGAAGTTTCCGAACGTCGGCGGCATCGTGCCGTGGGCCATCGCGGGCGTGGGTGCCGTGGCGACGCAGTCGCTCGGCAACACCGATTATGGCGAGAAGGGCCTGGAGCTGATGCGGCTCGGCGCCAGCGCGCCCGACGCGATGCGGATCGTGATGCGCACCGATCCGCGCCCGGCGCAGCGCCAGGTCGGCATGGTGGACGCGCACGGCCGCGCCGCCAGCTGGACCGGCGACTCCTGCTTCGATTGGGCGGGCGGGCGCACCGCCGGCCCGTCGGGGGAGATCATCGCCGCGGGCAAGGGTCAGATGATCGTCGGGCGGGGGTTCGCGGCGCAGGCGAACATCATGGTGTCCGACCAGACAGTGAAGAACATGGCGGACGCTTTCACGCGGGCCACGGGTTCGCTCGCCGACCGCCTGCTCGCGGCGCTCGTGGCGGGCCAGGCGGGCGGCGGCGACCGGCGCGGCATGGAATCGGCGGCGCTGCTGGTGGTGCGCGCCAACGCGGGCTACCTGGGCAACAACGATCGCTACATCGACATCCGCGTCTACGACGACACCAATCCGATCCGCGAGCTGCAGCGGCTGTACCGCCTGCACCAGCTCTACTTCTTCCAGAGCCGGCCCGAAGACCTGCTGCCCATCACGCCGGACATCGTGCAGCTGCTCGAGCCCATCCTGCTGGCCGAGCCCAAGAGCCAGCCCGAAAAGTGGCTCGCCCAGCCGCAGGGCGCCGCGAACCAGAAGTTCCTCGCTGCGCTCGCGAACTTCATGTACTGGGAGAATTACGACGTGCGCGTCCGGATGGACGGCAAGATCGACCGGGTGGTGCTGGACGACATTCTGTTACGGCGCGGGTTGAAACGACGGTAACGGAGCCGTCAGCCGTCAGCCATCAGCCGTCAGTGCGTTTCCGCCACTGATAGGTGATGGCTGATGGCTGACGGCTCGGGGGCGACCATGGATATCCAGCCTCAGCGAATGGTATTCCTCGGCTTCGGCAAGTTCTGGCGCTCGGATCAGATCGTCGGTTTGATGCCGATCGACGAGCAGCGCGGTCCGGGTAAGCGCACCGAGGTGTACGTCGAAGGGCACGGCCAGCCGATCGTCGCGTCGCGCACCGAGGAGGCGATCCTCGCCGACATGAGTGCGGGCGAGGCGGCGCAGGCGGAGGCGTTGCGCGCCACCACGGCCGAGCTGTTGGAGGCCTTCCACGAGTTCTCACCCGTGCTGCGCCGGGCGCTGCAGCACGAACATCATTTCGATGTCGAGAAATGGGAGCAGCGCCTGGGCGCGCTGCTGCGGCCGGTTACGCCGGGCGTGCGCCACCTGCAGGACGATCTGTTCGCGTGACCTCCACGACCGAGGATGCATGACGACGCCCACGGGCGAGACGCAGGCGGGCTGGCTGGGGCATCCGCGCGGGCTGTCCACGCTCTTCTTCACGGAGATGTGGGAGCGGTTCAGCTACTACGGGATGCGGGCCTTCCTGATCCTGTACCTCACGGCGGCGGTGACGGCGGGAGGTCTGGGATACACCGACGCGCACGGCGCCAACATCTACAAGTGGTACGTGAGCTCCGTGTGGCTCACGCCGATTCTCGGCGGCGTGGTGGCTGATCGCTTCTTGGGCCAATACCGCAGCGTGTTCGTCGGGGGCGTAATCATCGCGCTCGGTCACTTCACGCTCGCGTTCAGGGCTCTGCCCACGTTTTACCTCGGGCTCGCCCTGATCGTGATCGGCACCGGCCTCTTGAAGCCCAATATCAGCAGCATGGTGGGATCGCTGTATGAGCAGGGTGACGCGCGGCGGGATGCCGGCTTCTCGATCTTCTATATGGGGATCAACATCGGCGCGTTTCTTGGCATTACGGGCGCCGGGTGGCTCGCGCAGAAGATCGACTGGCACGTGGGGTTCGCGGCGGCCGGCGTGGGGATGACGTTCGGGTTGATCCAGTACGTGGTGGGACGGCGGCGCCTCCAGCCGGCGCTTGAACGGCTCGCGGCTGAGCGGCGCGCGCGCGCTCCGGCGCCGACGACGGGGCCGGGGCTGGGCGACCGCGTCCCGGTGGTGACCGAGGTCTCGCGTGGCTTCACGAGCCAAGAGCGCCGCCGCATCGCCGCGGTGTTCGTGTTGTTCATTTTTGCGGCGCTGTTCTGGGGGGCCTACGAACAAGCTGGATCGACGCTCAATCTGTTCGCCGACCGGTACACCAATCTGAACGTGTTTGGGTATCTGATCCCGTCGTCGTGGCTGCAGGCGGTGCAGCCGATACTGGTGATCACGCTCGCCCCGGTGCTGGCCTGGCTGTGGGTGCGGCTCGGCCCCCGGGAGCCTTCGAGCCCCACGAAATTCGCCATCGGCTTGTTGAGCGCTGCGCTCGCGTTCGCGCTCCTCGTCCCGGCTGCGAAGATCGCGCAGGGCGGCGCCGGCATCCGCGTGAGCCCGCTGTGGCTCATCGCGGCGTACGGTATCGAGGAGCTGGGCGAGCTCTGCCTGAGTCCGGTCGGACTGAGCGCCGTGACGAAGCTCGCGCCCACGCGGATCGTCGGGATGATGATGGGGGTGTTCTTCCTGTCCAACTGGCTGGGTAACCTGCTCGCCGGGTGGACCGCGGGCTTCTTCAGCTCGATGCCGCTCGCGCGCCTGTTCGGCGCCGTGTCGCTGGTGTGCTTCGTGGCGACGATCATCATGGCGTTGCTCGTGAAGCCCGTGAAGAAGCTCATGGGTGGCGTGCGCTAACCTCGAAAGGAGTAGCCATGCTGAAGAAGGTTGCCGCTGGGTTGCTGCTCGTGGGGTTGCTCCTGCCGTATAGCTGCGGCACGCGGCCCATCGCTGGCGCGTGGGACGATCTGCCGACCGTCATGCTGCTCGGCATTCCGGTCGTCGCCGCCGTGGCGTATGCCTTGGTGGCGCTGCTGCCGGGCCTGGCGCGGTTTCAGGAGCGGCACGGACGCGCGATCCACGGCGCGGGGCGCGCCGTGTTCCTCGCGCTATGGGGCGCCTATCTGTATGCGGGGCTCAAAGGGGAATTGGATGGCGTGGTCGTGTGGCTCACGCCCTTGGTCGTCACGGGCGCCCTGCTCGCATGGGCGCAGCAGCGCGGCACCAAGGCCGAACGGCTGCAGCTGTTGCGATTGACGGTCGTCGGCTTGCCCATGACGTATTTCGTGAGCGGCCTCAGTTCAGGCGGGCTGCAGATCGGTGCTTGGGTAGTGACCGCGGGCTGGGTGTTGGGCGTGGTGGCGGAGATCGAGACGCTGCGTCGCGCCGCGCCGGTGGCGCACTCGGGCTAGCCGCCCGAGACCATCGGCTCCGCCGAGAAGTGACACGCCGCGAGTTGTCCCGCGGCTACTTGCACGAGCGCTGGCGGCTCCGTCCGGCAGCGCCCGTTCTTTTTCGGGTGCGGGCAGCGGGGATGGAACGGACACCCCGGCGGCGGATTTGCGGGAGAAGGGACGTCGCCCTGCAGCACGATGCGGCGGCTGGGCGCGGCCGGGTCCGGGACCGGCACCGCCGACAGCAGCGACGCGGTGTAGGGATGGCGCGGCGCGCGATACAGCGCCTCGGCCGGGCCACGCTCCACGATCTTCCCCAGATACATCACCGCCACGTCGTCGGCGATGTGTTTCACGACGGCGAGGTCGTGCGCGATGAACAGGTACGTGAGACGGTGCCGCCGTTGCAGCTCGGCGAGCAGGTTCAACACCTGCGCCTGCACCGACACGTCGAGGGCCGAGACGGGCTCGTCGCACACGATGAAGCGTGGCTCGACTGACAGGGCCCGCGCGATCCCCACCCGCTGGCGTTGGCCGCCCGACAACTCGTGGGGATACGCGTCGGCGTACTGCGCGTCGAGCCCCACCTCGTCCAGCAGGGTCCGCACACGGGTGTCGATCGCGCCGCCGGTGGCGAGCCGGTGAATCACCAGCGGCTCGCGCAGCGTGGCGCGGACTGTCATGCGCGGGTTGAGCGAGCCGTACGGATCCTGAAACACGATCTGCATCTTGCGCCGCAGCGCGCGCAGCGCAGTGCGCCCCAGGCGCAGCACGTCCTGGCCGTCGAACATCACGGCGCCGGCGGTAGGCTCGACCAGGCGCAGCAAGGTACGGGCGACGGTGGACTTGCCCGAGCCCGACTCGCCCACGAGTCCCAGCGTCGTACCCTCGGCGATCGTGAACGACACGCCGTCCACCGCGCGCACCGGCGGCTTGGCCGCCCCGAGGCCGAAGAACGCCCGGTCGCCAGCATAGTGCTTGACCAGGCCGCGGACGTCGACGAGCGGCGCGGTCACGCCGGGGCGCTCCGGCGCGCGGGCTCCGTCACGAGCCAGCAGCGCGCCTGGTGGGCTGGGCCCGCGTCGAGCAGGGGCGGCTCGGCGGTGCGGCACTTGTCCCAGGCGTACGGGCAGCGCGGATGAAAGCGGCAGCCCGCGGGCCAGTCGGTGGCGGCGGGCACCGCGCCGGGAATGGCGCGCAAGCGCTCGCGCGGCGTGTCCACGCGGGGCACCGCGGCCAGCAGCCCCTCGGTGTAGGGGTGGCGGGGCCGCGCGAACAGCTCGGCGGTGGTCGCGGTCTCCACCACCTGGCCCGCGTACATCACGACCACGCGGTCGGCCGTGCCGGCGACGACGCCCAGGTCGTGCGTGATCAGCATGATCGCCATGCCGAGCTCGCGCTGTAGCCGCTCCAGCAGCTCGAGGATCTGCGCCTGGATCGTCACGTCGAGCGCGGTGGTGGGCTCGTCGGCGATCAGGACCTTGGGATGGCACACGAGCGCCATCGCGATCATCACGCGCTGGCGCATGCCGCCGGACAGTTGATGCGGGTAGTGATCCACGCGCTCGGCGGGATCGGGAATGCCCACGAGGGTGAGCATCTCGATGGCGCGTGCCCGCGCGGCCTTGCGGGACAGGCCCTGGTGAATGATCGCCGCCTCCGCGATCTGGTCGCCCACCGTGAAGACGGGGTTGAGCGACGTCATCGGCTCCTGGAAGATCATCGCGATCTGGTTGCCGCGAATGGCGCGCAGCTCGGCCGGGGCGAGTGTCAGGAGATTGCGGCCCTCGAATTCGATATAGCTGCCGGGACGGATGTGGCCGGGCGGCTCGGGGATCAGCCGCAACACCGACAACGACGTGACGGTCTTGCCCGAGCCCGACTCGCCCACGATGCCGAGCGTCTCGCCCGGATACAGCTCGAACGACACGCCGTCCACCGCGCGCGCCGTGCCGCTGCCGCGCTCGGTGACGAAGTACGTCTTGAGATCGCGTACGCGGAGCAGCGGCTCCGTCACGTCTCCTCCTGGTGCGAGGGCTGAGGCGAGGCGAGCGCGTCGCGTAGCGCGTCCCCCGTGGCGTTGAGCGCCATCACGACGAGGGCGATGGCGAGTCCGGGAAAGAGCGTGGTCCAGGGCGCGTTCACGATCTGGTTCGCGCCGTCGGCGATCATGTTGCCCCAGCTCGCCGTGGGCGGGCGCACGCCGATACCCAGGAACGACAGGCCCGCCTCCGTGAGCATGACGTTGCCGATACCGAGCGCCGCGGACACGAGCAGCGGCGACATCACGTTGGGCAACACGTGACGAAGGATAATCCGCCCCGAGCCGGCGCCGAGGGCGCGCGCCGCGGTCACGAAGTCGCGCTCCCGCAGGCTCAGCACTTCGGCGCGCACCAAGCGGCTGGTGCCGAACCAGCCGGTAAGGCCCAGCACGAGTGTCAGGGCGGCGAGCGACACATGCTGCCACACGCTGACGGCGACGATGAGCAGGAACAGCCGCGGCATGGCGAGGCCCACGTCCACGACGCGCATCAACACGACATCGGTGGCGCGCCGAAAATAGCCCGCCGCCGCGCCCACCGCCGCGCCGAGCGTGAGGGCGACCGCCATCGCCAGCGCGCCGATGCCCAGCGACACGCGCGCGCCGTAGGCGAGCCGGCTCCACAGGTCGCGGCTGTAGAGATCGGTGCCCAGGAGATGTGCCCAGGACGGCGGGCGATTGGCGAGGCCGACGATGTCGAGCTGGCGGTCGGGGTCGAACGGCGCCACGAGCGGGGCGGCCACGGCCACCACCGCGAAGAACGCGAGCACGGCGATCCCGGCGCCCGCAAACGGACTGCGAAAGAAGCGGCGGCCTGCGGGCGTGCCGGCGGCGCGGCGGCGCGCCGCCCGCACCGCCAGCCAGGCGCAGCACACCGCGCCCAGGAGCGCGAGCCAGGCGCGGACACTCACGCGCCCGCTCGCTCGGTGGTGCGGATGCGCGGGTCCGCGACCGCGTACAGAAGATCGGCGGCGAGGTTCCCCACCACGATGATCGCGCTGGCGGCGAGCGCACAGGCGAGCAGCACCGGGTAGTCGCGGCTGAAAATCGCGTCCGCCGCGAGCTTGCCCATGCCGGGCCAGGCGAACACGGTTTCGATCAGCACCGCGCCCGTGAGCAGAAACGGCAAGGCCAGACCGAACAGCGTGATGGCGGGGAGCAACGCGTTGCGCAGCGCGTGCACGAGGACGATGCGCCGCTCGGTGGCGCCCTTGGCGCGCGCGGTGCGCACGTAGTCCGCGCTGAGCGCGTCGAGCGTCGCGCTGCGCTGGAACCGCGCGGTCCCCGCCGCGCCCACGATGCCCAGGGTCAGGGCGGGCAACGCGAGATGCCACAGGCGGTCGCCGATGCGCCCCGCGAGCGACAGGCTCTGATGCCGCACGATGTCGATCACGCCGCCCACCGGAAACCAGCGCAGCCGCTCGCCGAGGACGAGCAGCACGATCAGCCCCAGCCAAAACGTCGGCACCGAGCGCAGGAACAGGGTCACGTTGCCGAGGGCCGCGTCGAGGCGGCGGCGGGCCCGCGCCGCCATCACCACGCCCAGGAGCACGCCGAGCCCGAAGTCGATCAGCAGCGCGGCGCCGGCGAGCACCAGCGTGTTGGGAATGGCGTCGGCGAGCGCCGCGGCCACGGGGCGGCGCTGGCTGAACGACACGCCCAGGTTGCCCCGCGCGAGCTGGATGAGATACCGCTCGTACTGGACGGGCAGCGATTGGTCGAGCCCGAACTGCTGGCGCAGCCGCGCCACGACGTCGGGGTCGAGCGGCTGCTCGGCGCTCGGGACAATGGGGCTCACCGGCCCCAGGTGCATCAGGAAGAAGG
>JBGPOE010000044.1:0-20447 GCA_041487875.1 Gemmatimonadota bacterium | reverse complement strand
GTCCTGAGGTGCGCTCAGGACCAGCCGAGCAAGGTGATGGCCAGGGGAGAGCGCGGCAAACCCGCGCGGCGGACGGGTACGCTCGGCTTTCGTGACAAGCGCTGCAAACTCCGCGGTGGTGCCGGCGAGGAAGACAGACCCGAAGCGAACCAGATCCGTCGCGAGGTCGCGGAAGCCGTCGAGCGGATCGTCAGAGAACCCCGGGTATCGCGCTTGTCCGCGCCCAACGGCGGCGCGGGCGAAATCTTCGTGCAATAGCGTGGCATCATCGACGCGATAGCGGACCTCACCGGGCTTCAGCTGCACCCTGGCGTCGATTCTGGGTTAGGGTCCGCTGACTACGGCCGCCTCCTTCCGCGGGGCCAACACGAACAGCAGCACGGCCGCCAGGCCGGTCACCGCCACGCCCGCCAGCAGCTCGCCGCGTTTGGTGGGAAGTTGCAGCGCCATCACCGCCATGACCGCCGTATGCGCGAAACTGGACCATACGGCGTAGGCGATCAAGCTGCGATACGCGGCGGGGTTGCGCGCCGCGAGCACCAGGAAGACGCCGAGCGTCGCCAAGATGGTCCAGAACATCGGCGCGGCCGTCCCGCCGGCCGGGCTCGGCCCGGCCAGGAAATACGTCACCAGAGCAGAGACATTGGTGACGACCGTCCCCAGACCCAACACCACCAGCACGACCTGCAGCGCTCGTTTTCGCTGAGACATTAGGACTTCGCTTTCTTCGAGGGTTTCGACTTGCCAGAACGGTTGCGGGCGACCGCTTGGCGCACGAGCGCCTTGAAGGCGGACTCGTCAACTGCTTCTCCTGCGTGGATGTCGATCGCGCGGCGCGCGTTTCCGTCGAGACTCGAGTTGAAGAGCCGGGCCGGATCCTTCAGCGACGCGCCCTTGGCGAAGGTCAGCTTCACGACATTCTTGTAGGATTCGCCGGTGCAGATGATGCCGTCGTGCGACCAAATCGGAGTGCCCAGCCACTTCCACTCCTCGACGACGTCCGGGTCTGCTTGCTTGATGAGCTGGCGCATGCGGCTGAGGGTTTCCCCGCGCCAGTCCCCGAGTTCGGCGATTCGTTGCGAGATGAGCTCCGCTGCCGACCGGCCTGGGCGCGCGCCCGACTTTTTCATGTTCTTATCCTAGAAGGTCCAGACATATTTCATTCGCTTCGCGTGGGCTGGCCGGACGCGTCAAGTCCCGCCGTCCCGCGAGGCCAACCGACGACGACTGACGAGCAGCGCTAGGAATACCGCGGCGGTAACGTCAAACGTCAAACAGAAGGCCGGCCACCAAGGAGGCACGCTGGAAGTCACCTGTAACCGCCCGTGAAACGCGTCGAAAAGACCATGTGCCGCGAGCCCTGCGACGACAAGCCAAAGGTTCCTGTTGAATCCCGCCACCGCGATCGCCGCAAACACACACATGACGAGAGACTCTACCAGCAACTCCCGATGAGAACCGCCCATCACGGCGAACAACACATAGTACGACGCAATGACGATCAGGACGGTCGGATAGAAGGCGCGGTCTCGGCTCAAGCCGATCAGCAGGGCCGAGATGCAGACTGCGAGCGCCAGAATGATACCGATCAGATACGACATCACAGCTTCAACTGCACTCCCGAAACGAGCGAGCGCAAATTGCGGTTGACGGGAGGCGGCATGCTGCTGTCGTACTGCTCCTTGAACGCCACCGAGAGCCCGAAGTGCGACGTCACCATGCCAAGCAGCTTCGCGTTGAATTCCGCTTGCCGGTATGGTGCGCTGGCACGCAGGCTCCAGAAGTAATGCAGGTCCTGCTGGAAGCCGAGCATGGGGGTCAGTTGCACGGTCAGCATATCGTGCACCCCGGTGATAGGTCCCTCGACACTGGACGGGATGCCGGCCGCGAACGAGAGCACTCGCCCGTACGCGGTCTGTTCGCTCTTCCCGTAGCCGAGCCCCGGCGCGAACAGGAGTGAGACGCGGGGGGATTTCACAACGAAGTAGCCCAGGCCGGCGATCGTCGTCGAGCGGTACTGCAGGTACTGCACGTGGTTCACGTCAAACTGGCTGCGGCCCAGCAGCACCCAGCGCTGCGTGAGCATCCGGCGCCCTCCCAGCGACAGTCCCCACTGATTGGCGGCGGCGGAGTCTGGTTCCCGGCGCCAGTAACTCAAATTCCCGTCGAGGGTGAGCGCACCACGCGCACCCATCCGTGCAACTCCGAGGTTGACCTGCGCGCCCAGCGTCGAGCCCGCCAGGCCGGGCGCAATCGTTGATATATGCGTCATGGAGCCGGTCATCGTGCCGGACCACGGCGAGGGTGGAGCAGGGGGCGGCGGTACCGGCGACCGCGATGCGACGGCGGCCGAATCGATAGCAACATCGCCGACGCCATCCACGTACATGTGAATCTTGCCGTCTCCGGTCGCCGTCACGCGCCCCACAAAACCACTGCCGCCGACCAGCCGGATGACCTCGAGCGGCGCGGGTGATGGCGTCTGAGCCGCCGCAGCATCGGCGCACACCAGCAGAATGAAAGCGGGAAGCAAGTGCGATGGCCGCATGGCTAATGTCTCGGTAGAGGTTTCGAGGTTCGGACGGCCGTGACGACTTCACGAATCGCCTGGCTGGCTAACGCCGCCTCCGCTTGGTGCTCGGTGAGCGAGCTGTGGGTGGCGGTCGCAAGGGACCAGTGACTGCTGTTGCTGGACAGTCTCGGAACTTCATCCTGCAGCGCCGCCCACCCATCCTGCGCGTCTTGTAGAGCCGTGACGACCATCAGCGGCCGATCTCCCAGAGTGACGAGCGAGCCCGCCTGCTGCATGGCGAGCGGTGCTGCCGCCCATTCGTCGCGCAGGCTGCGGGCGTGGCGCGCGGTGCACCAGAACATGAACTCTTCGGCCCGCGCCTCACGGGGCAAACCGCCGTACTGCGATCGGTAGGCGAGGCGCCCCACCCCAAAGCGGGCAAGCGACGGAAACAGCGCCGACACACGCCGGTAGCCCTCGTAGAATACCGGGTAGGCTGGCAACGCGAACTGGTGTGGGTCAGTCGCGTCGAGCAGCACGACGCCGGCGGTCTGATTCGGGTACCGCGCCGCGAACGCGCGGACGTAGAGGCCGCCGAATGAGTGGCCCACGAGCACATAGGGCGGGGCCTCGTGTGCGCTCGTCAGCAACGCATTGAGGTCCGTCGCGATCGCGACGCCATCCTGCTGACCTGGAGCAGGCTCACTCCAGCCGCGTCCCGCGCGATCGTACACACACACTCGTGTATCGCGCGCAACATCGGGAGCGATCCATCCCCACACCGACGAGGGCTCACCAGCTCCCGGCACGAGGACGACGGTTGGACTCCCTGACCCCGCGCAGCTCAGATACATGCGGCGTCCATCACCCACGTCCACGAGCTGGCCGTGCATGGGGTGCGCGACGCGATCGAGCAACTCCTGCAGGGTCTCATAAAATCCGGCTAGGGCCGCACACGCGATGACGGCAAATACCGGGTAGATCACCCAGGGGCGAATGCGACTGTGGAGCTCCCGACGCACGCGCAGCGTCATCCACACGACCAGCGCCAGCAGCAGTACCGGTGCCACCCACGCGATCCCGGCGGTCGTCACGACGCCCGGCCAGATGAGGAGAACGGTGCCTGCCAGCGCCAGCCAGCCGGCCGCAATGAGGGCCCAGCGCTGCGGTTGATCACTGCGTCGGGCCGACAGCACCCCGAGCAGCGCCGCCCCGGCAGCGAACGCGAAGAGCACCGCGGCACTGATCACGTTCTCGCGAGCGCGAGGGACGACAATGATGACAAGGACGATGGAGAGAAGGACCGCGGCCGATAAGGACACGATCACGATCCAGGCGATATTGCGCGTCGCGGGGAGCGGAGAGGTCGGGTCAGGAATCATTGTCAACCAAGGCGGAGGTGGAACAGCGTGATGAAGGCCACGATCGCGATTGCGCAAGACGCAAAGACGACGGCATGCACGCGCTCGCTGGTGCTTCGCATGGCGATGAGCAACAGGACCACGATCGCCAGCCGAACCGGATCTGCAGGGTCCAGCAATGGCAGTCCGCGCACGACCACGCCGGCGGCATGTGCCAGCACAACCTGCAGCGCAAAAGTCCCAAAGAAGCCGACTCGGCTCGAGAAATAGTACTCCTTGTAGTTCGAGACGGGATCGGACGGATCGGGAATCACGATGGCGGTCAGGAAGTAGAACACAATCATCGGGCTGAGGTACAGGATAAAGCGGAAGAAACTCCACTCCTCGATGCTGCGGTAATCCCAGAACAGCCACCACAGTACCAAGCTGAAGAAAATGAGCAGGACGACCCACGCCGTATGGAGCCAGTAGGTCGGGACCCGGTTGCGCGTGCGATACAGCTGCGCCAATCCCTTGAGTAGTTGTGTGACCGAAAGCCCCAACACGATCGACATCACGACGACGACGTGCTGATACGGCGCTATTTGGAGCAGGGAGGCGCTAGGGAGCATCGCGATCGACTCCGGGCCTGGTAAAACGTGCGACGCACGGGGAAGAAGGCACTAGATTCGACAGCACTATCTTAGTCGTGAAACATGCTTGCCGTAACTGTGCTCGAGGAGGATATCACATGAAACCCAACGTCATGTTGACCATCGCGTCGCTGCTCTCGATCCTCCTGATGACGTTTCATCTGACGGACGACTGGCTCCACGAGGGCGGGCTGGCTGTGGCAGGGGCCAAGAACCTCGTTGTGGTGCCCATCCTGGTCGTCTGGCTGTACGGAACGCTGGTGCTCGCCGAACGGCGATCAGGGTACATCATCATGCTCGTCGGATCGCTGATTGCGTTGGGCATGCCCGTCCTCCACATGTCCCTGGCGACAACGGTTCGCGACAACGAGATCGCTCGGGCCAGGGGAGACTACTTCTTCGTCTGGACGCTCCTCGCGCTCGGCGTGACCGGGCTCTTCTCCCTCATCCTCTCAGCTCGCGGACTGTGGCGCCGGCAATGGGGCAACCCCCGGTAGTCCCGGGAAAGCAGGTGCTGTGAGCAATGCTGTGAGTTTCTACCGGCTCACGATCCGGTGCGTCGGATGCAGCACGATGCAGCTCACAACCGATCCACCAGCTGGGCGATCACATCCGCATCCCCAGTCGAGACGAATGCGATTCTCCCGGACCCATCGACGACGTAGACCAGCTGCAGGTGCGTGATCTCGCCGTTGTGGGAGTCGCGGGATCGTGCGACGCCCCAGCGGTCGAGGGTCGCTTCCACATCCGGCACCGATCCGCTCAGCACGTGGGCGTCTCCCGGCAAGGCCCATTGCCGCGCCATGTCGGCGAGGCGCGACGGCGTATCGCGCCATGGGTCGAGCGTAATCACGATCAGCTGCGGCCGTGAACCCTTGGCGGCGAGCCGGTCCTGAGCCCGCACGACATTCTGCACGACCAGCGGGCACACGGTCTCGCAATGGGCGTACGCGAACGTCACGAGCACCGGTCGGCCGCGCAACGCGGCGAGGGTGACGACGGTGCCGTGCTGGTCCACGAGCCCCAGGGGAGGGGCAGGCTTGTCGATGCGGCCGGCGGTGCCGACGTCGGCACCGATCTCGCTGGGGCCGGGTCCACGGAGTCCCAGGGCGTACGTCACGCGCGCTCCCGCGAGGGAGAGCGCCGCCACCAGGCCGAGCGCCGTCGTGCCCAACGCGACCCGGCCGAGGGCGTGGTGCGCGATGCCCTCGAGCGCTTCGCGGATGGTGGTGCCGCCGGCCACGCTCAGCAACAGCAGCGTGATCATGATCGGTTCACCGGTCAGCAACATCCACCCGACCCCGGAAGGCAGTCCGCTCTCGGACGTTCCGAAGCAGACGAGCCGCGCCCGCAACAGCGCGGGCGGGGCCGCGTCGGACAGCGGCCAGAGCGCCAGCGCCCACCAACCGAGGGTGATGAGGAGGATCGCGCCGAGCGCCACCAGGGAGGCCCAGTGGCGCACGGCGAGCCGGCCCTCGGTCAGCCGATCTTCCATACCACCGACAGCAGCTTCCAGTTGATGAAGTAGTAGGCGATGAACGCCGCCAGGAATACGAACACCAGCACCAGCGTGCCGGTTGCCTTCTTCGAATGTTCGCCCGGCGGGATTGGTTTCGGGGGCGTCACGATTCCCGGCGGGAGGCCCGGACCGGTGTAGGCGCCCGCCGGCAGCTTCTCGCCGAAGAACACCGACCACACGGTGACGAGGATGTAGATCCCGCCGCCCACCGCCGCCAGCAGACCGCCCAGCGCCATGATCCCCATGACGAGGTTTACCGCTGGATTGAACTGGACGTCGAACGGGGCGCCCGAGAAGGTGATGTCCCAGTGGCGCCGCGGCACGCCGAAGGTGCCGGCGAAGGTCATCATCAACGAGAAGATGAGCATCCCGCTCGCGAACAACCACGGTTGGATCTTGGCGAGGGGATAGAACGCGATCCGGCGGCGGAAGATCAGGGGGATCAGGTAGTAGGTCAGCCCCATGAATGCGAGGGCCGTCCCGCTCACCACGGTGGCGTGGAAGTGACCCGGAATGCGCAGCGTATTGTGGGCGATGATGTTGATCTGCTCGGTGCCGAACGTGACCCCGGTGATACCACCCACGAAGCCGAAGACGATGATCGAGAAGATCATGGCCGAGAAGCCCGGATCGCCCCACGGCGCCTTGCGCAGCCACTCGAACATCCCCTTGGTGAGGCCGCGCGCGCGCTGGCCGACTTCGAGGCCGGCGGGCACGGTGAACCCGTGGACCATGGAAGCCAGCACCGCCATGTACATGAAGTAGCTCGTGTTCCACACCTTCCAGGCGGGGCCCAGGCCGGGATCCACGAGGAGGTGGTGGGCCGACGCCATCGAGATGAAAAGGATGTAGAGTGCAAACGCGCCCCGGCTGACCTTCTCGCTCAGGACGACCGAGCCGACGGTCAGCGCGCCGAGCAGGTACCAGACCGATACCATCGCCGCCACGTTGATCTGCTGGGACGCATGGCCCAGTCCCCACCACACCATCCGGTAGATCTCGGGATCGACCTTCATCAGGCCCAGCGACCAGAGGTAGGTGGGGATGTAGATCGCGGCGCCGTGACCAAGCGTGATGACCGCGATGATGGCCGCCGTGAGTGCCCCGAAGGTGACGAGCGGGACCGAGCCCTGGTAGGTGTGCTCGCGCTTGGCGACGACGAGCGTTCCGAAGAAGATGCCCACGGCGACCAGCGCGCCGACCGCGAACAAGATGACGCCTAGGTAGAACCAGGACGTCGCCTGCAGCGGGACGTACGATGTGAACAGCACGTCGGCATGGCCCGTCCACATCGTGGCTTCGGTCATCACGGCGCCCGCCACCATCAGAGCGAACGCGGTCCAGGCGAGCCTCGGGGTGGCAACGCGGCTGTTCAGGACCACCGCGCTGGCGAAGTACAGGATCGCCATCTCGAAGAAGATGATGAAGAAGATCAGCATGCTCATCCCATGGACCGTCAGGATGCGGTAAAACCAGTCCGCGGGGAGCAGATGGACCGCCTGCCACCGTGTGAGCAACACGAGGATGGCGGCGATACCGCCGATCAACAGGGCGACCGTCGCGGCGACGGCGTTCGCCTTGATGAGCGCCTCGGCCGTGGCGTTCACCTTCAGGCCGGTGCGCGGGCAGGTCCGGAACGCGGTGGGCATGGCGGCGGCGGTCACGGGGTCCCTCCCGGGCGCGGGGCGACCGGCGCCCCGGTGGAATCAACGACGAGCACCTTGCCCACCATGGTGTGGTGTCCGATGCCGCAGAACTCATCGCACACGATGCGGAAATCGCCGGCCTCCGTGGGCACGACCCGCAGCGCGTAATCGTAGCCCGGCACGACCTGGAAGTTGATGTTGACGGGACTGAGGTTGAAGCCGTGATTCACGTCGAGCGACGACAGGTGCAGGGTGTACTCGACACCGCGCTGGAGCTTCAGGACCGGCGTCCACTTCCACATCTGGGCCAGCAGATAGACATCGCTGCCGGGCGGCGGCGCGACGACGGGGATGCCCGCTTCCTGGCCGACTTGGTACTGCTTGATGAACTCCTGAACGCGCTGGTAGTAGCGCGTTGGCTCGACCCGATGACGGATGCCGGAAGGATTCTGCTGCCCTTTCAGGTGCCACAGCGGCATCATGGCGAACAGCACGAGGCACCAGGCGAACGCGACCGTCACCCAGATGCGTTCGGCCCCGTGCATCGGAGTCCACCAGATGCGTGGCGGGGAGTCCAGGCCGGTGTGCATGAGCGGTGTCCTCGGAGCTAGGGAAGGGGGGCCTGCTTGAGGGACAGGATCTCGTAGAGGCCCCAGGCCGTGTAGAAGGCGACCATGATCACGATGCCCGCCACGAGCAGCAGGAACGGCTTGTCGAGCAGCCGTTGGATCAAGGGGATGTCGGAATCGTCGCGCGGTGTTGCGGGTGGCTCTGGCACACACAGCTCCTTTCCGCGAAATCATTGTTCGCTGTGGGGCTCAGCCTGGGGACGGCCACTTCTGGGAGCCGTCTAGGAGAGCATAATCCTGTCGCTATCATGTTATATCACTACTTCAGCGCGGCAAGCAAGGATGGTCTTCATGGGATGGCTCGACGGCCTGAAGCGCGCCGTGCGCCGTGGCTTCGCGGCGATGGACTCCGTCCTCAACCGCTTGTACGGCTGGCGCTACAATCCCCTGTACCACAGCGGCGCCCTGGTCGTTGCGCTGTTCGTCGTCCTGCTCGTCACCGGCATTTACGTGCTGTTCTTCTATCACATCAGTGCCCCGTACCAGTCGATCGTCGCCATCGACCAGCGCGTGTGGCTAGGGCGGTGGATGCGCGGCGTGCACCGCTACGCATCCGATGCCGCGGTCGTCGCTGCCGCGTTCCACGCGCTCCGCATGCTGGTGCAGGGGCGCACCTGGGGCCCCCGCACGCTGGCGTGGCTGTCGGGACTCGTGTTGCTGGGCTGCGTGCTCCTCTGCGGGTGGACCGGGTTCGTGATGGTGTGGGACGTCCAGGGCCAGGTGCTGGTCCAGGAGGGGGCGCGGGTCTTCGATCTCCTCCCGATCTTCGGGGAACCGATCAGCCGGGCGTTCACCGGCGAGCGGGCGCTCCCGGGCGCGTTCTTCTTTCTCAACCTCTTCGCGCACGTGGCGCTGCCGATCGGGCTCTTCATTCTCGTCTGGGTGCACGTCTCGCGACTCGCGCGGCCCGGGGTGTTCCCGCCGCGCCGACTCGCCTGGACCGTGGTCGGAGCGCTGGTCGCGCTCGCGGTCGTGTGGCCCGTGACCACGCCTCCCCCGGCCGACCTCTTCGCTCTCCCCGGTCCCGCTCCATACGACTGGTTCTATGCCTTCTGGGTGCCGCTCGCCCGCGTCGTATCGCCGGCAGCGTTGCTGGCATGGGCGCTCGTCGCCCTGGTGGCAGCGCTGTCGATTCCCTGGATCTCGCGTCCCCGATTGGCGCGACGGCTGCCGCCGTCGCTGGTGGACGAGCGGCTGTGCTCGGGGTGCGAGCAGTGCCACCTCGACTGCCCATACGAGGCGATCGCGATGGTCGATCGCGCGGACGCTGCGGAGACGGGCAAGTCGGCGCAGGTGGCGCGGGTGGACCCGTCGCTGTGCGTGAGCTGCGGCATATGTGCCGGCTCCTGTGCCCCGATGGGCGTGGGGCCGGCCGGCCGCACCGGACGGGCGCAGCTCGCCGTCGTGCGGGACTTCATCGCCGCGCGCCAGCCATCGGGGGACGTCGTGCTGGTGGCGTGCGAGCGGGGAGCCGGCGGAGCGGGCGAGCGGTCGACGTTCGACGACGCGCTCGTGTACCCCGTGAGTTGCGGCGGCAACCTGCACACCTCCGTGGTGGAGTATCTGCTCCGTGCCGGTGCGGGTGGCGTGCTGATCGTCTCGTGCCCGCCGCGCGACTGCTGGAACCGTGAAGGGCCGAAATGGCTCGAGGCCCGATTGTTTCACGAGCGGGAGGCGGAGCTGCGCGACCGCGTGGATCGTCGGCGCGTGCGCCTGGTGTACGCCGGGAGGGGAGAACGCGGCGTGCTGCGGACCGCGCTGGCGGCGTTTCGTGCGGAAATCGCGGCCCTCGAGGCGACGGTGGCCGAAAGCGACATCGATCTCGAGCGCCTGTGCGAAGTGACGGAAGCAGGCGCGGAGAACGCGCGGTGAACCGCCTGCTGCGGGGAGCGGTCGCAGCGCTCGGCGCGGCGGCGGCCGTCGCCGGCGTGCGCCTCGGATCCCTTGCGAGCTACGGCGCCGCGACGGATGCGCGCGCCGTCATACGGCTCGCGTGGCGCGCGCGCGGCGAACGGGTGCGGGAGTGCCGCCACCGGACGCCCGCAGAGCTCCAGAGACTGCCGCCCCACATGCGACAGGAAGAGGTGTGCGCAGGACGCATTCTGCCGTACCGTCTCGTCGTCGAGCTGGACGGTGTGGCGGCGGTGGATGACGTGATTCACGGCGCCGGGGCGCGGGAAGATCGGCCCCTCTACGTCTCCCGCGACCTGCCGGTCCCGCCCGGCGCCCATCGTCTCGTGGTGAGCTTCGCGCGTGAATCGCGCGCCGCCGGCGACAGTGCGAACACCACGGGCGGTCTCAGCACCCCGGCCCGCCTGACACTCGATACCACAGTTGTCGTGGGCTCCGGCCGTGTCGTCCTCGTCACCTACGATGAGGAACGGGAGCAGCTGGTCGTGCGTGACCGCTCGGTGCGGTAGCGGCCTCAGCGTGCGAGGTCTTCGTACAGTTGCCAGCGGCGGGCGATGGTTTCCTCGGCCCGCTCGAAGAGGGCGCCGGCCTCCACCGGATTGGTCCGCGTGAGCATCCGATACCGCAGCTCTTGTTCCGCGTAGTCGCGGAACCGCAGCGTGGGCCGAGGTGAGTCGAGCGTGAACGGATTCTGACCCGCGCGCCGCAGCTCCGGGTTGTAGCGCAACAATGGCCAGTAACCGCTGTGCACCGCCCGCTGCTGTTGATCGAGGCCCATCCGCAAGTCGTACCCGTGCGCGATGCAGTGGCTGTAGGCGAGCACCAGCGATGGGCCTTGGTAGGCCTCCGCTTCGCGCAGGGCGAGCAGGGTCTGCTGGGGATTGGCGCCCATCGCGATGCGGGCCACGTAGACGTTGCCGTACGCGATGGCCTGGAGCGCCAAGTCCTTCTTCTCCGTGGTCTTGCCCGCGGTGGCGAACTTCGCGACCGCCGCCATCGGGGTCGCCTTCGACGCCTGACCGCCGGTGTTCGAATACACCTCGGTGTCGAGCACCAGCACGTTGACGTCGCGCCCGCTCGCGAGCACATGATCCAAGCCGCCCGCGCCGATGTCGTAGGCCCAGCCATCGCCCCCCACGATCCACACGCTGCGTCGGACCAGACCATCGATCACGGACAACAGGTGCCGGGCGCGCCCGTCGCCGTCATCCGCCAGGGGCTGCAGCAGAGCACGCGCGGCGGCCACGCGCAGCCGCTGGGCCCGGATGTCGCGCTCGACGCGCTGTGACGACGCGATCAGGGCCTCCGCCAGCTCGCCGCCCAGCGTGTCGCGGAACGCTGCGGTCAGCCGGCGCGCCATGGCGAGCTGGCCGTCGGCGGCGAGCCGCATCCCCAGCCCGAACTCGGCGTTGTCCTCGAACAACGAATTGGACCAGGCCGGTCCGCGGCCTTCGGCATTCGTGGCCCACGGCGTCGTCGGCAGGTTGCCGCCGTAGATGGAAGAGCACCCCGTAGCGTTGGCGACGAGCATCCGGTCGCCGAAGAGGCGGGACACGAGGCCCAGATACGGCGTCTCGCCGCACCCGGCGCACGCGCCGGAAAACTCGAACGTCGGCTCGAGGAACTGAGTCCCGCGCACCGTCGAGAAGTCCACGTGCGCCCGCTCGGTCACCGGCAGTGACTCAAAGAATGCGACGCTGGCCCGGGCCCGCTCGAGTATGGGCTCCCGCTCCGTGAGGTTGATGGCGCGCCGCCCGGCGGCCTCCCGACCCTTCGCCGGGCAGACCTCGACGCAGAGTCCGCATCCGGTGCAGTCCTCCACGTATACCTGCAGGGTGTAGCGAGTGGACGGGAAACCGCGCTCGTCGATCGGCGCGGTGCGGAACGCGTCGGGCGCGCTCACAAGCTGCGTGTCATCCAGCAGACCCGCGCGGATGCACGCGTGCGGGCAGACCATCGCGCAGTTGCCGCACTGGATGCAGGTGTCCGGATCCCACTCGGCCACGAGGTCCGCGATGTTGCGCTTTTCCCAGCGCGACGTGGCGCTGGGATAGGTGCCGTCAACCGGCAGAGCGCTCACCGGCAGGGAGTCGCCGCGACCCGCGAGTATCGGGGCGGTCACGTCGCGCACGAACGCGGGCGCCTGAGCAGACACCATGGGGAGCAGCGCGATCCGGCTGGTCGCGTGCTCGGGCAGCGGTACCTGCCGCAGGCGGGCGATCGTGGCATCCACGGCGGCAAAGTTTCGCCGTACGACGTCATCACCCTTGGGGCCGTACGTCTTCGTGATGGCGGCCTTGATTCTCTCCAGCGCCTGCTCGCGCGGGAGCACGCCCGAGATCGCGAAGAAGCAGGTTTGCAGCACCGTATTGGTGCGGCCGGCGATCCCCGCCTGCCGCGCCACGGCGCTCGCATCGACCACCCAGAACGCGAGCCGCTTGCGGATGATCTCCTCCTGAACCGGACGCGGCAGCCGTAGCCAGGTCTCGTCGGGTCCGTACGGGCTGTTGAGCAGCAGCGTGGCGCCGGGCGCCGCCACCCCCAGTACGTCGAGCGAGTGCACGAAGGCGAACTGGTGGCAGCCGACGAAGTGCGCCTGGTCGATGAGGTAAGCGGACCGGATCGGCTCGCGGCCGAAGCGAAGGTGGGACACGGTGCGCGATCCGGATTTCTTCGAGTCGTACACGAAATAGCCCTGCACGAAGAGCCCGGCCTCCTCGCCCAGGATCTTGCAGGTGTTCTTGTTGGCGCCCACGGTGCCGTCGGCCCCCAGCCCGTAGAACACCGCGCGGAACGTGTCGTCCCTCTCGGTGCGGAACCCTTGGTCGTAGCTGAGGCTGGTGTGCCCCACATCGTCATTTATCCCGACCACGAAATGGTTCCGGGGCCGCTTCGCCGCCAGCTCATCCAGCACGGCCTTGACCATGCCCGGGGTGAATTCCTTGGAAGAGAGGCCGTAGCGGCCGCCGACCACCGGCACCGCTCGTTCCCCTTCCGCCAGCGCCGCCACGACGTCGAGGCAAAGAGGTTCGGCCAGCGCGCCGCTCTCCTTTGTACGGTCGAGCACGGCGATGGCGCGCGTCGTTTCGGGCAGCGCCGCGAGGAGCCGGGCGGCCGAGAACGGGCGATACAATCGCACCTGCAGGACGCCCACGCGCTCGCCCCGCGCCACGAGCCATTCGACCGTTTCCCTCGCGGTGGCGCTGCTCGACCCCATCAGCACCACCACCCGCTCGGCGTCCTGGGCGCCTGTGTACTCGAACAGCCGGTACGCGCGGCCGGTGCGGGCGGCGAAGCGTCGCATCGCGCCTTCCACGATGTCCGGTGTGCGGGCGAAGAACGGATTGGCGGCCTCACGGCTCTGGAAGTACACGTCCGGGTTCTGCGCCGTGCCGCGGATGAACGGATGGTCGGGATTCAGCGCTCGCGCGCGGTGCGCCCGCACCAGGTCGTCGTCGATCAGCGCCCGGAGGTCGTCATCCGACAGACCGCTAATGCGCGAGAGTTCGTGAGACGTGCGGAACCCGTCGAAGAAGTGGAGGAACGGGACCCGGGTCTCGAGCGTCGCCATCTGGGCGATGAGCGCCAGATCGTGTGCCTCTTGCACCGAACCCGAGGCGAGCTGGGCAAAGCCGGTGGGCCGTACGGCCATCACGTCCTGGTGATCACCGAAGATGCTCAAAGCATGCGCCGCGATGGAACGCGCGGCCACATGAATCACGGTGCTCGTCAGCTCACCGGCGATCTTGTACATGTTGGGGATCATCAGCAGCAGCCCCTGGGACGACGTGAAGGTCGTCCCCAACGCGCCGACTTGCAGGGCGCCGTGCAGCGCGCCCGCCGCGCCGCCTTCGCTCTGCATTTCCAGAACCTGGGGGACCGAGCCCCAGATGTTCGGGATCCCCTCGCTCGACCACTGGTCCGCCAGCTCCGCCATGGGGGAAGACGGCGTGATCGGGTAGATCGCGCACACTTCGTTGGTGCGATACGCGACGCTGGCACAGGCCTCGTTCCCGTCCACGGTCATCGCCGCGGACGGCTCGCTCTCGGGGCCCGTCTTCCGGCGCGCGCGCTCACCCAGCGTCGTCGTCATGGAGTGGCTGCCGGTTCGGGCGTCATCTCGATCGCATGGCTCGGGCACTGCTCGAAGCAGACGGCGCAGCCGGTGCAGCGTGCATAATCGAAACGGTAGCGGAGGCCTGTTCCCAGTTTGGCCACGGCGTGTTCCGGACAGGCCCCAAGGCAGGCATCACATTCGAAGCAGTTGCCGCACGAGAGGCACCGCTTGGCCTCGAACAACGCCTCGCTCGCGGTCAATCCCTGCACGACCTCCCCGAAGCCGTGCTGACGCCGCGCGAGCGGTGCGCGAGCCTGCGCGCGCTGCGCGATGTCCCGCGTGAACCAGAGGTGCAGCTTCTCAAACGTCGCGTCGCCCCGTGCCGGCATCTTGTCGTAGGCGCCTCCATGGAGCCAGGCGTCGATGTGCCGCGCCGCCTTCTTGCCGTGGCCCACGGCAACGGTGACGGAACGCTCCGCAGGCACCATATCGCCACCGGCGAACAGGCCCGGCCGGCCGGTCATCATCCGCTGGTCCACCGTCACGGTGCCGTCGCTCTGCAGCGCCACCCCGCTCAGGCCTGCGAGGAAGCGGGTGTCGGCGTCCTGGCCCACGGCGAGGACGACGGCGTCGGCCTCAAGCGTTTCGTACCTCCCCGTCCCTCGCGCCTTCCCGTCCGCGCCAATCTCCATGACTTCGACCTGAATCGTGCTGCCGTCGATCGAGGCGATGCTGCGCAGCCAGTGGATCTTCACCCCCTCTTCGACCGCCTCGTCGGCCTCGAAGGGCAGGGCGGGCATATGCGCATAGTCGCGGCGGTAGACGATGAGCGGTTCATGTCCCAGCCGCAGCGCGGTGCGCGCGGCATCCATGGCGGTGTTGCCGCCGCCGTAGATCGCCACTCGGCGACCCAGCCGGGGTGGCGCCCCCCGGTCGACGTCACGCAGGTAGCTCAACGCGTCGACCATCCGCACCGCATCGGTGGCGGGAATGTCCACGCGCTTGGAGAGGTGCGCGCCCACGGCGACGAAGACCGCGTCGAACGCCCCATCGGCCCACTCCCGCTCGAGGTCCTCCACCCGATGATTGAGCGTGATCGTGACGCCCATGCGGCGAATGCGGTTTACCTCGGCATCCAGCACGTCGCGCGGGAGTCGGTAGGCGGGAATGCCGCAGTGCATCATGCCGCCCGCCTGCGCTCCCGCATCGCGGATCTCCACCCTGTGCCCGAGCTGCGCGAGGTGATAGGCGGCCGAGAGCCCGCTCGGGCCCGCGCCGACCACCAGGATGCGCTTGCCGCTCGGCGCGCCGACTTCGGGCATCCACCCTTCAACGAGCGCGCGATCCCCCAAGAACCGCTCCACCGAGTGAATGCTCACGGCCGCGTCGAGCTGCGTGCGATTACACGACGTCTCGCACGGGTGGTAACAGACGCGTCCGTGCACCGCCGGCAGAGGATTGTCGTCGAGAATCTTGAGCCACGCCTCGCGGGCGTCGCCCGCACGTGCGAGGGCCAGCCACGCCTGGATATTCTCGCCGGCCGGACAGGCAGCGTTGCAGGGCGGCAGGAGGTCCACGTATTGCGGCCGCTGGCTGCGGGTGGGGCCGGTGCCCCGCTTGGACTCGAGGTCTGCAGGCCGGGTGAGGTCGTTCATCGCCGACAAAGATACGGTTTCTCGCATGGCGTAAGCTGGGGGCAGGGGCGACCGAACCTCGTTCATAGTGTTCCTCTTCAGACACTTTTCACGTCGCCTTAACGAAACGCACGTTGTCTTCGTCGTCTTCGCCGCCGCTCAACTCGTTCGTCCCGAGCGCGCGAACCCGGCGACTGATGGCACGACGCTGGCCGGGGGATATATGGGAACAGCGGAGCGGTCGGGTCAGCCGCCGGGTCGTCGGCACCGGCGCCTATCGTCGGATACGCTCCAGGTGATCGCTCTCGCCGTGTTGCGTTCGCGGGGATGAACTAGCCGGGGCGCACACTGGTTGAGCGACCATCACATCGCCACATTGACAGGGTCATCCGCTGTGCGCATCGCCGGCGTAGGTGTCGCACACTTCCAGGCGAGGTCCCGCGTATGCCGAGCATTACCTTCACGCTGAACGGTGTCGTCCAGACTCTTACGACTGACGCCAATCGCCGCTTGTTGTGGGTGATTCGTGACGACCTCGGCCTCACCGGCACCAAGTACGGCTGTGGCATCGCCGCGTGCGGTGCCTGCACCGTACTCGTTGACGGGCGGGCGGTGCGCTCCTGTATCACCTCCCTCAAGGCGGTGGCGGGCACGCGCGTGACCACCATCGAAGGCATCGCCAACGGCGACCGGCTGCAGCCCGTCCAACAGGCGTTCATGGATCACGCCGGCTACCAGTGCGGCTACTGCACCTCGGGCATGATCGTCGGTGCTCAGGCACTGCTCAACGCCAACCCCAAGCCGACGCGCGCGCAGATCGTGGAGGGCCTGGAGGGGCATCTCTGCCGTTGCGGCGCGCACGTCCGCATCATCGCCGCCGTCGCAGCTGCGGCGGGAGGCGACCAATGAAGGCCGACCGCGACGAGATGATCGTCCCCGAGGGCTGGGGATTCGTCGCCACCATGGACCGGCGCGAATTCGTGACCCTCACGAGCGTGGGGCTGCTCGTGATGTTCGGCGTCAAGCCGACGCCGGGCATGGTGCAGGCCAAGTGGAATCCGGCCGGGATGCAGGAGGCAACGTCGGACTTCAACGCGTTCCTGCACATCGGCGCCGACGGCCGCGTGACCGTGCTGGTCGGGAAGATCGAGATGGGACAGGGAGTCATGACCTCGCTGCCGCAGCTGGCGGCCGAGGAATTGAACGTGCCGCTCACCAGGGTGGACGTCGTCCTGGGTGACACCGATCTCTGCCCGTTCGACCGGGGGACGTTCGGCTCGCTGAGCGTCAGGACGCTGGGACCGGTGCTGCGCGCGGCGGCCGCCGAGGCACGCGCGGTGCTGACGCAGATGGCGGCCGAGCGCCTGCAGGTGGCAGTCGCCGACCTCGAGGTGAGGGACGGCGTGTTCGTGTCGCGGAGGGACCCGACCAAGCACGTGAGCTACGGCGAACTGACTGTCGGCAAGAGGATCGAGCGCAGGTTCGAGGGCAAGGCTGCGCTCGAGCGCGTCGTCGACTTCACGGTCGTCGGCACGTCGGCGCCGCGCCGCGACGGGCTGGCGAAGGTTACGGGCCGCGCGACGTATGCCGGCGACGTGGTGCCTCCTGACGCGCTGCATGCCCGGATCGTGCGTCCGCTGGCCCACGGCGCTGCCATCACGGCGGTGGACACGTCGGCGGCGGAGCGGTTACCGGGCGTGCGCGTGATCAGGGACGGCGATCTGGTGGCAGTGCTGCACCGGCATCGCGATGAGGCCGACGCCGCTCTCCGCGCGGTGAAGGTGACGGCCACGCCGTCGCCGTCACGCCTCAGTAACGAGAACATCTTCGCCCATCTGGAAGAGGTCGCCCCCGCGGGCCGCGCGATTGCCGAGGGCGGGAGCGTAGCCGACGGCGAGCGGGGTGCCGCCCAGGTGGTGGCGCAGAAGTATCTGAAGGGCTATGTGGCCCACTCGGCCATGGAGACCCACTCGGCGGTGGCCCAGGTGGCCCCGGACGGCAGAGTGACCGTCTGGGCCAGCACGCAGACGCCGTTCCCGCTTCAGACGCAGGTGGCGCGCGCCCTCAACATGCCGTTGGCGCAGGTGCGCGTGATCACGCCATACGTGGGTGGCGGGTTTGGCGGCAAGAGCGCGAGTCAGCAGGCTCTGGAGGCGGCGCGGCTCGCCGTCGCCGCCAGGAAGCCGGTGCGCGTGGTGTGGGACCGTGGCGAGGAGTTCTTCTACGATACGTTCGACCCCGCCGCGGTGATCTCCATCCGCGCTGGGCTCGATGCGTCACACAAGATCGTCTCCTGGAACTACGAGGTGATCGGTGCCGGCAGTCGCGGCGCGGAGCAGTTCTACGACATCCCGCACCACCGGACCGTGGTGCGCGGCGGCTGGCAGGGCAACGAGAACGGCATGCACCCCTTCGCCATCGGGCCGTGGCGGGCACCGGGCGCCAACGCCAACTGTTTTGCCCGCGAGTCGCATATCGATCAGTTGGCGGTCACGGCGGGAATGGATCCCATCGAGTTCCGGATGCTCAACCTGGCCGACGCGCGCATGAAACGTGTGCTGCAGGCGGCGGCCGACAAGTTCGGCTGGCAGCCCGCCGTGGCGCCGAGCAAGCGCGGCTACGGCGTGGCGGTGGGTATCGACGCCGGGACCTATGTCGCGACGATCGCCGCGGTGGCAGTGACGCCCGCCACCGGGGCCCTCAAGGTCGTGCGGATGGTGTGCGCGCAGGACATGGGGGTGGTGGTGAATCCTGAGGGCGCGACGCAGCAGATGGAAGGATGCCTGACCATGGGGCTGGGCTACGCGCTGAGCGAGGAAGTCCGATTCGCGAACGGCCAGGTGCTGGACCGGAACTTCGGCACGTACACCCTGCCGCAGTTCTCGTGGGTGCCGAAGATCGAGACGGCGATTCTCGATTCGCCCGATGTTCCGGCGCAGGGTGGGGGCGAGCCGGCGATTGTCACCGTGGGCGCCGCCCTGGCAAACGCCGTGTTCGACGCGACCGGCGCGCGGGTGGTGCAGTTGCCGTTGACCGATGCGCGGGTCAAGGCGGCGATGGCGCGGACCTTATGACTTCCCTCCGAACCGCTCGAAGCGGTACGCCAGCTCCGGACCGTCGTCGCCCTCGTACGCGAGTCGCGCGATGAGCAGCGTGAACGGCTCGGTGTAACGGGCGATCCGCAGGGGCCCAGCGTCCACGGGATCGAATCCCACGTCGCGGATCAGCTCGGCGGCCACCGCTTTGGCGCTCGCGTCATCGCCGCAGTATACCAGACTCGGCCGGCTGGCCTTGCGCTTGGCCGCGAACACGCCAAACAGCACTTCGCTCGGCACCGTGCCGAACGCGGCGATGACTCGCGCCTGGGGAACCTTCTTGGCCAGCGCCTCCGCGCCCGACGAGGTATGGGCGATCACGAGGCCGGTATCGTCCGCATTCATCGGCAGCGAGCAGCTGACGATGACCTTGCCCGACACATCGCCGGCTTGTTTCAAGACGTCGTCCACGCGAGACCAGTGCACGGCCAGCAACACCGCGTCCGCTTGCTGCGCGGCCTCGCGCGGTGTGCCCGCGCGCGCTTTCCCCTTCGCCTCGCGCGCCAGCTTCTTCAGCTTCGCTTCGCTGTGCGAGTAGCTGAACACCACTTCATGCCCGGCTCGTGCCCAGAGCGTGCCGAGCTTGCCGCCCATCAACCCCGAACCGAGAATGCCGACGCGCATGTTTGGAGACCCGTCCCTCTTTCCAGGTGCTCAGGGTACCGCGTCCCCCGGATGGTGCGGCGCGAGCGATGGCATCGGCGCCGGCGATGAAGTGGCGCTACTCGTGACCCGGCCGATTATCGGGGACGCTCGCCCTGCCACTGGCGATGAAGATGACCGCATCCCAGGCGTTGTGGATGCCGGCGAAGAGGAGGATGAGCGCGGCGGCGCCGATGGTGAACAGCGCCCGGTCGGGAAACGCCGCGAGGCCGATGCCGCTCCCCGCGATCGCCGCGTAGGCGATGAAGGGCAGGATCAGGTGCCACACCCAGTCCTCGAGCACCGGCACATAGCGCGTCTGCCGGCGGGTGCGCCGCAACACGATCGCGGTGTAGATGAGCCCCGCGATGCCGCAACTGGTGAGCGCGAGGCTCGCCCGGGCCAGATGGTTCCACGGGATGCTGACGGTGGCGCCGAGCAACAGCACGGCGCAGAAGTGCACCACCGTCGGCGTTCCGAACGCGTTCACCTCACCCGCGGTGCTGGACACCGAGCGGGTTTCGGCGCTCAGGGCGATCACGACGAACTGCAGCCCGGTCAGCGCGCCGGCGGACGATCCCACGATTACGTAGAAGTTTTCCCAGCCATCGAATGGGGCCATGGGGACACCTCCGTCAGTGGCGGAGCAGGGAACCCCATGTTACGCTGCGGCTCAGATTGCACAAGGCGGAGGATGTCCGATGCCCGGCACCAGCGCGTGCGCCAGGCAACCTCTTCCACATTCCCTCAAAGGCTCTTATGAAAGAAGCGGCCCAGCAGTACATCCAACGCATGTTGACTTACGTCGG
>JBGPOE010000043.1:0-20969 GCA_041487875.1 Gemmatimonadota bacterium | reverse complement strand
GGTCGGGGCTCAAGTTCGTGCGCCGGCTGGCGGACCGCTGACCATCCGGCCTCTGGGCCTCGACGACGAGGCTCTGCTCGAGCGATTTCTCGCCGCGCACACCGACAGCTCGATGTTCCTGCGATCCAACGCGCGGGCCGCCGGATAGGGGAATAGGGCCTGGTGCTTTTTCCCGAGCCCTTGGCGGCCTGCTGATGAGCGTTTCCGTCTGCGACGTCAACGGCCGGGCCCATTCGGGGTATTTTCATCGCCTGTCGCAGCCCCTCACACCGTGGAGCGTCTTGCAATGCGGATCCTCACTCGTCTGTTCGGCGTCGCGCTGATCGCGGCTGCTGGCCCGCTCGCGGCGCAAACAGCGCCGCCCCGCACACACAAACCGCAGCGCACGCGGCCCGACATCACCGCCGCCGACTTGATGACGCGGCTCTACATCTTCGCGGATGACTCCATGCAGGGCCGCGAAGCGGGCATGCCCGGGAATGTGAAGGGCACGAACTACATCGCCGCCGAAATCAGGCGGCTGGGGCTCGTCCCCGCGGGCGACAGCGGCACGTATTTTCAGACGATTCCGCTCAAGACGCGCGACTTCGACACCACGTCCACGTTCACGGTTGGCGGCATGCCCCTGGTCGCGTTCACGGACTATGTGCCGAACGGCCGGGCGCCGATCGACAACGCGGCGCTGGCCGTGGTGTACGGCGGCGAACTGTCCGATACGGCGCACCTGATCGCGCCGGAGCAGGCGAGCGGCAAGCTGGTCGTGTTTCGCGCGAAAGCCGGCGTCTTCGGGCGCCGCGTGCGCGTGCCACCCCTTCCCGGCGCCACGGCGATGGCGATCATCGGCCTGGACAGCCTGCCGCCGCCGATCATGGCGTTCTTCCGGCGGCCGCAGACGTTCGTGGACGACGTCCCGCCCGGCACGCAGGCCCTCAGGCCGAGCTTTCTGATCACCAATGCCGCGGCGGCCAAGATATTCGGCAAGCCGCTCGATTCGCTGACCGTGGGAACTGCCGGCGTCACCGCCGCGCTCGCGATGCGCTACACGGTGACGCCGGTCGCGGATCCGGCGCGCAACGTCATCGGCATTATCCCCGGCAGCGATCCCAAGCTGAAGGGAGAGTATGTGGCGATCGGCGGCCACAACGATCACCTCGGGCTGGCGCGGCCCGTGGATCACGATTCGATCCGCATCTTCAACGAGATCGTCCGGCCCGAAGGCGCGGACGACGCCCGCAAGCAGCCCACGGCGGAGCAGCTGGCGCAGGTGAATCAGCGCTTGGCGGCGTGGCGCGCGGCGCACCCCGGCACTGCGCGGATCGATTCGATTTCCAACGGCGCCGATGACGACGGCTCGGGCTCCGTCTCCGCCCTCGAGATCGCCGAATACTTCGCTGGGCTCAGGGTGAAACCGAAGCGCTCACTCATCTTCGTGTGGCACGTCGGCGAGGAGAAAGGCTTGCTGGGCTCGCGCTTCTTCACCGACCACGCCACCGTGCCGCGCGACTCGATCGTGGCGCAACTCAACATGGACATGGTGGGCCGTGGCGACGCGAGCGACGAGACGGGACGCACCAAGGACTCGGTGGCGCTGCACGGCAGTCCCTCCTACCTGCAGCTCGTGGGGTCGCGGCGCCTCTCGACCGAGCTGGGCAACCTGATCGAGCAGGTGAACACGCAGGGGCATCACAACCTGACGCTCGATTACTCGATGGACGCCGACGGCCATCCGTCCAACATCTACTGCCGCAGCGATCACTACGAGTACGCGCGCTACGGCATACCGATCGCGTTCTTCACCACCGGGCTGCACCGGGATTACCACCAAGTCACCGACGAGCCCCAGTACATCGATTACGACCACATGGCGCGGATCGACAAGCTGGTGGCCGACGTGGCGCTGCACGTGGCGAACCTCGACCATCGCGTCGTGGTGGACAAGCCGAAGCCCGATCCCAACGGGCAATGCAGACAATAGGCTAAGAGGCTAAGAGGCTAAGGGGCTAAGGGGCTTCGGTCTTAGCCACTTGGCCCCTTAGGCACTCACTCCCGCCAGGTTGTGCATCGCGCGAAACGCCCGGAAGACCTCGCGGTAATCCTGGTGCGTGAAGCGCAGCGTCCGGGCGGCCGTGCGTTCGGCGCCGGGGACGAGCTCCGCGAGCTCGGCGTGGAGCGAGCGGGCGAAGTCGATCTCCAGGGTCACGGGCGGCGGGACCACGAACGGTTTGCCGCGCGAGCGCAGCGACTTCGCCGCCGCCTCGCGGATGCGGCGGCAGGCGACCGCGGGCGCGAGACTGCGCGCTCCCTGCCGCCCCACCGCCGTCTTGACCACCGCCGTCGTCACGCCCTCGCCCAGGAGATCCTGCGCCTCGGCGGCGAGCGCCGCATCGCCCGTGACCAGCTCGACCGGCACGCCGTGCACTCCGGCCAGCGCGGCGTTGAGACCGACCTCCCCCACCGGCCGGCCGTTGAGCCGGACCTCGTGCACCCGGTCCGAGTACGTGTGGTCGAGGATCGCGTGGGCCGTGCCCGCGCGCGCGTGGTAGCCCACGAAGAATGTGGCGTCGACACCTGCGTCGATTCCCTCCATCATCGACCACGGCTTCGGATCGCCCGAGACCAGCTCCGCGCCCTCGTGCAGCTCCTCGGCCAGCAAATTGCGCATGTTCCAGTGGCTGTCGTTCACCAGCACGCTCGTGGCGCCGGCCTCGAGCGCGCCGGCGATGGCGGCGTTGGCCTCGGCCGTCATGAGGCGGCGGAAGCGCGCGTATTCGGCGGCGCAGCGGGGATCGAGGGGGTTGGTCTGATCCTCGTGGACGACGCCCGCGATGCCTTCCATGTCGACGGAGATGTAGACCTTCACGGTCTGTCCTGAGGTTGGAGTGGGCAGGAATCAGGCAGACGTCTAGACGCCTAGACGTTCAGCGGCATCCTAATAACCGCTAGGCCTCTGGACGTCTAGACGTCTGCCTAGTGGCTATCTACTTTGTATCGCAAAGTACTTGACAAGAATCAATCCGCCCCCTAGAATTGCGCCGTGGCCGCTCAGCCCCTGCATGACCGCGCCGCGGACAACCTCCGCTACATCCGCTCCACCATGGAGCGGGCGGGCTCGTTCACCGCCGTACCCGGACGCGGGCAGATCGTCATCGGCGTGACGGCGCTCGGCGCCGCCTGGCTCGCCGCGCGGCAGCCTTCCCCGCTGGGGTGGACGGCCGTGTGGGTGGCCGAGGCCTTCCTGGCGCTGGCCGTCGGCGGCTGGGCGATGATCCGCAAAGCCCGCGTGGCGGCCGACCCGCTGTTGTCGGGCCCGGCGCGGCGCTTCTGGCTGGCGTTTGCGCCCGCCGTTTTCGTGGGGGCGTTGCTCACGGTGGCGCTGTATCGCGCCGATCGCACGGCGCTGCTGCCGGGCACGTGGCTGTTGCTCTACGGCACGGGTGTCGTGACCGGCGGCGCGTTCTCGGTGCCGGTAGTGCCGGTGATGGGCGTGTCGCTCATGGCGCTCGGTGCCGCCGCGTTGTTCTCCCCGGCGGCCTGGGGCGACTGGTGGATGGCCGCGGGGTTCGGCGTGGCGCACATCGTGTTCGGGGCGATCATCGCGCGGCGGTACGGTGGCTAGGCCGGGTGCGGCCCAGCGCCGCGACGATGCGGAGCGGCCCTTGAGGGCCGAGCGCGGCGGCGCCGCCGAGGCGGCGAAGCTCGACCGCTTGATTCACGAGCGGGTGCGTCTGGGGATCGTGAGCGCGCTCGCGGCGAACGACTCGCTCACGTTCGGCGAGCTGAAGGCGTTGCTCAAGACGTCGGACGGGAACTTGAGTGTGCACGCGCGCAAGCTCGAGGCCGCGCAGTACGTCGCGTGCGTGAAGTCATTCAAGGACCGCGTGCCGCGTACCGAGTACCGGCTCACCGCGCAGGGCCGGCGCGCCCTGGAGCGCTATCTCGATCACCTGGAAGCGTTGATCCGGGCGGCGCGCGCCTGACCGTCCTCTCTTTTTTTGCCGAGTGACTTTATGACGCAAAGTACTTCACTTCACGTCGCGATCGTGATGGACGGCAACGGCCGCTGGGCCACGCGGCGCGCCTTGCCGCGCGCCGCCGGCCACCGCTCGGGCGCCGAAACCGTGCGCCGCATCGTGCGCGCGGCGCCCGGCTTGGGCGTGGGCGCGCTCACGCTGTACGCCTTCTCCGCGGACAACTGGAAACGCCCCGCCCCTGAGGTCGCGATGCTGCTGCGCCTGTTCGCGCGCTACCTCGCGCGCGAAGCGCCGCGCCTCGCGGCGGAGCACGTCCGCCTCGAGGTGATCGGGCGGCGCGACCGCCTCCCCGCCCCGCTGGCGGACGCCGTCGCCCGCGCGGAAGCGCTGACCGCCGGCGGCACGGGGCTGCACCTGCGGATCGCCATCGACTATTCGGCGCGTGCCGCGATCGCCGCCGGGCACCTGCTCCCCGACGTCGATCTGCTCATCCGCACCGGCGGCGAACAGCGGCTCTCCGATTTCCTGCTGTGGGAGAGCGCCTACGCCGAGCTCTGGTTCACGCCCAAGATGTGGCCCGACTTCACTCCCGCGGACCTCGCCCGCGCGCTCGAGGAATTCCGCGGCCGCGAACGGCGCTTCGGCGGACTCAGCCGGGAGGCTGTATGAAGACGCGACTCGCCCTCGACGTCCTGTTCACGGCCGCCGTACTCGGCGTGTGCGGCGATCTGCTGCTGCGGGTCATGCCTTGGGGCGCGAACGTCGGTCTCGCGAGCGTCGCACTCGTGGCGGGCGGCACAGTGCTGGTCCGCCGGCACCATGTCGCCGTGAGCCCGGATACGCCCTGGCTCGCGCTCACCATCGTTCTGTTGGCCGCGGCGTTCGGCAGGCGCGATTCGGAAATGCTGCAGATGCTCGACGTGGTGGCACTCGCCGGCGTGCTGGGCCTCGCAACGCTAGCGACCCAAGGCGGCCGCCTGTGGCTGCGCGGTGCCACCGACTACGCCGGGTCGGTGGTGCGGTCCGCGCTGCACGCGGGAGTGGGCGTCGTGCCCCTGCTGGCGGCCGACGTCCAGTGGAACGAGCTCTTCCGCCGCGACGCCCTACGCGGGGCGCGCGCCGTGCTCCTGGGCGTGGTGCTCGCGCTGCCGCTGCTGCTGGTGTTCGGCGCGTTGTTCGCGGGAGCGGACGCGGTGTTCAACAACGTGCTCCAGAACATGATCGCCGTGAATCTGATGACCGCCGTGTCGCACGTGGCATTCGCCGGGTTCTGGGCCGTGCTCGTCGCCGGCTACCTGCGGGGCGCCCTGCTCGCTCAGCCGGCGCTCGGTCCCGCCGCGGATCGCGCCCCGGCGCTCGGCATCGTCCCCGTGGGGACGGCACTGGGGCTCGTCAACCTGCTGTTCCTGCTCTTCGTGATCGTCCAAGCGCGGTACTTCTTCGGCGGCACGAGTCTGGTCGAACAAACGACGGGACTCACCTACGCCCAGTACGCTCGCGGCGGATTCTTTCAACTAGTTTGGGCCAGCGTCCTGGTGCTGCCCGTGCTGCTCGGCGGCGACTGGCTGGTGCGGCACGAGACGCCGGTCCACGTGCGTTCGTTCCGCTACCTGGCGGGGCTGCTGCTCGTGCAGCTCGCGGTGGTCATGGTCTCAGGCCTTACGCGGATGCGGCTCTATGTCGCGGCGTATGGGTTGTCGGAGGTCCGCCTGTTTGCGACGGCGGGGATGATCTATCTCGCGCTGCTGTTCGGGTGGTTCGCGGTCACCGTGTTGCGGGGACGGCGCGCCTGGTTCGCGTCGGGCGGCCTGGTGGAAGGGCTCGCCATCCTGAGCGCGCTGCACCTCGCCAACCCCGACGCGCTGATCGTGCGCTACAACCTGGCGCGCCCCGCGACCGAGCAGGAGTTCGATGCCGCCTACGCCGCGTCGCTCGGCGCCGATGCCGTGCCGCCGCTGCTCGCCGTCTTCCCGCAGCTCGATGCGAAGTCGCAGTGCGCGGTGGCGCACCGCTTCCTCGTGCACTGGGGGCCCGCGGCCAGCGCCGATTGGCGCTCGTGGACGTGGCCGCGCGGCGTCGCCCGCAACCTCGTGCACGCCCACGCTCCCGAGCTGCGCGGGGCCTGTGCCGCGGTCCACAGGTCCGCACCATGAACACACCCTTCGGCGGTATTCTGCTGTTGCTGCTCACGGTGGTCGCCGCGTTTGTCGCGACCGTCGGCGTCATCCATGCGCTGCTGCGCGAGAAGCGCGAGCTGCTCCAGGCCATCGGCCTGGGCGCGTTGATCTGGGCCGCCGCGTACGCGGCGATCCTGTTGACGATGTCCCTGACGAGCCGGCCGCGCGTGCTGGGCTTGCATGAGCCCAAGCAATTCTGCGGCTTCTACCTCGACTGTCACATGGGCATTTCGGTCGAGGCGGTCGATACCGCGAAGACCATAGCGGCAGGCCGGCTCTGGGTCGTCACAGTGAGCGTTTCGAACTCCGCCCGGCGCGTCCCGTTGCGCCTCCACCACGCGTGCGCGGTCGTGACCGACGGCCAAGGCCGGCGTTTCGTCCGCGATACCGCCGCCGAGCAACAGCTCGCGGGCGGCACGGACGCATCGCTCGACCGTCAGGTGGAGCCCGGGACGTCCTACATGGTGCGGCTGGTGTTCGACCTGCCGGTGGACGCCGCCACGCCGATCCTCGCGATCACCGAGGGCTACGGCATCGACCACCTGATCGAGCTGGTCCTCGCGGGGGACGAAGACAGCCTGCTGCACGCCAAGACGAGCTTTCGCTTGTAGTTTAGGGGCATGGGACTGCGCATCGTACAAGTCGACGCGTTCACCGATCGCCCCTTCGCCGGCAACCCCGCGGCCGTCTGCGTCCTCCCCGCCCCACGCGACGAGCGCTGGATGCAGGACATCGCCCGCGAAATGAATCTCTCCGAGACCGCCTTCCTTCACGCCAATGGCGATGGCTACGCGCTGCGCTGGTTCACACCCGCGGTCGAAGTGGCGCTATGCGGCCACGCCACCCTCGCGTCGGCGCACGTCCTGTGGCAGGACGGGCACCTGCCCGCGGATCGTGTCGCGCGGTTTCACACCAAGAGCGGCCTGCTCACCGCCGAGCGGCGTGGTGCGTGGATCGAGATGGACTTCCCCGCGAAACGCGAGCAGCCGGCGCAGCCGCCCGCCGGAATGCTGGCGGCGCTCGGGCTGCCGGCTGCCCGCTACGTGGGCCGCAACGAATTCGATTACCTCGTCGAGGTGGACGGCGAAGCCGTCGTGCGCGGGCTCGAGCCGGATTTCACCGCGCTCGCCAAGGTTCAAGCGCGCGGCGTGATCGTGACGAGCCGCGCCGCGCCCGGCGATTGCGACTTCGTGTCGCGCTTCTTCGCCCCCGCGGCGGGCGTCAACGAAGACCCCGTCACGGGCTCGGCGCACGTCTGCCTGGCGCCGTATTGGAGCGCCAAGCTGGGCCGGCCCGAGCTGGTCGGGTACCAGGCGTCGCCGCGCGGCGGCGTGGTGCGCACCCACGTCCGCGGCGACCGCGTGGGCTTGGGCGGCCAGGCGGTGACGGTGCTGGCCGGCGAGCTGGTGTGAGCCGCCCGACCGCGTGATCTCCGCCCACGGCTTGTCGCGCAGCTTCGACGGGCGGCCGGCGGTCGAAGCGTTGACCTTTCACGTCCCCGAAGGAAAGCTGTTCGCGCTGCTCGGGCCCAACGGCGCGGGCAAGACCACCACCGTGCGGATGCTGCTCGGCCTGATCGGGCCCACGTCCGGCAGCGCCATCGTGGCGGGCCACGTCATCGGCTCCGACGCCCGCGCCAGTCGCGCCGTGCGCGCCGCGTGCGGCCTGCTCACCGAAGCGCCCGGCTTTTACGACCGCCTGTCCGGATGGGACAACCTGTTCTTCTTCGGGCGTCTCTACGGCATGCCCGACCCGCTGATCCGCACCCGGCTGACTCACTACCTCCGCCTGATGGACTTGTGGGATCGGCGCGGCGAGCCGGTCGGCGGTTACTCCAAGGGCATGAAGCAGCGACTCGCCATCATTCGCGCGCTGTTTCACGATCCGAAAGTGGTCTTTTTCGACGAGCCCACCTCGGGACTCGATCCCGAAGCGGCGCTGGCGGTGCGCGAGCTGATCCTGCAGTTGAAGAGCGGCGGCCGGACGATCGTCGTCTGTACGCACAATCTCGACGAAGCCGAGCGCCTCGCGGATCTGGTCGGCATTCTCAAAGGACGGCTGCTCGCGTGCGACACGCTGGAGCGCCTGCGCGCGGGCGCGGGCGACGGCGCGCGGGTGCACGTGGCGGTGCGCGCGGGCGCCGCCCAGCACGCCCGTCTGCTCGAGGGACAGCCGTTCGCGCCCCACGTGGAGGTCACGGGCGAAACGTTGCGGATCACCGTGGGTGACGCGGCGGCTGACGTGCCGCGCGTGGTCGCGGCATTGGTCCGCGGCGGCGCGGAGATTCTCGAGGTGCGGCCCGAGACGCCGTCGCTCGAGTCCATCTACCTGCACACGCTGCGGGGCGACCACTGATGCGCGTGCTGCTGCTGTTCCTGCAAAAAGAGCTGAAGGCGATCCGCACCGACAGCCGGGTGTGGCCCGTGTACCTGGTGTTCCCCGTGCTGGCGATCGGCCTGCCCACGTTCCTCGCCACGCTCGCGCCCCTGGTGATCCGGCAAGCGATGGCGAAGCAGGACGCCGGGATGATGCAAATCGCCCACTTGGTGCAGATCATGCCGGACTTCGCGGGCGTCAGTCCCGAGGAAGGAATGACGCGCTACCTGCTGCGCAGCGTTGCGGTGCTGTTCCTGCTGATGCCGGTGGCGCTGTCGTCCACGTCGGCCGCGTTCTCGATCGTCGGAGAAAAGCAGCAGCGCACGCTCGAGCCGATTCTCGCGACGCCGATCACGGACCGGCAGTTCCTGCTGGGCAAGCTGCTCGCCGCGGGAGCGCCGACCGTCGCGATGACGTGGGCGACCGCGCTCGTCGCCATCACACTGGTGGACATCACGACGCACGGTCGCTACGCCGCGGCGCTCTTGCCCGACCGCTTCTGGGCGCTGGGCATCGGCGCCCTCGCGCCGCTGCTCGCCACGGCGGTGGTGCTCGTGACCATGCGCTTCTCGGCGAAAGCGACGGACCCGCAGGCGACGGTGCAGGCGACGGCCCTCGCCATCATCCCCGGGTTCCTGATCCTAATCGGCCTGTTCGGCAAAGTGCTCACGACCTCCTTCACCGCCTTGTGGATCGCGTGCCTGGTGTTGGCGGTGATCGACCTGGCCCTGTTCAGGAGCGACGTGCGGACGTTCCGGCGCGAGGAGATATTGACACGATGGAAATGACGCCCACCCCGGCACGCGGTTCGCGCATTGCCGGGTACTTGTTCGCGGTGGCCGCGGGCTCCCTGTGGGGTATGACCGGCCCGCTTTCGACCGAGTTGTACAACCAGGGCGCCGCCATCACCGGCATCGGCTTCTGGCGTCTGCTGTTGGGTATGGCGGGGCTCCTCACCTACGGGGCGCTGCACCCTGACATGTTCCGCGCGGACGTGAAGGGCTGGTTGATGGTGGGACTGGGCGGCGGGCTGCTCGTGGCACTGTTCGAGCTCGCCTATCAGTACGCCATTGCCGGTGCGGGCGTGGCCGGCGCCGCGGCGTTGCTCTACACCGCTCCCGTCCTCGTGGCACTGCTCGCCAAGCCGTTGCTCGGCGAGCGGATCACGCCCGCGCGCCTGCTGCTCGCCGTGCTGGTGATGGTGGGCGCGGCGCTGACGGTGAAGGGCGGCAGCAACGCCGGCGCCGAGGGCGTGAGCAAGGGCGTGGCGGCGGGCGTGGTGGGCGGCGGCCTGGCGGCGCTGTCGTACGCCGGTACCACCCTGCTCGCCCGCTGGGCGGTGCCGCGCTACGGCGTCGTGAAGGTGCTATTCCTGGAAATCGTAGGTGGGATCGTCGTGCTGGGCATCGTCCTGCCATTGTCGGGCCACACACCGCAGGCACCCGCGACGCCCGACGCCTGGATCTACGTGGCGGTACTCGCAGCGGCGACGGTGCTGGCGGCGAACTTCCTCTTCTTCAACGCCACGCGGCGCATCGAAGCGGCCCCCACGGCGGTCGCGGCTACGATCGAGCCCGTGATGGCAGCCATTCTCGCTTTTATTCTCTTCCGTCAGCACCTCGCGCCATACGGCGTGCTGGGCCTGCTGATGGTCGTGGGTGGCGTGGCAGGCGGCTATCTGCAGGAATGGAACGCACAGCGGCACGGGGTGACATGACGCGCCTGATCGACCTGAGTCACACGGTGGAGTCGGGGATGGTGACGCTCGAGGGCTTTCCCGCTCCCCTGGTCTGCGACTTTCTGTCGCGCGAGGCGTCGCACACGCGCTACGCGCCCGGCACGGAATTCCAGATCGGCAAGATCGAGATGATCGCCAACACGGGCACGTACGTGGACGCGCCATTCCATCGCTATGCCAAGGGGGAGGACCTCGCCGAGCTGGCGCTCGAGTCGGTGGCGAACCTCGATGCCATCGTGGTGCATCGGCCCGTCGAGCGCGGCCGGGCGATCGCTGCCAAGGTGTTCGCCGATCTGCAGGTGAAGGGCAAGGCCGTGCTGGTGCACACCGGCTGGGATCGCCACTGGCGCACCGATCAATACTTCAAGGGCCATCCGTTCCTGACGCGCGACGCGGCGCAGCTGCTGGCCGACCGCCGCGCGGCCCTGGTGGGGATCGACTCGCTCAACATCGATGACAACACCGACGGCGCGCGTCCGGTGCACACGATCTTGCTCGGCGCCGGCATTCCCATCGCCGAGCATCTCACCAACCTGGGCGCGATTCCCGCCGGGCCGTTTCGCTTCACGGCCGCGCCGGTCAAAGTCAAAGCGATGGGATCGTTTCCGGTGCGGGCGTTCGCGGCCGTGGGCGCCTGAAGCCCCCGATCAGAACTCGTACTCCACGCCAATCCGCATTACCCGCGGCGCACCATAGAAGAAGAGCGGCTGCGTGAAGTCCCGCGCGGCCGCTTGATACATCGGGAACAGCTCCGCCCGCCCGTCGATGTACCCGTCCCCATCCAGATCCGCGGCCGAGCGATACCGCGCCGACTCATACGGAATCGGCTCGGGATGCGCGCGATACGCCGCCTCCGCCAGCGAATCGATCCCCGCCGCCGTCAGCTGGGGCGACCCCACGTCGCGCCGCACCGAAATCACGTTGCGACGATTCAAGAGATTGCGCGCGTCGAGATACACGCTGCCGCGCCGTCCCGCCAGGGAGAACGGCCGCCGCAAGAGCAGATCCAGCGTGGCCTGCGGCGGCAACCGCTGGCTGTTGGGCAGGCCGATCAGCGTGTCGCCCGCGGAGTTGGTGAGCGAGTACGGCAGCCCCGAGAAGAACCGCAGGATCGCGGCAGCCTCGAGCCCCACGAGCGCGCCCCAGCGCGCATGCGGCACCTGCAGCTGGCTGATCACGGTGAGCGCGTGGCGGCGGTCGTAATCGAGCGGCACTTCGAGCCGCGACGGCAGCGTGCTGTCGGGTGGCGGCTCGCCGCGGATGCGGCGAAACAGCTCGAACGCGTTGGTGTTGGTGGCCTGCGCTTGCGCCAGCGCGTACGACACCTTCACGCTCCACCCTTCCGTCAGCTCGCGCTCGAACAACAACTCCAGACCCTTGGCGCTCCCGAAGTCGAACGTGTTGAACACGGCCGAGTCGGGGTTGGTACCCACGGGCGTGGACGCCACCAGCCCGTCCATCTCCTTGAAGTACGTGTTGACGCGGATCGACGTGCGCCGCGACGGCCGCGCGCGCAGGCTGAACTCCCACTGCGTGGCGCGCTCGAAGCCGAGATCGGGATTGCCGCGGCGGAAGCGGCCCGTGCGTAGCGTGTCGTCGAACGCGGCGTCCACCAGGTACTGGTAATCGGGCGCCTGGCTGAAGCGGCCGTAGCTGATCACGAGCGTGGCGCCGCTCAGCACGGTCGAGAATCCAAAGCGGGGACTGAAGGACGAATGCGCGGCGCGCGCGCGCGAGCCCTCGCCGCCGGGATCGAATAGGTCGTAGCGTAAACCCAGCGTCAGCGCGAACTCCGGCGTGTGCAGCTGCGGCTCGAGATAGAACGAGCCGATGGTGGGCGAGAAGTCCGACGCCGCGGGCGGAGGGACGCCGCTATCGGTCGTCGGCAGATACGCGAGCGCCCGCTGAAACGTCTGCACCCGCTGGCGCAGCACCTCGACGCCCATGCCGACCTCGCCCGACGGTGCGCCGATACTCAGGTCGAACCGGCCGCGCAGCTCGCGGAAGCGATTCCAGCCGAAGTCGCCGCGGGGACCGCTCCCCAAGAAGAACGCCGGCACACCCCACGGCGTGGCAGCGCTGAAATCGGGGTCCGAGAACCCCGCCACCGGCGCGCGCGCCGCCAGCGTGTCCTGTCGCCGGGCCAGATCCTCCCCCAAGAAATGAAAAGACTGCAGCGTGGCCGCGCCCAGCCGATACGACGGCTGCGTGGCCAGCGCGCCCTGGAAGTAATCGCGGTCGAACCAGCCCAGCCGGAACTCGCTCACCACGCTCCCCGCGGCGTGCTGCAGGTTGACGCTGGCGAGCGTGGCGCCCACGCGCCGCCCGGGCATGAGCGCCGGGTCGTACTTGTACGGCGGATCGTACAGCAGCCGCTGCTCGATCGAGCGCAGGCCGAACAGGCGCAGCGTGCGGCTCTTGCCCAGCGGCACGGTCAGCTTGCCCGCGGCATCGAGCCGCTCGCCGCTGTTGTGCGCCAGGTGATAGGGATCGGCGCGGCGTGGATCGAGCGCTTGCGTGGGCGCCGGCGCATTGACCGGATCGGCGTCGAGCCGCGCATCGGCGTCGAGCGCGCCGGCGAAGGCGATGCCGTGCGTGAGCGGGCCGTCCGCCGCGAGCACCAGGCGGTCGAGCTTGGAGCCGAGCGAGCCCGGCAGCGGCCGTCCCGTCTCGTATGCCGCGCGCCCCAGCCAGCGGCTGCCGCCGTCCTTCGTCACGACGTTGACCATCCCGGAAATCGCCTGGCCGTAGCGCGCCGAGAAGCCGTTGGTGACGAGCGACGCTTCGGTGAGCATGTCGGGCGGCACGCGGATGCCGATCCCGCCGGTCGAGGCGTCCACCTGATTCTTGACCCCGAGGCCGTCGAGAATGAACGACTGCTCGCCCAATCTCCCTCCGCGGTAGCTCTCGCCCACGGCGCCAGCCGAAAGGGCGACGGCTTCCGCCACCGTGGTGACGGGCAACCGGCGGATCTCGGCCCCGGAGATGCGCTGGATGTCGGCGGGGGTGAGGGGATCGAGCACCGGATCGCGCGTCGTCACGACGGGCACCGCGCCCAGAGGCACAGCCTGCGGCCGCAGCGCGAAGTCGAGGATCGTCGCTTGGCCCGCGGCTACGAGCACGCTGTCGCGCCCGGCGGTTGCGTAGCCGATGAGGGCGACGGTGACGGCGTGCAGCCCGCTCGCGAGGCCGAGCACGCGGTAGGCGCCGCCCGTATCGGTGAGGGCGCCGTAGCGCCCGCCGTCCACGCTCACGCGCGCGAACACAATGATCTTGCCCGTGGTGGCGTCGCGCACGCGGCCCGCGAGCGCGCCCGTCGCCTGGCCCGACGCGGTTCCCGCGGCGAGCAGCGCGGCGCCGGCGAGCGCCAGCCGTCTCACGGCCATGTCACGCGCCACAGATCAGAGACACCGAACCCGGCGTCGCCTTCGACCACGATCAGGTGGCCGTCACGCGATAGCGCCGGATGACTGAACGCGACGCCGGGTCCCGTCACCACACTGTCGGTCAGCGCTTGGAGATCGACCAGGTGCAGCTCGCCCGCCTCTGCCGCGACCAGCCGCTCGCCCCGCACCTGCACGTCCATCGGGAAGACGCCGCCGGGAAACGCGTACGCGATGCTCGCGACCGCCGCATCGAGCGGCAGGCGGTACACCAGCGAGTCGCCGGGCAGCGTGTAATAGATCGCGGTCGCGCTGTCGTTCACGGCCAGCGACGTCGCGCCCGCCGTACCGGGCACGACCGTGACGACGGGTACGCTCGAGCCGAAATCGATGCGCTCTACGTCGAGTACGGCGAAGACGGTGTCCCACACGGGCGGATCGGGGGGGCGGCCGAAGTACACGTGCATCTGCTCGTGCACGTATACGAGCGACGTGTCGCTCAGCCATTGCAGATTGCGCACACCGTCGACGTACTCGAGTCCGGCGCCGTATGGGAGGAACTCGAGCAAGACGCGACCGTGATCCCACCGGTCGATGGCCGCCACCATGAGGCGGCGCGTCATCGGCCGGACGCCGGTCACTGCCCACTGACCCCATTGGAATGCCAGCGATCCGCTCCTCACACCTGGCCATTCGAACGCATCGACGATGCTGTCCCGCGCGACACCGCCGTGGCACAGCGTGCGCCGCAGCGTCCAGGTCCGCGCGCTCAACACGCCGAGGCAGCGGTCGTGATCGCCGGTGCGCTCGACCGAATAGAGGAGGGCGCTGTCGCCAGGGAGCCACGCCGGCGTGCGATCCACGCCGACGTTGATCGTCACGCGCCCCGGTGAGCCCGGGTCGAACGGCGTGTCCGGCCCGTAAGGTTTCGGGGTCCAGGGCGCGTCGTAGGCGCACGCGGTGACGGCGACGAGGAGCAGCGCGACGGCGCGCATCGGATGGTCTAGAAGTCGAACTCCATACCCAATCGCAGCAGCCGGGGGGGCCCGAAGAAGAACACCGGCTGCGCGAAGTCGCGCGCGGCGGCGAGATACAGTGGCAGCAGCTCGGCCGATCCCGCGATCATCCCGTCGCCGTTCAAATCCGCCCATGCCCGGTACCGCAGCGACTCGTACGGGATCGCCTCCGGGTGCGCCGCGTAGGCGCTCTCGGCCATCGCGGACACATCCTGCGGCCCCAGGCCCGGAGAGCCGGTGTCGCGACGCACGGACTCGATGTTGCGCCGGTTCAACAGATTGCGCACGTCCAGATAGACGGAGCCTTGCAGCCACGCGAAACGCAGCGGCCGCCGCACCAACAGATCGACGGTCTCGGTGGGCGGCAGGCGGTTGCTGTTGGGCAAACCGATGAGCGAGTCGCCCGCGGCGTTGGTGCGGGTGTACGGCAAGCCCGACTGGTAACGTGCGATCAGCGCCGTCTCGACGCCCCGCAGCGGCCGCAGCACCGGGACCGCATGGACCACGCTGTCGGTCACGATGCCCTGCAGTATCACCGTCAGGCCGTGGCGGCGATCGAAGTCGAGCGGGAACTCGACGCTGCCCGGAAAAACCGTGTCGCCCAGCGTGTTGATGCGGATGCGGCGAAACAACTCGAACGCGTTGGTGGCCGTGGCGGTGGCGGACTGCAGCGCGTACGTGATCCGCGCGCCCCAGCCGCCGTGAATCGGCCGCTCGAGCAGCGCCTCCACCCCGCGCACCGAGCCGTAGTCGGCGTTGCCGAAAATGCTCGAGTCGGCGCTGACCGACAGCGGCACCGACGCGACCAGACCCTCCATCCGCTTCACGTAGATGTTGGTCCGCAAATTGGTGCGCGGCGACGGGCGCGCCCGCACGCTGAACTCGAATTGCGTCGCCGTCTCGTAGCCCAGGTCGGGATTACCGCGCCGGAAGCGGCCGGTGCGCAGCGTGTCGTCGAACGCGGCGTCGACGAGATATTGATAGTCCGGCGCCTGCGCGAAGCGGCCAAAGCTCGCGATCACCGTCGCCCCCGACAGCACCGTCGAGACGGCGAAGCGCGGGCTGAACGTCCAGCGCGGGCGCGCCGCGAGGCCCGTGCCAGTGTCGGAGCGCGGCTGGAATTGGTCGAGGCGCACGCCGATGGTGAAGCCCAAGTCGCTGGTGCGGAGCTGCCACTCGGAATAGGCCGCCGCGGAGGTAGGGCGGAAGTCCGCCGCGGAGGGCGGCGGCACGCTGTCGCCCACCGGCAGGTAGGCAAAGACGCGTTGAAAGGTGCGCACGCGCTGCCGCACCAGCTCGCCGCCAAAGTACCAGTCGGCATCCTGACCGAGGCCCCACGCCAGGTCGAGCTGGCCGCGCAGCTCCTGAAAGCGGTTCCACCCGATGCTGCCGCGGGAGCCCGTCCCCACGAAGAACGCCGGCACGCCCCACGGCGTGCGCACGCTGTACTCGGGCGGGACGAAGCCCGGCAACGCATTCTGCGCCGCAATGGTATCCTGGCGCAGCGCCACGTCCCCGCCCAGGAAATACATCGGATCGCCGCTGAACGCGCCGAAATGGAATGGCGGCTGCGACAGCAGCGAGCCCTGCATGAATTCCCGGTTGAACCAGCCGACGCGCAGATCCGCGGTGAGCGGATGCAACGCGTCGAGGCTCGCCAGATGCTGCAGGTGCCCGCTCACGAGCGTCCCCGTGACCCGCCGCGCCGGCGCGAGGGCGTCGTCGTACTTGTACGCCGGGTCGAACAGCAGGCGCCGCTCCACCGAGCGCGCGCCGAACAGCCGCAGGGCGTGGCGTCCGCCGATCGGCACCGTGAGTTTCGCGGCGCCGTCGTAGTGCTCGCCCGCGTTGTGCGGCAGCAGCCACGGCACGGCAGTGCGCGGGTCGCGCGGGTCGGTGGGCGCCGGAGCGTTCACGGGGTCCGCGTCGAGCCGGGCCTCGGCGTCGAGCGCGCCCGCGAAACGCACGCCGCCCAGAAGCGGGCCGTCGCCCGAAAGCACGAAACGATCGAGCCCCATGTCGGCGGAGGCCCAGAGCGGCCGGTCGGTCTCGTACGCGGCGCGGCCCTGCCAGCGCTCGCCGCCATCTTTCGTGACGACGTTGATCAGCCCGGAGATCGCCTGGCCGTAGCGCGCCGAGAAGCCGTTGGTGACGAGCGACGCTTCGGTGAGAATGTCGGGCGGAATGCGCAGCCCCAGCCCACCGGTCGAGGCGTCGAGCTGGTTCTTCACGCCCAGCCCATCCAGGACGAACGACTGCTGTCCCACCCGGCCGCCGCGGTAGCTCTCGCCCACGGCGCCCGCCGACAGCGCCACGGCCTCCTCGACCGTCGTCACCGGCAGGCGGCGCATCTCGTCGCCGCCGATGCGCTGCACGTCCGCCGGCGCCAGCGGGTCGAGCAGCGTGTCGGCCGAGGTCTCGATCACGATGGGCGTCAGGCTCAGCGGCGAGGACAGCACGAAGTTGGCGATCGTGGTCTGGCCGGCCTGCACCAGCACGCTGTCGCGCGACACCGCCTGAAAGCCGACCCGCCGCGCGGTCACCTGGTGCCAGCCCGCTTGCACCTCGCGGATGCGGTAGTTGCCCAGCGAATCCGTTTCGGCGCCTTGCCGGCCGTTGCCGACCACCACGCGCGCGAATGGCAGCGGCGCGCCGCTCGAGTCGCGCACGCGGCCCGCGATGGCGCCGGTCGCCTGGCCCGCGAGCGGCGCGGCGCCCGCCACCAGAACGAACGCCAGCAGCCCGCGTCTCACGGTACGTCCAACAGCCAGATATCCGGCCCTGGTGATGCGACGCCCACCGCGTAGCCCTCCGCCGCGATGCGTCGTCCGTCGGGCGACAATGCGATATGGCGGTAGAATCCGCTGAGAGGGATCGGCGTGTCCGTGGCCAACGCCAGATCCACCGCGTGGATGGAGCCGCCGCCGTCGCGTTGCACGGGCCCGAGTGTCGAGTCGTGCGTGTACGACACGACGCCGCCCACCACCGCATACAGCTTCGCGCCGCGGATCTGCACATCGCGGGCGATGCCCGCCGCACCGAAGTCCCACACGGTCGCCGTGTCGCCGCTCCCGAGCGTGCGGCGGAAGACGCGGGAGTCGCCCGCGACCGTGTAATAGATAGTGTCGCCCGCTCCGAGCGCCACGGACGAGGCGCTGTCGGTGCCGGGAATCCGCGTGACGCTGCCGGGTGAGACGCGCAGGTCCATCCGCGCCAGCTCGATCCCCACGCGGAGCGTGTCGTACCCGACGCCCCGAATGTAGAAGACGTTTTGGGCCACATACACGACGGCGCTATCGCCCAGCCAGCGTGGCTGAGCCACCGCGAAGTGCGTTGGACCGCCTGGCGCCACCGAGTACGGCAACGACCGGATACTCCGCACGATCCACGGAGTCGCGAGGTTCGCCACCACGATGTCCGCCACGGCTGGGGCCAGATTGTGGAGTCGCCACGCGGCACTGGCCCGCGTGAAGAAGATGCGCCCCAACGACGACACGGCCGCGTCGCCGTACGCGTCGGTGGAGTCGGCACCCGCCAACGTGTTATTGCATATCTCTGCGCGCAGGGTCCCGCCCTCCGCCGGCAGGATGCCGAGACAGCGGTCGCCGTCAGGCTGATCGAGACGCTCGAACTGATAGAGGATGCCCGAGCCGTCGGGCAGCCACGTGGGCGTCAAGTCCGGGCCCGGACTGAACGTCAGCTGGCGCGGCACGGCGGTGCTGAACGGCCCGCCCGGCGTGTAGTTCCCGGGCTCGGGGGGCGTGGGGTGGTCGCACGCGATCACGGCAAGCAACACGGGGAGGGCGATGCGCGCGACCTTCATGACCGCCGAATCTAGGGTTGACCCGAACCGCTAGCCAGCCGCTGTTGCGTTCGGGGACGCGTGTCATCCGCGCGCACGCCGGGTTAGATTTTCTCCGCCGTCCCACTCTCCCTACGAGGCTCCCCGATGTTCGTCGCGCCACTGTTGCTCGCCGCGCTGGTCCAGCAGCCCCTGCCGCCGTCACCGCCGTCACCGCCGTCACTGCCCGCCGCGAGCAGGGACACATCGCCGTTTCGGCGGCTCGAGCTGCCGACGCCGAACATGGTGCGCGAAGGCAGCGGCCGGCCGGGCCCGCGCTACTGGCAGCAGCGCGCCGACTACGTGATCAACGTGGCGCTCGATACGGCGACGCATACCGTGGCGGGTGACGAGACGATCCGCTACACCAACAACTCGCCCGACACGCTGACCTACGTGTGGCTGCAGGTGGAGCAGAACATCTACAAGACCGACAGCCGCGGCAGTTTCATCAATCCCGCCGACGCGCGCTGGGCGGCGCGGGGATTCGAGGGCGGCGACATGTTGACGTCGTTCGCCGCCGTCCGGCCCGGCGCGGCCAAGCGCGCCACGCGCGCGGTGCCGCTGCAAACGACGGTGAACGGCACGATGCTGCGCGCCGAGCTCGACCGGCCCCTCGCGCCCGGCGCGAGCGTCACGCTCGCCATCGCCTACAAGCTCCAGGTGCCCGAGCACGGCTCCGACCGCATGGGTCGCCAGCAGTTCGGCGGCCGCTGGCTGTACGAGATCGCCCAGTGGTATCCCCGAATGGCCGTGTACGACGACGTGCGCGGCTGGAACACCGAGCAGTACCTCGGCCAGGGCGAGTTCTATCTCGAATACGGCGACATCGATTTTTCGCTCACCGTGCCGCGCAGTTACGTGGTCGCGGCAACCGGCACGCTGCTCAACCCGGAGGCCGTGCTGACGGGCGCCGAGCGCGCGCGCCTCACGGCCGCCCGCCGCGCCGATTCGACCGTGTCGATCATCGGCAAGACCGAAGCGGGCTCCGCCACCACCCGGCCCGCGGGCGCGAGTCCCACGCTCACGTGGCACTTCAGCGCCAAGAACGTGCGCGACGTGGCCTGGGCGGCGGCCCCCAACTTCGTGTGGGACGCGAGCGCGTGGGACGGCATCCTGCTGCAGTCGTTCTACCCGCCCGACGCGGACGCCGACTGGGCCAACTCCACGGCGTACGTGCGTCACACGATCAAGCATTACAGCGAGAAGTGGTTCCACTACCCCTACCCCACTGCCATCAACATCGCGGGCCCGGTGGGCGGCATGGAGTATCCGATGATCGTGTTCTGCTCGTCGCGCGCCAGCGGGCGGAGCCTCTTCGGCGTGACGACGCACGAGCTGGGCCATCAGTGGTTCCCGATGATCGTGGGCAGCAACGAGCGGCTGTACGCCTGGATGGACGAGGGCTTCAACACCTTCATCAACATCTATTCCGCGCGCGTCTTCTATCACGACACCACCGGCATCGGGGGCAACGGCATCGATCAGTTCGGCCAATTCGCGAGCACGGGGCGCGACCAGGCACCGTCCATGCTCCCCGCCGATCGCGTGCCCGGCAACCTCCTCGGCGTGGCTGCCTACTTCAAGCCTGGCGTCGGCCTATTCGTGCTGCGGCAGTCGATGCTGGGCGATTCGACCCGCTTCGATGGCGCGTTCCGTGAGTACATCCGGCGCTGGGCATTCAAACACCCGACGCCCGCGGACTTTTTCCGGACGATGGACGACGCGCTCGGTGAGGACCTGTCGTTCTTCTGGCGCGGCTGGTTCTATCGCACCGACGTGGTGGATCAGGCGGTGGACTCGGTACAGCAGCGCGTCGATTCGGCCGGCACGAAGTCCGCCAGCGTGTTCCTCGAGAGCCTGGGCGGGCTGCCGATGCCGGTGGACCTGCGGCTTACGTTCGCGGGCGGCGCCAGCGAGCGCGTCCTGCTGCCCGTCGAAGTGTGGTACTTAGGCTCGCGCTTCGTGTACGTGCGCGACCTCCCCGCCGACCTGGTGAAGGTCGAGGTCGATCCGGATCATCGGTATCCGGATGTGCGGCGCGCGAATAACACCTGGGCCAAACAGTAGGCAGTGGGCAGACGACAGTAGAGTTTCCAGACGGCAAAGTTGCCAGCGGTCGCAAGCAACAGAGAGGCCAGAGATGTTCTTCCTGGCCTCTCGTTACTTGGAACCGCTGGAAACTTGCCGTCTGGCAACTCTACTGCAAACTGGATCTCTTGTTTCTGATGACCAAAAGCAGCGCCTGAATGACGACCATCGCAACGCCGCCCCAGATCAGTCCGGGCATGTCCGCAAAATCGCGCGCGTAATGGAACCACAGCCAGCGCGCGAGCACCGTGCACCACAACCCGCTCGCGAACCAGCCGGCCACGCGCACCGCCCACCCCAGCCCCTGCGTGATGCCCGGCAGCGCGAGCAGCACGACGTCGCACAGCGCGCCCAGGAACGTGAAGCAGAACGCGAT
>JBGPOE010000042.1:0-21291 GCA_041487875.1 Gemmatimonadota bacterium | reverse complement strand
TACGCCGCCTGCTCGCGCAGCAGCGCTTCGCGGGTCGAGCCGCCTACCCCGGCCACATCCGGACCGCGCAGGGCTTCCGTTCGCGTGGCCGGTCCCTCCAGGGTGCCCGTCAGCTCCGCGATGCGGCGGCGCAGATCCTGTTCCCGCGCGATCAGCTCGACCGCCGTATCGGCGGGGGCCACGCGGCCGCGCGCCAGCAGCTCCAGCATCTCGCGCGCGCGCAGGCGCTCGCTCGCCTCGAACGCCGCCCCCGCGTGACCGCGAGCGCGCTCCGTGAGGGCGAGCTGCGCGTAAACGTCCCACTTGTCCGCCAGGAATCCCGCGCGCCGCTCGGCGACCGCCAGCGACCCACCGGGCCGCTCGACGTCGGCAATCGCGGTGCGCAGGTCGCGCGCGGCGGCGTCGGTCGCGCCGCGGTTTCGTTCCACGAGCGCCAGCCCGGCATGCAGGCGCCAGATGACTTCCGGCGCGACCCGGCTTTCCATTTGCCCGAGGGCGACGCGGTACAGCGACTCGGCCGCCGCGGGGAAGCCCGCCGCGTCCTCGAGCGCGGCACGCTCGCCGATCGCGGCGGCGGCCGCGACGGGATCGCCGAGGCGCGCGAGGTCAGCCGCCGCGCGCGAGAGCTGTAGCCGAGCGGCGGCTGTGTCGCCGCGCGCCGCAGCCAGCTCGCCGAGGGAGAGGCGCGTCACCGCAGCCGCGCGTTGTTGGCCCGCTGCCAGTTGCGAGCGCAACGCGCCGTCGAGCAGCGCCTGCGCTCGGGCGTAGTCGCCCTTGTCGAGCAGCAGCGTCCCCCGCCCCTGCTGGGCGTCGGCGGTCCCCGCGGCATCGCCGGCCTGCCCGAACAGAAACTCGGCCCGGGCGTACAACCGTTCCGCGTCGCCCAGCGCATTCAGCTGCACGGCGAGGTCGGCGCGGGTGAGGGCGATCCCTGCGCGAACTTGCGGCGCCGCGCGCGCGGAATCCGCGACTCGCTGGGCCCGGCGCAGCTCGTCGACGGCGCCCTGGAGCTCACCCTGCCCGGCGAGCGCGCTCGCGAGCGCCCGCCGCGCCGCCAACGCCGACTCCAGCGGGCCGGTGCGGTCGTAAATGGCGAGCGCCTCGGCGAGCGCCGCTCGCGCCGCCGGGTAATCGCCGCGGCGCAGCTCGAGCTGACCCAGCCCCTGCAGCGCGTCGGCGGCATCGGCCCACTGCTCGCGCGCCCGCCACGTCGCCAGCGCGTCGCGGTACAGAGCCGCGGCGCGCGCGAAGTCGCCGTCCAAACTCGCGAGTCCGGCGAGGTTCACGAGGTTCGTCGCGGCGACGTCGTCGCGCCCCTCGCGGCGGTTCACCGCCAGCGCGGCCTCGAACTGGCGCCGCGCCTCCGCGAGGTCGCCGGCGGTTTGGGCCAGCAAGCCGAGGTTGTTGTAGTCGGCAGCCATGCCGCGCGTGTCGCCGATCTTCGCGCGCAACGCGAGGGCCTGCGTGTACCCGTCGCGCGCCGCGCCCAAGTCGCCGCGGTCGGCCAGCACCGAGGCCAACGTGCCGATCGCATTCGCCGCGACGCGCACGTCGCCGATCGCGTCCGCCAGCGTCCGGGCGCGCTGCAGATACGGCTCGGCGCTATCGGGCTGCCCGGCGGTGGAAAAACCCGCGCCGATGTTGCCCAGAACCGACGCGATCGCGCCTGTGTCGCTGATCGCCAGCGCGCGCGTCAGGGCACGCCGCCACACCGCGATGGCGGCCATGGCGCCGTCCCGTCCGTACACGGTGATGCCGGCCCGCCGCACGCTATCCACCCAGACCTTGCCCGCCTGGCGGTCGGGCGGCCACGCCGCGAAGCGCGCCACTTCGCGCACCAGGAACGAGTCGCTCCACGCGACGGCGTAGGCGGCGCTCAGCTTTCCCGCGACCGCGAGATCGTGGCGGTCGAGCGCGAAGGTGATCGCCTCGCGCGCCGCCGTGGGTCGCGCCCGCGTCTCCGCCACGAGCGCCGATTCGGGCAGCCGTAGGGCGAGCTGGCGCAGCGTGTCGGCGGCGGGCGACTGAGCGGCAAGTACGACGAAGAGGAACGGCGTCACCGGCGCGGGACTGCCACCACGGAGAACTCAGTCAAGGGCGAGCTGGACCAACGGTCCCAGCCGATCCGGGCCTCCACATTCCATAAGTAGGACTGCCCGGGGATGAGCGTGACCGAATCGGGAAGCGCCGCCACGGTGTCGGCGAGCTGCATCTCGTAGCGCACCCGCCCGCCAGCGTCGAACAGCGTGACGTGATAACGGTCGGCGCCGGGCACCGCCGTCCAGCGCAGCACCCGCGCCTCAGCCACCGCCGCGACCGGGGCGAGCGGCACCGGCGCGGCGGCAGCGGTGATCGTGGGCGCCCGGTGCGGCGACACGCCATCGTCGGCGGCGCGAGGCCGTACAAGGAGAAGCACGAGCGCCGCGGCGGCGAGCGCGGGCACTACGAAGCGGACGTAACGGCGTCCCGGCCCGCGGTCGATCGCGGTGATCTCGCGGGCGACAGCGGTATCGGCGAGCCCGCGGACGACCGACGCGACGGCGCCGCGACAGCGGGCGCAGGACGCGAGGTGCCCCGTGGCCGCGCTGCGCGCGACGGGGTCCATGGTGCCGTCGACAACGGCGGCAATGGTCTCTTCGTCGAGGCAATCAGGCCCGGCCGGACCCGGCTGGGCGGCGGTGGCGCGCAAGAGCGCAGACATGTCGTCCGGTGGTTGAGAAGTCATAGCCATAGGACGGACTCGGGTGCCGTGGTTGCTCGCCGTTTCACAAGTCGACTCCGCTGATCCCCGCCCGCTCGAGCCGCACCCGCAGCTCGGCGAGCGCTCGGTAGACCCGGTTGTAGACGGCTTTGGCGTTGGGCAGGCCGACGACGCGGGCGACATCCGCCGCCGGCAGGTCGTCCACGACGAACAGCTGAATCGCCAGGCGATCCTCCGGAGCTAGTGATTCGAGCGCCTCGGAAAGCCGAGCGGCTTGCTCCCCCTGGGCGAGCGTATCCGCCACCGCCGGCTCGACCTCGGGCGGCGGGGGCGGCCCCCACAACTCCGCCATCAGCGCCCCTTTCCGCCGGGCCGCCACCGCGCGATAGGTCGCGCGCAGCTCGCGGAGAAACGCGCCGAACGAGAGGCCCGTAGCCTCGTGAGCTGCGAGCAGCTCGTACGTTTCCACGTGCGACCGTCCGTCCGCAAACACACACTCGAAGATCCGTCGTTGCAGCGGGGGAAGCTCAGCGGCGATGGCGCTGAGACGCTGCCGGCCGTCGCGATGGCGGAACCAATCGACGGTGAGGTTGCGGACGACGGTGACGAGCCAGGTGGAGAAGCGGGCGCGGTGATCGCGCTGGGTGAGGTAACGGCGGAGGCGGCCAAGATCGTCGGCGCGCAGGGACTCGCACACCTGCGCGAACACGTCCATCACCTCGTCGTGCTCCGTCGTGTAGTGCCGGATCGCGGCGAAGATGAGGCGGCGGTAGCGCTCGACGAAGAGGTCCCAGGCGCCGTCGGGATCCCCCGCCTCGAGCTTGACGGTCCACTCGACCATGCTCGACTTCCGACGGGACGGCTCGGATATAGGGGGGTGGGCGATGGTGTCAAGACGGGGTAGAATCCACCGATGCTGATCCGACGCCCACCCGACATCCGGCCGGCCGAGATCACGGACGAGCGCGCCTATCACAGCCGCCGCGAGTTCGTCTCGAGCCTCGGCGCGCTGGCTCTGTCCCTCACCCCGGTCAAAGGACTTGGGGTACGTGAGGACGACAAGCCCACGCCGTACGACGACATCACGACCTACAACAACTACTACGAGTTCGGTTACGAGAAGGAAGACCCGTCACGTTACGCGGGCGCGTTGGTCACCCGGCCGTGGACCGTCGCGATCGAGGGCGAGGTCCATAAGCCGCAGACCTTCGCCATCGACGACTTGATCAAACGCTATCCGGCCGAGGAGCGCGTGTACCGGCTGCGCTGCGTCGAAGCGTGGTCGATGGTGATCCCGTGGCTGGGCTTCCCGCTTGCCAAGCTGCTGCAGGACGTGCAGCCGACGTCCAACGCGAAGTTCGTGGCGTTCACGACGCTGTACCGGCCGGAACAGATGCCGGGACAAAAGACCGACATCCTAGGCTGGCCGTACGTCGAGGGCCTGCGGCTGGACGAGGCGATGCATCCGCTCACGCTGCTCGTGACGGGCTTGTACGGCAACCCACTGCCCAACCAGGACGGTGCGCCGCTGCGGCTCGTGGTGCCGTGGAAGTACGGCTTCAAGGGCATCAAGGCGATCGTGCGCATCCGCCTCACGCGCCAGCAACCGCCCACCACGTGGAACATGGCGGCGCCGAACGAGTACGGGTTCTACGCCAACGTGAACCCCGACGTGGACCACCCGCGCTGGAGCCAGAAGCGTGAGCGCCGCATCGGCGATCTGTTCCGCCGGCCCACGGTGCCGTTCAACGGCTACGCCGATCAGGTCGCGTCGCTGTACGCCGGGATGGACCTGAGAACCAACTTCTGATAGTGCGTGGTGCGCGGTGAGTGGCAGCTGGCGGCAACACTGGAAGGCGTGGCTGCCGCACGCCGCCCTCGTCACGCTCGCACTCGTGCCGCTCGCACTGATCGTGCGCGATGCGCTCGCCGGCCGGTTGGGCGCCAATCCCATCGAGAAGATCACCCACCGCACCGGTGACTGGACGCTGCGGCTCCTGCTCGCGACGCTCGCCATCACGCCGCTGCGCTGGCTCACCGGCTGGAACGCCGTGATCCGCTATCGCCGCACGCTGGGCCTGCTGGCGTTTTCGTACGTGTGCGTGCACTTCCTGATCTACCTGGTGCTCGATCAGGGTTTCCCGGTTCAGGGGTTCGCGCTCGGGTTCGTCGCGGCGGACATTGCGAAGCGGCCCTACATCACGGTGGGGTTCACGGCCTTTCTGCTGTTGTGGCCGCTGGCGCTGACCTCCAGCAGAAACTCGATCCGCCGCCTGGGCGGGCGGCGCTGGAACGCGCTGCACCGCCTGATCTACGTCGCGGCGGCGCTCGGCACGCTGCACTTCATGTGGTCGGGCAAAGGCAAGAACCCCACGCCCGTCTATTACGCGCTAGTGCTGATCCTCTTGCTGGTCGTTCGCGTGTGGCAGGACCGCGTCGTCGCGAAAAGGGCGGGGGCCGCTCACGCTCCCCCGCCCTCCCCGCTGACGCCGCCCCTGCTCACCTAGGGGTTGTCGTCGTCATCCTCGCCGAAGGTGAACCCGGCGGCATTGGCACCCGGCAGCTGCTCGACCCGCAGCACGCGTGACAGCGTCTTCCCGTCCACGGTGATGCTGACGAGGTAGTCGCCGCTCAAAACCGGCGGCGCGCCCCCGCCGCCAAAGCCGCCGCCACCGCCGCCGGCTGGGGCGCGACCGAACGCCTGCGCGATGAACGCGAGGCCGCCGGCTCCGCCCCCCCCGCCCCCACCGCCGCCGCCGCGCATGCTGGGTGGGCGCAGCAGCTGACCCAGCTGGCCCAAGAACGACGGGTCAGGCGCGGCTTCGCCGCTCTCCCCGGCACCCGCAGCCGGCAACGCGAGGCCCGCTGGGGGCGCGCGTGGCGTCGTCTCACCCGGCCGCTCGACGAAGCGACCGGCAGCCGCGGCGGCACCACCGCCGCCGCCGCCGCCCCCACCACCGCCACCGCCGAACCCAAAGCGTTGGGTGAGGGCCTGCACGTCGCCCTTCATCAGTGCGTCCTTGATGGGATCGAGCTGTTGCGCGTTCATGCCCGCCTTGGCGAGCGAGTCGAACACAAACCTCATGCGCGCCACGATCAACGCGCTATCGCGCTTCTGCGACGGCGACAGCGGCTGCGGCACGGGCGCCTTGCCGGCGAAATTCCACGCAACGCGCTGGATGCCGGGACCGCCCGGCCCGTTCAACGTGCGCACCGTATCGCCCCGCACGTCGGTGATGACGACCTTCACCGGTGTGCGGCGGTCGCCCGTGGTGAGGCGATAGACGATTTCCGCGCCGTAGGGTGGGCTGGGCGCGCGGAAGTACTTCTGGCCGGCCGAGAAGTTGCCGCGCGTCGGCTCGCCGTACTCATACGCCGTCTTGGGCTGGAACAGCCAGGCGCTGGCGGTGAGCACGCTGTCGCCCAGCTGCTGCAGCGCCGTGACGTCGACGATCCAGATGCCGCGCCCGTGCGTCGCAGCGATCAGCTCGCGCTCGCGCGGGTGGATCTTCAAGTCGTGCACCGGCACGGTGGGCAGACCGGTCATGAAGCGCTGCCACGATGCGCCGCGGTCGCGCGACACGTACGCGCCCACGTCGGTGCCGAGGTACAGCAGGTTGCGGTTGGTCGGGTCCTCGCGCACGACGTGGACGTAGTCCGGACCGCCGGTCGGCAGGTTGTGCGCGATGGCGGTGAACGTCCTGCCGTAGTCCGTGGTCGCGTAGACGTACGGGTTGAAATCGTTGTTGCGGTGATTGTCGAACGTGACGTAGAACGTCGCGGTATCGAAGTGCGACGCCTCGATGCGGCTCACGTACGTGCCCGCGGGCACGCCCGGGAACCGCCCGGTGAGATTCTCCCACGTGCCGCCGTCGTTGCGCGTCAGCCAGACGTTGCCGTCGTCCGTGCCCGCGTACAGCAAGCCGGGGCGGATGGGCGATTCGGCGAGCGACACGATGGTGCAGAAGGTCTCGGCGCCGGTCACGTCGGGCGTCACGCCGCCCGTGGTCTGCGTGCTGACGCGGATCTTCGCCGAATCGCGGGTGGTCAGATCCGGCGAGATGGGGGAGAGATTCTCCCCGCGACTGGTGGACTTCATCACTTTGTTGCTGGCCGCATAGAACGTCATCGGGCTGTGCGCCGAGATGAAGAACGGCGTGTTCCAGTTCCAACGCAGGTCGAGATCGCCCGAGTCGGCCAACTGGCGCCGGCGCAGGTCTGCGAGGCGCGCCTTCTGCGCCGCGGTGGGCGGCTTGGTGGTGTCGGGCCGCTCGATCACGATCGAATCCTCGAACAGCTGGTAGCGCGGCCGCCAGTTCGGCTTCTGCAGCGACACGCGCTCGCCGGTGGCGAGGTTGAGCCGCCCCATGTTGCCGCCCTGCGATTCCGAGTAGACGATGTTCGGGTCGGTCGGGTCCTGCGCCGTGTAGAAGCCGTCGCCGCCGCCCACGGTGATCCAGTCGCTGTTGTCGATCAAGCCGTTCTTGTGCCGGCTCGGCCCGCACCACGAGCCGTTGTCCTGCAGGCCCGCACACACGTGATAGGGGAACGCCATGTCGTAGCTGACGATGTAGGGCTGCGCGATGGTGATCACGTTCAGGAAGTCGTAGTTCCCGCCGCGATCCCACGTCTGCGACACGCCGCCGTCGTCGCCCACGATGAAGTGGTTGGCGTTGTTCGGGTCGATCCACATGGCGTGGTGGTCCACGTGGATGCCCTGCGTGGCGTTGCCCACGGTCTTGCCGCCGTCATTCGAGAAATTGACGGGCGTAGACGACCAGTACACGCGGTTCGGGTCCTTGGGATCGACACGCACCTGCGAGTAATAGAACGGCCGGACGTCGTTCGAGTTCATCTTGGTCCACGTCGCCCCGCCGTCGCCCGAGCGGTATAAGCCCGAGGCCCGCGTCTGCGCGGGCTTGGTCTTGTCGGGGTGCGCGTTGGGCGTCGTGTCCGCCTCGACCAGCGCATAGATCACCTTCGAGTCACTCGGCGCGATGGCGAGCCCGATGCGGCCCTTGGTGGTCTCGGGGAACCCGCCGCCCTTCACTTCGGTCCAGGTCTTGCCGCCATCGGTCGTTTTCCAGAGGGCGCTGCCGGGGCCGCCCGAGTTCAGGAAATACGGGCCCCGCACGCGCTGCCAACTGGAGGCGAACAACACCTCGGGATTGCTCGGATCCATCGCGATGTCGATGAAGCCCGCCTGCGGGCTGATGAACTTGACGAGCTGCCACGTCGCGCCGCCGTCGGTGGTCTTGTACAAGCCGCGCTCCGGATTCGCGGCCCAAGCCCACCCCAGGGCCGCGACGTATACGATGTTGGGATTGGTCGGGTGCACCACGATCCGCCCGATGGCACCCGATTTCTCGAGACCCATGGACTTCCACGTGATGCCGCCGTCGGTGGACTTGAAGATGCCGCAGCCCGGAGAGATGGTGTTGCGGGAGTCTTCCTCCCCCGTGCCCGCCCACACCTGCGTCGTGTCGCTCGGCGCGATGGCCAGCTCGCCCATGGAGATGCAGCGCTGGTTGTCGAACACCGGCCGGAACGACGTGCCGGCATTGGTCGTCTTCCAGATTCCGCCGGCCGCGCCCGCGATGAAGAACGTCGTGGACGGACTGGGGATGCCTACCACGCTCGACGTGCGGCCGCCCATGTTCGCGGGGCCGATGTTGCGCCAGCGGAAGCCGGCGAGCGTGGTGGAGTCGAGTGGTTGAACGGTCTGAGCGGCGAGGGGCGCCACCGCGGTGGTGGCGAGGACGGCCAGGAGCGGCCGGAGTCGCGGAGTCATTGACGGCCTCACGGAATGTTTGGGAAGTGCGCCGCAGGAGCGGCTACCTCCTGCAATACGCAAACCGCCGCCAAGATGCTGGCTCCGCCATGAGCCGGCTAGAGGAGCTCTTCCACCTCCCGCTGGCTCTCGAGCAGCAGGTCCACCTCCCGCGCCACCTGTCGCGCCAGCCCCAAGTCGGTGGTCAGGTGTTTGACCGTCGCCGTTCCGGCGTGCAGACGCAACAGGTTGAGCCGGATGGTCTCGAGGGCCGCCACGGCGTCCTTGAGGCGCTGCTGCACCAGTTGCCGCTCGGCCCGCAGATCCGTCGCGATGCGGTCGTGCCGGGATATCACCCCTTCCCCTTCCCCTTTCCCCATTCCCCTGTCCCCGCTATCGCCCAAGGCGTCTTGCAACTCCTCCAGCCGGCGGCGCATGCGCCCGGCGTCGTCCTCCAGGCGGCGGACCACGTCGGGCAGGTCGCGCAGCTGCTGTTGGGTTTCTTTCGGGAGGTCGGCGTAGAGCTTGTCGGCGGCCATGCCGAGCGACAGCTCGGTGGGGCGATGCGTGAGCGGCGCCGGCAGGGCGCGGGCGTGGGTGAGTGCGCGTGCCGCGGCGAACACCCAGCGACCCCAGGGCCCGCGCCAGAAGCGGCCGTAGACTTCGGTATCGACATCGCGGCGTCGCTGCAGCAGCACCAGCCACGGTAGACCGCAGCCCACCATGACAAATCCGCCGAGCGCTGTGAGCACGGCGAACCCATTTGATGATGGGTAGCCTATCATCATGTTCGCAAGCAGGCCGCCAAACGTAGCCACAGCCCCCCCCAACGCCCCGACCCGGAGCACCCGCTCAAGCCCCGTGGCACCCGGCCCGATGCCGAAGCCCCGCTCCTCGGTCTGCTGCTCCAGCTCGGCCTTGAAGCCCAACACGAGATCCCCATGATCGAACCCCGAGCGCAGCAGCCGGCGCACTCGCGCTACCAGAATGGCGAGGGGCACCACGGTCAGCCCCGCGACGAGCGCGGTCATGCCACCCGCCACGCCCGAATACATCCCTGTCCATATCGAGCCGAGCAGCAGTCCAAACGGATAGAGCAGGACGCCCGCGCCGCCGAAGCGGGAGTCGTGTTTGACGAAGGCGCGCAGCGCGAGCGGCAGGTCCTTCTTCTTATCGAGCGCCTGGCCCAACCGCTCGGCGACGTCGGCGGCGCTGGCGGGCCGCTCGGCGCGGTCCTTCGCGAGGCACGCTTCCACGAGCTGCGCGAGACGGCGCGGAATGCCGGAGGCGACGTCGGCCACTCGCGGCGGCGGCGCGGTCACCTGCTTTGCGAGCATCTCCGTAGCGCTGCCGGCTTCGAACGGCAGGCGCCCCGTGAACACGAAGAACGCCGTGACGCCCAGCGCGTAGAGATCGCTGCGCGGATCGAGCTCCTCGCCCAGCGCCTGCTCGGGGCTCATGAACTCCGGCGTGCCGATCACCTCGCCGCCACCCAACCCGGCGGCGCCGCGCACCAGGCCGGCGATGCCGAAGTCGGCGACGAGCACACGGCCGCTCGTCGATTCGAGCATGATGTTGTCGGGCTTCACGTCGCGATGGATCACGTTCTGGTCGTGCGCGTAGGCGAGCGCCCACGCGACCTCGCGCAGCACGCGCGCTCCTTCGGACGGCGGCAGCGGGCCCCGCGCCGCCACGCGGGCGGTGATGGTCTCGCCCTCGACGTAGGCCATCGCGAAGAAGACGAAGCCTCCGACCTCGTCCACCGCGTGAATCGGAATGATGTTGGGATGCGACAGCTTGGCGGCGGTGCGCGCCTCGCGCAGAAAGCGTTCGCGCAGCGCCGGCTGGGCGCCGCGCGCGGGCGGCAGGACCTTGATCGCCACCGGCCGGTCGAGCCGCACTTCCCGCGCCAGGTAGACCACGCCCATGCCGCCGCGCCCCAGCTCGCGCTCGAGCGAATAGCGGCCGGCGACGGCCTCCTGGAAGGAAAGGAACAGCGGATCGATGGTCATGCGGGGCTCGGCGTCGAGTATCCCACGCACGCCCAGCCCTGTCAAACGCAGGCGCGGGGTCCCGCGTCTGGACAGCGCCGCCCATCGGAACAAGATTGGGCGCTCACGCCCAGCCCGATCGGGGAGTCGCGATGGCCGACCATCAGCCGTACGTCCCCGCGTCCCAGGCGCCGCCCGAGCTCACGGCCCGCGCCCTGGTCCTCGGCCTTATCCTGGGCCTCATCTTTAGCGCCTCGAGCGTGTACCTCGCGCTCAAGATCGGGTTGACGGTCAGCTCCTCGATCCCGATCGCCGTGCTGTCGATCACGATCTTCCGCGCGCTCGGACGCACGTCGATCCTCGAGAACAACATCGTGCAGACCACGGGCTCGGCGAGCGACTCGGTCGCGGCCGGCGTCGTGTTCACCATCCCCGCCATCCTGTTGATGGGCTACGATCTCGACATCGGACGCGTCGCGATCCTCGCCACGGTCGGCGGGTTGATGGGCATCTTGATGATGATCCCGCTGCGCCGCGCGCTGATCGTGAAAGAGCACGGCACGCTGATCTACCCCGAAGGCACCGCCTGCGCGGAGGTGCTGATCGCGGGCGAGGAGCGCGGCCTGCAGGCGAAGCGCGTGTTTCAGGCGTTCGGCGTGGGGTTCGTCTACAAGTTCCTGATGGGCGGGCTGAAGCTGTGGCGCGACGTGCCCGGCAAGGCGCTGTCGTTCTATCCCGGCGCCGCCGTCTCGGCGGAAATCTCGCCCGAGCTGATGGGCGTGGGCTACATCATCGGCCCCCGCATCGCGGGCTATCTGTTCGCGGGCGGCTGCTTCGCCTACCTGGTGCTGGCGCCGGCGATCAAGCTGGTGGGCGCAGGCCTGACCGAGCCGTTCGGCTTCCCGCCGGTGAAGCTGATCCGCGACATGAGCCCGGGGGAGATCCGCGCGAGCTTCATCTTCTACATCGGCGCCGGCGCCGTGGCGTCGGCGGGCATCATCGCACTCGGCCGCTCGCTGCCCACGATCTGGAGCTCGTTCGCGTCGAGCCTCAAGGATCTGCGCGACTCGCGGCTGGGCCAGGCCGTGACCAAGCTGCGGACCGAGGACGACCTCCCCATCTCGCTGACGCTGGGCGGCTCCATCGTCCTGGCGGTGGTGCTGGCACTGCTGCCGCAGGTGCACGTCAACCTGCTGGGCGCCGTGCTGATCGTCATCTTCGGCTTCTTCTTCGCCACCGTCTCGTCACGGATCTGCGGGCAGATCGGCTCGTCGGCCAACCCGATTTCCGGCATGACCATCGCCGCGTTGCTCGGCACGTGTTTGATCTTCGTGGCGATCGGCTGGGTGGGGGTGGATCACCGCGTGCAGGCGATCTCGATCGCGGCGGTGGTGGCGGTCGCCGCCGCCAACGCCGGCAACACGTCGCAGGACTTGAAGACGGGCTTCCTCGTGGGCTCCACGCCGCGGCGCCAGCAGATCGCCATTCTCGTCGGCGCGTTGGGCTCGGCGCTCGTCGTGGGCTACACGCTCACGCTGTTGAACCGCGCCTACACCTACCCCGTCCCCGAGACTCACCCCGCCTTCAGCGCGGCCGCGTTCGTACCCGCGCCGGGCGGCGCGCAGGCGCCGGTCGAAATCCTGCCGACCACGATGTCGGGGTTCCGCGTCGCGGGGAGCGACTCCATGGACGCCGGCAGCTACCAGATCGTCCGCGTGTACGTCGTCACCGAGGGCGTGCCGGCGGGCAAGTATCTCATGGACGCGCCGACCCACGAGCTGCGCTACGTGCTCGACCCGGGAATCGGCGGCCGCATCCACGACTACAAGGGCCACACCATCCCGCGCCTCGACTCGCCCAAAGCCACGATCATGGCCCTCATCACGGACGGCATTCTCACGCACAAGCTGCCGTGGGGGCTCGTCCTGCTGGGCGTGTTCATCACCATCGCGATCGAGCTGATGGGGGTGCAGGCGCTGCCCGTGGCGGTGGGCGTCTATCTTCCCATTTCGACCTCGGCGGCGATGTTCGCGGGCGGCGTGATCCGCTGGCTGATCGAGCGCCGCGCGAAACACGCGCAACAGTCGATCGCCGAGGTCGAGTCAGGCGCGGGCGTGCTGTTTTCGAGCGGCCTGATCGCGGGCGGCGCCATCTGCGGCATCGTGCTCGCCGCGATCGCGGGATTCCTCGGCTCGGCCGACGCGCTAGCCGAGAAGCTGCCGATCTTCCACGCCTTGGGGCCGGTCGCCGACTCCAACCTGTTCGCGCTGCTGCTGTTCGCGGCGATGGGCGTGCTGTTGTTCCGAGTCGCGTCGCAAAAGAGCTGACGCGTGGGTCGTGTCCCTCGTGCCCGCGGCCACGGAGATCGTGGCCGCGCTCGTTTGGTGGGGTTGATGAACGGTTGACGGAGGAGTGTAGATTGATCGCGATGTCGTCCGCCCTGTTTCTCGCCTTCGCGCTGTTCCAGGCGCCCGCTCCTCTACCGGCGGCGTCGCGCGGCACGCTGCTCATCTACGCGGTGGGCGACATCAACCTCGGCCGCAACCTGGCGAAGCGCTACCTCCAGAAGGGCGACACGCTGTACCCGTTCGCCGTGCTGCTCGACACGCTGCGCGCGGCGGACCTCACGTTCGGCAACCTCGAGAGCCCGATCGCGCCGGACACGCACAAGGTGGAAGGCGCGGGCGTGGTGTTCACCGCTCCGGGGATCGCCGCGCGGTCGCTGGCGGCGGCCGGCTTCGACATCGTCAGCACGGCGAACAACCACGCCTGGGACGGCGGCCAGGAGTCGGTGTTCGAGACCATGCGCCGGCTCACGGCCGCGGGGGTGTTGTTCGTGGGGTCGGGCCTGGGGCGCGCGATGGCGCAGCAGCCCGTGATCGTGCGGGTGCGCGGCTGGCGCGTCGGCTTCTTCGCCGTTACGCGCGCCTGGAACCCCGCGCCGCTGTCGTTCTACACGCACGCCGGGGCGAACTTCATCGCCTGGGGCGACCCGGCGTGGCTGTACCCCGCGATCAAACGGCTCAAGGCTTCGCACCGGGTGGACTTCGTGATCGTCAGCGTGCACGGCGGCACCGAGTACGCCGACGAGCCGCCCAAGACGCACCTCGCGTTCTTGAAGGGGCTGGTGGACGCAGGCGCCGACCTCGTGATCGCCCATCACCCCCACGTGCTGCAGCCGGTGCTGTGGTACAAGGGCGTGCCGATCCTGCAATCGCTCGGCAATTTCGTCTTCTACCAGGGCAAGCCGTGGACGCAGCTATCGGCCGTGGTGCGCATCGAGGTGGCGCCGGCCGGCACTATCCGCTTGTCCGCTTTACCGGTGCGCGCGGGGTATCAGGTGACGTTCGCAACCGGCCGCGCCGCCGACAGTGTGCGCACGCGCCTTCACCTCCCATTCACTTTTCCCGCGACTCGGACTCCCTGATGCCCGCTTCGACCCTCGGTTTCCTGAAGCAGTTGCTCGACACGCCCGGCCCGTCCGGTTTCGAGACGGCACCCGCGCGGCTGTGGCGCGAGGAGGTCAAGCGCTTCGCCGACCAGATGGAAACGGACGTGCGCGGCAACTCGATCGGCATCGTGAATCCGAAGGGCAAGCCACGCCTGATGCTGGCGGGGCATATCGACGAGATCGGACTGCAGATCGTCCACGTGGACGACGACGGCTACCTCTATTTCGCGGCCATCGGCGGCTGGGACTCGCAGGTGCTGGTCGGCCAGCGCGTGATCATCATCGGCCCGGGCGGCGCCGTGCCCGGGGTGATCGGCAAGAAGGCCGTGCACCTGATGAAGAAGGACGAGATGGACAAAGTCACGAAGGTCGCCGACCTGTGGATCGACATCGGCGCGGCCAACAAGGCCGAGGCGATCGAGCGCGTGCACGTGGGCGATGCCGCCGTTCTGGAAGCGGGCGTGCTCGAGCTGCCCCACGGCCGCATCGTGAGCCGCAGCATCGACAACCGCATCGGCGCCTACGTCGTGGCCGAAGCGCTGCGCCTGCTGGCAGCCGACCGGCCCAAGCACGCGGCCGTGTTCGCCGTGGCCACGACGCAGGAAGAAATCGCCTGGACGGGCGGCGGGGCGCGCACCAGCGCGGTGGGCATCGATCCGCAGGTGGCGCTGGTGGTGGACGTGACGCACGCGACCGACTGGCCGGGCGCCGAGAAGAAGCTGGCGGGCGATCACAAGCTGGGCGGCGGGCCGGTACTGGCACGCGGCTCGTCGATCAACTCCCGCGTGTTCGATCTGCTGGTGGAATGCGCCGAGGCGGAGAAGATCCCGTACACGGTGCAGGCGGCGCCGCGCGACACGGGCACCGACGCCGACGCCATCTACAACGTGCTGCGCGGCGTGCCCACGGGCCTCGTGAGCGTGCCCAATCGCTACATGCACAGCCCCAACGAAATGGTTGCGGTGGAGGACCTGCAGCGCGCGGCCCGGCTGCTCGCCGCCGCCGCGCGACGGCTGACGCCGGAGATGAGCTTCATTCCACAGTAGCCCGCCCCGGGGCTACCGCTTCTTCTTATTGAGCTCCACGAGGGCGGCCTGCGCCGCCGCCTTGACCTGGCGGTCGGCGTCGCCGGCGAGGCCCTGCAGCGTTCCGACGGCCGCGGGCGTGGCGGCGAGCCGCAGCGCCTCGACGGCGGCGACCCGCAGCGCCGTGGGCTTGCGGCCGAACAAGCGGCCTGAGGGTTGCGCGAACTTGATGAGCGCCTGCACGGCATCGGAGCTCGCGATGCGGCCCAGCGCCAAAATCAACTCGCGCTCCACCTCGGGATCCTTCTCCTCATCCAGCGCCACCACCAGGGGCATCGCCAGGGCGCCCGACTTGCGGCCGCCGATACCGAGTGCCACCTGCATCCGCACGACCGGCGACTTGTCGCGCAGTGCGCGGCGCAGCGGCTCGGCGCAGTTGGGCGTGGCGATCTTGGCGAGCGCCAGGGCGACGGCCTTGCGCACCCGCTCGTCCTCGTGACCCACCTGCTTGCCGAGGGCCGGGACCGCGTCCTCGAGTCCCAGCTCCCCCACCAGCTCGGCGATGTTCCGCACGACGAACCACTGCGGGTGCGAGAGCATGTGCACCAGCTGGTCGGTGCCGTGCGTCATGCGGGTGAGCGCGTCGAACGCGCCGCGGCGCTCCTTCACCGTCGGGGCGGAGACCAGGATATCGAGCAGCACCTCGACGCCGTCGGCGCCGGCGCGTTGCAGCACCAGCGCACCCTCTTCGCGGTGCGCCGGAATGTCGAGCAGGTGAGCGATGCCCTGCAGCATCTGCTTGTTGAGCATCCGCTTCAGCGCGATGCCGTACTGCCGCCGCGGCGCGTCGGCCACCTTCGCCTCGAGGCGCACCACCACCGCGAGGAGCTTGAGGGCGCGCTCGATGCGGTCGATCTTCACGGCCGTCTCGACCTGGCGCCCGACCAGGGCGAGCAGATCCCCGACGTCGGCGCCCTGCGGACTGCGCTCGAGCTGCGCCAAGACGTCGTCGTCACCGGCCTTGCCGACCGACGCGCGTGTGATGGCGGCGGGTTCGGCACCGGACGGCGGCGGCGGCTCGGGCGGCGCTGGCGGCGGCACCTCGCGGGTGATCGGGCCCACGTCGAGCGGCGCGCTGAGTGATCCCACATCGCCCAGCTCGCCGTGGAGCAGGCCGCCCGTGCCGAGATCCGGGCCGGGAACGAGGGTCGCAGCGGGCTCCGGCAGCACCGGTGTGTGCTCGACGAGCACGTCGCCCTGCGGGACACCGGCGTCGGAAGCAAACAGGCGCGCCACCGCCACCGAAACGCGCTGCGCGCCCGTGGCGCGCAGCCGCGTCGGGAGATCGTCGCCGCCGGGCGGCTCGGCGAGCGACTTGAGCAGATGAAACAGCTCGGCGGCGGGCGCCGCGGCGGGAATTTCGATGTGACGGACAGCGTGCAGGTCGAGGCACTCGACCAGCGCCTGGTATGCCTCGCCCGGCACCCTGGTGCCGTTGATCAACAGGACGCCATCGCGCGTTTCGACCAGCACGTCGGCCTGCTCCACCAGCGCCATCAGCGCCCGCAACGCGGACTTCTGGCCCTCTTTCGCACCGGGGTCGCGGAAGAGGTCCACCGCGCGAGCCATGTGCGTGGCGAAAGCCTGGGGCGAAAGCATGAGCGACGGAGAATTTAGGCGCGGTGCGCAGGCCCGGCAACGCTGGCGAGCGCGCGGGCCGCGTCCGCCTCACGCACTGGCGCGCCCGGCAGCGCGAGCGCGCGTGACAACGCCGCCACCGCGGGCGGCACGAGTCCCAGCGGGGCGAGTCGGTCGACGTCCCCGAGCAGCGCGGCCAGCGGCGCGTCGATGGCGAGGCGGCCGCCGTCCAACACCAGGGCGCGATCGAGCGCCTCCGCGGCGAACGCGAGGTCGTGCGTGACGACCATCACCGTCGCACCGGCCGCGGCTCGCTGGGCAACGGCCCGCGCCACGAGTCCCCGCAACGTCCGGTCGAGCCCCGCCGTGGGTTCGTCCAGCACCAGCAGCAGCGGCTCGAGCGCCAGCGCGCCCGCGAGTGCCGCCAACTTGCGCCACGGCGGCGGTATGTCGTAGGGATGCTCGTGCGCGAGCGGCCCGAGCTCGAGCGCCGCCAGCGCTGCCTCCGCCCGCCGTGCGCATTCCAGCCGGGGCAGCCCCAGGGCCCGCGGCCCGAACTCCACATCCGCTCGAATGCTGCGCGCGAACAACTGTTGATCGGCGTGCTGGAACACCGAGCCGACGCGGCGCGCGAGCTCCGCGGGTCCGCGGCCGCGCGTGTCCCAATCCCCCACCCACACGACACCCGACGCCGGCCGTAGCAGGCCGGTAACGAGCCGCACCAGCGTCGATTTCCCGGCGCCGTTGCGGCCGAGGAGTGCCACGCGCTCACCCGGCGCGAGCGAAAACGACAGGGCGGCGATCGCGGGCGTCGCGCGGTAGGCGAAGGATACGTTCTCGCAGCGCAGGGCCGGCGTCATCGCAAGCGGGCCACGGCAGCGGTCACGGTGAGCGGCGGGGGCGGCGCGAGTCCGGCGCCGCGCCACACGCCAGCCACCGTGGTGGAGCCCGGTCCCTCGGACCAGAGGTCGTCGCGCGTCAGCACGTCGGCCGGGCGCCCCGCCGCGCGCACGCGCCCGTGCTCGAGCCAGACGACGTGGGTGGCGAAGTCCGGTATCGCATCGAGGTCGCTCGTGGCGACGATCACGCTCTGCTGTTCCTCGCGCGCCAACTCGCGCACCAGTCGCCACGCGAGCGCCGCCCCCGCGGGATCCAGCTCGGCCGTGGGCTCGTCGAGCAGCAGCAACGCGGGCTCCATCGCCAGCACGCCCGCGAGAATCACGCGCTGCAGCTCGCCGCCCGAGAGCGTCGCGGGATCGCGCGCTGCGAGGTGAGCCACCGCGAGCCGCGCGAGCCAGCGGTCCACGCGCCGCCCGATCTCCTCGCGCGGCACGCCCAGGTTCGCCGGGCCGAACGCCACTTCGTCCCAGACGTTGAACGCCATACCCGAGACCTGCGTCCACGGGGTGGGCAGGACGATGCCAGAGGACGTCGTCCGTTGTCCGTTGTCCGTAATCCGAACGTCACCCTCGAGGCGTCCACCAGTGATGCGCGGCGCCAAACCCGCCGCGACCAGCAGCAGCGTCGACGCCCCCGCGCCTACCGAGCCGATCACCGCCACGACGTCGCCCGGCGCCACCGTGAGCGACACGCCGTCCAACGCCGGACGCTCCGTCGCCGGATACCAGAAGCGGACGCCCGTGAGGGTCAAGACCGCCATAGCACCTTCGCAACAATGGCCACGACGCACGTGGCGACGCTCGTCCAGCGCGCTACGCGCTCCCAGCGGGAATCGGCCGGCGGCGCGAGCGGGGTGCGGCGTGCGCCCGCCGTCAGGCCGCGCGTCTCGAGCGCCAGCGCGCGCTCGTCCACTTCGTGCAGCGCCGACAGCACGAGCGGCAGCGCCAGGGCGCGCAACGCGCGCAGCCGAGTGAGCGGGCCGCCGCGCGTGGCGAGGCCGCGGCAACGCTGTGCATCGACAATGCGCTGGGCCCGCGCGCGCAGCACCGGCACGGCCGACAGCGTCGCCGCGAAGAGATAGGCGAAATGCACGCTGTACCCCGCGGCCACCAACGCCTCGACCAATCGCGCGGGCGGCAAGACAGCGACGAGCCAGACGAAACTCGCGATCATGGTGGTGAGCCGCAGGCCGATCGCCACGGCGGTGGCGCGGTCGTGCAACAAGAAGAGGAAGAGCCAGAAGGGCGCGGCGGTGAGCAGCGCGGTGCGGGCGACTCTTAACCCCGGGCTGGCGCCCGGGGTCAGTACACAGAGAGCGAGCGCGATGCCGAGGGTGCCCGCCGCGCCCCACGGCGCGGGCAGCGTCCACGCGAGCGCCGGCAGCGCCGCAGCGAGAGCGAGAAGGGTGAAGGGGTGGCGCCCGCTCACGCCGCGCCGATCGAGCGCAGCGCCAGCGGGAAGCGCGCGGCCATGCGTTTGGGCAGGGCGTGCAGCACCGTCGCCACGAGCCCGAACGTGACGGCCTTGTCGGCGAAATCCGACACGAAGCTGCCGAACGCGCACGCCAGCAGGTCGGACATACCGAGTTTTCTGCCTAAGAGCGTCATCAACGTCACGCCGCCCGACGTGCTGCAGCCGAAGATCTTGTAGGAGATGGGCGTCGACGCCGCGGCCGCCAGGATCCCGAGACCCAGCCCCGCGGGCACGGCGACTGTGAGATTCCGAAACAAGCCGGCGCGGGCCGCCGCCCACGCGTACAGCGCCACGAGCACTTGCACCACCACGAACGGCAGGAAGGTGGGATTGCGGAGCGAGTTGGTGACCGACGTCAGGACCCCCGTGGCAATGCCCACCACCGGCCCCGCCAGCGCGGTGGCGAGAATGGTCCCGGTGGTGTCGAGAAACAGCGGCAGGCCCACCGCATCCACCGCCGCCGACAGGGCGAGGTTGATGGCCACGGCGACGGGGATCAGCGCCAGCAGGCGTATCGACACGCGGGTGCTTCCGTGAGAGTGGGCCAAAAGATAGATATCACGGCATGATCATGACCAGCCTGCTGTTCTGCGCCGCACTCGTGCAACAAGACACGCTCGCGCCGGTGGAACGGCGCCAGCGCGCCGACGAGCAGTATCTCGCCGCCGACGCCCGTGAAGGGCGCGGCGTGGGAACCAAGGGCCTGCAAGACGCGGGCGCCTACATCGCCGCCGCGTTCCGGCGCGCGGGCCTGCGCCCCGGCGGCGACAGCGGCACCTACTTCCAGCGTTTCGCGATTTCCCCCGACGCCCCCGCCGTGCTGCACACGAACCTGGGCGGCACGCCGGTGCGCAACGTGGTGGGGTACGTCCCGGGCACGTCGCCCGCCCTGCGGGGCGAGATCGTCGTGATCGGCGCGCATTACGACCACCTCGGCCTGGGCGGATTCGGCTCACTCGATCCCGACAGCACGGGGCGCGTCCACAACGGCGCCGACGACAACGCGTCCGGCACCACCGCGTTGCTGGAGTTGGCGCGCCGCCTCGGCGCCGCCAAACCCGCGCGCACGATTGTGCTGGTCGCCTTCAGCGGCGAGGAGCTCGGCGCCCTGGGCTCGAATTACTACGTCAAGCACGCGCCGGTGGGCCCCGTGGACTCGATCTACGTGATGCTCAACATGGACATGGTGGGCCGTATGAAGAATGACCGGCTGCTGGCGCTCGGCGCGGCGACCGCCACCGAGTTCCCGGCGCTGCTCGACTCGCTCAACGGCGCGGCGCATTTCGATCTGCGCGCCTCGGGCGACGGCTGGGGGCCGAGCGATCACGCGTCGTTCTACGCCGCGCACCGCCCGGTGCTGCACTTCTTCACCGACCTGCACGAGGACTATCACCGCACCACCGACGACTGGCAGAAGATCGACTTCCCGGATCTCGCGCGCGTGACGACGTTCGTACAGCGCGTGGCCTTGGCGCTCGCCAACCGCCCCGGCACACTCACGTTCGTCAGCGCGGCGCCACCGCCCGTCTCAACGACCGGTGGCCAGGGTTACGGCGCGTACCTCGGCACGATTCCCGACATGAGCGGGTCGCCGGGCGGCGTGCGGATCACGGGCGTGCGCGCGGCGAGCCCCGCCGAAAAGGCGGGCCTGGTGGGCGGCGACGTCATCACCGCCATCGGCGACAAGATCGTGGCGAATCTCTACGACATGACCGACGCGTTGCGCGCGCACCAGGCGGGCGACACGGTGGTGATCGCCGTGACGCGCGGCGATCAGACGCTCCATCTCACCACGGTGCTCGGCAAGCGGCCATGAGCAGCGGGCTCGATGCCAGGGGGCTGATCCGCGTGTTGCACGCAGCCCACCTCCACGACGTGTCGCGGCGCGACCTGCTGCAGCTCGCCTGCGAGCGCATTCGCGCCGCGGGCGCGCCCTACACGTCGGTGTACGCCTACATGCTGGCGGGGGATGAGCTGGTGCTCGAGGCGCGCGCCGGTCGCGACACCGAGCACGTCCGGATTCCCGTGGGCACGGGCGTCTGCGGCACGGCGGTGGCGACGCGGGAGGATCAGAACGTGGCCGACGTGACGGCGATCGGGAATTATCTCGCCTGCAACCTCGACACCAAGTCCGAGCTGGTGATCTTGATCCGGCGCGGTGAGAAGATCCTGGGTCAGTTGGACATCGACTCCGACGTTGCGGCGGGGTTCGGTCCGGCCGAGCGTGCGGCGGTGAAGGAAGTGGCGGACGCGCTGGCGGTGTTGCTCTAGCGGGTCTACTTGGCCAGCGCCACCAGTCCGCCGATTGTCGTGACCCAGAAGAGGAACATCCACTTGAGCAG
>JBGPOE010000041.1:0-21772 GCA_041487875.1 Gemmatimonadota bacterium | reverse complement strand
TCCCCGTGCCGAAATCGGGCAGCCAGTGGACGCCGCCGGCGTGCAGCGTGAGGTGCAACCGGTCGGGATGCCCGTGCCCGCCGCCCGCCGGCCCACACTCGAGACTCGCGTAGCGCCCACCCGCGCGCAGCACCGCCAGACCCTGGCTCGCGAGCAGCTCGCTCGCGGGTTTCCAGGCAGTCGCGTCACCAGCGACCGCCGGTGCCATCTCGAGGAGGGACCACCAAGACAATTCGGTACGTGGTGCGGGGGGCGTGGTGCGTGGAGGCAGGCCCGCATCGTGCAGATAGGACTCGAACGGCTCCGATGTGACGGGCGCGGCATCGCGATACAGCGCCGCGAGCCAGTTTGCAATCTCTTCCCCCTTCCCCTTTCCCCTTTCCCCGAGTCTCGCCCCCCCGATCTCCCACAGCTCTACGTACATCGGCTGCGCCAGGGATATGCCGAAGCGCGAGTCCTTGCGCGCCGGGAAGGTGAAATCGGGCAGCGCGGTGATGGCGGGCGCGCGCAGGGCGCGCCGCACGCGCTCGGCCACGCGCGCATCGGCGAGCACGTCCACTCCCCCTGCCCGAGCCCAGCCCGCGCCCGTGAGCCAGCCGCGCAGCGCGAACAGATGGTAGTTCTCGCCTTCGTACCACATGCCGTCGTCGCGGAAGCCGCGCAGGTGCTCGACCAGCCCGGTGTTCGCCTCCAGCGTGGCGCGCAGCAGCTCGTCGTCCTCGCACCACACGCCGATCGCCACGAGCGCCGCGTTGTTCCACGTCTGCCGGTTGGAGAACCCCTCGTCGTGCTCGCCGATCAGATTCGCCGCCTCGTCGGCCACCTGGCCCACCGCGCGGCGCGTGGCGTCGTCCAGACGGTCGGCCGCGCGCAACAGCTGCGCCGCCGCCAGGTAATTGAGAATCCAGATCGACTCAAGATAGGTGGAGAAGAACAGCCGGCTCGGCCCGAGCACGTTGTCGCGGTTGGGGTAGCGAAAGTAGCGCTCGCCGTACGCGCGCAAGATCTCCGTGGCTCGCGCCGCCGCCGCGTCGTGCCCCCCGAGCGCGGCCAGCGCCGCGAGGTGCGCCGCCCGCTCCGCCAACCAGAGATGCTGGAACTTGGCCCAGTGACGGTCGTGACGTTCGCCCGTGAACGTCTTGCCGCACCGCGGGCAGCGGTGCGCGCTCGGGCTCCACGGGTCGAACACGAGCGCCGTGCCGTCGTCGGGACACACGCCGCCGTCCTGCGACAACAACGCCTTGTGCGCGGGGATCACCGGCATGCGCGCGAGCACCGGGCCGGCGCGCTCCACCAGCCGCGCCTGCAGCGCCTGCAGGTCGGGAGCCCGCGCGATCTCCGCGCGCCGAGCCGCGAGCTGCTCGGCCGTCACCACGCCCGCATCCCCTCGACCGCCCAGACGAGCGGCAGGACCTCGGCCCCTGCGGCGCGCGCCGCCGCCGCGCCCTTCCCCGACCCGTCCGGCATCAGAAAAAACATGCAGCCACCCGCTCCCGCCCCCGCGGCCTTGCCGCCGAGCGCCCCGGCCGCCGCGAGCGCCGCTTCGAGCCGCGCCATCTCCGGCGTGACGATCCCGGCATCGAGCGCCCGCTGATGCGTCCAGTTCTCCGCGAGCAGCGCACCCACCTTGGCGACGTCCCCCGAACGCAGCGCCTCGGCCATCCGCTCGGCCACGTCCTTCATCGCCCGCAGAGCGCCCGTGACGCCGGGGTCGCCGCGCTCGTAGGCCGCGACCACGCGCGCGATGGTGTCGCTCGAGACGCGCGAGCGCCCCGTGTAGCACAACACCAGCTGGCGCTCCAGCGCGGCCGCGAACGCCGGGTCCAGGGTCAGGGGCTCCACGCCCACGTCCGGATCGCGGAAGCTGAGACGCTGCATGCCGCCCAGCGCGGCGGCGAATTGGTCTTGCTTGCCGCCGGGCAGCGCGGCCTCGACCGCCTCGAGCTGCCAGGCGTGCTGCGCGATCTCGCGCCGGTCGAGCCGTTCGCGGCGCGCCAGGCACAGCGCGGCGACGAGCGCTACGTCGAGCGCCCCCGAGCTCCCCAACCCCGATCCCGCGGGGGCGTCGCTCCGCGTCGTGAGCGTGCAGGGAAAGGACACGGGGAACATTCGCAGCCCGGCCTTGTGGAGCGGCAGGCGGCCGTCGGCCACCAGCCCGCCCGAGTCCACCATCTCGACCGTCACGTTCAGGTCCTCCGCCACGAGTCGGATCAGCTTGCCGCCCAGGCGCAGCTCGACGCGGGTGTACAATCCGATGGTCGCGTTCACCACCACTCCGCCCTCGCGCTGCGAGAACGGCGGCACGTCGGTCCATCCGCCCGCCAGATCGAGGCGCAGCGGTGCCTGCGCGTGGAATTCGGTGGGCAGGTCGTGCCGCCTCATGGACCAGTGCTCCACTGCGCCACGGTTGGCAGCTCACCCCGCAGGTCCATCCGCACGCCTCGCAGCCGGCGGGAGAGGCCCTGCAGGCCGCGGCCATGATAAAGGAAAGCGACCGGCAGAGAATCGGCGAACAGGCGCTGCGCCGCCGCGGGGTCGCTCGGCGCGCGCAGGCCAGCCAGCTCGGCGAGCGGCGTGAGGTAACCGAGCCCCAAGTCGCCCGGGATGCCGAGCACCGCCGCGTCGAAGTCGTGCCGCGGGCCGTACACGCGGTCGAGAAAGGCCGACAGCTCGAGCTGGCGGATCGTGACGGTGAACCCCACCGCCTGAAGCCGCGCCTGCAGCATCTGCTCGAGCGCCGCTTCGCCGCTGCCCACCGTCAGCAGCTCGAAGGCGACGTGCCGTCCAGCGAGCAGGCGGCGCGCGGAATCCGGAGCGAACGGCACCGCAGACGTGACGATGTGACCCGGCACGTCCGCGGGCACCGGACCGTCCGCCACAGTGCCGAATCCGTAGAGGTAGGCGTCGATGATTTCCCGCCGGTCCACGGCGAGTGCCACCGCCCGCCGCAGCAGCGGCTCGGCAAACGGGGGCCGGCGCATGTTGAACACGATGCCGTACGTGAAAAGCAGCGGATAGTCGAGGACCGCGAGACGGGGATCGCGTCGCACATAGCTCGCGTGCGCCACGTTGATGCCCGCGACATCGAGCTCGCCCGCGGTAAGCGCGGCGAGTTTGGCCGTGGGGTCGTCCACCACGACCACGATGAAGCGCTCGAGCGTGGGTGGGCCGCCCAAGCCCAGCGGGAAGTCCGGGTTCGCCGCGAACACCCAGCGGCGATGCGGCTCGTGCAGCACGAAGCGGAACGGCCCGTTGCCCACCGGCTGCTCGTTCCACGCGGCCTGACGCAGGCGCGCGTGCGGGATCGAATCGAGTGCGTGCGCGGGAAGAATCGCGAGGTCCGTCAGCACGTCGGGAAAGGTCGTCACCGGATCGCGGAAGCGCAGCACGACGGTCGAGTCATCCGGCGCGGTCACCGTGGACACGTTGGCGAAATCGTTCTGCCGCGGATAGCCGGTCGCCGGATCGCGCGCGGCGTCGAGCGTCCACGCCACGTCGCGCGCCGTGGTGGGCTGGCCGTCGTGCCAGCGCAGCTCGCGCAGCCGGAACGTGAGGACGCGGCGGTCCGTGGACCACGTCCAGGCGCGCGCCAGGTAGGGTATGGGCCGGAGCGCGCTGTCGTAGCGGGCGAGCGTCGTGAACAACAGGTAGCGCTGCACCTGCTTCGCCAACGGGTGAACGGTGAGCAGCGGGTTGATGGTCTGCAGGTCGGCGCCGGAGGCGTATAGGACGGTCCGGCCGCGGCGCGCGGCGCCGCCCGCCGCCCCACATCCCCACAGCGCTCCCGCGAGCCAGAGTGTGGCGCGTACCCGTCCGGTCACGCGTGGATTCTAGCGGCGGCCGCGCGGCGGCGCAAAATTCCGGGCATGCTGACCCGCCTTGCCGCCCGCCTCGCCACGGGGCTCGCCGTCGTCACGGGCGTCCTCACACTCACGTTCCTGCTGCTGCACACCGCGCCCGGCGATCCCGCCGAGTTGTTGCTCGGCGCCGCCGCGAGCCCCGCGCAGGTCGCGGCCCAGCGCCATGCCCTGGGACTCGACCGCCCCCTGCCCGTACAGTATGGGACGTGGCTCGCGGCGTTCGCCCGTGGCGACTGGGGCACGAGCATCGCGTCGGGGCGCCCCGTGCACGCCGTCCTCGCCACGGCGTGGCCCATGACCGCCGAGCTCGTCGGGCTGTCGCTCCTCTTCACCTACCTGTTCGGGATTGCGGTGGGCGTCCTGCAGGCCGCGCGCTCCCGCTCGCGCCTCGACACCGCTCTGTCGGTCGGCACGGTCACGCTGTTCGCGCTGCCGGGGTACTGGCTGGCGCTGATGCTCGTCATGGTGTTCACCTACTGGCTCCGCGTGCTGCCCGCGTTCGGCGCCGCGGGCTTCGACGCCGACGTGCTGACGGGCTGGGCCGCGCTCGGCGACCGGTTGCGCCACCTGGCGCTGCCGCTCGTCACGCTGATCTTGATCGGCGTCGGCGGCACCGCGCGATTCGTGCGCGGTGCGATGCTCGACGCGCAAAGCCAGCCCTTCGTCGTCACCGCGCGGGCCAAAGGCGTGAGCCCGGCGCGCGTCATGATCCACCACGTATTGCGCAACGCGTTGCTGCCGGTCTTGACGCTGCTGGGCCTGGGGTTGCCCGCGTTGTTCTCAGGCGCGGTGTTCGTGGAGGCGGTGTTCGCCTGGCCCGGCGTCGGCCGCGTGCTGGTGGAAGCTGTGCAGGCGCGCGACTACCCGGTGGTACTCGCGGCCACGGCCGTGAGCGCACTGCTCGTGGTGGCTGGCAACCTCCTCGCCGACGCCCTCGGCGTCTGGGCCGATCCGCGCCTGCGCGCGCGCGCGGACGCATGACCGCCGTGTGGCGCGACCCGCGCGGCGGTTTCGGGCTCACGGTCCTCGTCATCGTGGCGCTGCTGGCGGTGGGCGCGCCGTTCGTCGCGGGCCCGCCGCCGGCCGTGGTCGCGGATATCGCGGCGCTGCGGTTCCTGCCGCCCTTGGCGAGCGACGCGCACGGCGTCGTTCACCTGCTGGGCACCGATCGCTTCGGCCGCGACGTGTGGGCCCGCCTCCTGTACGGCGCCCGCATCTCGCTCGCCGTGGGCGTGCTCGCCGTCCTGCTCTCGGTGGTGATCGGGATGGCCGTGGGCGCCGTGGCAGGGTTCTTCCGTGGCGCGGTGTCCGTGGCCTTGCTCGGCGTCACCGACTGGGCGCTCGCCCTGCCCCGGGTCGTCCTGTTGCTGTTGCTCGCGGCGCTGTGGCAGCCCAGCGCGTTGCTCGTGATCGTCGTGCTCGGTCTGACGGGGTGGATGAGTATTGCACGTCTCGTGTACGGCGAGGTCCGCGGGCTCGCGGCGCGCCCATTCGTCGAAGGGGCCCGCGCCCTGGGCGCCTCGCGCCGCCGCGTGTTATGGCGCCACATCCTGCCCAACGCGCTCACGCCGGTGATCGTGGCCGCGGCGCTGGGCGTGGGCAACGCCATTTCGCTCGAGGCCGGGTTGTCGTACCTGGGGCTCGGTGTGCAACCACCCACACCGTCCTGGGGCAACATGATCGCGTCAGGGCGCGACACGTTGGTCAACGCGCCGTGGGTCGCGGCCGCGCCGGGCATCGCGCTCGTGCTGGTGGTCGTGGCGTGTACGCTCCTGGGCGACGCGCTGCGCGACGCGCTCGACCCGGCCGCCCGCCGTTAGCCGCTCGCGAGCGCGCGCAACGCCGCCGCCGGCACGTCGTGCCCGCCGTCGAACGTGCGGACGTCGAAGGGGATGTGCGCCGCCCGCAGCCTGCCTTCTTCCTGGGCCGCGATCTTCGGCGTGATGTACTCGTCCGCCGTGCCGTACACGATGGTGAAGCGCATGCGGGCGAACACGTCCTTGAGCGCCGCGAAATCGAGCTCCGGCGGCAACACGCCGCCCCACGCCACCAACCGCTCCACGCGCACGCCGCGCGCCACCCACCGCGCCGCCGTGGCGACGCCCTGCGAGAATCCCAGCACCACGAGCTGCACCGCGCCGCGATCCACCTGGCGGAACAGCGCCGCGTGCAGGGCGTCGAGGTAGCGCACGTAATCCTCGATCTCCGCGAGGCGGTCTTCCCGCGTCATCCACGTGGCGCCCACGCGCTCGTGCACCCCCGACTCCAGATAGAAGCGCGACAGCCCCTCGGGCGCCACGATCAGCCGGCTCGCGTCCACGATCGGCTCGAAGTGTGCGAGGAACCGGCCCGCGAGCTGCCCGTAGCCGTGGCACACGATCCAGACCTGGCGTACGGCTGGTCCGGGCTCGCCCAGCGTGTAGTAGCGGGCGCTGCGGGGCACCGTCAGATGATGTTCTTGCATCAGCTCACCAGAATCGTCACGATCTCGTGCGGCCCCGCGCTGAAGCGCACGATGCGGCCGCGGTTTTCCAGCACCACCGGCACCGATTCCCGCTCGTCGGCGCGCACGCGATGCGCCGCCTTGATCCCGTCGGCAAAACGCCACGCGCCGCCCGCCTGCCGGTCGGTGGCGTTGTAGCAGCGCAGCACGAGCGAGCCGCCCGTCTGCGCGGGCTTCACCGCCGAGCACACGAGCCCCGCGCCTTCGAGCACGACGTCGACCGGCGCGGGATCGAGCGCCACCGCATCGCGCAGCCACGTGGCGTGCGGCGGCACGAACACGTCTTCCCACCGCGCCGGCAACACATCCCCGCGCTCCACGTCGGCCGCGGTGAGCGGCGCCAGCGCCAGCTCGATGCGCTGCCGTCCCAGACACTGCGCGCCGGGCGTCGGCACCGGCCAGGCGGCGTGGCCCGGCCGGCTCCACAGATCGGCGCGGGACAGCTTGCCCACCGCGCGCAGCAGCGTGACCGCGAGATCGCCCGCTGGCGTCCATTCGTACTCGAAGAATCCCGGCGCCAGCACCGCGATGCCCCGCTGCCCCGCCGCCGCGGCCACCCACCGCTGTGCCGGCGCCGTGAGCACCGGCGTCTCGAGCGGATAATCCGCCGCATCAGCCACGACCGGCGCCCGCGTTACGCTGCCGAAGGGCGCTCCCGCCACCGCCACCCCTCCGGCGAGCCCCGTCGGCAGGCGGGCGCGCAGACGGTGGTCGCGCGCCTGATTGTCGATCTCCAGGATGCAACGCACCACCGGGCTGTCGGTGTGAAGCATCACGGTGAGCGTAACGGCGACGTGCCCCCGTCCCCGGGCAACGCCTGTGCCGCACCGCAGGCCGAACCGCACTTCCAGCGCCGCCACGAGCGGCCCGCCCGCGACGCGGCGCACCCGGATCGGACCCGCGCTGCGGCGCACGCGGTCGCGGCGCGGCGGGCAGTACGTGTAGGTATCGCCCACGTCGCCCCCCGACTCGAGCCGCAGGACGTCGAAGAAGCGCTCTCCCGTGCGGCGGTCGTAGACCAGCAGGGCGCCCGTGGGCTCGAGAGTCACGCCCACCCAGCGATTCACGATCGAGCGGCCCTGCACCACCGCCGCGTCGCCGCCGTCGGGCCCCGCCGGCGCGCGGGTCGTGAACAGGCGGGTGCCGAGGCCCGGTATCGCGGGCGCGCGGAACGCCACGCGGACGAGATCGACTTCGTCCTGATCGGGGTAGTGGCGCGCGGCATCGAGCCGTTCACTCGTCACGGCGCGATCGAGCACCTGCACCGGGATGGCGCGACCATCGGGACCGGCCAGCGCGAACGGCCGGTATCCCTCGCCGGTTCGCGGGCCTGGGCCGCCGCCGGGCGGTCCGACCGGAATGTCGCACCGGAAAAATGTGAGGTCGGCGATCACCACGCCGCCGCGCGGGCGCGCTGCGGGATTCCACACAACGAGCGTGGGTGTGGCCCGTGTGGCGGGCCCCGCATCGCGCGCCGCGTCGGCGTCGTGTCGCACCAGCTCGAGCAACGCGCCCCGCGCGGCCTCGCGCGCGTAGCCCGCGGCCGCCTGGAGACGCTGCGCCACTTCTTGGGCCACCGCGTCGCTGGTCGTGCCGGCGATGGTGTCGTGGAACTGGCACTGGACGAGCGTGCGCCACGCCAGCTCGAGCACCGGCCGGCGGTCGCGCCCGCCGTGCCGCCGCGCCAGCGCCGCCAGCGGCTCGGCCCAGCGCTCCAGCGCGAGCTCGGTACGCGAGTTGTCCCGCTTCAAGGGCGCGCGCGTCGAATGCACGCCCTGCAGCGTCCAAGTGTAGCGGTACGACCACCGCAGCTCACCGTCGACGATGGCTGCGCGCGCTGCGTCGCCCGCCACCGCCTGGAAGAATTCGTCCAGCCGCGACACGCGGAACGCGCTCTGCGGCTCGAGCTCCGCCAGGCGGTCGCGCAGTTGCGGCAGGTCGGGCCGGGCGCCGTGATGGTCGGCACCCACGAACACCGGCACGTGCTTGGTCTGCGCCCGGCCCGCCAGCGTTTCGCGCACCCGCACCCAGACGTCGGCCAGTCGCGCCCGGTCGGTCGGTAACGCCGCAGCGAAGTCGTAGCCCGCCGGCGGCAAGTGCCACACCAGCAGGTCCTTGCCGTCCGGCCCGCGCCAGCGCAGTAGATCCAGCTCCTGTCCGGGCTCCCCGCCCCAACCGCGCCACACCACGCCGAACTTCAGTCCGAACTCCCGCCCCAGCGTGGGCCACACGGCCGGATGCCCGAACGCATCCGGGGAATACAGCACCTCGCTGCGCCCGCCCCACCGCTCCGTATCCGCGAGACCGTACAACAGATTGCGCACCAGCGCCTCGCCCGAGGGGATCAGCTCGTCGGCCAGCACATACCACGGCCCGAGCTGCAGCCGTCCCGACTTGACGAGCGGCTTGACGTCGGCCTCGCGCTCCGGCCGCGCGCGCAGGTAGTCCTCCATCAGGATCGTCTGGCCGTCGAGCAGGAAGCTGCGATAGGCGGGGTCCGCCTGCAGGCGCTCGAGCAGGTCGTCCACCGTCGCGATGAGCCGCGCGTGAAACGCCGCGCGCGGCAGGTACCACTCGCGGTCCCAGTGAGTGTGCGGGATGAGATGGAAGACGAGCCCGCTCACGGACCGTGCACCGGGAAACACGGGGGGTAGACGCCCAGCCGGGGCGGATCATATTGCGACGCGGTCATGCAAGTCGGATCGGGCACCCGCATAAGGAACTCACGGAACGTATGTCGCGCAAATTGTGGTTCACACTCCCCGTCCTCGCCGTGCTTGGCCTGCTCGTCCACCGCCGCGTCCCGGGCCGCCTCGCGGACGGCACCATCGTGCTGCCGTCGGGCTGGCGCATCCATCCCGCGGGCCGCCAGATCACGGTCGGCACGCTGCCGCTCGGCCTGATCACTCTGCGCGACGGCTCGCTGATGGTGACGAACGACGGCTACGGACCGAACGGCCTGCTGCGCGTGGATCCAGCCACCGCCGTGGTGACCGACACCCTGCGCCTGCACAGCGCCTGGCTCGGGCTTGCCCGCGCGGGCGACACCGTCTGGGCGAGCGGCGGGCGCGCCAATGCCGTGTACCGCTACGTGCCTCAGGCCTCCGGTTGGCGCGTCGACACCGCCCGCCTCGCCGATTCGACCGCCAAGCTCTTCACCGCCGGGCTCGCGGTGGCGGGCGGCCGCGTGGCCGTCGTGGGCAACCTGAGCGACTCGCTGTACCTGCTCGACGCCGCGACGCTCACCCGCGTGGGGGCGATCGCCGTGGGCCGCCACCCCTACACGGTCGTCGCCGACTCCGCCAATTGGTACGTCAGCAATTGGGGCGACTCGAGCATCGCCGTCGTGCCGCGCTCCGGCGGCCCGACCCGCCCGGCCGCGCTGTTCGTCGGCGCGCACCCGTCGGCCCTCGCCGTCCGCGGCCACGACCTGTATGCCGCGCTCGCGGGCGAGAACGCCGTGGCGCGACTCGACCTCAGAACCGGGCGCGTCGTCGAGCAGCTGAGCGTCGCGATCGCAGCCCACGCGCCCACGGGCAGCGATCCCAACGCGCTCGCGCTTTCACCCGATGGTCGCACGTTGTACGTCGCCCTGGCCGGCAACAACGCCGTCGCCGTGGTGCGCGTGCGACCCCGCGCGCTCCGCGTGACGGGCCTCATCCCTGTGGGCTGGTATCCCACCGCCGTCGCCACGTCCGCCGACGGGCGGACCTTGTACGTCGCCAACGGCAAGGGCAATGGCTCGGGTGCGAACCCGGACGGCCGCTACATCGGCAACGTGATCACCGGCTCGATTTCCGTCATCGCCGTGCCCGACTCCGCGACCCTCGCGCGCCACACGGCTCGCGTCCGGGCGTTGAGCCCCTATACGAACCCCGGGATTCGCGCGGCCGCCCGCCCGTCCGCGCGCCCGCCCGTCCATCACGTGGTCTATGTGATCCGCGAGAACCGCACCTACGACCAGGTCCTGGGCGACGTGGCGACGGGCGACGGCGATTCCACCCTCGCCATCTTCAACGACTCGATCACGCCCAACGCGCACGCGATCGCCCGGCGCTGGGTGTTGTTCGACAATTTCTACGTGGACGGCGAAGTGTCGGCCGACGGCCACGAGTGGACCGATCGCGCCTTCGCGGGCGACTACAATGAAAAGACCTGGCCCGCGATCTACGCGGACCGCCGCGACTGGGACCTGACCGACGGCGAAGATCTCGAGAACCCGGCGGGGCGCTACCTCTGGGACGCGGCCCGGAAGAAGCGCCTCTGGATGGTCAACTTCGGCGAGATGGTGGAGGGCGAGGCCGCGGACTCGGCGTACCACACCAACATCGCGGGCCTGCGGGGCGTCACCGACGCCCACTATCCCAGCTTCATCCTCGACATTCCCGACACCGTCCGCGCCCAGATGTTCGCCGACTCGGTGGACAGCTGGGACCGCCAGCGCCGTTTCCCCGATCTCGTCATCCTCTATCTGCCGCGCGACCACACCTACGGCAAGCGCGCCGGCCGTTGGACGCCGCGCGCTATGGTGGCAGACAACGATCTCGCCCTGGGACGCGTGGTCGATCGCCTGTCGCGCTCGCCCGCGTGGCGGTCATTGGCCCTCTTCGCGCTCGAAGACGACGCCCAGAACGGGCCGGACCACGTCGACGCCCACCGCTCCGTGCTGCTGCTGGCGTCGCCTTGGGCCCGCCGCGGCGCCGTCGACAGCACGTTCTACACGACGAGCTCCGTGCTGCGCACCATCGGCCTGCTGCTCGGCCTGCCGCCCCTCAGCCAGTACGACGCCGCCGCGGCGCCCCTGTGGAACGCGTTTGCAACGCGGGCGGACTCGACCCCCTTCGCCGGGCTGCCGGCGCGCTGGCCGTTGGATGAGCGCAACTCCACCGCGTTCCGCTCGCGAATTCCCGATCGTGACCTGGCCGGACCCGACGAGGCGGACGAGGCCGAGCTGAACCGCGAGATTTGGGAGAGCGTGCGCCCGGGTACGCGGCTGCCCGCCCCGCGCCGCGCGTTCGTGCTGGTGGGACGCGAGCGTCGGGGTTTTTAGGGCGGATTGTAAGCGACTGCGGCGCGCTCCAGCTCATCGAGGCTCGGCAGATGGACGTGCGCCACGCGGCGGCCGCGCGTGAGCAGCGCGCGTACGTCGCCCGCGGCCTGGGCGCGCTCCAGCCGCCCGAACGTGATGCCCAGCTCCGGAATCTCCGCGTCCTCGGCCGGATCGGCCGTGATCACCAGGAATAATCCCGTCGCCGGACCGCCCTTGTGCAGCTGCCCCGTGGAATGGAGGTAGCGCGGGCCGAACCCCAGCGTGGCGACGCAGCCCGTGCTGCTCTCCCACGCCGCGCGCACGGCCTCGAGCCGCCGCTCCACCTCGGGGCGCGGGGGCAGGTAGGCGAGAATGCCGACGTAGTCGCCCGGACGCGCCGCCCGCGCCAGCGCCGCGGGCGCGAGCGTCACCGGCTGCGCCGTTGCGTCGGCGGGCCCGCGCTCGAGCTCCGCACGCGCGAACGCCTTCGCTGCCTCGACGTCCGGCTGATCGAACGGATTCACCCCGAGCTGCTCACACAGCGCGTAGGTCGCGTGTTCCCAGCGCAGGAATTCCGCTCCCAGGTCGAGCGGATCGGCGGAGAACTGCGCCATCAGCTCCACGTCCGGCCCGCGCGCCGTGCCGGGCACCGGCACCACGCCCTTGCCGCCCTTGCCCGAGCTCTCGGCCACGAGCTGCTCGATCCACAACCCCAGCGTCGCGACGCGCGCCGGCAGCTGCAGCGCGAGCTTGTCGCGGCCGGCACGCACCGCCGTGGCCACGCGCTCACCCAGCGCGCGTGCGGCCGGGACGCTCACGGCCGCGGCACGCTCGAGCAACGCCCGGCCGTCGACCTCGAGCAACGCCGCGGGTAGCATCCCCACCACCGTGAGCGCGGCATAGCGCCCGCCCACGTCCGTCGGGTGGGGAAAGCAAGCGCGAAAGCCCCGCTCGGCGGCGAGACGCTCGAGCGGCGTGCCGGGATCGGTGATGGCGGCGAAGTGCGCCGCGGGCACGCGCGCCGCGAAGTAGCGATAACAGGAGAGTGTTTCGACCGTCGCGCCCGACTTGCTGCTCACCACGTACAGCGTGCGCGCGGGATCGTTGGCCCGTTCGCAGTCGAGCACCGCGCCGGGGTCGGTGCTGTCGAGCACCGTGCAGGCGCGCGCCCCGAAGCTCGTCGCCAGGACATGCGGCGCGAGGCTCGATCCGCCCATGCCGCACAGCACCACGCGGTCGAGTCCATCGGCCCGCGCCGCCGCGGCGAACCGCGCCCACGAGTCCCATAGCGCGAGCGCGGCGCGCGGCGCGTCGATCCAACCCAGACGGTCGGGCATCGCCGGGCAACTTACACTCTCCCCCGCCCCGCCGCGCCGGGGTATGTTTGCCGTCGGAGGATCCGTGACCCTGGCCGACATACCCGCGCGCCGCTTCATCAGCGTGGTGGCGGTGGCGTTTGCGACGGTGCTCGTGGCGTTCGTCGCCGCGCCCCCGGATTATTGGACCCGGGCGGCGATCGCCGACACGGCCCTCACCGTCAGTGCGGCGCTGGCAGTGGTCGGGGGCACGCTCGCCTGGCGCCACGCCCCGGGCCCCGCCACGCGGCGCAGCTGGGGCTGGGTCACGGCCGGCTGCGCTGTCTGGCTGGTCGGCCAGCTCGCCTGGAACGTCTACGAGCTGGTGATGCGCGACCGCCCGCCGCCGTACCCATCCCTCGCCGACATCGGCTTCGTCGGGATGTACATCTGCCTCGGCGGCGGCGTGGCCAACCTGCTGAGCGGCGAACCGCGCCGGCGGCGTGACCCCGAACTGACGCTTGATCTCCTCCTCGTCACGTACACGATGGCCGCCATCGCGTACCTGTTCGTCACGGCGGGCCTGCTGGGGACACGCGCACCGCTCGCGGCGCTGCTGACGAGCGTTGGCTGGGCCGGCGGCGGGCTCGCACTCGTGTGGATGATCCTGCGCGAGATGCTCGAGCGCGAGCGCTACCCCGTTGCTGCGGCGGCGCCCGCAAGTCTGGGGCTCGCCATCATCGCCGCCACCAACGTCGCCTATGCCGCGCTGGCCCTGCGCAACAATTTCCCTGTGGCCAACTGGGCGGACTTCGGCTGGGTGACGGGATTCCTGCTCACCGGCGCGGCCGGCGCGCTCGCGACGCTGCCACCGCCCCCGGCCGAGCCGCACCCGGCCCAGGCCGCCACCGCGGCGCGCACCATTGCCGTCATCGTGGGCTTGACCGGCATGATCGGTCTCGCGATGGCCCAGTCATTGCGCGGGCAGTCGTCTCCTCTCGTGGCCGCCTTGGTCGCGGTCGGCGGCGTCATCCTCGCCGCCCGCATCGGGTATTCCATCCGGGCCGATCGGCGGTACGCGGAGCTGCTGGAGCGCGAAGTGACACGCCAGACCAGCACCCTCATGGATTCGCTCGCCGCCGCCGGGGCGGCCGAGCGTAATCTCCGCCTGGTGCTCGAGGCCGTGCCCGACTCCGTGGTCCTGCTCGACCACGATGGCCGCATGGTCGAGTTCAACCCCGGCGGCCGCGGCTTCCCGGCATCTCCCGACGCGGGCGCCGCTCGCTCGGCGTACGATGGACTGGAGCCGGCCGCCACGGCCCTGGTGCGCGAGAATCTCGCTGCTTCGTTCCGCGGCGAGATCCGCCGGTTCGAAGTGTCCTACCGCCGCGCTGACGACTCCCACGGCATTACCGCCATGCTGTATTCGCCGATGCGCGACGGCAACACCGTCACCCGCGTCCTCGCGCTGGGGCGCGACGTCACGGACCAGCGTCGCGCCGAGAGCCAACTGCAGCAGGCCGAGCGGCTGGCCGCCCTGGGGCAGCTAGTGAGCGGCGTCGCGCATGAGATCAACAACCCCGCGGCGATCATTTCCGGCTTCGCGCAGACGATGATGCTGGACGAAATGAAGGCCGATCACCGCGAGATGATCGAAATGATCTACGACGAGGCGGGGCGCATTGGGAAGATCACGCAGAACCTCCTCGCCTTCGCCCGCACAGGCACGCCCGAGCGGGCGCTGGTCGACATCAACGACGTCGTGCGGCGTACGCTGGCGCTGCGGGCCTATCACCTGACCACCCTCAACGTCGCGGTGGAGACCGTGCTCGACCCTGACGGCCCGCGCGTCTGGGCCAACGGCTCGCAGCTGCAGCAGCTCCTTCTCAACCTCCTCATCAACGCCGAGCAGGCCCTGCTCGCCACGGACGGCCCCCGCCGCATCGTCATCCGCACCCACGCGACCGAAACCGAGGTGTTTCTGGATGTCGCAGACACGGGTCCGGGCGTGCCGTCCGACATCCGCACCAAGATCTTCGACCCGTTTTTCACGACCAAGCCCGAAGGTACCGGCACGGGCCTCGGCCTCTCAATCTGCTACGGCATAGTACGCGATCACCGCGGCCGCATCTGGGTCGACCCGGCGCCCGCCACCGGGGCCACGTTCCACGTCACCTTGCCGCGCGATCCGCGCTCCGTGATGCGCGAAGAGACGGCCGCTCCGGCACCCGCGCCGACGCCCCGGCGCGACGACATCACCGCCCTCATCGTGGACGACGAAGAAGGGCTGCGCAGTGCCGCGGTGCGCTTTCTCGCACGCTGCGGCATCAAGGCCCAGGCCGTGGCGGACGGCAAGGAGGCGCTGGTGGCGCTGCAGCACGGCCACTTCGACGCGATCGTCTCCGACGTGCGCATGCCCGGCATGGGCGGCAAGGAGCTGGTGCGCGAGCTGGCACGGGACCGGCCCGAGCTGCTCGAGCGCCTCATCTTGTCGACAGGCGACACCCTGGCACCCGAAACGTCGGCGCTACTCGAGCAGACCGGCGTGCCGGTTCTGGTGAAGCCCTTCGATTTCGACCGGCTGGAGCAGCTGATTCGCGACGTGGCCGACCGTCCCCCCGCTCATCCCGCGCTGTAGGATTCCCTGACAGCTGTCAAGTAATGCGACATAAGATGGTCAAACAGTAACCCGCCAAGAAGTATATAACTTGCTGTGGAACAATAGTTTAAAGCATACCACCAATCGGGCACGGGCCTTGCTTTTGTGTATGGCAGACCCCGTACACCCGAGGCTATTCGGATGACGCTGCGCCCCATGTTGCTCGTCGCTGTCGTGGCTGCACTCACGGCCGCCACCCCGGCCGCCGCCCAACAGCCTTGCCCCACGTGCACGCAGGCCGTGACGCTCAACGTCCAGGTGCCGACCGTCATGCGGCTGGTGCTCGACGCCCCGACCACCCTCGTCGCAACGGCCAGCGAGGACAGCTACGACCGGGGCTATGAGACCACGGCTGGTCCCACGGCCACCGTCAAATCGAACGTGCCATGGCGGCTCGACATCAGCACAACCCAGGAGACGTGGACGCCCACCGGTGCCGGCGCGCGCGCGGACAAGCCCGCCGCCGACCTCGCGTGGAGCGCCTCACCCGATGGCCGGTACGCGCCGATCGGCACGACGCCCGCGGTCGCAGCGACCGGTCGGCCGGGCAAGAGCCGTGTTCCGCTCACCTACCGCACCAATTTTTCCTACGAGAAGGATTCGCCCGGCAGCTACCAGATCGTCGTCAAGCTGACGCTGGCGGCGAGCTGAGGAAAGCGGCGCCTTACGGCGTCGTGAGCGTGAACACCACGACCAACGTGTAGGTCCCCGGAGTGTCCACGGTCCAATCGTACAACACGCGATAGAAGAAACTGACGTTCGTCGCGGCCGTCGCGGTGCTCGCCGTCACGGCCGTCGCGGTCGTCGTGAGGCCCGCGTAGCCGCTGCCCGACACGGTGGACCATTGCAGGTCCGTGGAGGGTTTGTTGGCGCGCGCGCCGGCGCCGGACGCGGTCCACGTCGCCGTCGCGGCATTGATCTTCAAGTTCCAGGCGGCGTTCGCCCGGACGGTGGCGACGGGGCCGGCCGCGTCCTTGTGGCCGGCGTCGAAATCCACCTCCGCCGGTGCCGCGAGCGTCTGCGAGATCGTGCTCAAGGTCAGCTGCAGGGCCTTCGGGATGGTAATCGACGTGCTGGTGTTCACGGTGCAGGAGCCGTTGGGGACCGGCGCAGCGGGCGCGCAGGTCTGCGCGCGTGCGCGGCTCGGCACACTCATCGCCAGTGCTGCGACGATGGCCGTAGTGGCGAGGGTGCGCCTCATTGCAGGACCGCGCGGAACGCTCCGGAGGCACCCAGGCCACCGGGCGTGACGTCAAACCACGTGCCGAAAATGGTATCCGCCTTCACCGTTCCCACATGATTCCGCGTCGCCGACGGCAGGATGGCATCGAAGGTCACCGATGTCGAGTCGAGTGCTCGCCCAGTCACGGGTCCGATCAACCGGGTCGTGCCACCCATGCCATCATCTTCCGTCCAGGCGGCCGAGCCCGTGAGCAACTTGCCGCTCTGGCTCGCGACCGTCAGCGTGCCGCTGATCGTGATCGTGGAGCCCGTCTCGGTGCCTGTGTAGGTCCACTTCCCGAGCAGCACGACCGGCGGCGGGCCGGAATCGGTCGGCGTGGCGCTGCACGCCAGGGCGGCGAGGGCTGCGGCCACCACCCAGACGCTGCGCCGGATCATGGACCGCCCGGCCGCTGCATGGTGGGGCTCGCCGCTGCGGCGCCCGGGCTGTGGGCGCCGTGTCCCGGGTTGCTCGGGTCGAAGAGGCGCACCGGCCGCGGGTAGACCGGGATGACGATCCGCGGTACCGGGTGGCCCGGCGCCACGATGAACGGCGTCGGCGCGGTCCCGGGCCGCAGCGGCTCGGACAGCCCGGTAAGGTCGAGCTCCGGTGTGTACTGCCCCGGCGGCAGCGCATGAAAGACCGCACGTCCGGTGCTGTCCGCCCGCGCGCTCCAGTAGTTGCCGGCCTGATCGCGGATGTGAATCACGGAGCCCGTGAGATCCACTCGCGGCAGGCGGCCATCGGGTCCGGCCGTGGGCACCAGGTCCACCTCGACGTCGGCCGTCGGGGTGACGGCGATTTCGAAGCGATTGCCCCTGCCGATCCGGCCCGGCGCCGTGGCGTTCACCACCAGGCCGAAGGGCAGCGACGTCTCGTCGACCTGTGGCGCCGCGCCGGCGGCTTGCGCGAACCGGAACTCGCCGCCGCGATCCGTCACGACCACCTCACCACCGCGGCGCACCACGACGCTCGAGATCCCGGGCTCGCCGTGATCCCGCTGTCCATTGGCGTTCAGGTCCACGTACACGACGCCGCGGGCGGCCGTTGCGCCGAAGCTGAGCGGCACCGACAGGCGATGCTCAAGCTTCACGGCGCCGAGCCAGGGGATGGCTCCGGCCCCACTGGTCACGAAGCCGTTGCGCTCGACCTGCACCGTCAGCGCCATGTCCCACGGCAGCTCGGCCGTAAGCCCCGCGCGGGCCGTGGTCACGCCCTGCCGCATCCCGAACCACGTGGTGCGATCCAGTGCCAGCGACAGCAGCGGGCTGTGGGCGCCGGACAGCACTGCGAGCCGCTCCGCGTGCGCGCCGAGCATGAGCTGGCTCGGGAGGTATCCCACGCCGGCCCCCGTGTGATCGTACTGCGCCGTCATTTCGACCGTGACGCGCTCCAGCGCCGCACCGACCCGCCCGGTGAGCGTCTGTTGGCCCGCCGTCGCGTTGTTCGATGCGCCGCTCGGCACGCTCACCATCTGGTGTAGCATCCCGATCCCCGCGCTGGCACCCGCATACAGCGTCCCGAAGGTCTGCGCGACACCCACGCGGGCTCGGCCCTGCGCGAACCCGAACGTGCCGGCCGCGGAGGCCGCGTTCGTCGAGGTGTAGCTGACGTCGCCGGTGAGCGTCGTCTTCGGCGTCAGGGTCAGCTGCGGAGTGAACGAGCCGCCCCAGCCCGAGAGACGGGAGAACACAGGGTTGCGGTCACTGGTCGACCACAAGCCACCCGAGAGCCACAAGCGGTCCCCCACGGCGCGCGACGCTGTGCCGGAGACTTCAGTCTTCGCTCGCGCGAACGCCGCAGTGCCACCGGGGGTGTCCCGGAAACGCAGGTCCAGGTAATCGGTGCGCGTCCGACGCTCGATCTCCCCCGAGACGCCGAGCCCACTGCCGCCGGCATAGCTCCGGTACGCCAGCTCGCCGCTCGCCGTAGCGCCGAACGGCGCCGGGCCCGACCCGGACAGCCCCACGGCACTGAGACGCCGGCCCGCCCCGGCGTTGTCTTCCAGGTCCGTGCCCGTCAGCTCGATCCATCCCGCCGCCACCTTGGCGCCCACCTGCACGCCAGCGAGATGACCGCCGCCGACGTTCTGGGGTTGGGCGGCGAACGCGGCCGCATCGAAGCGTGGTCCATGCCACGAGAATGCGCCACCTGAGCCCCAGAGGTCCATGCCCGTCGCCGGCGTGAACGACCGCCCCGCGGTGCCGATCGTGCCCTGCCAGGTCGGCGCCGTCACGGTGAGGTACGGGTTTCCCACGAAGTACCCGACCCGACCGAGCGCCGCCACGTCGCTGCCCGACCGCGTCGCCAGCGCGAGCCGGCCCGAGACAAAGGTGTTGGGCGCCACGCTGCCGAAGAGCGTGAAGCCGACGGCGGAGCTTCCCACGCCGGTGTCGCTGAACGCCGTCGCCGCGCCCGCCGTCAGCTCGGGACCCTGGGCACCCGCCTGTGCCGCCGGGTCGATCACCTCGACATCGGTGGTCCCCCGTGCGCGCTCGACGCCGCCGGGGCCGTAGGCGATGAGATGCACGCTCGCGAGCCCGGTCCCCCACGTCCGGGGGACGTACAGGGTCGCTCCGCCTTCCGTCGTGCCGCCCGCCGCAACTGGAACGGGCGTCGTGACGCTCGGGCCGTGCCAGGTCGTGGGCACGCCGAGCGCGACCAGAAACGTGTCGGGCCCGTTGCCGTCGTTGGTCAGGAGGTAGTGCAACGTCACTTCGTCGCCGCGACGCACGCCCATCATCTGCTGCCGGAACGCGATCGCGGCCCCATACACCTGCTCGACCACCAGCTCCACGGGCAGCGTCACCGTGACGGCACCGGCCACGAAGTCGATCTGCGCGATCAGACGTCGACCAGCGAGCGCGTGCGCCGGCACGCTCACCGTAAAGACGAGGGTGCGGGCACCGTCGCGAGCCGCCCCGACGATCCCCCGCAGCGGGCCGAGGATCGTCGCGGTCCCGGTCGGGCGAATCTCGTAGCGGACGGAGCTGTCGGCCGCCAAGCTCTCGGGGACACGTACGGTGACGATCTGGAACTCGCGCGGTGCGGCGTGCACGCGCAGCGGATCTTCCGTGAGCATGATGCGGGGCCCCGCGAATCGCGCGACGGGAGCGGTGGGCGCGGCCGGAATCGTCTCGGCCGCGGCGGCGGCGACCTTACCTGACGCTGGCGCGAGCGGCTGTGCCGTGTGCACGGTGTCGCGGCGCGGACCGGCCGCAACAACGGAGGCGGGCAAATGGGGTCGCACCCGCGCGGCGGCGGGCGCGCGCGCTGCGGGTTCGCGGTGCAACAACGCCCGCATGGCGAACGCGTTTGCGGCGACGAAGATGCCGGCACCGAGCGCCACGATCGCCGCGAGCGACGGGGAGAAGGGGCGTGGGCTCACGGCGTGGTCACCGTCAGCGTGAAGACAAGCCCGACCCCGTATGTCGCCGGCGCATCGCTCGCCCAGTGTAAGAGCATCCGGAACGATACCGTCTCCGTCCAGGGATCGTTGATGCCGTTCCGCTTGATCGGCCGCGACTCGATCAGCACGTTGGACGTGGTGATTGACGTCCAGACGCCGGGGTTGTTGGCGCTGCTCCACTGCAGATCGGCGAGCGCCTTGCCGCCGCCCAGCGTCGCGGATGCAGCGCTGATGTACACGTAGGTCGTGTGCTGGGTGCCCGCCGGGCCCCCGGTCTGATCCACCGTGAACGTCATGGAAGCAGTGGCAGCCACAGACCCCGCCGCGAAATCGGTGCCCGTGGGGGTCGGGAAGTTTACCGGCCCGCCCGCCAGCGAGATAATCACCTGCGCGTGCGCGCGCTGCACGCCGCCCACCAAGGCCAGCGCGAGGCAAAGCGGCGTTCCCCAGCGCGCGCAGGTCACGTCAAGGGCTCTCCACCTGCACTTGGCCGCCGGCGACGTCGGCGCCGCCGTAGTCGATCAGGGCGAGCGCGATGTATTGACCCGACGGCAGCAGGGGGACGCGCACGCGCAGCCGGCGGCTGTCGCCCGGGAGCACGGCGAACTCGACCACCTCAACCGTCGCGGCGACGGAATTGTCGGGCCGCCGCACTTCGATCGTGCCGTGCGGCCAGAGCGGCAAGCCGCCCGTGTTTTGGAAGGTGACGACGAAGTCCCGGCCGGTGGTGTCTCCTGCTGAGTCAGGACGGTGGCGCTCGACCGCGACGTCCCGCACATCGCCCTCTTTCGTCAGACCGGGCGGTACCACGTACACCTTCACCCCGATCCGTGCCACGTAGCGAATCTGGCGGCCCGCCCGCGGCGGAGCCGGATTCGAGCTCTCCACGAACACGATGCTCCAGCACGCAGCCGTCAGGGTATCGCCACCCGTGAGCGCCACGCGCACCGCTTGAGTGGCCCCAGGCGTGAGCCGCAGGCTCAGTGGGAACACCTCGAGGAAGCGGGCGCACGAGCGCGGCAGCGTGCCACTCGACACAAACGCCTGCTGGCCATCCGCGGCGCGGGACCAATCCTGCATGTAGATCGTGGCTTGCACGACGTCGCCGCCGGTGTTTGTCACGTTGAAGGACACGGCGTGCCTGCCGGTGGCCTGCGGGTCCAAGAACACTTCCGTCTGGTCGACCGCCAGCTGCGCAGCGGCAGCACGCGGCAGAGCCGCGGCGCCCCACAACGCAGACGCGGCGAGCGTCATCCATCGCACTCGCCGCGTTGCGTCGTGCGCCACAGCCCTTGCACGCACTTGGTACGTCATGAAGCCCCCGTTACGGCGCGGTCACCGTGAAAATCACCGTGATCGAATACGCGCCCGGTACGTCGTTGGTGTAGCTGTACAGCGTGTTGAAGAAGAAGCTGGTCGCGCCGTTGCCGGTGGCGCCCTGGTTGGCGCCGTACACGTTCACGGCCCCGGTCGTCAGACCGGCGTAGCCGCTGCCGTTCGTCTTCGACCATTGCAAGTCGGATGCCGGCTTCGACCAGGGAGCGGTGTCCCAGTTCGCGGCGTTCGACTTGACCGACAAGTTCCACGGCTTGTTGGACTTGACGGTCGCCGTCAGGCTCGCGCCAGCTTCCTGCTTGAAGCCCGCGTCGAAGTCGGTTTCGGTCGGCGCGGTGAGCGTCGCCGTGGTGGTGCTCAGCGTGAGGCGCAGGATCTGCGGCACCGTCACCGAGACCGAGGCGTTCACGGAGCAGGACGGTGTCGTGGTGCAGGACTGGGCCTGGGCCTTACCGGCCAG
>JBGPOE010000040.1:0-22863 GCA_041487875.1 Gemmatimonadota bacterium | reverse complement strand
ACGCACCCAGTTTGCCATCACAGTCCTTTACCCATTTGCACGAAGTAATACTCCGCCATCGCCAACAAGATCACGCCGGCCACGCGTTTCACCCACACCATCCATTGTCCCGAGCGCGGCAGCGTGCTCGCGAGTCCCGACGACAGTCCCACCGCAACCAGCACCGCCGTCATCCCCAGCGAAAACACGAACAGGTAAATGAAGCCGAGTACGCCGCTCCGCGTGGTGGTGACGAACGTGAGCACCGCCGCGAAGGCCGGCGCACCGCACGGCGCCGCCACGATTCCCGATGTCGCGCCGAGCACGAACACCGCCGGATAGGACCCGCTCCCCAAACTGCCCGCCCACTGGACCAGGCGTTGCGGGGCCGATACGGGGAAGACGTCCAACATGGCAAGCCCGAACACGAGCAGGAGGTTCCCGACCGCAAAGCGCACCCACGGATTCGAGGAGACCGTACCGAACAACTCGCCCGACAAGCCCGCGGCGAGCCCCAGCACCGCATACAACAACGCCAGGCCCGCGACGTACGTGAGCGTCAGTCCCACGGTGCGGCCACGCGACGCGCCCGTTCCCGCCGTCCCCGCGATCACGCCGGCCGTGATGGGAATCATCGGGTAGATGCACGGCGTGAGACTGGTGAGGACGCCGGCCGCGAACAGGGTCGCGAGGGCGAGCAGCGGGTTGTGTTGGAGAGCCTGGGAGAGCATGAGAAGAATCTAGAGGCGTCTTCCGTTGTCCGTTGTCCGTCTTCCGTTAGGGCGTCTCACCCCGCCAAGCAGCAATCCACCGGACAGATCTCGTGCCACGCACCCTGCCCGCCCAGCGCGGCGCGCTCCGTGCCACCCGTCATCCGCTCCACGATCAGGTCGCGGATCATCCGCGGGAACTCAGGGCTCGTCCCCGCGGTCGCCACGCGCACGAACGCCAGTCCCAACTCCGCCGCCTTGGCTTTCGCTTCGACGTCGAGGTCGTACAGCACCTCGATGTGATCGGAGATGAAGCCCAGCGGGTGGACGATGACCGCGCTCGCGCCGTCGGCCGCCACGCGCGGCAGGTGCTCGAGTACGTCGGGGCCGAGCCAGGGTACCTGCGGCGGTCCGCTGCGGCTCTGGTAGGCGAGACTGTACGCGGTCACTGCCACGTCCTGCGCCACGAGCCGCGCCGCTTCGGCGAGCTGGCGCTCGTAGCCGGCCGTGCGCGTCATAGCGCGCGGAATGCTGTGCGCCGTGAACACGACGTGCGCGCGGGTCCGTTGCTCGGGCGCGAGACCAGCCAGTGCCTGCCGCAGGTGAGCGGCGTTGGCCGCGATAAAGCGCGGGTGATTGTAGAACACGCGCAGCTTGTCGACTTCCGGCGCGCCAGGGCCCGCGGCGTCGAGCGCGCGGATCACGTCCTCGCGGTATTGGCGGCAGCCCGAGTAGCTCGAGAAGGCCGACGTGACGAAGGCGATCGCGCGGCGCACGCCCGCCTCCCGCATCGTGGAGACGACATCGTTCAGGTAGGGCCGCCAGTTGCGGTTGCCGAAGTAGACCGGGAGGTCGAGGCCGCCGGCGGCGAGCTCCGTACGCAGCGCCGCGATCAGGGCGCGGTTCTGCGCATTGAGGGGGCTCACGCCCCCGAAGCGCGCGTAATGATGCGCCACTTCCTCGAGCCGCGCGCGCGGGACGTTGCGCCCGCGCGTGACGTTCTCGAGAAAGGGCATCACGTCGGCGGGACCCTCGGGGCCGCCGAACGACACGACCAGCACCGCGTCGTAGGAGCGGAGCTGGTCGTCGAACAAGGGGGCGCCCGGGCCTCGGGCTCCGCGAATCGTCATACCGAACAAGCTCGCGGGGACGTATCGTTTTGTCATGCCCGCTCCCCGCATCGCCCTGCTCACCGGTGCCTCCGGTCTGGTCGGCGGCCACTGTCTCCGCCTGTTGCTCGCCGAGCCCGCCTATGGCCGGGTGATCGCGCTGGGGCGGCGGGCCTTGCCGCTGCAGCACCCCAACCTGGAGCAGAAGCTCGTCGACTTCGCCCATGTCGCGGACCTGGTCCCCCGCGCCGACGACGTGTACTGCTGCCTCGGCACCACCATCAAGAAGGCCGGCTCGCAGGCCGCGTTCCGGCGCGTGGATCACGATTACGTGGTGGCGCTGGCGCGGGCGGCGAAACAGGCCGGCGCCCGGCGCTTTCTGCTGGTGAGTTCGCTGGGGGCGAACCCGCGCTCGCGCATCTTCTACAGTCGGGTGAAGGGAGAAACGGAGCGGGACGTCGGCGCGGTGCCGTTTGCGGCGGTGCACATCTTCCGGCCGTCGCTGTTGCTGGGCGAGCGGGCCGAATCGCGGCCGCTCGAGCGTTTGGGCATCGTCGCGTTCGGGGCGCTGGCGCCGCTCCTGGCGGGCCCGCTACGGCCCTATCGCCCGATCCCGGCGGAAGCCGTGGCGCGCGCCATGGTCCGCGCGGCGCTGGGCGACGCGACGGGCGTGCGGATCCATCACTACAACGAGATGACCGCCAGCTGAGCGTTTCGGGGTGGTTGCGGCCCGCGCGGCCGCCGCCCAATATCGAGCAGATCCCCGATTGGAGGCGTTCATGGGCCGTCCGTGCTCCCTCCTCCTCGCCGCCGCCTTGGCGTTCACCGCCGTGTGTCCCACCGCCGCGCAAGCACCGACCAGCGAGCAGATCTCTCGCGCGCACACGATGCTCACGCAAATCCGAGCCGATCTCGAGAAGTACTACTACGATTCGACGTTCGGCGGCATGGATCTCGACCGGCACATACGGGACGCGAACACCAAGATCGACCAGGCCGGTTCAGTCGGCGAAATGCTCGGCGCCGTCGCGCAGTTGCTGCTCGATTTTCACGACTCTCACACGTTCTTCCTCCCGCCAGGCCGCGCGGCCGATGTGGAGTACGGGTGGCGGTGGACGGTGGTGGGGGACAACTGCTTCGTCGACAGCGTGAGCAAAGGCAGCGATGCCGAGAAGAAAGGGCTGCTGCTCGGGGACCAGGTCGTCGCGATCGACGGCATCGCGTCGAACCGGCAGTCCAACTGGCTGCTCCACTATCTCTATGAAGGCCTCAATCCGCGACCCGGGATGCATGTCCAGCTGCGCCACCCGGACGGATCGGCGTACGAAGTGGACGTGCTCGCCAAAGTCACGCCGCGCGAGCGCGTCGTAGACTACGGGGAGATGTCCACGTGGTCATTCCTGCTCAACCGGATGGAAGACGAGTCGCACGCGCGGCGCCACTTCTGGCGGGAGTTCCGCGACACAGCATTCGTGTGGCACTTCGGACAGTTCGTCTACGACGACCCCGGCATCGACGAGATGATGGCTCGCGCACGGGGGCATCGCACGCTGATTCTCGACCTGCGCAACAACCCCGGCGGTGCCATCGCCACCATGGTGCACCTCGCGGGGTATTTCGTCGACCACCCCACACGCGTGCAGATCATCCACCATCGCAGCAAAGTCGACACGCTGGTCGCAAAACCGGTGGGCAAGGCACCCTATCATGGCAACGTCATCGTCTTGATCAACGGCAATTCGGCCTCGTGCTCCGAAATGACCACGCGCTTTTTGCAGCTCGAGGGGGTGGCGACGGTCGTGGGCGATCGGTCGGCCGGCGCCGTCAGGGAGTCATTCCAACTCGGCCACGACGTCGGCTTCGCCAAGTACATCACGTACGGCGTGAGCGTTACCGTGGACGACGTGATCATGGGAGACGAGAACCATCTCGAGAACGTCGGGGTGATCCCCGAGTTCATCGTGGTGCCCACGGGAGCGGACCTCGCCGCCAGGCGTGACCCCCAGATGGCCAAGGCGCTGGCGCTCGCAGGCATCCAAGTGGACCCCGTCCAGGCGGCCAAGATCTACAGCAAGGACTTCGCGCGGACGCCTTAGCCGACGATCGCCGCCTGTAACCGCGGCTCGTAGTCGCAGAGCGGATCCTCGGCCAGCACGTCGCCCGTTGCGGCGTACGCGCGGGCGCGGGAGCCGCCGCACATCCAATGGAATTCACAGCGCCCGCAGCGCCCGCCGAACGCATCCGCCCGGCGCAGCGCGTCGAACAGCGGCGACTCGCGGTACAGCGCCACCGGATCGGCGTCGCGCACGTTGCCCGCCACCACCGGCAGGAACCCCGCCGGCGTCACGTCACCAGTGTGGGAAATGAACATCACGCCGTTGCCGTCCCGCACACCCGATGCGTGCCCGCCGCCGCGGGCCGGCCGGGTCTGGCGCGCGATGCGGCGGAAATGCGGCGCCTCCGTCGTGGTGACCACGGGCTTCCCCTGCCCCGCCAGGTCCGCGGCCCACCGCATCACGCGCTCGCATTGCTCGGGCGAAATCTGCTGCAGCACCGTGCCCCGCCCCACCGACACGAGGAAGAACAAACTCCAGCGCGCCGCGCCCAGCTCCCGCGCCAACTCGTAGATCGCCGGCAGATCGTCCAGTGTTTCCGCCGACACCAGCGTGTTGACCTGATACGTCAAATTCACCTGCGCCGCCGCGCGCGCCGCCGCGAGCGTCCGCGCGAACGTGCCGGCGAGACCGCGGATGGCGTCGTGACGCTCGGGTGTCGAGCCGTCGAGCGACAAGGAGATCGCGTCCACGCCCGCGTCCTTCAGCGCCCCGATCGCCGCGGGCGTGAGCAGCGGCGTGGCACTGGGTGAGACCGAGACGCCGAAGCCCAGCGTCACGCCCGTGTCGATCAGATCGAACAGGTCCTGGCGCTTCAATGGATCGCCGCCCGTCAATACGAGGTGCGGCAGCGGCGCCCGGAAGCCCGCGAGCCGCTCGATCAAGCGCACACCTTCGCCGGTCGTCAACTCCAGCGGGTGACGTTGGGCCACCGCCTCGGCGCGGCAGTGCCGGCAGGCCAGATCGCAGGCGCGCGTGATCTCCCAGTAGACGCGCAGCGGCGCGCGGTCGTACACCCAGCGCTGAGTCATGGGACAAAAACTGCCCGGGAAGGATGAAGAACGTGGGAAGACGTCGTGAAAATTACTCGCCCTTCAGGCGATCCAGGTCGCGCCGGTCCCGCTTGGTGGGACGCCCCTTGCCGTCGTAGGTCGGCGGCGCCGTCGTGCGCAGCTGGTGGGCGAGCTTGCGGCGGGCCGCCAGCGATTCCGGCGTTTCTTCGTATAGCCGCTGCGCCGCGCTAGCGGGTCCGCGCTTCTCCGCGAGCCCGCGCACCACGACGTGATGCTCGTAGGGGCCGAGGCGAATGCGGACGCCGTCGCCCGGCCGCAGCGTCTTGGCGGGCTTGGGCCGCTCGCCGTTCAACTGGACTTTGCCGCCGGCGACGGCGGCGGTGGCCGCCGCGCGCGTCTTGTAGAAGCGCGCGGCCCATAACCACTTGTCGAGGCGGACGGCGTCGGTCACGCCATCAACTTAACTCTTGACGAGCCGAACTTCCCCTGAGCCAGTCTCGATCTTGAAGTGGCCCGTGCCCGTGCCGATGCGGCCTTCCACGTGATCCTTCTCCAGCTTCGTCACTTGCACCGTGAGGCCGCCCAGGTCGATGCCGCCCGAGCCCGTGTCGATGTAGATGTCGCCGCCGATGGTGCCCGGCACGTTGAGCGTCACGTCGCCCGAGCCGGTGTCCACGTCGAGATCCGTCAGCCGGCCGTCCAGGGTCAAGCGCACGTTGCCCGAGCCGGTGTCGATCTTCACGTTGGGGGACGACACGGCGGCGAATTCGACGTCGCCCGAGCCCGTATCGACCGACAGCATGTCCGCCTGCACCCGCTCACCCGTGGCGTTGCCGGAGCCCGTGTCGAGCGTAACGTTGCCGCCGGTCACGCCCGTGAGGCGAATGTCGCCCGAGCCGGTATCGAGGTTCACGTCGCCCTGCGCGTCGGAGACGTCCACGTTGCCCGAGCCGGCGTCGACCGTGAGCGAGCCCTTGGTACCGGTCGCGCTGACGTTGGCGGAAGAGACGTCGATGAACAGCTGGCCGTTCACGTTGCTGATGGTGGCACTGCCCACGGCGAGGTGCACGGCCACGCGCTTGCCGGCGGGCACGAGTACGCGCACGTCGGCATGCGCGTCGAGGCCGTCGCCGCGGCTCGAGATGCGGACGCGGTGGCCTCCGCCCCAGGAGCGCCCGCCCCGATGATGCTCGTCGTTGTCGCCGAACGTGCCGTCATCGCGGACATCGAGGGTCGAGCTGCCATAGCCGCCTTCACCGACGTAATAAATGTCGTCGTCCGGATAGATCACCCGCAGCGTCGTGCGGTCGCGCAGCGGCCCCGTCTCGACCTTCAGCTTGGCGGCGTCGCGCCCGCCGCGCGTCACTTCCACCACCACATTGGCGCCGGTGCCCGCTTCGACGCGCAGCATCCCGGCCAAGTTGTAGACGGCGACGGCGTCGCCGGCCAGCGGAAAGCGCTCGGGTGTCTGTGCGTAGAGGCCGCTCGCGGCGAGCAGCGCGACGACCGAAAGGCGCAGGGTCATGAACTCCTCCAGATGAAGCCCGTTGGCTATTGGACGGGGGCCGGGGCAAGATGGTTGCAGATGCGGGCGGCCGCGAGGCACGGTAGCTTAGACTCGTGTCCCACTGGCAAATCTGGCTCGTCCTGGCGCTGCTCTTGTTCGTGGCGGAGATGTTCGCGCCCGGCTTCTGGCTCATCAGCGTGGGGCTGGGAGCCCTGGCGGCGGCGGCCGTGGGCCTGGTCCTTCCGAACCTCATCGTCGAAGTCCTGAGCTTCGCCGGCGGCGCGCTGGCGAGCCTGCTGGGGGTGCGCCCCCTGCTGGTGCGGCGCTTCCACCACGGCAGCCCCGCGATCCGCACCAACGTGGACGCGCTGATCGGCAAAACGGGATACGTGTCGGCGCGGATCGAGGCGGGGTCGCGCCCGGGGCGGGTGATCGTGGAAGGGGAAAACTGGCGCGGCGTGTCCGTGGACGACGCGCCGCTCGAGCCGGGGACCAAGGTGACGGTCCTGCAAGTGGACGGAACGACGCTCCTGGTGGAGCGGGAGGAGCAAGGATGACTCCGGGAATCGTGGTGCTCGCGGCGATCGGCCTGTTCGTCCTGGTGACGCTCGCCAAGGGGATCCGCATCGTCCAGCAGGCGCAGACGATGGTGATCGAGCGGCTGGGCAAGTACCACCGCACGCTCGGCGCGGGCATGAATCTGATCGTGCCCTGGCTGGACCAGCCCCGCGCCATCGACTGGCACCAGGTGGTGGTGACGCCGGCCGGTGATTCCTTCGCGCGCCATTTCCGCACCGACAAGATCGACCTGCGCGAGACCGTATATGTGTTCCCGCGCCAGAACGTGATCACGAAGGACAACGTGGTGGTGGAGATCGACGCGCTGATCTACTCCCAGATCACCGATCCCATGCGCGCGACGTACGAGATCGCCAACCTCCCCGACGCGATCGAGAAGCTCACGCAAACCACGTTGCGCAACGTGATCGGCGAGATGGAGCTGGACCACGTGCTGTCGTCGCGCGACACCATCAACGCCAAGCTGCGGGAGATTCTCGACGAGGCGACGCACAAGTGGGGCTCCAAGGTGAGCCGCGTCGAGCTGAAGGACATCAACCCGCCGCGCGACATCCGCGACGCGATGGAGAAGCAGATGCGCGCCGAGCGCGACCGCCGCGCCGCGATCCTCACGGCCGAGGCCGAAAAGCAGTCACGCACGCTGCAATCGGAGGGCATCCGGCAATCGGAGATCAACCAGGCCGAGGGCCAGAAGCAGGCGCGTATCCTCGCGGCCGAGGCCGAGGCCAACGCGCGGCTCAAGGTGGCGGAGGCGGAAGCGCAGGCAATCGAGCGCATCACGCTGGCGATCAAAGGCACGGGCGGCGATCCCGCGCGCTACCTGATCGCCATCCGCTACCTCGAAGCCCTGAAGGAGATGGTGACGAGCCCGCAGAGCAACAAGGTGGTCTACATGCCCTACGAGGCGACCGCCATGCTGAGCTCGCTGGGCGGCATCCGCGAGATGCTGGCGGGCGGAGCCGACAAGAAGTCATGACCACGACGACGTCGGCCACACCGCTCACCCGGCTCTCCGAAGAGGAGCAGATGTTCCGCGACGCGGTGCGGGACTTCGCCGAGCAGGAGGTCCGCCCGCGCTCGGCCGCGATGGAAAGGGCCGCGGCCATCGATCCGACCCTCATCCCCAAGCTGTTCGAGCTGGGCCTGATGGGAGTCGAGACCCCCGAAGCGCTGGGCGGTGCCGGCGGCTCGCTGTTCATGACCGTCCTCGCGGTCGAGGAGATGTCGGCCGTGGATGCCTCGGCGGCGATCTTCGTCGACGTGCAAAACACGCTCGTCAACGCGCCGCTGCTCCGGTGGGCGAACGACGACGTCAAACAGCGCTACCTGCCGCGCCTCGCGGCCGACGTGGTGGGCGCCTACGCGCTGTCCGAGCCCGGCTCGGGCTCCGACGCCTTCGGCCTGCAGACCAAGGCCACCAAGCGGGGCGACGCCTGGATCCTGGAGGGCCGCAAGCTGTGGATCACCAACGGCGCGGAAGCCCGCATCTACGTCGTGTTCGCCAACACCGACTTTGCACAGGGGTACAAGGGCATCACGGCGTTCGTGGTGGAGCGCGAGTTCCAGGGCTTCAGCGTCGGCAAGAAGGAAGACAAGCTCGGCATTCGCGCGTCGTCCACGACGGAGCTGATCCTCGACAACGTGGCAGTGCCGGCCGCGAACGTGATCGGCGAGGTGGGTAAGGGGTATAAGGTCGCGATCGAGACCCTGAACACGGGGCGCATCGGCATCGGCGCGCAAATGATCGGCGTGGCGCGCGGCGCCCTCGACGCCGCCGGCAAGTACGTGAAGGAGCGCAAGCAGTTCGGCAAAGCCGTCGCCGAGTTCCAGGCGGTGCAGTTCCAGCTGGCGCAGGCCGCGACGGAGCTCGAGGCGGCGCGGTTGATGGTGTACAACGCCGCCCGGCTGGAGGATGCCGGCGAGCCATACACGATGGAAGCCGCCATGGCGAAGCTGTACTCGTCGCAGGTGGCCGAGCGCGTAACGTCGCTGTGTGTGGAGCTGTTCGGGGGGTACGGCTACACCAAGGAATATCCGGTCGAGAAGTTCTATCGCGACGCGAAGATCGGCACGATTTACGAAGGCACGAGCAACATGCAGCTGCAGACGATCGCGAAGCTGTGGCTCGGCCGCTGACCCGCAACGGAGGACATATGAAACGATTCGCTTTCTTGGCGCTCGCGCTGCTCGCGGCGTCGCCCCTCGCCGCCCAAGGCCGGGGACCGAAACGCTACGACGTCACGCCCGACCGCGCCGTCGTCGTCACCAAGGACGTGTTGGTGCATCAGGGGTACGACGTGGTCCGCGTTGAGACCGTGGGCAACGATCAGGTCGTGTGGTATCGCCGCGGCAACATGGGCCGCGGTCGCGGCAAGGGACCGCTGGTGCGCATGGTGATCCGCCGCGACCCGGTGCAGAACAAAGTCGTCTTCCTCGAGACGCCGGGCCTCCTCCTGACCGCTATCGAAGCCCGATTGAAGTAAGCACCGCAGCAACACGAACGGCCGCCGGGCAATTGCCCCGGCGGCCGTTCGTGTGCCTGCAACAGCCCAGCTACACCAATCGCTGCAACCGCTGCAACAGCTCGTTGGCCGGATTCAGCAACAGCTGCGCGTCGGCGGCCGACATCTTGCCCTTGTCGACCAGCCCCTGGACCTTACTGATGAAGGACTGCAGGCCGCTGATCGCCCCGGCGTAGTCGCCCTGATTGATGCTCGTCATCACTTTGTTCAGCGCCACCTGCCAACTGTTGGCGGTGGGCGGCGTGAGGATGCCACTCGCCTGCAGGTCCTGGACGGTCTGCTCCATCGCGGCAACCGCCTGCTGCAAGCTCTGCACGGCGACCGTCGCCCGGGACATTCCCACGCCGCCGTCGTCGTCACGCACGGCAACCGTCACCGTGAATGTGCCAGCGGCGGTATAGAGGTGGCTCAAACTGAAACTCGCGACTGCGAGTGCGAGCGGATGGACGCCTGAGCCGTCACCGTAGTCCACCGTCGCGCTCCAGCTATCCGCTCCCGGATCGCTGAACGAGCCGGCGGCCGTGTAGGTATCTCCCTGCAGCAACGCGGCTCCGGCGAACGCGCCGACCGCCGGCGCGACGTTGGCGATGTTCGCCGTGGTCGTGCTGGGCGCCGTCAGACTCCCGTCCGACACGATGAGCGTCACCGTGTACGTGCCGTTGTCGGCGTACACGTGGCTCGGCCGCGGGCCGCTGCCCGTGGAGCCGTCGCCGAAGGTCCAGGCGTAGGTCAGCACGTCACCGTCGGGGTCCGACGAGCCCGTGCCGTCGAACTGCACGGCCGTGCCCTCAGAGCCCGTGACGGCGGGCCCCGCGTTCGCCACGGGCGCGCGGTTCAACTGCACCATCACCAGCGCGTGGGCGCTACCCACGCCGCCGTCGTCGTCGCGCACGCTCACCGTCACGGTGAACGTCCCGCTCACCCGATAAGCGTGATCGAGCGTGAACGTCTTCCCCGCGAGCGCCAGCGGTTGCACGCCCGAGCCGTCGCCATAGTCCACCGTGGCGGTCCAGCTGTCCGCGCCGGGATCGGTGAACGACCCGCTCGCGGCGTAGCTCTCACCGCCCGAGAGGGCGGCGTCGGGGATGGCGCTCACGACGGGCGCCACGTTCGCGATGGTCGCGGTGATCACGGCCGAGCTCGTGAGCGTGCCGTCCGACACCGTCAGCGTCACCGTGTACGTACCGTTGTCGGCGTAGACGTGACTCGGCTGCGATCCCGCCTCGGGCGGCGAGCCGTCGCCGAAGGTCCAGGTGTACGTCAGCGCGTCGCCGTCGGGATCCGACGAGCCGCTGCCGTCGAAGTGCACGGCCGAGCCCTCGAAGCCGGTGACGTTTGCCTCCGCGCTGGCGACGGGCGCGCGGTTGACCTTCACCGCCACGCTGGCGCTCGCCGTGCCCGTACCGCCATCGTCGTCCTGCACGGTGACGGTGACGGTGAAGGGACCCGACCCCACGCCTGCATAGACGTGACTCAGGCTGAACGTCTTGCCCGTCAAGGAGAGCGGTTGCACGCCCGAGCCGTCGCCGTAGTCGACCGTGGCGGTCCAGCTGTCCGTGCCCGGGTCGGTGAACGAGCCGCTCGCGGTGTACGTGTCGCCGTCCGCAAGATTGGCGCCGGCAATCGCGCTGAGAGTGGGCGCGACGTTGGCGATGTTCGCCGTGGTGGTGGCGACAGCCGTAAGCGAGCCGTCGGACACCGTCAGCGTCACCGTATAGGTGCCGTTGTCGGTGTAGACGTGACTCGGCTGCGCGATCGTCTCGGGCGCCGAGCCGTCGCCGAAGTCCCAGGAATAGGTCAGCGCGTCGCCGTCAGGGTCCGCGGAGCCCGTGCCGTCGAACTGCACGGCCGCACCCTCGCCGCCCGCGACGGCCGGCCCAGCGTTCGCCACCGGCGGCCGGTCGGCGGTATACAACTCGGACGAACGCAGCACCCCGGACGGCCCCTGCCCGCCCGACAGCAACACCCGCCCGTCGCCCGTCGGCGTGGCGGGGTAGTCCTGGCGCGCCGTCACCAGCGATCCGCCGTCGCTGAACGTGCCGGTCGCCGGATCGTACAGCTCGGCGCTGCCCACGAGGGCGCCACCCGTGCGGCCGCCCGCCGCGAGCACGCGACCGTCCGACAACACCGCCATCTGATGGCGGTAGCGGCCCGTCGCGAGCGAACCCGTGGTACTCCAGCTGCCGCTCGCCGGGTCGAAGACTTCGGCCGAGGCGAGGAACGCCAGATCGCACCCCGATTCCGAGCAGCGATTCAATCCGCCCGCCGTGAGAATGCGGCCGTCCGAGAGGGGCATCAGGAAATTCACGGCGCTTTCGTCGTCCGAGGTCCACACGCGCGGATCGTGCATCGCGCCGGTGGGCGTCCAGGCGCCGCTCGCGGGATCGTAGATCTCGGCTGAGGTGAGCGACGCGAAGGGGAAGGCACCCGTGCCGCCCGCCACGAGCACGCGCCCGTCGGCGAGCCGCACGGCCGCAGGCGAGCGACGCACCACGTTCATGCTACCGGTGCTCGTCCAGACGCCTGTCGCCGGATTGTAGATCTCGGCCTGGTTGCGAATCACGCCGCAGCGGCCGCCGCCGGCGACCAGCACGCGACCGTCGGCCAACACCACCGCCACCGCGCTGGCGCGCCCGAAGCTCAGGCTGCCGGTGCTGGACCAGGTGCCGGTCGCGGGGTTGTACAGCTCAGCCGAGGTCGACGCCGGCGGATCGGCGCAGCTGAAGCTGAAGGGGACGCCGCCCGCCACGAGCACGCGTCCGTCGGAGAGCAGCACCGCCGTATGCGCGAACCGGCCGGTGGTCATGCTCCCCGTCGCGGTCCAGGTCCCCGTCGCGGGGTTGTACAGCTCCGCCGTCGCCAAGCCTGTGCGGCCGTCGGTCCGGCCCCCCGCCACGAGAATACGCCCGTCCAGCAAGCGGACGGCGATGTGGTCGGAGCGGCCCGCCACCATGTCGCCGGTGGCGGAGAACCCGACGCTCGAGAGGCTCAGCGCGGCGGACGTCGCCGGCGCCGTCGGAGACCGGTCGCGCTCACAGGCTGCGACCAGTGCGATGGTGACCAAACAACAGAGGACGCGCGAACGTCTCGGAACCGCGAACATGGACCCGCTCCTCGGTAAATGAGTGTTCCCCCGTTGGCATGCGTGCTCAGGCACGGGGCGGGCGCGCGTCATCATCCGGCGGGTGAGGAGGGGTTGCGGTGACCCTGCTCACCGGGGGTCGGTGCAGGAGGGCGTCGGAGCATGGTGTTATGGAGTTGACTCAGGTCAATGCCGCGTGCTCAATGTGACGTGGATCACGTGTTATCCTTATGGTCAACCTCCACCGGCCCGACCACCGACTGTGACCGCTCTCGACCGAGCGACCCCCCATACCGCCGCCCGCACGCGCTCGTTTACCGAGTCCGTGATCCGTGGCATGACGCGGCTCGCCACCGAGCACGACGCCATCAACCTGGCGCAGGGGTTCCCCAACTTCCCCTGCCCCGACGTGTTGAAGGAGGCGGCGGTGCGAGCGATCCGCGACGATATCAATCAGTACGCGGTCACGTGGGGCGCCAAGCGGCTGCGGAATGCGCTGGCACGGAAGTACGCCGACTGGTACGGCATGACGGTCGATCCCGAGACGGAGATCACCGTCACCTGCGGCGCCACGGAGGCGATGGCGTCCACCATGCTGGCACTGGTGGATCCGGGTGATGAAGTCGTGGTGCTGGAGCCCTTCTACGAGAACTACGGGCCCGACGTCATTCTCTGCGGCGCGAAGCCCGTGTACGTGCCGGTGCTACCCGGCAAGCCCCTCGATCTCGACCGGCTGGCCGCGGCGTTTTCCAAGCGCACCCGCGGCATCATCCTATGCACCCCCAACAATCCGACCGGTAACGTGCTGTCGCGCGCCGAGCTTGCGGGCGTGGCCGAGCTGTGCCGGCGGCACGATGCCTACGCGTTCACCGACGAGATCTACGAGCACATCTATTACGAGGGCGAGCACATCCCGCTCGCCACGTTCCCGGGGATGCGGGAGCGGACGGTGACGGTGAGCGGCTTGTCGAAGACGTTTTCGATCACTGGATGGCGCATCGGCACGATCGTGGCGCCGGCGGCGCTGACCGACGCGATCCGCAAAGTCCACGATTTTCTCACCGTGGGGGCACCCGCTCCGTTGCAGGAGGCGGTGGCGGTGGGGATCGAAACGTTGGGGCGCGATTACTACGAGCAGCTGAAAACGGACTACGGACAACGCCGTCAGATTCTGTACGCCGGCCTGCGCACCGCGGGGTTCCGCTGCGCGCCGCCCGCGGGCGCGTACTACATTCTGGCCGACTTTTCGGGGCTGTCCCAGCTGCCCGATGACGAATTCTCGTTCTGGCTCACGCGGACGATCGGCGTGGCGCCCGTGCCGGGATCGAGCTTTTATTCACGGCCGGAGCTGGGCCGCACGTTCGTGCGGTTCGCGTTCTGTAAAACGGAACAGATGTTAATTGATGCGGTCGAGCGACTGCAGGCGGTGCGACCCCAACTCAAGGATCTCCGATGAGCATCGGCAAGGAATACCTGCGGCAACTGCACGAGGTGCTGGCTGCCTTCGAGCAGGCGATCAAGCAGCGCGAGAGCCCGGGCGTGCTCGGCGCCAGCGTCGCGCTGCAGCAGGACGTGGACCGGGCACGCCAGCGGGTGGTGGAGATCGTCGTCGAAATCGCCACGAAGGAAAGGATGCGGACGTAGCTCAGCGTGGCTGCAGCACCACGCGGCTTACCAGCACCTCGCAACACGTACCGTCCGGTTTGATCAGCTGCTGCAGTTCCCCGGTGACGCGGGCACTGCCACCGCTGACGATTCCGTGCCATACGTCACCCCCCTAGCCGCCGATGCAGTCACGCACGAAGTCTCTGCTCGCCGTGACGTTGCCGCTCGCGTCCACCGTCACATGGTAGGTGCCATGCAGCAGTAGGTGGGCGCCCGCGGCGTTCGTGTAGAACTCGTGTTCCGCATCATGGGTCACCAGCCCGTTTCCATGGACGATGAGCATGAAAACGCCGCGAGTGTTGGTCGGATTGATCATCCACACGATTCCGGATGTCTGTCCCACCAGGTGGACCGCGGGATCGTAGCTGAACATCAGCGTCGTATCCACGTTACCGGACGGGCTCGTGGTCGCGCGTAATACGTAATTGACCTGTCCGGTGAAGAGGAGGATCTCCCCAATTCTGGGGTTGGCCGTGCAATCGGCAGGGTCGTCAACGAAATCGATGGTGCCCGTGATTTCACTGCGTGTCGCCTGAAACTCAGGGCGAACCGCTCGGTCTGGAGCCATGGGCTGCCGCTCGCAGGCGACCAGCAGCAGCGGGAGTAGAGTGAGGGATAGGGAACGCATGCGACGCCTCCATAGAGTTGAGTGCACCGCTACTTCACCGTGATCGTACCGACCTCCCCGGTCGCGAAGTCGGTCGAGTGCAGGGTGCAGCGGTAGCGGTACACACCAGGGGCGCTGAACGTGCGGGAGTAGGTCCCGGACGACTGCGTCGGGGAGTGCTTGGTCGAGTCGTCCTCAAACGTCACATTATGACTTATTAACGTCCCACCACTCATGCTCCGCCTGATTAAGCACGGGCTCCAGACCCATGCCACGCTCCTACCGGCCGCTACGGTGATGTTCGCCGGGCGGAAGGATTGAAGACAGGCCCCAGTCGTTATGGTGCGGCCCCCGACCGCAACGATCGCCGTTACGACGGTCGTTGCGAACGACACCTGCGGCGCGCCGGCAATCGTCGGTGCGGTGGCCGTGACCACGACAGACCCCTCGCTCGGCCCGAACGTGACCTCGGCTTGCGAACTGACTGCGCCCGAGGGCTGAAGCGTCGTGGAGTCTTGTGCTTGGGCGATCGCACCTCCACCGGTCACTGCCCAGGCAATGGGGACGCCGGCGGCGGCGTTGCCGTGACTGTCTCGTGCGATCGCGCTATATGTGTTCGTCGAGCCGACAACGACGAAATTGCTAAGGGGCCCGGTTCCCGTGAGCGTCGTGGGCCTCCCTGCGGTCGTCGTCGCCGTGAACATCACCCCGGCCGAGCGCACGGTTCCATCCATGACCTCCGCCTGCACCGTGGTGGGTCCGAGACGGTCACCCAGCGTCAGCGACACCGACGCAATCCCCGTGGCGTCCGTGGTGTTGAAGCGCGTCGAAACTGACGGCTCGATTCCTCCTTGGCCCTCCGGGATCCAGATGACCTCGACTCCCGGCACCGGAATGCCCTGCTGATCCAGAACGCGCACGTTGAGGGGAAGCGGGAGTGTCGCGAGCAGGGTGTCGGTCTGCCCGTCGCCACTGGCAATCGTCAGCGTGCGAGTGGCCGCCGGGCGGGGCGGCACGGTACCCACCGGTGACCATGTCGGAGTGAAGCCCGTTCCCAGCCTGGCCGGACCGGTGCCGTCGGCGTTGATGATGTTCAGCCCCAGGAATTCGTAGACAATTTCTGTCCCATCCGGTGACCAAACGGGGGTCTGGCCGCCGTGGGTGAGCTGTGTGATCCCCGTACCGTCCGCGGTCATCAAGTAGATGCCACTGAGGTTGGACTGCGTGGGAGTATGCTGGAATGCAATGCGGCGGCTGTCGGGCGACCACACCGGCGTATCGTCGAACCCCGGGGCGCTTGTCAGCGGCGTCAGTCCCGACCCGTCGGCATTCATCACCCAGATGTGCCCGCTCGGTCCCGCGAACACGAACTTCGAGCCGTCCGGCGACCACGATGGGTGGGCTCCGGTCGGGGTTAACGACGTCTGCCCCGAGCCGTCGGCCGAGCTCATGACCCATATGCCGCCATCGCGATAGAACGCGATCTTCCGGCCATCGGGCGACCAGCTCGGTTGCCGATCGTTCGACGCATCGTTGGTAAGTTGGCGAACACCGGAACCGTCGTAGTTCATCACATAGATGTCGCCGTCCCCGGTGTGGCCCCGATCGCTCTCGAACGCCAACTTCGTGCCATCGTGCGACCAGGCGGGGCTCCAGTCACCCACGGCGCTGGTCAGTGTGCGGACGTACGAACCGTCGGCACCCATGACCTTGATGCCCCCAGAGGGGGCCCCAGGATATGCGCCCGACGCGAAGGCAATCTGGCTCACGCCATTCGCTGGGGGTGGCGGCGGGGGCGGGGGGGTAATGACATCGCCCGTGGCAATGACAATGTTCCCGCTGACCACATCGTACAACGCGATCTCGCCATCCCTCGAACCGGTCGTGGGAGCGGCCGCGCAGAAGTCCTGCGCGGTGCCCAGCGAATTGGTGTCGAGGGGGAAGGCCAGGCTGAGCTGATCAGGCACACCGCCCTCGGGGGGACCGCGGTCCACCGCACGCCAACCGTACTCGTACACCCTCCCGAGGGAGTCGGGGTCCATCTCGAGCACTCCGGCCACCCACGCCGCCGTACCGTTTACGATGGTGAAGCAAGTCACCTGACCAGCCGTGAGGCTCCCGCTGCGGGGGTAGAAGATGTCGAAGTAGCCGCTGACCCGTCCGTCGGCATAGCGAATGGCGCTTGTGTTGAAGGTGCGCAGCTCGCCATTGAACGGATTCGTGAACAACGCGGCCTGCTGCGTGGCGATCCACGCCACCGCGACCGTGGTCCCAGTCGTGAATGCCACCTGCACCGGCTGCTCCAACCGGTCCCCGCTCAGGTCCTTCAGGTCCGTCGAGATTGACAGCTCGTAGTCCGCATTGGGGCTGAGGTTCTGGTCGGCCTGGAACGTTGCGCGCAGACCGTCGGCCGAGAGCACCGCATGGCCGCCCACCGCCGCGCCACCCTTCAGCAAGCGAATGCCTCCGATGGTGCTCGGATCGATCGGCTCGCTGAACACGACTACCAGGCTGGCGTTCAGCGGGACATCACGCTTGCGCGGCGGCGGGTCGGTGCGCACCACGACCGGCGGCCGCGTCGCTCGCACGGTGAACAAGAATGACCGGCTCGCTCCCCCGACCAACTCGACGGTAACGGCCAACGTGTCGCCCGGGCGCGCATCGATTGAGACGGGGTCGAAGCCGCCATCTGCCATGGCCGCCGGCACGGCGCTGCCTGTGCGCACGTTGCGGATGGTCGCCAGCCCACCCTTGGGAATCGTCCCCGGCGGCAACGACACGTAGACGACGCTGCCGCCAGCGCTCGGCGCCAGGGCGCGGTTCACGCGCACCAGGGCCGTCCCCGACGCGACGCCAATTGCCGGAATTGGGTTCGAAACAATCAACCCCTGAGCCGGCGGGGGGCACGAGGAGCATGGGCCGCCGGGATTGTCGGAACAACCGCCCAGCCACGCCAAGGCGATCGCCGTGGCAAGGACGAGGCAGGCCCTGAACGAGAGGCCGCGGGAAGCGGAGCGGGGGTCCATGGTGTGTGGCGTCGATGACTCACGCATGAGACGGACTCGGTGGCGGCGCTTGCTCACCGCGCCCCATCCACCGCCCATTAGCCGCCGATGCAGTCCCACACCAAGGGTCTGTTCACCACGATGGTGCCGTTCGCGTTCAGGGTCATGTTTTCATTGGCCCGGAGGTGCAGCTGGGCACCGCTCGCGTTCGTGTAGTACTCGTTAGCGACGGCTTCAAACGACTCACCGGCGCCGTGGACATCGTCATGGTACACGCCGCGCCTGCGCGCCGCGTCGACCATCCACACGCTTCCGGAGGTTTGCCCCACCAGGTGAGCCGCCGGGTCGTAGGTGGAGAACGCCGTCACAGCCACGTTCCCGGAGCTCGCCGTGGTGGTGGATACCACGAACGTGATGTGTCCGGTGAAGCGGAGGATCTCCCCGATCGTGGGGTTGGCGGTGCAATCGGAGGGGTCGTCGACCAAGTCGAAGGTGTTCGTGACGACGCTGCGGGTCGCCTGAAACTGCGGGGCGAGGGCCTGGTCCGGCGCGACTGGCTGCCGCTCGCAGGCGACCAGCAGCAGCGGGAGTAGAGTGACGGATAAGTGACGCATGCGGCACCTCAATTAAAGGACGGAGCTTGGGGCACTACGGGATTCGCCTTCATCAAGGCCTCCACGCGACCGGTCCTTCAGGCCCCGTCGTGGTGCTCGTGAAGTGGACCGCGTTCGTGCCGTCAGTCCCCATGACGCCAATGCCATAGGTGGGGATGATTCGTGGGAAGCCGAGACACGTGCTGCCGGACAAGCTGTAAAAGCACCCCGTGGTCGACCACGAGAATCCCATCATGAGGCCATCAGGGGACCACGAGGGAGACGAGGTGGCATTTGTAATGCATCGGCGCGCCGGCGTCGTACCACCCCCAGGATGGCGGATTTGCACGATCGCGCACTGCGTCGAGTTTGCTTGCAACTGTACCCGACCAGAGCCGTCGGGGTTGATCAGCACGATGCCGCCGTTCGTGAAGGCAATCTTCGCACCATTGGGCGACCACGAGGGTGCATAGTCGTTGCCGGTCGTGAGCTGGGTGCGGCCCGACCCGTCCGCGTTGATCACCGCAATCCCGTTATTGACGAAGACGATCTTGGTGCCGTCCGGTGACCAAGCGGGCCAGGAATCGCTTGACGATTCATTGGTAAGCTGCGTCTGGCCGGTCCCGTCCGCGTTCATCACGAAGATCTGGTTGAAGCCGCCAGAGCTGCCGACCCTCGCGAATTTCGTGAATGCGATCTTCGTCCCGTCGGGCGACCACGCGGGATCGATTGAGGCCGTGTCGCGGGTGAGCTGCATGAGCGCTGATCCATCCGCGTTCATCACGTAGATCTGATCCACGCCGCTGCGGTTGCTCGTGAAGGCGATCTTGCTGCCGTCCCGCGACCACGTGGGATGGCCGTCGGATGCCGTGTCGTACGTGAGTCGCCGGAGTCCGTTGTCATCTCTCACGTAGATCTCGTAGTTGCTGTCGCGCTTGCTGGAGAACGCGATGGCATTGCCTGGTCCAATGAGCGACACGCAGTTGAGTTGGTAGGCAACGGTATCGGTGGCGCCGGCCGCGACCGTGTCCGCGCGCGCGCGCGGCCCGCTGGCGGTGCAGTTGAACGCGACGTTGGTGAGCTCGATCGCGTGGGCGCCCGCGGCCACCGGGGAGAATGTCACAGAGCCAGAATCAGGGAGGTAACCCCAGTCCTCGCTCGCCGTCCCGCTATCGAGCACCACGTTGTAGGCGCCGGGGCGGTCGGTACCCGTAGTGGTCGCGGTCACTACGATCGTCGCGCGCGGCGCACACACGACATGGAACGCTACGGTGTCCTTGCCTCCTGACCCGAGGGTATCGACGCGCGGGTTGCCGTCGGACACTGCGCAGTTCAAGGCGATCTGTCCCAGCTTCACGACATGTACGCCCGGCGCTAGCGTATCGGTGGTGAACGATCCGTTCATCGCGATCGGGATGCCGGGCAGGACATTGCCGATGTCTATGCCAAAGGCGTAGCCGTTGGAATCGAGGTCAGCTGCGGCGCCGGTCGTGGCCGTGGTGACCGTGATGCTCCCGAGCGTGGTGACCCTGATCAGTGCCGTGTCGCTCGTGCCTCCGGCCGCCGCAACGATGCCCACCAATCCGGCGGCGACGCCCGTCACGACACCGCTCGAATTCACCGTGGCCACCGCCGAGTTTCGACTCGTCCAAGTCAGGGGCTGGCCAGCCATGACCTTGCCGCCGGGGTCGCGGACGGTCGCGCTGAGCTGCACGGTGTTCGCAACGAGAACCGACGCCGAATCTGGCGAGATTGTCACCGAACCAACGCGTGCCACCGTCACAGTGATCGCCGCTGCGTCGCTCGCGTTCCCGATGGTCGCGGTGATCGTGACGTTGCCAGGGCTCACACCGGTGACGGTCCCGAGCGCCTCGCCGGACGGCCCGAACCCCGAGGACGCTATCGTCGCCACGTTCGAGTCACTCGTACGCCAGGTCACCACGGTTCCCGGAATTGGGACACCGGCTGAATCACGCACCGTTGCCGCGAGCATGATCGTGTCACGGATACCCACCGTGCCGGACGTGGGGGCAAGCGTCAGGGATCTTGCAGCGCTCGGTCTCACACCCGCGTACGCGGTCGCGGCGAGATTTCCGACGGACGCCCTGATCACGTAGTTGCCCGCGGCCCGCGGGGCGAAGACGCCAGTCGGAGAAATGCTGGCGTTCATCGTGTCGACGCCCCAAGAGACCGGCTGATCGAACAACGCGGTGCCGGCCGCATCGCGCACGATGGCGGTCAACTGATAGGTCGTCCCCGCGGGGATCCAAATCGTATCCGGCGAGACCGTGATCGACGCCGGCGCGCCGGTCGTGGACCGGCCGGTCGTGAACGGCACACTCGCCGAGGTCTCGAGTCCCAGTCCCTCCCGGTCGCGCACACCGGTCGTCACGACGATTCTGTAATTCGCATTGAACGCGAGGGACGCACTGGGCTTGAAGGTGGCGATCACCCCGCCAGGAAGCAGCGTAACTGAGCCGGCAACGGGGACACCGTTGCGGGTCAGACGCACCGCGGACGGCGTGAGGGAGCCGTTATCGACCGGCTCGCTGAAGACGATGACAACAGCGGCGTTGAGCGGTTGGTCACGCTTGCGCGGCGGCGGCTCCGTTCGCACTACGACCGGTGGTCTCGCTGCTCTCACGATGGTTTGGGAGTGCAGGATGCCGTTGATAAACACTTCGACCGTGTCGCCGACGGTCGCCGCCACGGAGACCGGGTCGAACCCGCCCGCAACGATCGCCGTCTGCACCGAGTCCCCGGTGCGACGGTTTCGAACCAGTGCTGTGGTGCCACCCGGGTTCGCTCCGGATGGGAGCGATACGTAGACTTGGGGGTCGACAAAGGCACTCGCACGGGCCGGGGTCGGAACGGCAGTACCGGTCGCGCCGCTCGTCGTGGGCAGTGGGTCCGACACGGTCAGTTCTTGAGCAAGCCCGCATCCGGTGTCACACTGCGTGTCCGCAGGGCCCACGTTGTCGGAACAACCACCCGCCCAGGCCAGCACGAACGCGGTGGCGAGGAGCAGGTAGGTCGTCAACGACGGGCTGCGAGAGCGGGAGCGAGCGTCCATGGTGTTCGCTGTGGGTGACGCAGCAATGGGACGGACGCCAAGGATTCGTTTGCTCACCGCGCACCCCCCACCATCACAAACCCCGCCCAATAGAAGGGATGCGCCGTCGCGGGTGCGACCAGCAGCGCCCGCTGGGCACCGGCGAGCGCCGCCGCCGGGTCCGCACCCGCCGTGAAGCGCTCGTAGAAGTGCTCCATCAGGTCCGCCGTCGCGCGGTCCTCCACCGGCCACAGCGTCGCGACCACGTGCGCCGCCCCGGCGCTCAGGAACGCCCGCGACAGCCCCACCCAGTCGTCCCCGGCGGGAACGTCCGCGAGCGCGCCGGAGCCCAGCCCCGTCTGGCACGCCGACAGCACCACGAGATCCGCCGCGAGCGTCAGGCCGAACACTTCATGCACTTCGAGCCGCCCATCCTGATCACCGCCGGATGCCAGCTCGATGTAGGAGAACAGCGGGTTCGGCTTGTTGAGGATGCCGTAGCTCGCGAGGTGCAACACGCGGCTGGTGGGCGCCTCACGGCGGAAGGCCTCCTCGCTCGCATCGCCGCCCATCAGCACGCGCGCGTCTGACCCCGCGAGCCGCGCGATCGTCGCCACCTCCTGCCGTGACGCGGGCAGCGCATCGGGTCGCGGCGCGAACGCCAGCACGCCCGCCCCGGCGTGCCCCGGCCGGCGGTCGCCGAGCGCGAGCCACACCGCCGCCGACGGGGTCTCGACCAGCTCGTAGCGCTCGATCAGAAACCGGCGCCGGCCATCCAGCAGGGCGGCGAACGGGAGGTAGTGCAACTCGGCGTGCGGCACGAGGACCAGGCGGGTCTTGCCGGTGAGCAGGCCCGCGTCCTCGAGCGGCGCAATCAGGAATTGGTGCAGCCGCCGCAGCGGCGCGCGCCACAGCGAATCGACCTGCACAGACCGCCGCTCGACGGTACCGCGCGCGAACTGCACCAGGCGGATGAGGTCGCGACGGCTGGCGCCCAAGTCCACGACCGCGAGTGTGTCGCGCGTGACGACGAACGCCAGCGACCCGGAGTCGCTCACGAGATACTCGACGAGCGCCTCCTCGGGCTCGAGCCGCGCCGCCACGTCGCGCCAGCTCACGGCCGGCGGCGACAGCAGCGCCGAGTGTCGCGGGGCCTGCTCCCGCATCTCGAGCAGGAGATCGGCATACGCCGCCTGCTCGCGCAGCAGCGCTTCGCGGGTCGAGCCGCCTACCCCGGCCACATCCGGACCGCGCAGGGCTTCCGTTCGCGTGGCCGGTCCCTCCAGGGTGCCCGTCAGCTCCGCGATGCGGCGGCGCAGATCCTGT
>JBGPOE010000039.1:0-23880 GCA_041487875.1 Gemmatimonadota bacterium | reverse complement strand
GGACGACACGACGCGCGGCCGGACGCTGCGGCAGGTGACGACGAATCCCGGACCCGACGAGGAGCCGGCCTGGAGTCCCGATGGCAAGCAGATCGCCTACGTGATGAACGCCGAGCCCGACTTGATCTGGTACGCGACCGCGCATCTTGCCGTCGTGCCCGCAGCGGGAGGTGTGCCGCACGTCCTCACCACGGCGCTCGACCGCAACGTGGCGAGCCCGCGTTTCACGGCGGACGGCAAGAGCATCTGGTTCTTGTTGGAGGACGCCGGCGAGCGCGACGTGGCGCGGATCGGCGTGGACGGGACTGGGCTCACGCGCCCCGTGGCGGGACACCTCGACGTCGCGGCATACGATCTCTCACCCGACGGGGCGCCCGTGGCGCTCGTGTCGCGGCCCGACGTGCCGGGCGAGATCTTCAAGCTCGACCGCGACACGCTGCGCCGCATCACTACCACCAACGACTCGCTGCTCCAGTCTCTCGACCTGGGAAGCGTGCAGAAGGTGAAATTCCCGAGCTCGGGCGGCGCGCAAGTCGAAGCATTCATCTTCACACCGCCGGGCTATAAGACGGGCGGCGCGCCGCTGCCCACGCTGCTCCGCATTCACGGCGGCCCGGTGTCGCAGTACAGCTGGCGCTTCAACTTCGAGTCCCAGCTGTTCGCAGGCCACGGCTACGCGGTCGTGAACGTGAACCCGCGCGGCTCCTCGGGCTACGGCGAGGCCTTCTGCAAGGCGATCTTCGCCGACTGGGGCAACAAGGACTACGACGACGTGATGGCCGGCGTGGACTACGCCATTCGCCAGGGGATTGCCGACCCCAAGCGCCTGGGCGTGGGCGGGTGGTCCTACGGCGGGATCCTCACCGACCACGTGATCGTCAAGACCAACCGCTTCGCCGCGGCGATCAGCGGCGCCAGCGAAGTGCTGTACGTCGCCAACTACGGCCACGACCACTATCAGTACGAGTGGGAGAAGGAGCTGGGCCTGCCGTGGCGGACGCGCGCGGCGTGGGAGCGGTTGTCGCCGTTCAATCAGGTGGAGCGCATCACGACGCCGACGCTGATCATGGGCGGCGACGTGGATTGGAACGTGCCGATTCAAAACGGCGAGCAGCTGTATCAGGCGCTGCGGCGGCTCGGCCGCACCACCGAGCTCGTCGTGTATCCCGGCGAGTCGCACGGCCTGCGCGCGCCGTCGCACCTGCAGGACCGCCTGGAGCGCTATCTCGCCTGGTACGACCGGTTCCTGAAGGGGCCGCGTTAAGGCGCGACCGCGTCGGCGCGGCGCAGCAGCTCCGCGAACTGGTCCAGCTCCGCCGTCCCCAGGTCGGAGACGACCCAGTACACGAAGGCGGGCGTGGTCCAATGCCGCAGGTGATAGCCCTGCCGCGTCTCGGCCGCGGCGCCCGCCGCCGAGCCGTGCCCCGCGGGCCAGAGGAATACGTTGATGACGTGCCGGCGCCGGCCGTACACCAGCGCCGCGACGGGCCGCCCGTCGACGTAGTCGAGCCGCCCGCCCACCAACGGGAACCCAACGCCGGCGAAGTCGTACACGGGCGGCGAGAAGTCGAGCCGGCCGTTGAACCACGGCTTGACCGTGTGCTGGTCGGTGGAGGCGACATCGGTGAGATGCTCCCCCAGGAGCGAGCGGACGTGACTGGCCAGCACGTCACCGGCGAGCTCGTCGCGCGCCGCGCGGGCGGCGGACGCCTGCCACGCGCCGATCGCGACGAACGCGATCATGGCCGCCGCGGCGAGCGGGCGCCACAGCACGGGCCACCGGCGGCGACCAGTTCCCGCCGCCGCCTGCACCGCCGCACGCACCCGCCGGCGCAGCGCCGCATCGGCGCGGTGATACGACACCTGCGCGGTGATCGCGGCCCGCAGCGCCATCAGGGAGTCGTGCCGCGCGGCGCACACGCGACACTGCGCCAGATGCGCCGCCACCTCGCGGGCCTCCGGCTCGGCCAGCTCGCCGTCCACGTAGGCATCGAGCCGCAGCTCCACCTCGCGGCAGGTCACGACCGGCCTCCTGCCGCCGCGACGAGGGCGCGGTGCAACCGCTCACGCGCGCGCGACAACCGCGACATCACCGTGCCCACCGGTACGCCCGTGACGTCGGCGATCTCCTTGTAGGAGAGCCCCTCCAGCTCGCGCAGCACGATCACCTCCCGGAATTCCGCCGGCAACCGCTCGAGCGCCTGCTCGAGCGTCTCTCGCGCCTCGCGTCGATCCAGCTCCGCCGCGGGGTTCTCATCCGCGATGTCTCCACTGTGCACCGCCTCGTCGAATTCCACGGCGTCGCCCCCGGGGCGTGTACTGCGGCACACATTGCGGACGATGGCGAGGAGCCAGGCGCGCGCGTCGGCGCCGCGCCAGCCGCCGAAGTGGCGCAGCGCGCGTAGGTATGCGTCCTGCACGGCATCCGCCGCTGCGGACGCATCGCGCAACAGGTAGCGCGCCAGGTTGTGAGCCGCGTCCAAGTGCGGCAGCATCGCGGCCTCGAATCGCACCAGCTCGTTCGGCTCCACCCGCCCTCCCGTCAACCAGCCCCATCCGACCTAGACCCGCTCCGCGCCCAAAATATTCCCGCGGGAATAACGCCGCGGGCGCTCAGGTCTATCACGTCGAGACATTCTCGCACCAACCCGACACAGGAGGAAGATATGATGGTGTATCACTCGCCCCCCGCTGTGGTGGCACGGCTCGCCGAATGGAAAGTCGAGCTTTCCCCCGCCACGGTGCCGGCCGGCACGGTCACGTTCACGATTACGAACGGCGGCAGCATCCCCCACGCCTTCGAGGTCCAAGGCCACGGCGTGGAGCAGGAAACGGCGCTGATCCAGCCCGGCGCCACCGCCACCCTCACGGTCACGCTGCGGCCGGGTGCGTATGAAGTCTATTGCCCGGTGGGCAACGACTCGCACAAGAAGCTCGGCATGGTGACAGCGCTGCAGGTGACGTCAGCAGGCGAGACGCCGGCGCAGGGTGTCATGCCACAGCTCGCAGCGCTTGCCACGCACGCCATTCGCGTGACGGGCGGCGGACCCGTGATCCAGATTCTGCCCGGCCCCTTCCCCTTCCCCGACAGCGCGGCGCCGATTCTCCAGCAGTTCGGCGACGAGCGTGAGGGCCTCGAGTCGCAGGTGCAGAACGGCCCCTACTCGAACAACGTCGCACCGATCTCCGGCACGTTCACCATCAGCGCCTGGGATCTGGGCCCCACGCGCGATTCGGTGGACGGAACCGCGCGGTTCACGACGCAGGACGGAGCGCGTTGGACGCTGCTGCTGGACCGCGTGCAAACCAAGGACGTGCCGCACCACCCGCGGTTCGGCGGCGTGATCATGGGTCTCTACTATCACGGCGTCACCGGCGTGCACACGCCGCTCGTGCCCACGATCAACAGCGCGGTGGCGCTGTGGGCGTTCGGACACCTCTACAAGAACGACACGCTGGTGACGGACAACGCCATGGTGCACGTGATGCTGCTGTCGCACACGCGACGCGCGGGCGATTTCGCGCTCGCCTGCTGGGACTGCTCCAAGAACAAAATCGACGAGCTGCAGCTGCAGATCCTGCCGCCGCCGGGCGCCCCGCAGTTCGCCGCGCCGGGCGGGTTCCTGTTCGTCAATTGGGAGCGTTCGCGCGCGACGCAGTGACGCGGCGGGGCCCGGTTGTCCCGAACGGGCGTGGCGGCCATCTTTGGCTCCGATGGCCGCCCGCGGCGCGTCGCCGCCTTTAACGAAGGCTGGGCCTGGGCGACCGCTGAAAAGGGCGCCGCCTACGTCGCCGCGGTGACACAGAAAATCGCGGGGTTCCTGGTGGACCTCGCCACTCTCGAACCGGGGAAGCTCCATGTCTAGGCTCGCGTGGTTGTGTCTCGCCCTCACGCCCGCGCTCGCGGCGCAGCGGCCCGCGCGCCCCGCCGGCTGGGACGCGTTCGTGCGCGCGTTCGATGCGTACGCGCACGGCGACAGCATCGTGGGCGCGAGCGTACTGATGTTGCGGGATGGCCGCGTGCTGGCGCGCCACGAGTATGGCTTCGGCGACCGGGCCCTGGGCCAGCGCACCGACAGCAACACGATTTATCACTGGGCCTCGATCACCAAGACGCTGACCGCGATCGCCGTGATGCAGCTGCGCGTCCGCGGCCGCCTGTCGCTCGACGACCGGGCGACGCAATGGATTCCCGAGCTGCGCCAGATCCACGATCCCTACGGCTCGATCGACAGCGTCACGATCCGCATGCTGCTGTCGCACGCGGCGGGGTTTCAGAATCCCACGTGGCTGTGGCGCGGCGGCCGGCCGTGGGAGCCGTTCGAGCCCACGCGGTGGGAGCAGCTCGTGGCGATGATGCCGTATGAGGAAATCGCGTTCCCGCCGGGCGCGCGCTTCAGCTATTCGAACCCGGGATTCATCTATCTCGCGCGCATCATCGAGGCGCTCACGGGCGACCCGTGGGAGACCTACGTCCAGAAGAACATTCTCACGCCGCTGGGACTCACGCGCAGCTATTTCGGCGCGACGCCGTATCACCTCGCGCCGTACCGGTCGAACAACTACACCGTAATCCGGGACTCGAGCACCGGCCGTGACTCGGTCGCCGCCAACGGCAGCGATTTCGATCCCGGCATCACCATCCCCAACGGCGGCTGGAACGCCCCGCTGGGCGATCTCGCGACCTATCTCGCGTTCTTGACCGGCGCCACGCGCGGCGACTCCGCGCTGGCGCGCCGCTACGACACGGTCCTGCCGCATCGCTCGCTCGACGAGATGTGGCGCAGCCGCTACCTCGCGGCGGACTCGGGACAGGCGGCGGATTCCATCGGCATGTCGTTCTTCGTCGTGTGGCGCAACGGCCGGCGGTTCGTGGGGCACACGGGGCACCAGGCGGGATTCCGCTCGTTCTTCTACGTCGATGCCGCGACGGGCGCCGGGGTGGTGGCGGCGTTCAACACGGCGAGCGACGTACATGAAGGCGTGTCCGAGGCCGGCTTCGCCGCGATTCGCGACTCGGCGCTGGCGGTGCTAGCCCGGTTTTGACATCGGAGGGCGACTCGACTACCTTGCGGTACAGCGTCTCAGGCGGAATTCGGCCCCGCGCCGGTTCCGCCTTTGTCTTTCCCGACTTGAGGTCGCGAGCGTCATGGCCAAGATCGATGCGATTGAAGTGGATGGCGTGATCGCAGACGTCCTGCCCAACGCCATGTTCCGCGTGCTGCTCGAGAACGGCCATCACGTGCTCGCCACGCTGGCCGGCAAGATGCGCCGCTTCCGCATCCGCGTGCTCGCCGGCGATCGCGTGACACTCGCGGTATCGCCCTACGACCTTACGCGCGGCCGCATCACCTACCGCCACAAGTGAACCGCTCCCGCCTGGCGTTGCTGCGTACGCAGCTCGTGACGGACGGCGGCCCGCCGTGGTGCCCCGCGTGCGGCGGCCGGCTGCAGTTCGATTCCGACCGCAACGGCCGGACCACCCAGTCCTGCGCTTGCGGCTACGACGAGTACGTCGTGACGCGGCAGGAGCCGGGCGCGCCGGTCATTTCACCTCGAGCATCTTCCCAAAGTACGTAACCGCGGCCGAATCGGCCGCGAGCCACGAACGATGCCGCAGGAAGCCGTGGATCTCGTCCGGCAGGACGAGCTCCTCGTGGCGCACGCCGGCCGCGTCGAGCCGCCGCACCAGGTCCACCGTCTCGTGGAAGTACACGTTGCGATCGTCGTCGCCCTGAATCAGTAGCACCGGCGACTTCCAGGTCGCGACACTCGCCACCGGCGAGGAGAACCACGCCACCGTCCGCGCGCTGTCCACGTCCCCCGTCTCGTAGTGCGAGGCGGCGAACGCCCCGCGCCGCTGCGTCGCCCAATCGTGCACGCCGTGAAAGTCCACGCCGGCCGCGAACACGTCGGAGTTCCGCGCCAGCGCCAGCGCCGTGAGATACCCGCCGTAGGAGCCGCCCCAGATGCCCACCTTCGCGGGATCCACCTCGGGCAGCGCCGCGAGCCAGCGCCCGCCCGCGAGGACGTCCTGATACTCGGCCGCGCCGGCGGCGCCCGCGTGCGGTGGATGATGGAAATCGTGGCCGTAGCCGATGCCCAGCCGGTAGTTCACCGACAAGACGACGAAGCCGCGGCTCGCGAGGTACTGGTTCACCGCATACGCGTTCGAGTAGTAATCCATGTAGTGCCAGCCGAGCAGCATCTGGCGCGGCGGCCCGCCGTGCACGAACACGATGGCCGGCCGCTTGCCGGAGAAACCCGGCTGCTCGAACAGCTGGCCGTGCACCGTGGTGCCGTCGGGCGCCTTGAACACGACCTTGCGAGGCACCACCAGCGCTCGTTGCGGGAAGTCCGCCGGAATGCGGTCGGCGCCGAGCAGCTGCGCCTTGCCGCCGGCGAGCGGCAGGACGGCGGCGAGCGGCGGGCGCTGCGCGCCGGCGGCGATGCACGCCACGGTCTTGCCGTCCGCCGTCACCACGGGCGTCCACTCCAGGCCGTCGCCCGCGGTCAGGGCGACGGGGCCCGCGCGGTCGGTCGCCACGCGGAAGAGGTGGCGCCGATCCACGTCGTTGCTGTCGGACCCCGCGTTGGCGCTGAAGACGATGGCGCGCCCATCGGGCGTCACCACGACGTGCTCCACCATGAACTCACCCGGCGTGAGCAGCAGCGGCGCGCCGCCGGCCGTGGGCACCGCGTACAAATGCGGCCAGCCGTCGAGATCCGCCAGAAACACGAGCCGCTCGCCCCCGCCCCACGCGAGGTTGGCTTCGCCGGCGCTGGTGGGGAACGACCCGTGCAACGTCGCGGGACTGCGCCACACTTCGTGACCTTCGCCGGTCGCGGCGTCGGCGACCCAGATGGCCCACGGCTGCGGTGTGAGCTGGAGCAGCGGTCGCGGCGGGCCGCCTTGCCCCGGCGTCCGCACGAAGGCGATGCGCCGTCCATCCGGCGACCAGCGCGGGGAGAAATCCTGCGCGGTGGCGGGGGCGAGATAGCGGATCGGCTCGGAGTCCGACGCATAGATCGCGACGAAGCTGTGGTCGCCGCGATCCGACACGAACGCCAGACGGTCGCCCGCGGGCGCCCACGCCAGATCGCCGCTCTCGCCCCGCGCAAAGAAGAGCTGCGCCGCGGGCTTGGAGCCGTCGAGCGGCACGGCCCACACCTGGCCGCCGCGCAGGAACGCCACGCGGTCGCTCTTGGGAGAAATCGCGGGCTCGTCGCCGTCCACCAGCAAGCGCGGCGCGCCGCCGGTCGCCGCCACGGCCCAGATCTGGATGCGTGGCTGCTGCGGGCTCGAGGCGGGATCGGGCTGCAGGTTGCCGTCGGCGGGCCAGTTGGCATCGTGGTCGCCGCCGCGCACGTAGAGGACCGTATTGCCGTCCGGCGCGAGCGCGAGCTGCGTCAGCTCCTGCCCGTCATCCGCGGTGTAGGCGGTGAGCTGGCGCGGCGTCCAGTCGGGCGCGCGCGCCGTCCACACGTTGCGCGCGCCCCGCTCGTTCAGAACCCAGGCGATGGCAGCGCCGCTGGGTGCGGCCACCAGCTCGGATGGATAGGGGTAATCGAGCACCTGGGCGAGCGTGAAGCGGGCGTCGCGCTGGGCGATCAGCGGTCCAGCGAGCAGCGGCAGCAGCGTGTACCATGGTGTAACACGGCGCATTGGACGAGTCTCGGGGTAAGTAACAGGCGGAATGTACGATGCGATGCGGACGCGGCTAGACACTGAGGAGGCAGCGTGATGGGCGGGCGGCGAACGTGGGCGATGGCGGCGGCGCTGATCGCGCTGGCGATGGTTGCGACGACCGCCGCGGCGCAGGGCGGCGGGTATCCCGGCAGCACGATGGGCGGCGGTGGTGGCGGCCCGCGCCGGCCCGGCGGCGAGCGGCCCCGCATGATCACGGAGAGTCAGCTCGAGGGGCCGCCGGCACCCGAGTTCGTGGCGGGGCGCTTCGAGCTGGACAGCGCCGAGGCAGCCGCCTACAAGCAGGCGTACGACTCGTTCATGACGGCGACGCAGAGCCGGCGCGACAGCGCCCGCGCCCTGCGGCAGGTGGTTCGCAACGCGATGCAGGCGGGCGATCGGGATGCCGCGCGCGGCAACTTCCCCGAGCTGCAGCGCTTGAGCGACGTGCTGGTGAAAGCGGAGCAGCAGTTCGACGTCACCGTGAAGCGGGTGCTCACCAAGAATCACTTCAAGGACTATCAGCAGTGGAAGCAGCAACAGCGGCGTGACGAGGAGCGGCGGCAGCCGCCGCTGGAGCGGCCGGGCCCCGGGCGCTGAGGGCGGCGAGTCTCACAAAGCACGCGGCGCCCGGTTATCCCGGGCGCCGCGCTTGCTACTTGGGGTGCCGTGGTGGTTACAACTTCACGACATGCTGCGCCGCCGGGCCCTTCTGGCCCTGAACGACTTCAAACTCGACGCGCTGCCCCTCGCTCAACGACTTGAACCCTTCGGCCTGAATGGCCGAGTGATGAACGAAGCAGTCCGCGCCGCCGTTTTCCGGCGTGATGAACCCGAACCCCTTCGCGTCGTTGAACCACTTCACGGTACCTGTAATGCGTGCCATACTGGTGTAACTCCTGTACTAAAACTGTTCCCGACGACGTGCGCTTTTCGCCTTGCGGCGAACCGCTGCCTTGTCTTTCCGTCGCCGTTGAGCGGACGGGCTCTCATAGAAGCGTTTCTTCTTCATATCCTGGAACAGACCCGCCTTGGCCATCTGGCGGCGGAATTTCTTCAGGACGAAGTCCAGTCGGTCATTCTCGCCCAGCCTGACTTCCATGGCTTCCCCATTCCAGGATGAGAGCCGTCAGAAACGAAACAAGGACCGTGGGCTGAGCCCAGGTCCTCGTCCTACAGTCTCTGGTGTACGACACGCGGCATCGTGCCGCGGCCCATTCGCTCGCACGAAGGATGGCATGACGCGGCAGGAATGTCAAGCCACGACCTTCACACGGGCCTAGCCGCCGCTTGATGCCCGCTTGACCGCCCCGCCGCACCATGAGCGCACCCTATTCCGGAGGCGTCTCATGAATACCCGGTTGCGCATCCTCATGCTGGCGGGTCTGATCTCGGCGGCGGCCGCTTGCAACGACGGTCCGACGAGCGCCGCTCCCCTCGCGCGCGCGGCCGCTCGCGACGCGGCATCCGCCATCGGCGCGGCGGCTGTCAGCGTGATGACGCAGAACATGTACGTGGGCGCGGATCTCGACGTGGTGATCGCGGCGCTCGCCTCATCCGATCCCAGCGACGACGTGCCCGCGCTGCTCGGCGCCATCCAGACCATCGGACGCACCGACTTCCCGGCGCGCGCCAACGCCATGGCGGACGCCATCGCGCGCACCCGGCCGCACGTGGTCGGACTGCAGGAGGTGTCGGTGATTCACGTGGACCTGCGGGCGTTCGGGTTGCCGGACGTGATCGACCAGGATTTCCTCGCCACGCTCCAGGACGATCTCGCCGCGCGCGGCCTGCATTACGTCGTGGCCGGCCGGGTGCACAATCTCACCGCGGCGCCCCTCCCGGGAATCAGCCTCGACGACTACGACGCGATGCTGGTGGACGCGGATCGCGTGGCCATCGTGAGCGCGAGCGGCCAGACCTACGCCGCCAACGTCGGCGTCGTGGCACCCGGCATCGACTTGAAGAGCGGCTGGGTCACCACCCGCGTCACGATCGCAGGCGTCCCGTACGCGTTCGCGAGCACCCACCTGGCGTCGGGGAACGTCCCGGGCTTCGCCGAGCTGCGGGCCCTGCAGGCGGGCGAGCTCGCGGCATCACTGCCGGACGGCGTGCCGGCGATCGTGATGGGCGACTTGAACGACCACGCCGGCTCGCCGATGTATGAGGTGCTCACGGGCGCGGGCTTCACGGACACGTGGAGCGCGCTGCGGCCGGGAACGACGGGCTATACGTGCTGCGAAGCGGCGGACTTGTCGAACCATCTCCCGACGCTCGTCGAGCGCATCGACTTCGTGCTGGCCCGCGGCATCGGGGTGGGCGGGCAAGTGAACCGGGTGGGCGAAGTGCCGGCGGACCGCGTCGCGGGCGCGCAGGGGCCGGTGTGGCCCTCCGACCACGCGGGGCTGGTGGTGAATCTGCTGGCGCCCCCTGGCCGCAGCGTGATTGACTGAGCGACGGCAAGCGCGCGGGCGGCGGCCGATCGGCCCCGCCCGCGAGCGGGCAGCGTTCAGCGCGCCTCGAGCAGCGACAGCGCCTGCTGCAGCCGCTGCAGCGCGGCGGTGAGATCTGGGTGGCCCGCGGGCGCAGCCTCGGCCTCGAACTGGCGCAGCAGCTGCATGGCGTTGCGGAGATGTTCGGAGGGCGATTCCATCAGATGCGGGCGGCTCGGGCGGCAGCGGCGATCGAGCGTGCTGCGACGCTCGGCGCCCGCGCGGCGATCCACCACCGCGCGACGCTCGGGGAGCGATACCAGTACCACGTACCGCCGCGGCACTGCGCGGCGATCCATGCCGCGACGGCGATCGGCCAACAGACGGCTCGGCAAGCGACAGCTCGCTGTTCGAGGGGGTGCGATCGGGCACCAATCTGGCGCCCCGGCCGACGCTCGGCCAGTCAGGGCAATCCCTCACAGTTGCCGCCGCGGCGCCGCGACTCCATCCTTCCCGGGCCGTCGTTCCCAACTCTCGGAGGATGTGATGCGTCGTGCGTTCCTGTCGTTCGTCGTGGCCCTCGCCGGCGCATCCGCCGGCCACGCGCAGCAGCCCACCGCCGATTCCGCCTACACCACCAGCGACGTCATGATTCCGATGCGTGATGGCGTGCGCCTGCACACCGTCATCGCGGCCCCTCGTGGCACCGGCCTGCTGCCGATCTTGATGGACCGCACGCCCTACGGCGCCTCCGGCTCGGCGGGAGGCGTGACGCGCAACGCGGCGTACCTGGGCCTCACCGGATACATCCTCGTGTTGCAGGACATCCGCGGCCGGTTCGGCTCGGAGGGCACGTTCGACATGAACCGCCCGCCCCACTCGGGTCACGCCGGGACGGACGAGAGCACCGACACCTACGACTCGATCGACTGGCTCGTGAAGAACGTCGCCAACAACAACGGCAAGGTGGGCATCTTCGGGATCTCCTATCCCGGCTGGCTCACCGCGGTCGCCGGCATGGATCCGCATCCCGCGCTCAAGGCGATCAGCCCGCAGGCGCCGATGGGTGACACGTGGATGGGCGACGACTTCTTCCACCAGGGTGCGTTCCGGCTCACCTATGGCCTCGAGTACGCCTGGGAAATGGAAGCGTCGTCCGACCTGAGCGTCACGCCGGCGCCCGCTCGCTACGACACGTTCGAGTGGTATCGCGCGTTCCCGACCCTGGGCGCGCTGGCGGCGTCGGTGGGCGCGAACAGCTGGCCTTCGTGGCGGCGCTTCGCGGAGCATCCGGCCTACGACAGCGTGTGGAAGGCCCGCTCCCTGCCGCGCTACTTCACCCATACGACCGTGCCCACCCTGACGGTGGGCGGCTGGTGGGATCAGGAAGATGAATACGGGCCGCTCGCGAGCTACCAGTCGCTCGAGCGCACGGACAGCGCCGGCATCAACCATCTCGTGATGGGCCCGTGGTATCACGGCCAGTGGTTCTCCGACTCCGGCCTGCAGCTCGGCAACGTGCACTTCGACCGCGCCACGGGAGTCGATTTTCGCGCGCTGCAGTCCCAGTGGTTCGCGTACTGGTTGAAGGGCGAAGGCAACGGCGAGTTCCCCGAGGCGACGCTGTTCGACGCGGGGACCAACGAGTGGCGCACGTTCGACACGTGGCCGCCCGCCAACGCCCAACACCGCCGCCTCTATTTCCACGCCGACGGCGTGCTGTCGTTCGATCCGCCCGCCGCGACCACGGGCGTCGACCAGTACGTCTCCGATCCCGCGCACCCCGTGCCGTACCGGCCACGGCCGGTGGAGCGCACCTACTCCAACACGTCGCGCTGGCGGCGCTGGGAGACCGAAGATCAGCGCTTCGTGGACGGCCGGTCCGACGTGCTCACGTGGCAGACGGCGCCGCTCACGGCCGACGTGACGGTGGCCGGCAACGTGGCGGCGCACCTGTTCGCTTCCACCACGGGGAGCGATGCGGACTGGGTGGTCAAGCTGATCGATGTGTATCCCGACACGGTGCCGGAGCGCCCCACGATGGGCGGGTACGAGCTGATGGTGACAGGCGAGATCATGCGCGGCCGCTACCGCACGAGCTGGGAGCACCCGGTGGCGATTCCGCGCAACACGGTGGAACCGTTCACCGTGGACTTACACCAGCAGGCATACACGTTCCGCAAGGGACACCGCATCATGGTCCAGGTGCAGAGCACGTGGTTCCCGCTGTACGATCGTAACCCGCAGACCTTCGTACCGAACATCTTCCGGGCGCGCGCCGCGGCGTATCAGGCGCGCACGCACCGCGTGTTTCGCACGGCGAAGTATCCGTCGCACGTGGCGGTGGACGTCGTGAAATAGCGGCAGACCGAGAACGCAAAACGGGTGCGCTGAGCACGAAAGTTTGACTAAACGGCGCTGCGTCGTTACTGTTGATTTAAGTGCGAACGTCAGGGCGGGACCGGGCGAAGGCGCCGGTCCCGCTTTTGAGTTTGGAGGCCTTGTATGAGCACGACGGATTCGACCAGCGCGAGCTGGACCAAGCTGTTGGCACCCTACCGTGAGCCCGACGCCAAACGCAGCGTGTGGCAGCTCGCGAGCGCCGCGTTCATGTTCGCGGCGTCGTGGGCGTTGATGTATTTCGCGCTCGACGTGGGATACTGGCTGACCCTGATTCTGGCGGTGCCGGCGGCGTTCTGCCTGATCCGGCTCTTCATTATTCAGCACGACTGCGGCCACGGCGCGTTCTTCAAGTCGAGCCGCGCGTCGAACATCACGGGCTCGATCCTCGGCGTGTTCACGCTGACGCCGTACCACTACTGGCGCAAGACGCACGCGCTGCACCACGCCACCTCCGGCAACCTCGAGCACCGCGGCTTCGGCGACATCGACACGCTCACCGTGGACGAATACCTCGCGCTGTCGCGCTGGGGGCGCTTCAAGTACCGGCTGTACCGCCATCCGGCGGTGCTGTTCGGCGTCGGCGCGACGGTGCAGTTCTTCGTGCGCCATCGCCTGCCCACGCTGGTGCCGCGCACCTGGACGCGCGAGCGCCTGAGCATCCTCTGGACCGACGTGGGGCTCGCCGCTTTCGTCGTGGGGATGGGCTTGCTGGTGGGATTCCGCGCGTTCGCGTTGGTGCACGTGCCGCTGATGGCGCTCGCCTGCTCGATCGGCGTGTGGCTGTTCTACGTCCAGCATCAGTTCGAGCCTACCTACTGGGAGCACGACGAGCGCTGGGTGTACGACTCCGCGGCGCTGCAGGGCAGCTCCTACTACCGGCTCCCCAAGCTGCTGCAGTGGGCCACAGGCAACATCGGCCTGCATCACATCCATCATCTGAACCCGCGCATCCCCAACTACAAGCTGCAGCAGGTGCTCGACACGCATCCCGAGCTGCGCCAGGTACCGACGCTTACGCTGTGGGAGAGCCTGCGCTGCGTGCGGCTCACGTTGTGGGACGAGCGGGCACACCGGCTGGTGCCGTTTCCCAAGCGACGGCCGTCCACGGCCTGACGCGACGCCGCGTCAAGCGGGGTCGGTCGCAGGCCCCGTCGCCGCAACGGGCACCGCGGGTTGGTGCTCGCGCAGGTGCGCCCCCAGATCCAAACCGGTCTTGAGCACCACGAGCAGCGCCAGGGCCGGCACCGGCGATCCCAGCGCCGAGACCAGAAAGCCGCCCAGCAAGATCACCACGTGCAGCACCATCACCCTGCCATAGGGACGCATCATCAACACCGGCAGCTCGGCGGTGCGGTACTGCCCGCCCCCGATGTAGTTCAGCACGAACGACACGCCGTGACTCAACGCCAGCGCCAGCGCCGCCGCGCCGATGCCTGTGGCCTGCACGGCGTGGTAAAACGCCGCGGGCGTGGGTGAGGCCTTCGTCACGGGGCCGAACAGCGACATCACGAACACGCCGTGCACGGTGGTGAACATCCCGTAGTGGAAGATGAAGAACGGGATCATGAACAGCTTGAGGCCCCACGCCAGCGGATCGCGCGGCCGGGCCGTGAGCATCTGCAGCACGCTGAACACGCCCACCGTCACGTTCTCGAGCCAGAAGAGCAGCAGGGTGGCGAACAGGGTCCAGCCGAGAAACAACACGCCCACGAGCGGGACCAGGTTGGCCACGATCAGCACGACGCCGGAGGGCGTCAGCCGCCGGCCACCGAAGCCCAGGCTCAGGGACATGGGTCCCAAAGTCGCGCGCCAGCGAGGCCGCGGCAAGCGCATTAGACTTGAGGCATGAACCTACGCCGCGCTGCTCCGTTGCTTCTGGTGTGCGCTGCCGCGTGCGGCGGCGGCGCCGCCACGCACCGTGTCCTGCTCCCGCCCCAGCTCGACCTCGTGCCGTACGGCCGGTTGGGTCTCGTGACCTTCACGACGGAGAATGCCAAGGGCAAGCTGGCCGTCTTCGCCACCGGGCGGTTCGAGGAGTACGTGCTGGGGGCGCAACGCGGCATCGAAGTGCTGGAGTTGGGCGCGCCCGAGCCGCTGCTGCAGCGCGCCCGCGCCACGGACCTCGGGCCGGCGGTGGCGCTGGCCCTGGCGGCCGACAGCAACCCGGTCCCCGCCGTGTTCTTTGGCCACCTGAAGATCTCCAATTTCAAACCGAGCGGTGGCGTGCTCGGCCTCGCTCACCTGGAAGCCACCGTTACCGCCGAGTTGACGGTGACCATGCTGTCCACCAAGACGGGCGGCACGCTGTGGCGGTCCAGCGCCATGGCGAGCGAGAAGATCGGCGGGGTCGCGATCGTCGGGGGTGTGCCCTACTTCTCAGCCGAGGACCCCAACGACGCCTACGGGCACCTGATCAATCGCCTGGTCTACGACGTCACGTACGACTTTCGCTCAACGTGGGCGCGGCGGTAACGGCCACTTCCTGCGCCGCGCCGAGCTGCCGCCGCGCGAAGTCCCGCGCGAACGCGCGCAGGTTCTCCCAATCGGTGTACTCGTAGTCGCGTGACGTGTCGGTGTCGCCGCCACCCTTGGCCACGATGCGGCGCATCACCCAGCGCTTGAGCAATCCGTAGCGCCGGTACAGCAGGGCGCCGGCGACGGGCTTGTCGATGGTGGGCCGCCAACCGGTCTGGCGCTCGAAGCGCCGCATGATCGCGAACACCTCCTGCTGCACCTCCGGCCGCCGCTCGACAATCCCGAGGCACACGGACAGAAACGCCGTCGGCATGTGGTTGAGCTGCGCCGCGTACGCGCGCACCCAGCGCTGCACGGCGCGCTGATAGCCACTGGCGTGCACCGACGCCGCGATCACGACGCCGTCGAATCGCTCGGGCCGCACGTCCGGGGTCACGTCTCTGGCGTCCACCACGGTGACATCGCAGCGCTCCGCCCGGAACGTTTCTCCCAAGGCGGCAGCGATCTTCTTGGTGTGACCATCGGTGGTGCCGTACAGGATCAACACGCGTGACATGACAGGGCTCCGGGTCAGGGATTGTGCCCGGAAAGCTCGCAGGACACCCCTGAAGCGGGCCTAAACGGAAGCTGAGGAGGGCATCAGTCTCGTCACGCGCTCGTACACTTCCAGCTCGCGCTGCGCCACGATCGGCCAGGCGAACTCCGCCGCCTTGGCGCGTCCCGCGGCACTCATGGCGGCGCGGCGCGCGGGGTCGGACAGCAGGCGAATCACCGCATCCGCCCAGGCCGGCGCGTCGTCCGCCGGCAACAACAGCGCCTCGGTCCCGTCACCCACCACCGCGCGATAGCCGTGATTGTCGGCCAGGATCATGGGCGTGCCGCAGGCCATGGACTCGAGCAGCGTGACGCCGAACGACGCGATGCGGGTGGGCGCGAGATACAGGTCCACCGAGCCGTAGCACGACGGTCGCTCAGCGAACACCTGGCCCGCGAACTCCACGCTCGCGCCGAGCGGCCGGGCGCGGCGGCGGTAGTGGCGCGCCCACGGGCCGTCGCCCGCCACGATCAGCCGAGTCTTGGGAAAGTGCTGCAGGATCCGCGGCATCGCATCGAGCACGGTACCGAGCCCGTTGCGCGGCTCGATGCGCCCGAGGAACAGCAGGCGCGGGCCGCTCGCCAGCGCGTCGCCGGGGCGGCGGCCGTTGGGCTGGAAGAAATCGGTATCCACGCCGTTGGGGATGATCTCCCAATCGGCGCGGAAGTAGCGCGACAGGACATCCACCACGGGCTGACTCACCGCGATGGTGGCGGCGTGCCCATCGAGCAGGCGCTGCAGCGGCCGGCGGAACACGCTGTAGCCGAGCGAGCGCTCGAACCAGGTATGGAAGGTTGCGACCACGGGAATCCCGAGCCGGATGGCGGCTTGCGGCGCGAGAATGCCGAACACCGGATTGAGCCCGCCGTGCACATGCACGACGTCGCAGCGCTCCTCGCGGAACACGCTCTCGAGCTGGCGCCCCAGGCGCCAGCCGGTGGTGATGCGCGCCACGCCGCCGTTGGCGTAGATCACGCGACTCGTGCCCACGCGCCGCACGAAGGCGGGATCGGGGCCCGCGCCCGCCATCTTCGACGTGACGACCGTGACGTCGTGGCCCCACGCGAGCAACTGGAGCGCCTGGTTGTAGACGTGCTCCGGCACACCGCCGAGCTGGGGATAGTAGTCTTCCGCCACCAGGGCGATGCGCATTCGGCCTATTCCTTGATGTTAGGGTGGACGAGACTGCCGCCGCTCCCGGGCCGCCGCGACGCGGGCTTGTTCAATGCCCGCGAGCACAGCCTGCGGCTGTTCTTCCTGGACATAGTGGCCCGCCCCCGCCACCGAATCGAGCGTGAAGCGCGGCAGCGTCCGCTGCATCAGATCCAGCTCGAAATCGGGGACGTCGCCGTCGTGGTGCGGGGCGGTTCCCACCAGCTCCACCACGGGGCACGCGACGCCCGCAAGCTGCGGCTGCAGCTTGTCGTGCTCGCGCGACGCCGCCATCGCCAAGAAGACCTTGAGTGTGGCGTCGAGGTCACGGGCCGCGCCGGCCGTGTACCCGTACACCACCGGCTCGCTGATCCAGCTGGTGTCACCGGAAGAAGAGATGAGGCTGCGCCGAACCACCTTGCGGATCAGGCCGATCCCGCCGAACAGCTTGATCCACGGCGCGAACCGCATGGCGCGCTTGAAGGCGGGCGTCACGGCGGTCTCGGTCGGCCCGCTTTCGATCAGCACCAGAGCCGAGACGAGATCCGGATGATGCAAGGCGAGACGCAGCGCGACGGCGCCGCCGATCGAATGGCCCAGCACGATGGCATGGCGCACGCCCAGCGAGTCGAGCGCCGCGGCCACGCGCTCGGCCTGCGCCGAGAGCGAGTAGTCGGCCTTGGAGGGCTTGGCGGAAAAGCCGATCCCCAACGGCTCCACGATCACGCTGCGATAACCGCATTCGGTGAGCAGCGGAATCATCTTGCGGAAGCCGTAGGCCGAGCCGAAGAGACCCGGAATCATCACCACGGGCTCGCCCGCGCCGCTCGTCACCACGCGCAGCGATTCGTTCCGGCCCACCGCGACCTTCATGGTCTGGGTGGTGGTGTCGGTCGCCAACAAGGCCGCGATCAGCAGGAGCATTGGCGCCGCGCTAGATTTCCGTTCCGCACGTGACTAACTCGACCTCCGTCGCCTTGTTGTTCGATTTCGGCGGCACGCTCGACGCCGACGGCGTCCCCTGGAGCCCGCGGTTCCATCATGCCTATCGCGCGGCGGGCGGCACGCTCGACTTTGGGGCGTTCGATCCGCTGTTCGCCGCATCCGACCGGGCCCTCGCCCGCGAGCCCGGCATCCGCACCGCGGGCTTCCGCGCGGCCATCGAAACCCAGGCACGACTGCTGGTGGACCTCATCCCCAGCACCGCTGGCGCCGTCGATCCGCAGGACATTGCCGCGCGGCTGCACGCGCAGGCGCTCGCGACCGTGCGACAGAATCGACCGGTGCTGGAGCGGCTGGCCCGCGCCCATCGCCTGGGCGTCGTCTCCAACTTCAGCGGCAATCTCGCCCCTTGCCTCGCCGAGCTAGACCTGTTGCAATTTTTTACGGTCACTGCCGACTCGACGCTCGTCGGCGCGACCAAGCCCGACGCGCGGATCTTCCAATACGCCCTCACCGGCCTCTCTTGTTCCGCCGATCGCGCCTGGATGATCGGTGACAATCCCGACGCGGACATCGGCGGAGCGGCGCGGCTCGGCCTCAAGACCTGCTGGGTCGCGCCCGCCGAGCGCGCCCTGCCGCCCGGTTGCACCCCCACCGCCCGGATCGCCCGCCTGCGGGACCTGGAACGGGCCCTCGCGGGCGCTTGACCGTCATGCACGGGCTCGTTCTGGCCGGGGGGGAAGGTAGCAGGCTCGCGGCCGAGGGAGTGTCTACCCCCAAACCGCTGCTCGAGGTGGCGGGCCAACCGCTGGTCGTGACCTTGTTGCGCACGTTCGAGCGGCTGGGCTGCGAGTCGTTGACCTGCATGGTCCGGGCCGATTTCTTGGCCGTGGCCCAAGTGCTGGAACAGCAACGGTTCACCGCACCCTTCAAGGTGCAGGCTTGTACCACCCCATCGTCCGCCCATACGTTAGTGCAGGGGCTCCAAGCCGTTCCGTCGGGACCGGTGTTTTGCAGTATGGTGGACACCGTGATGCGGCCCCGCGACTGGATTGAGGTGTATCAGCAAACCGGCGAGAGTCTGCACCGCGGAGCAGACGCGGTCCTGATTGTGACGCCCTTCGTGCATGACGAGTCTCCACTGTACGTTATGCGCGACCGCGAGGGCTGGGCGCGCGCCTTGGGTGCTGTGCCCGCAGGCGATGCGCGGGTGAGCGGTGGCGTATACGGCTTCAGCCCCGCGGCCCGCCAGGCCGCCCGGGACGCTCTAGCCGACGGCGTACAGCGGATGCGCGGCTTTTTGCAGCGGTTGATCGCGGATGGCGCGCGCGTCGCAACGGTCGAAGTGGCGCAGATCATCGATCTGGACCGGCGCTCCGACTGGGAGCTCGCGAACACCTGGATGGCGTCGTTGGACGGCTGACCCCCAAACCCCGCATTGGCGGAGGGAAACGCGTGGCAGAGGCAATCGCCATCTACCGCAGTCCTGATTTTTCTCCGCTCCAACATCGGACGAACGACACGGCCATCCTGGACGAGACGCTCGCTTGTCTCGCCCGGCGCGGCTGGCGTGTGTCGCAGACCAGCGAAGGGGACGTCGCCGGCGGTCATCTGCCGGTGGGCGATCTCTACCTCAACATGTGCCAGGGCCCGCTCGCTTCCGAGCGGCTGCTGCCGCTCGAGTCGGACCACGCGGTGGTGGTGAACCGGCCGTCGAGCGTGCTCAATTGCCACCGCCACCGTCTGGTGAAGCACATCGCGAACACCCCGCTCGCGTTCCCGCACACCGTGATCTGGTCGTCGCTCGCGCCGCTGCCCATGGACGAGCTCGATCTGCTCGGTGCCGGACAGGACCGCATATGGCTGAAGCGCGGTGACGTGCATGCCGAGCGCCCAGAGGACGTGGTGGCGGTGACCCGCGAGCAGCTCGAGCCCGCCATGACCGCGTTCGCCGAGCGCGGCGTGCCGTGGGTGGCGCTGCAGCAACACGTACCCGGTATCATCGTGAAGTTCTACGGCGTGGCCGACGGACGGTTTTTCCGCTGGTACGCCTCCGAGGCGGGCGCTGCGGGTCCGCGCCCCGCGATCGACGAAGACCGCTTGAAAGCGCTGGCGTTCGATGCCGCGGCGCTGCTCGGACTCGAAGTGTTCGGCGGCGACGTCGCGCTGCCTCGTCCCAACCGTCCCGTGCTGATCGACATCAACGACTGGCCCAGCTTCGCGCCGTTCCGTGAGGAGGCGGCGCAGGCGATTGCCGCGTACGTTATGGATCGTGTCGCCCAAAGGAGAGAACCCCGTGATTGAGACCGCGCGCACCGCCACCACCCAGCTGCCGGGGCCCAAGTCGCGGGCGCTGTTCGACGCGGAAGCGCGCTTCCTGGCGCCGGGCACGCAGAGCGTGGCGCTGTACAGCCGGCTCGCGATCGATCGCGGCGAAGGCGCCGTGCTGTTCGACGTGGACGGCAACGCCTACGTCGACCTGCTGGCGGGCGTCGGCGTGGCGGCACTGGGCTACGCGCACCCCAAGTACGTGGCCGGCATGCAGCGCCAGATCGCGCGCGTCCACGTCGGCAGCTTCACCACCGAGCACAGGGCGGCGCTGGTCGAGCTGATCGCGCACATCACGCCCGGCGACTTGAACCGCACGCAGTTCTATTCGAGCGGCGCCGAAGCGGTCGAAGCGGCCGTGCGCCTCGCGCGCTCGCGCACCGGGCGCACCGAGCTGGTGGGCTTCTGGGGCGGCTTCCACGGCAAGACGGCGGGCGTGCTGCCGCTGCTCGGCAGCAGCTTCAAGCACCAGCTGGGACCGTTGATGCCCGGCACCTACAGCACGCCCTATGCCTCGTGCGCGCGCTGCGCCTTCGACAAGACGTTCCCGTCGTGCGAGTGGCACTGCGTCCAGTTCTTGAAGAAGAAGATCGAAGTCGAGACCGCGGGCAACGTCGCGGCGATCATCGTCGAGCCGATCCAGGGCACCGCGGGCAACATCGTGCCGCCGCCGGGCTATCTGCGGGTGCTGCGGCGCCTGGCCGACGACATCGGCGCGCTGCTCATCGCCGACGAAATGCTGACGGGCTTCGGGCGGACCGGCAAGATGTTCGCGATCGAGCACGACGGCGTCGTCCCCGACATCATGACCGTGGGCAAAGGGTTCGGCGGCGGCTTCCCGATGAGCGGCGTCATCGCGCGCGAGGAAGTGGCGTTCGCGAAGCCCTGGGCCAACCCCAGCGGCAGCTCGTCGAGCTACGGCGGCAATCCCTTCGCCGCGGCGGCAGCCCATCTCGCGATCCAGACCATCATCGAAGAGGGCCTGGTGGAGAATTCGCGCCGCGTGGGCGAGAAGATGCTGGCGGAGATGCGGAGCTGGGAAGGCGAGATCCCCATCGTGAGCGACGTGCGCGGCAAGGGCCTGATGATCGGCATGGACCTGGTGGTGCCCGGAACGCGCACGCTGCTCGACAAGAAGATCACCCGCTGGATCTTCGACACGCTGCTCGCGCGGGGCGTGCTGGCGATGATCTACAATCCCGAGGTGCGCATCAATCCGCCGCTCGTCATCTCCGAAGAGCAGGCGCTGGGCGCGCTGGCCACCATGAAGGACGTGTTGAGTGAAGCCGCCGAACGCGCTGGCGCATAAAGGCGCGGCCGTCGAGGAGTGGATCGATCTCCACTTCTACCGGCCGCTGGGCATCCGCATCGCGCGCGCGCTCGCCGGCACCAGGATCTCGGCCGACGAAGTGACGCTGTGGGCGCTGGTGGCGGGCCTGGTCGGCGGCCAGCTGTTTCTCTATCCCGACCGGCGGCTCAACGCGCTGGGCTTCTTGATGTGGGTCGTGTCGGACGTATTCGACAGCGCCGACGGCCAGCTGGCCCGGCTGCGCGGCGCATCCACGCGCTTCGGGCGAGCGCTCGATGGCATCAGCGACAGTCTGCGCTTCGCCTACCTCTATCTGTGCCTGCTGCTCCGCCTGCTGGCGGTGGGCGCGGGCTGGCCGGCCGTGGCGCTCGTGGTGCTGGCCGCCGCGAGTCATTCGCTGCAGGCCACCATCGTAGACTTCATGCGCACGGCGTATCTGTGGGCGGGGCTGGGTGAAGGCACGGTGGACCTGCCGGAAGACGTCGCGACGCCCGTGGCCGGCCGCTGGCTGGTGCGCGTGAGTGGGCGGCTGTACCGCGACTACGTGCTGCGCCAGGCCTTCGTGCTCCCCTGGTCGGTGCGCCTGATCCGGCTGCTACGCGGCCGCGATTGGCCCGCGGCCGTGCGCGTCGAGTATCGCGAGCGCCTGCAGAAGATCATGGCGCTCTGCCCCGCGCTGGGCCAGAACCTGCGCATCGCCCTGCTGGCGGTCGTGGCCGTGACGGGCCGGCCGTCGTTGTTCCTGTGGACATCCGTCGTGGTATTGAACGTGGTGCTCGCGGCACTCGTGGCGGTGCACGAGTGGAACGCCGCGGCGCTGCTCGCGTCGCTTTCCGAGACCGACAATGCCTGGGTCTAAGATCCCCGTGGGGCGGCGCTATCGCGGCGCGATCATCGGCTCGGGCAATATCGCGCTGCAGGCGCACCTGCCGGCCTTCCGGGAGACGCCGGGCGTGCGCGACCGGGTCGACATCGTGGCCCTGGTGGATGACGCGAGCGCAGCCAAGGTCGCGGGCGTCCCGCGGCTCGACGATCGCCGCCAGCTCGCGGACCTGGGCCCGATCGACTTCATCGACATCTGCACACCCACAGCGACGCACGTCGAGCTGGCCACTTGGGGCTTGGAACAGGACTACCACGTGTTGTGCGAGAAGCCCGTGGCGATCTCGCCGGGCGACGCCCGCGAGCTGCGCCGGCTGGCGGGCGCGCGGGGCAAGATCGTGATGCCCTGCCATCAGTATCGCTTCAATCCGGCGTGGCGGACGCTCGTGCAGTGGCTCGAGGCCGGCCGCATCGGCCGCTGGCATCTGGCGGAGTTCGCGGTGTACCGCCAGCTGGCCGATCCCGGCGCGATGCGCGCGCCCACGCCGTGGCGCGGCAACCGCCGGGACAGCCTGGGCGGCGTGCTGCTCGACCACGGCACGCACCTCATTTATCAGCTGCTCGACGTCGCGGGCCTGCCGCGCGCGGTGCAGGCCTGGACCGGCCGCCTGCGGCACGGCAATTACGACGTAGAAGACACGGCGTCCCTGCTGTTCGAGTATCCCGATCGCGCGGCGACCATGCTGCTCACGTGGGCCGCGGCGCGGCGCGACAACCTCATCCGCTTCACGGGCGAGCGCGGCACGATCGAGCTGGTGGGCGGCGAGCTGCGCCTCGACGCGGGTGACGTCAGCGAGCGGGTGGACTTCTCGCCGCAGCTCCAGAAGGCCGCCTACCCGGGCTGGTTCGGGGGCTTGTTCGCGGAGTTCGTGGGCGCGCTCGACCAGGGCGGAGCGGACGCCGCGCTGCACGACATCGCGCAGGTCGCGACGGTCTTGGACCTTGCCTACACCGCCGCCGAGACGGGCTGCCGCCAGGTGCCTGCGCTGCTCGGGTGAACAAGAAGCTGCAGCTGATCTTTTTCGCATGCGGCGCCACGATCTTCGGATTTCTCGTGGCGGAGGTGGGCCTTGGCACGATCGTGACCAGCGCTCGCCAGGCGGGCTGGGTGTTCATCCCGCTGCTCGTCCTCACCGGCGTGATCTATCTGTGTCACGGCACCGCGTCGTGGCTGATGCTCGCCCAAGAGCCCAACCGCCCGAGCTTCTGGCGCACCTGGGCGATCACCGTGTCGGGCTTCTCGATCAACTACATGACGCCGATGGTCAACCTGGGCGGCGAGCCCTACAAGGCCGCGGCGCTGACGCCGTGGCTTGGCGCGCGCCGCGCCGCGGGATTCGTGGTGCTGTACCAGATGCTGCACAGCCTCGCCATCGCGCTCGTGAGCCTCACCGCGCTGGCGCTGGGCGCGCTGCTCCTGCCCGCCGATGCGGCGCTGCGCGGCGTGATGGCGCTTGCCGCCGCAGGACTGCTCGCGGGCACGACGCTGCTGTTCTGGGCCCATCGCCACGGCGGGTTGCAACGGCTGCTCGACTTGGTAGCCCGGCTGCCGCTCGTGCGGCGGCTCGCGCGCCGGCTCGAGCCGTATCGCGCCACACTCGCCCTGATAGACGAGCAGATCACCGCCTTCTATCACACCGACCGGCGGCGCTTTTTCCTGGCGTTGGTCCTGGAG
>JBGPOE010000038.1:0-24968 GCA_041487875.1 Gemmatimonadota bacterium | reverse complement strand
AGTGTCAGCGTCACGGGCCGCGTGGCCCACGTAACCGTCGAAGAGTACTTCCTCAATACGGGGCCGATGCTCGGCGAGGCGAACTACGTCTACCCGCTGCCGCCCGACGCCGCGTTCGGCGGGCTGTCGCTGTGGCAAGGCGATCAGGAAATGCGCGGCGAGATGCTCGACGCCAACCAGGCGCGGAGCATCTACGAAGAAATCGTGCGGCGCCGGCGCGACCCCGCCCTGGTGGAGCTCGCGGGCTACGGCCTGATCCGCGCCCGCATGTTCCCCATCGCCCCGGGCGAAACCAAGAAGGTCACCCTGCGCTACACCGAGATCCTCACCCGCCAGGGCGACGCGCTGCGCTTCCGCTACCCCGTCGGCGGCTCCGCCGCGGGGCCCGCGCCGCGCAATATCCGGTTCAGCGTGGACAGCGCACCCCTTTTCGGCGCGGCCTTTTCCCCCACGCATCAACTGGCAACGACGCGTGACGGTAATCGGCTCGCGATCACCGTGGCGGACAGCGGCGCCGCACGCGACCTGGAGCTGTTCCTGCCGATCGCCCACACGACCGTCGGCGCGTCGCTCGTCACCTACCGGCCCACGGGCGACGACGGCTACTTCATGCTGCTCTTGGCCCCGGGCGCCGCGCGCGACGCCGCTATCCAGCCGCGCGACATCACGGCCGTGCTCGACGTCTCGGGTTCCATGTCCGGCGCCAAGATCGACCAAGCCAAAGCCGCCCTGCGCCAGCTGCTCGGGACCTTGAGAGAGTCGGATCGTTTCCGGCTCGTTGCATTTTCCTCCGACGTGCGCCGCTTCGCCACCGAGTGGACTGCCGCCACAGGCGACGCTCGCACGCGAGCCATCCAATGGATTGACGCCCTCCAGGCCGACGGCGGCACCAACATCGCCGGCGCCCTCGCCGAAGCCTTCTCGTCGCGCCCCGCCGACGGCCACCTGGGACTCGTCGTGTTCCTGACCGACGGCTTGCCCACCGTGGGTGAGAGCGATCCCGAGCGACTCGTCGCCCAGGCCGACCACGACCGCGGTGCCTACCGCGTGTTCTCCTTCGGCATCGGCTACGACGTGAACACCTACCTGCTCGACCGCCTGACCGAGCAGGCCCGCGGCACCACCGAGTACATCCGCCCGGGCGACAACATCGAGCAAGCCGTGGGCGCGCTCGCGGCGAAAGTCTCGAGTCCGGTCTTGACGGATGTGTCACTCTCGGCAGGCTCGGGGGTGGAGTTGTACGACATGCAGCCGGGGCAGATGCCGGATCTCTTCGCGGGCGATGAGACCGTGATCATGGGTCGATTCAAGGGAGCGGGGACAGGGGAGTGGGGAATGGTGGTGACAGGGCGGAGAAGCGGTTCCGTCGAGCATTTCTCGGCGACCGGTGAAGGTGCCGAGCACCCGGGCAACGATTACGTGGCCAAGCTGTGGGCGAATCGCAAGGCCGGTGCCTTGGCGCGCGAAGTGCGGTTGCACGGGCCGACCCCTGAGCTGCTGCAGTCCTTGAAGCAGCTGGCGCTGCGCTACGGGATCCTCACCGAGTACACGGCGTATCTGGTGCAGGAGCCCACACCGGTTGCCATGGAACGTGCCGAGCGTCGGTTCTTGAATCAGCCGCAGGCGGCGCCCGCCGCGTCAACCGGCGCCGGTGCGGTCGCCAAGTCGGCGCGCGACGCGCAGCAGGCCGGGGCGACCTCGGTCACCGTCGATGCGCGCGACCTGGACGAGATGACGCGCGGCCGCGCTGGCGTCGCGCCGACCCAGCGCGTGGGCGGGCGGCTCTTCATCCTGCGCGACAGTGTCTGGACCGATCTGGGCCACAAGGACGGCCAGCGCGTGGTGAAAGTGGCGCCCTTCAGTGACGCCTACTTTGCCCTGCTGCGCGCCCTGCCGGAGCTCGTGAAGCCTGCCACGCTCGGCGGCAAAGTGCTGGTGGCCGGGAGCGGGGTGAGTGTAGAGATTGCACCGGAGGGGGTGGAGCGTTGGGCGCCGGGACAGCTGGCGGCGCTGGTCCAAGACTTTCGTTGAGGCAATGCCGGACGACCTAGCCGAGATTTATCGGACGACCTACCGCGCACTGGTCCGGTTCCTGTACCGCAAGGTATGGGATCCGGACCGCGCGGAGGACCTGGCGCAGGAGTGTTTCTCCCGGGCGCTAGTGCACAAACCCGATAACGCGCGAGGGTGGCTCTTTGTGGTAGCGGCGAATCTGGCGCGGGACGAAGCCCGCAAGGCGGCGAGCGAGCGGCGACACCTGACTCTCCTCAAGAGCGAGGTGGATACTCAGGCGCCCGCTCCCGATGCGATCGCCGAAGCCGCCGCGGATCGCGACAGAGTCCGGGCGGCGCTCGATCGGCTCACGCCGCGGGATCGCGAAGTGTTGCTCTTATGGGATGCCGGCATGAATTACGACGAGATCGCGTCGCAGACGGGACTCGCGAAGAGCGCCATCGGCACCACGCTGGCCCGGGCGCGCAAACGGTTGGTAGAGGCGTATGAAGCGGGAAGCGAGGATGAACATGTCGCACGTGGATGAAGGACTGCTGCACGCGTATCTCGACGGCGAATTGACGCCGGTCGAGCGCGCCCGCGTGGACGAGCACCTCGCGGGCTGCGCCGCCTGCCGCACTCGGCTCGACGAAGAACGGGGGCTGATCGAGCGGGCCTGCAAGTTGTTGGGGTTGGCGATGCCCGCCGACCGTCCTGCCCCGCCCTTCTCCGCCCTCGCCCGCCAGCGCCGCTGGTGGCACGTGCGGCTGCCGCTCGCCTGGGCGGCGACGGTCATTCTCGCCATCGGGTTGGGCTGGAAGCTCTCAGATACCAACTGGGGGACGCCGCGCGAAGTAGAAACTCTCGGCGGGCCCATCGCGGTGCGCCAGAGCCAGCCAGCCCCTGCGCAATTGCCGGCCGCACCAGCAACGGGACGGATCGAGCGGCGCCGCGACCAAAGCCCGGCGGCCAAGCAGACGCAACCGCCGGCGCTGGCGAACAACGCGCCGATCGCGGACACGACCCGCGCCGAAGAGAAGGCCGCGGCGCCCCCGGCGGTCGCCGCCGGTGCCGGCGTCACGGCAGCGATGCCCGCGCCGCCGGTCGCGCGGTCGCGCAGCCTCGCCCCGCGCGCGCAGGCCATGGAGCGTGACGAGCTCGTCACTGTGGCGCTCGATTCCGCGACGGCGCGCGCCATCCTGGGCCGAGAGCCGCTCGTGATTCCGGGCTTGGCGGTGCGGCGCATTACCCGCTCGCCCCGTGCCACGGACGAGATTCAGGTCGAGCAGGCGCTCGATTCGACGCAGGTGGTCGTGTTGTGGGAGCGGCGGCGGCTTGGCCGGGAATCACACCTCGTGAGCGATAGCCTGACGCGCGCGGTGGAACAGTGGGTCGTGCAGATTCAGGGGGCGGTGGGAAGGGATTCTCTGAACAAATTGCTGGCTAAAATCAAATAGGTGCGCGGTGCGGGGTGCGGGGTTTGTGCCGGCGCAACCCCGCACACCGCACCCCGCACTAGCACTTGCGTCTCCACGCCACCAGTTCCGCCACCACACTGACCGCGATCTCCTCGGCGGTCACGGCGCCAATGTCGAGCCCCACCGGCACTTTGACGCGGTCGAGCGCTGCTTGCGGCAACCCTGCCGTGAGCAGCGCTTTGGTGATCACCGCCTTTTTTCTCTTGCTGCCGAGCAAGCCGACGTAATCGGCGGGCGACGCGGCGACCTTGGCGAGGATCACCGCGTCGTGGCGATGGCCGCGCGTGGCGATGACGACCGCATCGGCCGCGGTGAGCGTGTGCGTCAGGAGCGCCTCGTCCACGCCCGCGCAGGTGACTGCGACGCCGTCGCTGAACCGCGCGGCATCGGCGAACTCCGGCCGGTCGTCCACCACCACCACCCGGAAGCCCGCGGCGGCCGCCGCGCGCGCGATCGCCGCCCCCACGTGCCCCGCCCCGAACACCAGCACCCGCGGCGGTGCGGTCAGCAGCTCCGTCACCATCCGCCGGTCCGCCGACAAACTGGCCCCCCCCTGCCCGCCGGCTCGCCCGCCCGCCTCAAACGTCTTCACCGGCCCGCTGTCCCACACCGTCGCGGTGCGCACGATGCCGGCCGCGGTCTCGGCCGCCTGGTCGAGCACGGCGAGATAATCAACGGTGGCCAGCACCGGTTCGATGAAGATCTCGACCGTGCCGCCGCAGGAAAGCCCCAGGTCGCCCGCCAAGTCCGCGTTGAGATGTTGCGTCAGGAGCCGCGGCAGGCCGTCTGCCTGCGCCGCGAGCGCGGCGGCGATCACCTCGGCCTCGACGCAGCCGCCGCCCACCGTGCCCACCAGCCGCCCGCCCTCGCCCACGAGCATCTTCTGCCCCGCGGGCACGGGCGTGGACCCTCGCGTCTCCGCGACGGTGGCGAGCGCCGCGTGCCGGCCGGCCCGCGCCAGGTCCGCCGCGGCGCGCCACAACCCGAAGCCCCCGAGGGTGTCGGCCATCTCCAAAGCTAGTTGACGGTGATGGTCCCGTGCATCCCCGTCGGCGGCGTGCCGTTGACGCCGTGGAACTGGCAGTAGTACGGATACGTGCCGGGCGTCATGAACTGATGGCTGAACGACGAGCCGTCCGGCACGCTGCCGCTGTCGTACGTGTCGCCGGAACCAGTGGCGCTCGTCACGGTGTGCGAAATGCCGGAGCCGTTCCGCCACGTGACCGTGGTGCCGGCCGCCACCGTGCGATTCCCCGGCGTGAAGGTGGTGCCCACCATGCACACCTCCGTCGCGGTGGGCGTACAGCCGCCCCCGCCGTAGATCGAGTTGCTGCCGCACGCCGCAAGGACCGCCAACACCGCTCCCGCACCAATGACCGCCGCGAACCGCATGTCAGTACCCAGTCGATAGAGTCTGAGCTTGTAACTCCCTCAGCAGGTCGACTGTTCCGTCTCCATCATTTCCGGACAAGAAAGGAAAATCGCCCGTGGCATCGAGACCACGGGCGACCCTGAAACTTGGAACCGCTGGCAACTTGCCGTCTGGAAACTACACTGTCGTCTGCCGTCTAATGACTGTGTTCTCTCTCAAGCGTATCGGCTGCCAGCCGTGGCGACACCATCGGATATTTCTTGGCGAACACTCCATACGCCACCAGGAACACGCCCAACAACATGATCGCGGCGCCGATTTCGGGCGCACCGATGGCGGGGCCGTGCCCGTTGTTGAGCGACGGCACGATCTCGAGATAGCGCTCGAGCCACAGGCCCAAGAGGCTCACCAGCGAGAAGAAGGCGAAGGTCGGCGGATACCGCTTGGGCCCGGCACCCAAGAGGCCGATGAACGGTGTCACGAACACGAGCAGGAACACGGCCGTGCCGATCACGCGCCAGCTGCCCCACAGCCGGTAGAAGATCCAGTAGGTCTCTTCCGGCAGATTGCCGTACCAGATGACGAGGAACTGGGCCCACATCAGATACGCCCAGAACACCGTGAACCCGAACACCAGCTTGCCCAGGTCGTGCATCTGTTTGGTGGAGACGCGGTCTTTGATGCCCAGCGGGCCGCGCAGCGTCAGCATCAGGACGGCGAGCGTGGCGAGCGCGCCCAGGAAGTTGCCCATGAAGAAGAACGCGCCGAACAAGTTGCTGATCCAGCGGGGCGCGAGCGACATGATCAGGTCGAACGCCAGGAGCGAGTAGCCGAACGCCCAGCCGATGATCAGCAGCACGGCGTCGCGGGCGATGCGCGCCTTCTCGTCCGCGTCGGTCTCGACCGGCTGGCCCTGAGCCAGCTCCTGGATGTCGGCCGCCATATCGCGCCGCACGAAGCGCCACGACAGCCACGCCATGCCGACGAGAATGAGCCAGTTGCGCGCCAGGTAGAACGTCTGGCCGAACCAGAACCCCACAGTGGGGCGATCGGTGGGCAGCACCGCGAAGAGATGCCCGCGCCCCAGGACCAGGCCCAGGTACAGGACGGGCGCGATCAGCACGAACGCGACGCCCGCTTCGGCGAGCCGGATGATCAAGCCCGCCCAGTGGCTGCGGGCGGCTTTCTGCGTGGCCGCGAACACCACCAGCGCCTGCGCGATCCCCGTGAAATAGAGAAAGCTCGTGTGATAGGCTTCCCACGCGCGGTCGGCGCGCCCGCCCAGGAGCGCCCACCCGAACAGCGCGCCCCCGATCACCACGGCGATGAGGCCGTACTGGATGAGCGGGCCCGCGGGCGCGCGGCGCGCAGCCTGTGCCAGCTCGGTGCGGAGCCCGGCGGTGGCCGTGCTCATGGGGCCCCGCCCCGCGCCTGCAGCTGCAGCGTGCGCACGTAGTTCACCACGTCCCAGCGGTCGGTGCCCGTGACCTTGTCGCCGTAGCGCGGCATCAGGCCGCGTCCCATCGCCGTCGCGTTGACGATCACGCCGTACAGGTACCCGTCGGTGCGGCGCTGGGCGACGGTGTCCGTGAGATTGCGCACCGCCGGAAACGGTCCACCACCGAGGGACGACACGGGGCCGTCGCCCTTGCCGGCCGCGCCGTGGCAGACCAGGCAATAGGTCTCATACGTCACGCGGCCGCCATTGATCGATTCGGCCGTCTTGGCGCGCGGGTTGACGAGAAGCGCCGTGGCCTTCAGATCCACCGGCGGCTCCCAGCCGGTCACGGGCACCGTGCCGTCCACCGGCGCGATCGGTCGCGCGTACGGCTTGTAGCCCCGCTGATGGCGCATGGTCGAGAACCAGTCGACCTGGTGCACCACATCGTCGGGATTGCAGGCGACGAGGCCCAGCAGCAGGCAAAGGGCGAGGAGCCTACGCACGCCGCACCTCCTCGGCGCCGCAGCGCTTCAGCAAGCTCTCGACCGCGGCGGCATCGGCGGGCCCGGCCGGGACGAAGATGCCGAACTTGTCGTTGGTGAAGCGCGGGTCGTAGGCGATGGTGCCGCGGCGCCGCGCGCCGCGCAGGGCGTTCAACGCCACACCGAGCAGCGTGTTCAACGCGCCGAACAGCACGGTCATCTCGAACATGATGACGACGTAGGGCGGAATCGAGCCGATCGGCTTGCCGCCCACCTGCACCGGCCAGTCGTTCGACATGTACAGCGTGAGCCACGCGCCGACGGCGCAACCGCCGATGGCGCCGATCAGCGTGTAGGCGCGCACCGAGCTGGTGGGCGCGCCGATCGCGTTCTCCAGCTCGTGCCGCGGCATGGGCGAGTACACGGTGTAATCGTCGTGGCCGCCCGCCTGCAGCTGCTGCACGGCGTCCACCGTCGCGTCCAAGTGCCCGAACACGCCCAGCACGCCCGGCGTGGGCGGGCCGTGGAACAGATCGCGCACCGCCGTCAGCGGATTCACGCGTGTCTCTCCACTTGGCCGCGTCGCGGCGGCGGCAGCACTTCCTTCACCTCGGACACGGACACCGCGGGGAAGTTCTTGGCGAACAGCAGGAACCACATGAAGAACCAGCCGAAGCTGCCGGCCATGATGCCCCAGTCGGCCCACGTCGCGTTGTAGCCGGCGGTCACGTACGGCTCGAACGGCTCGCCGGCCAGATGGACGGCGATGATCACGAAGCGCTCGAACCACATGCCGACGTTCACGAAAATCGAGATCACGAACAGCGATGTGATGTTGCGCCGCACCTTCTTGAACCACAGGAGCAGCGGCAGGATCGCGTTGCAGATGTTCATCGTCCAGCCGGCCCACCAGAACCGGCCGAAGGAGCGATAGATGAACGCCGCGCGCTCAGGAGTCGGCCCGCCGTACCAGGCGATGAAGTTCTCGGTGGCGTAGGAGAACCCCACGATCGTGCCGGTCAAGAGACACAGCTTGGCGAGGTTCTCGAAGTGATTGACGGTGATGATCTGCTCGAGGCCGAACGCCTTGCGGATCGGCACCATCAGGGTGATCACCATCCCCACGCCCGAATAGATCGCGCCGGCCACGAAGTACGGTGCGAAGATCGTCTCGTGCCACGCCGGCACCTGCGCCATTGCGAAATCCCAGCTGACCACGCTGTGCACCGACAGCACCAGCGGCGTCGCGAGAGCCGCCAGATAGAGATAGCCGCGGCTGAAGTGGCGCCACTGGTCGTGCGTGCCGCGCCAGCCCAGCGCCGTGAGCGTGTAGAGTTTCTTGCGCCACCCGGTCGCCACGTCGCGGATCGCCGCGATGTCTGGGATCAAGCCCATGATCAGGAAGCAGGTCGAGACGGTGAAATACGTCCCGATCGCGAACTCGTCCCAGATCAGCGGCGACTTGAAGTTGGGCCACAGCCCGCGCTCGTTGGGGTACGGCACCAGCCAGTAGAAGTACCACTGCCGCCCGATGTGAATCAGCGGAAAGAGGCCCGCCGTCATCACCGCGAACACGGTCATCGCCTCGGCCACGCGGTACACGGCAGTGCGCCAGGCCGAGCGGAACAGGAACAGGATCGCCGAGATCAGCGTCCCCGAGTGCGCGATACCCACCCAGAACACGAAGCAGGTGATGAACACCGCCCAGTAGACCGGATGGGAATAGCCCGCGAGCCCCAGGCCGTAACGCAGCACGAACAACAGGCAGATGATGCCGATGCCGAGCAGCGTGACCGCGCCGCCCAGCAGCAGGAAGTACGTCTTTCCCGGCGCGCCCAGCGTACGCGCGATGGTCTGCGTGACGTAGTCGTACGTCAGGCGCGGCGGCGTGGAGGTCGTGGTGGGCGTCTGGGCCATGCGCTCAGGCCTCCCCGTGGACGACGCGGGCGAGGTAGGTGATGGCGGGCTTCGTATTCAGGTCCTCCAGCACGTGATAGCCGCGCGGGTCGCGCGCCAAGCGCGACACGGTGGACCGCGGATCGTTCAGATCGCCGAACACGATCGCCTCGGACGGGCAGCCCTGCGCGCAGGCGGGCGTGATGTCGCCGTCCTGCACGGTGCGATCCTCGAGCTTCGCCTGATGCTGGGCGCCGCGGATGCGCTGCACGCAGAAGGTGCACTTCTCCATCACGCCCTTCTCGCGCACCGTCACGTCGGGATTGAGCAACATGTCGAGCGGCGCCGGGAACGCCTCGTGTTCCCCGCCCACCTCGGCGTAGTCGTACCAGTTGAAGTAGCGGACCTTGTAGGGGCAGTTGTTGGCGCAGTAGCGCGTGCCCACGCAGCGGTTGTACACCTGGCCGTTCAAGCCATCGGGCGTGTGATACGCGGCGAACACCGGGCACACCGGCTCGCACGGCGCGGCGCCGCACTGCTGGCACAGCATCGGCGTCACCACCGCCGACACGGGCTCCTGCCCCGCGCCGCCCTTGAAGTAGCGCTCGATCCGCATCCAGCTCATCTGGCGGCGCCGCGTGACGAGATCCTGGCCCACGGTGGCGATGTTGTTCTCCGCGTAGCACGCCGTCACGCATGCCGAGCAGCCGGTGCAGCGGCTCAGGTCGATCGCCATGCCCCAGCGCGGCAGCGCGCCCGCGTAGTCGCCCTTGTTCGCCTGCTCGAGCTGGGAGGCGGCCCAACCGGCGAGCGCCGGGTCCGCGTACTCGGGCGTCGCCTCGCCCTTGAACGGACGGCTGCCCGGCGCGAGCTGCTGCGCCGCCTTGAGCCCCAGCACCTCCACGATGCCGTCGCCGTGGCTGCGGCTGTCGCCTTCCGCCGTCGCGAGCTTCTGGTGCTCGCCGGTCTTCGAGACCTTGGCGCCCAGCACGAACGTGCGGCCGCCGTAATTGTTCGGCAGATCGGGCAGCAGGGCGAAGGCGTTGAACGAGCGGTCCGTGGCGTAGCGCCCGTAGGCCGCGTGCCCCTGGCCCGTGGGCACGGCGACCACGTCGGGCCGCACGGCCGGCGTGATCCACGCCGCCGCGCGCACCGAGCCGCTCGCCGTGTCGAGGCGCAGGATGTCGCCGTCGGAGACCTGCCACTTGGCGGCGGTCTCCGGATGCAGCTCGACCCAGGCGTGCCACGCGATCTTCGAGACCGGATCGGGTAGCTCCTGCAGCCACGGCTTGTTGGCGCCGCGGCCGTCGTGCAGCGCCACGTGCGGGTAGACCACGAGCGTCACGTCGCCGCCCCAGGCGGGGGCCGCGGGTGCGCCGGTCGCCTTCCCGACGTCCGGCGCCAGTCGTGTGGCGCGCGTGGCCACATCGCCGTAGACACCGCCCTGTTGCAGCGCGTCGTTCCAGAACGGGTCGAATGGGCGGCCGCGGCCTTCGCGCTTGCCCAGGTCGCGCCATTTGTTCTGGAGATAGTCCTTGAAGGCGCCGGGCTTCCCCGCCGCTTTGAGCAGCACGTCGCCCGTGGCCATCGCGCTGACGACGGGTTGGGTGACGGGCTGCTGCAGCGCGTACACGCCCGCGCGCGGCCGCGAATCGCCCCACTGCTCGAGCGGGTGCAAGTCGGGCAGGATCAGGTCGGCGGCGCTCGCGGTCTCGTCCCAGTAGGAGGAGAAACTCACCTTGTAGCCGACCTTGCCCCACGCCTGCAGGAACTCACCCGACAGGGTGTGCCGCGGATTGGCGCCGTGCACGAGCAGCAGCGCCACTTTGCCCGCCGCCATCTCGCTGCGCAGGCTGACCATGTCGCGGTAGGCGCCCGCGGCGGCCGTGTCGGGCCCGAACTTGACGGTCTTGCCGACGGCGCCCGTGACGTAGTTGAGGATGTTCGCGGCGGCCACGATCTCGGCGCCGTTGGGGTAGTGCGCGGCCATGCCGCCCGCCACGGCGAGCCCCGCCCCGGCGTGCGCCAACTCGATGGCGACGCGCACGATCAACTCCTGGTCCACGCCCGCGACGGCCGCGACGGCGGCGGGCGTGTGGCGCGCCAGCAGGTCCGCCAACCGCCCCACGTCCGGCGGCAGTGGCACCAAGTGCTGGGTGACGATCACGTTCGCCATGGCGAGCGCCAACATGCCCTCCGTGCCCGGCCGCGCCGCGATCCATGCGTCCGCGTTCATGGCCGTGAGCGACAGCCGCGGCCCCACGAACACGTGCTTCGCCATCCCGGCGTCCTTGCCGCTCTGGAAACCGTGCGCCTCGGCGAAGCCGTGCTGGAAGCCCACGGGTGAGACCCATGTCTCCAGGAAATCGGCGCCGAAGGACAGGATGTATTTCGCGGCGGCGAAGTCGTAGGACGGCACGGCGTCGGTGCCGAAGGCGAGGCGGTTGCCCTCGCGCAGCGCTTCGTAGCCGAACGGTTCGTAGGTGACGTGCTTCGCGCCTACCGACCGCGCCCACTCCTCCACCAGGTCGCCGAAGGCGCCGGTCTCGAGCCCCGTGACGATGGCGATGCCCTTGCCGCGCGACTCCTGGACCTTGGCGGCGAAGCGCTGCAGTGCCGCATCCCAGCCGAGCTTCTCCCACACGCCGTCGGCCCGGCGGGCCATCGGCTCGGTGACGCGGTCGGGATTGTACAGGCCCTGCAGCGCCGCCTGGCCGCGCGCGCACAGGCGGCCCTGGTTGATGGGCGACTCGGGATTGCCTTCGATCTTCACGGCGCGGCCCTCGCGCACCTTCACGCGGATGCCGCAGCCCGCCGCGCACTCGCGGCAGGTGGAGGCGTACCATGTGGCGATGCCCGGGACCTGATCCTCCGACCCGACGAGGTAGGGGATCAGCTTCTCAGTCGGCTCGGGGCCGATGCGGCACGCCGAGGCGACGGTGGCCGCGCCGCCCGTCACCCCGAGGATCTTGAGGAACCGCCTACGGTTGATCCCGTCCGTCATACCGTCTCCCGAACGCGCCTAATAGTGGCAGACCGAGCAGTCGCGACTGACCTTGCGCTCGACGTGGCAGCGGATGCACCACCCCATCTTCAGCGTGGAAAACTGGTACACCTGCGCCATGCCGGCCACGTCGCCGTGGCAGGTGGTACAGCTGTTGGAGCCCAACACTTTGATGTGGCGCATGTGGGGAAAATGCGCGAAGCCGGGCAGCGCGTGCACACGCGTCCACTCGGGCGCCTGCCGGTTGCTCCACGCCTCGCGCAGTTTCTTGATTTGCGCCTGGTTCGAGGGGGTCGAGCCCGCGACGAGCTGATGGCAGCCCATGCACGTCTGCACCGAGGGGATGCCGGGCTCGCTCGATTCCGCCACGGAGTAATGGCAATAGAGGCACGGCATCTGGTACTGGCTGGCGTGGATGTCGTGGCGGAAGAAAATCGGCTGGCGCGGGCCGCGCAGGCGGCCCGTGTCGACCTGCACGGGGGCGGCCGTCGTCGTCTGTGGTGCGGCAGTTTGGGCGGCTGCCGGGGCGGCGAGGAGCACCACGCCGATGATCCCGGCCGCGAACCTACACCCAGTGTTCGTCATCAACGCGCGGGCCTCGATGGCGAATCTGTCGGTTAGATGATGGACTGCAACGGCTTGCGGGCGACAAAATGTACAGCGAAGCGCGAACGGCGCACAAGGCCGTCACGGCTCACTCGGGGCGCGCCAGAAAATGATGTTTGCGCGCGATCAGGTCGACGAACGCGTCCACCACATCGAGGTCGGGAAACTCGGTCCAGCACCAACGCAGGCCATCGCGCACGTCGCCGTCGCGCATCGCATCGCGGATCGCGCGCATCAGGCCGTCGGCCTGCGCCAGTTCCTGCTCCTCCGCCTCGGTGAGGACGAACGAGCCGCTCGCGCCCGATTCCATGGGGTGCAGGTAGGCGAGCTTGCGGCCGCCGACCTCGTACATCCACACCCACTTGTAGACCGTGCCGAGGAATACCACTTGCTCGGTGACGTGCTTCAACTCGCGCAGCCCTTCGCGCGCCTTCTTGAAACGCTGGGCGGCGCGCGGCGGCAGGTCTCGTAGCGGCGCCTCGAGTTTCGGGCGCTTGCGGGGATCGAGGTACAGGTTAGTGGCCCAATAGCCTTGCGGGGGTCGGCTCATAGCCCCGCAAAGCTAAGCACGTGGTCAAGACGGCGCTTCAGGGCGCCGCAATGGGCTCGAGACCGGCCCCCTTGAGGCGTGCGTTCAGTGCCGCAAGATCGGTGCGCACCAGGCCTCGCCACCGCGCCTGCAAGCCGGTGAGCGCCCGCTCCAAATCGGCCACTCCGCTCACGAGCACCGGCCGGGGCGCCACGTCGGCCGCTTCCACGTCGCCGTACACGCCGGCGAGCTCGCGCGCGAGCCGAGTCAGACTCTCCTCGCTCCGCCCCGCGGTCTCCAGCCGGCCGGCCTTGGCCTCGAGCGAGTCGATCGCTTCGGCGGCGCCCGCGGCCTGACCGCGGCGCGCACGCAGCGCGGCCCGCAGCGCGCGCACCTGCTGCAGCGTCTGATTGTCGTCGTGCAGCGCGGCCGTGATCCGGGTGGCGAGCGCCAGCTGTTGTCCCAACACCGCGGCGGTGACGGGCACGCGCGGGTCCATCCGGACCACGAGCGACTGGGTGGCGCGCGCGCCGCCCGCCGTGAGCGTCACCGTGTAGGTACCCGGCACCACCCATGGCCCGCGCGGCTCGCGCGGCGTGTCCCGATAGATCGCCGCGATGGGATAGTCGTGATCGAGCACCTCGGGGGCGGGATAGCGCAGGTCCCAAATCAAGCGGTGCATCCCGGCCGCGGTCGCGACCATCTGCGGCGGCCGGATCCAGTAGGGCGGGATGTTGGCGGTCGAGTCGGGCGGCTCGAGCACATCCTCGCTCGAGAAGCTGCGCACCAGCTTGCCCGCCGCAGTGCGGATCTCGAGCGTCACGGGGCCCGTGGTCCCCTGCGGCAGGTAGTAGTCGAGCGGCGCGCCGTCAGGCGGGTTCGCCGCCGTGGGCTCATCGGGCGGCAGCGGCGTATCGGTGTTGGCGTTCCAGCGCACGCGATACGCCGGTGCCGGCGTGTAGAGGTAGGCGCCTTTGGCCGCCGCGGCCGTCGCGACCTCGCGCAGCGGCGCGAAGTCGTCGAGAATCCAGAACGAGCGGCCGTGCGTCGCCACGATCAGGTCGCTGCCGTGGATGGTGAGATCGCGCATCGAGCTGGGCGGCAGGTTGAGCCGCAGCGACTGCCAGTGGTCGCCGTCGTCGAACGAGACGTACACGTTGCGCTCGGTGCCCGCGAACAAGAGACCCCGGCGCACCGGATCCTCCCGCACCACGTCCACCATCTCGTTGTCGGGAATCCCCGCGACGATCTCGGTCCAGCTCTTGCCGCCGTCGCGCGTGCGCAGGATGTGGGGATGCAGATCGTCCAGGCGCAGGCGGTTGATCGCGGCGTAGGCCGCGAGCGTGTCGAAGTGGGAGGCCTCGAGGATCGAGACTTTGCTCCACGGCGTGAGTGCGGGCGGCGTGACGTTTTTCCAGGCGACGCCGCCATTGTGCGTCACCCACAACAGACCGTCGTCCGTGCCCGCCCAGATCAAGTTGAGTTTCTTGAACGAGGGGGCGATAGCGTACACCACGCCGCGATGCGCGCCCTTTTCGGGATCGAGCGCCGCGAACACGCCCAGCGTCGCGGGCAGGTCGTAGGACTCGCGCGTCAGGTCGGGACTGATGGTCTGCCAGTGGCGGCCGCCGTCCAGCGTCTGGAACACGACGTTGGCGCCCAAGTAGAGGATGTGCGGATCGACGGGCGAGAAGATGATCGGCATCGTGCGGATCCACCGGTACCGGCCCGACCGCACCGCCTCGGGCGAGACGTCTTCCACCTGCCCCGTGTTCCAGTCGAAGCGCGACAGCTTGCCGCCGTACACGAGGTTGGGGTGCAGCGGGTCGGGCACGGCGTAGCTGTATTCCTCGGCGCCCACCGTGTGCCACTCGCGCACGGTGATCTGGCCGTCGTTGCCGCGGCTCGCGACGCCCGCCGAGCCGCTTTCCTGCTGGCCGCCGTACACCCAGTAGGGGAAGCGATTGTCGGCGTTGACGTGGAACATCTGCCCGGTGGGTTGATTGTACCACGAGCTCCACGTGGCGCCGCCGTTCATCGTGATCACGGCCCCCTGATCGCCCGCGAGCAGGATGACGCGCGAATCGTCAGGACTGATCCAGAAGCGATGGTAGTCGTCGCCGCCGGGCGCGCCGCGGAACGCGGCGAAGGTCTTGCCGCCGTCGGTCGACTTCCACGTCACCACGTTGGCGACGTAGACGACGTCGGCGTTCTTGGGATCGACCTTCACCTCGTTGAAGTCGCCGTCGCGCCCCGAGAGGCGCGGGTCGCCATTGGCCATGCGCCACGTCTCGCCGCCGTCGTCCGAGCGGTACACGCCGCTCTTCTTGTCGGCCCCCACCACGGCGAACATGCGGCCCGGGGCGCTCGGGCTCACCGCGAGGCCGATGCGGCCCAGGCCGTCGGCCGCCGACGGCAGCCCGGCGGTGATTTGCCGCCACGTGGTGCCGCCGTCGGTCGACTTGTACAGCCCGTTGTTCGCCGCCAGCGTCCAACCGTCTTCCCACGGCGCCTGGCGCGCGGACCACAGCACCGCGAACACGGTCTGGGCATTGGCCGGGTCGAGCACCACGTCCATGCCGCCCGTGTTCTCATCCTTGTACAGGACTTTCGTCCACGTCTGGCCGCCGTCGGTGGACCGATAGATGCCGCGCTCGGCGTTGGGGCCGTAGGGATGGCCGATCACGGCGGCGAAGACGCGATTGGCATCGCGCGGATCGACGGCGAGCTGCGCGATCTGCTGGCCGTCGCGCAGGCCCAGGTGCGTCCACGTGCGCCCCGCGTCGAGCGACTTGTAGATGCCGTCGCCCACGGAGAGATCGGGCCGCTGCAGCCCTTCCCCACTGCCCACGTAGATCGTGTTGGGATCGGAGGGCGCCACGGCGAGCGCGCCGATCGAGCCCGTCGTCTGGTCGTCGAAGATCGGCGTCCACACCCGGCCGCAGTCGGTCGTCTTCCACACGCCGCCGTTGTTGACCCCGATATAGAACACGCCCGGCCGGCCCGGCACGCCCGCGGCCGCCACGGTGCGGCCGCCGCGGAACGGGCCGACCAGCCGCCAGCTCAGCGCGGAAAAGAGGTTGGGGTCCTGCTGCGCCCGGGCGACCGGCGCCGCAAGAACGGTGACGAGCGAGAGAGCGAGGGCGAGACCGGCGCGACTCGACATGGGTGACGGCTCCAGAGTCTGGTGATCGACCTTCACACGATTCGGCGCGCCGCGGCCCGGAACCGTGGCGCATCGAGCAACCGGCCGACCGATTGGTCGGGCACCGCCATGCGGCCATCGCGGCTCATCGACAGCTTGATCACGTCGGCGCCGCGGCCGTACCAGCGCGACGAGGGCTCGAGGTCAGAAGGATAGCTGCACAACGGCAAGGCCGCGACGGCGAGCGGCGCCTGCGAGCCGATCCCCGATTCGGGCATCGTCCCCGCCCACAGGCGCGCGCCATATTCTTCCGCCACGCGGTAGATGCGGCACACCTCGGCGAGCCCGCCGACGCGGTGCACTTTGATGTTCCAGATCTTCGGGCCCTCCAGCGCCGCTACCTGCCGCGCCAGCACGGCACTCTTGAGCGTTTCATCGAGACAGATGGGCGTGACGAGATTCTGCGCGAGCCAAGCGTGCCCCACCAGCTCGTCGGGCCCGAGCGGTTGCTCGATGTAGAGGAGACCCGCGGCGTCGAGCGCCCGCAGGTTGGTCTCGTGCGCCGGCCACTCGTAGGCGCCGTTGGCGTCCACCGTGAGCGACACGTCGGCGCCCGCCATGCCCACCCGCGCCGCGCTCACGGCCACCGTGTCCCAGCCGGGCGCCACCTTGATCTTCACGCGGCGATAGCCGTGCTGCAGCGCTTCGTACACGCGCGCCGTGAGCGTCTCGGGACGCCGGTCCTGCGGGATCCCCAGGGCCACGCCGCAGGGGACATCGATCGCGGGCGTGACGCCCAGCCGCTCAGCGACGAGCGCCGCGAGCCCGCTGTTGCGGCGGGCGGCCTCCAGGTCCCACGCCGCGGTCTCGACGCCCGCGCGCGCGAACGGATTGCCGCGGATGTTCTCGCGCAGGCAGGCGTCCACGGCCTCGGGGGACTCGAACTCGCGCCCCACCACCCGCGGCAAGAGCACGCGCCCGATCAGGTCGGCGGCCGACGACAGCGTCTCCTCGGAGTAGAACGGCAGCTCGAAGGGCGGACTCTCGCCGTAACCCGCGCGACCCGCCTCGTCCTTCAGCACGACGATGAGCGAGCGGCGCTCCTTGATCGCACCGCCCGAGATGATGAACGGCTCGACCAGCGGCAGGACCAGCTCCCACATCTCAGCCGCGGCGATGCGCATCGGCCAGATCGAGAAAGTGCAACGCCCCACCGCGGCGCTCGAGCCGTCCCGCGGTCTCCTCCGCCAGCAGTGCGGCGACGAGTCCCTCAGCGGGATGAAACACGAGCTGGTGCAGCGCGCGTTCGGTGCGCGAGCCCGCGGTTGCCGCGTACTCGCTGAGGGGCAGCTGAAAGAACGTGTGCAACTGGACAGCCGAGCAGCCGCGCTGCGCGTACGCGACGATCATCTTGCCCGAGCAAATGTTGCCGGTGCCGCATAGCGGGCGGTCGGGCGGTCGAGTCAGGCGGTCCAGCACGCGGAGGTTGCGATCGCTCAAGTCCCAGCCTCCGTAGGCCACGCCGCGGCCCGCGTCGAACAGCCGGTTGAATACGACCAGCCCATCCGCGCCGCTCGACGCGCGGACCATGTCGAGCTGGAAGTCGTCATCGAAGCGCGCATTCATCAGTTTGAGCGCGAGCCGCACCGCCACGGGCGACGCGGCGCGGATCTGCTGCGGCACTTCGCGCAGCCAGCGCAGAATCTGCTCGCGCGCATCCGCCAGCCGGTCGCCCGCGAGCGTGGGCGAAAAATCCTGTTCGAGGAGCAGCGGCGCGTCGCCCCATGCCGCGGCCAGGCACTCGGTGGTGAAGCGGTACTCGTCGGCCCGGAACGGCTCGCTCAGGCGCGGCAGATGGTATTTCACCGAGGGAACCGCGAGCAGCCGCCCCGCCCGCGTGAGGTCGCGCCCCGCCCGCACCAGCGCGAGGTAGTCCTCGAACGACCGATCCCACCCCCGCCCCTTCCACGTGACCGTCCAGCCCTCGCGGCCGGAATCGGAGCGGCGGCGCTCGACCGTCATCTTGGTCTCGTGGATCGCCCACGCGGCCATCGACTGCGCGCCGCGCTCGTCCTGGGCGATGACGGTCTTGAGCACGGTGAACGCGAGCCCGGCCGCGGCGTCGGCCTCGAGCTGCTGCGCGCTGAGCGACAGCTGGCCCGAGCCCTTGCCGATGGGGTGCGCCAGCGGCTCGCCCAGATAGCGCGCGCTCAGATCCACGCCGTACGCCTCGCGCACGTACGCGGGAAAGTCGCGCGGCAGGCCGCGGGCAAAGCGCTCGAAGTCAGCGGTGAGCCGCGCGCGCATCCTGCACGGCCTGCCGCACGGCCAGGCGCTCGGCCGGATCGAGCGGCGGCCCCCACGGATCGTCGCAGGCGTCGTCCGGGATCGCGCCTTCGGCCGCCGCCGCCCACAGCATCCGCCGCACGTAGCCTTCCACCGGCTCCTGGAACGTCACGCGGGCAAAGTCGTCGCACAGCGCCGCGAGCCGCGCGAAGGTCGGGGCGTCGCCCGCGGCGCGCGCACGCAGCAAGTCCGCCTGCACATCCGTCAGCGCCGCGCCCATGCCGATCAGCGCGGCCCGCGCGCCCAGCGTCAGCGACTCTCCCAGGAAGCGATCCTCGCCCGTGACCAGCAGCTTGCCCGGATGGGCCTGCACGCGCACGGCGACGCGGCGGAACGTGGCCACCGAATCGAGCGTCGCCACTTTGATGCCCATCACATTCGGCAGCGCCAGCACGTGGTCGAGCGTCGTGTCGTCGTAGGCGACGCCGCCCGCCCGCTCGTAGAGATAGAACGCCAGCACCGGCAGCTCGGCCGCGAGGGCGCGGTGATAACCCACCGGATCGTCGCGCTGGGGAAAAGCGAGCACGAGATCGGCCCCACCCGTCTTGGCTTCGCGTGCCATCCCGGGCGACGTCGCTCCCGCCACGATCACGCGGTCGGGCAGCGCCCGGCGCCACGTCGCGAGCACGTCGCGCCGCTGCACCGGCGTGAGGTGCGGCCCCCGCCCCGTGTGCGCCCACACGGCCACGCCCGCGACGCTCTGGCGCGCCATCCAGCGGGCGTACTCGCGCTGCGCGTCCGCCGCGATGGCGCCGCCCCGGAAGGGTACGGGCACCGCCGGGATCAGCCCCCAGTCGAGCCGCACCGCGAGATTCTTCATCCGCAGAGGCCCGTGCGCGCGTTCTCCGATTCGATTTTCTTGCGATCCGTGGTGGGGAGCTCGAGCAGATCCAGTTTTGCCACCGCCGCCTCGGGCAGGCGCAGCGGCTGGCCTGTACCGAACACGAAGCGCTCGACCCCGACGGTTGCGACCAGCGTCTCGAGGTGGTCCTCCGGCGGTCCCCAGATCCAGCAGATGTCCCACCAGATGCGCCGTGCTTCCTCCGGCGTCGAGCCGAAGTGCACTTCTTCGATGAAGCCGCGGTCGGCGTGCGTGACGAGCAGGTGCACGTCTTCGTCGGCGCGGATCAGCGTGCGCACGGCGGCGGGCTCGAGCTCCGCCACGCGATCGTTGGGATGGCGCTGGCGCACGTCCTCGAGCCGCACGGCGAGCGTCAGGGGCAGCTTGGCGGCGCCGCACGCGGCCGCCAGCACGCGCATCTCGGGTCCCGCCGGCTCGAGGCCGAAGTAGTGGGGATCGCACCGCACGGCGGGCGCGCGTTGCGCGCTCGCGTCACTCAGCGCTTCCTCCCACTTGTTCAACCCCGGGTGCACGCACGGCACCGGTTTGAACCGGCGTTCGGCGGCGCAGGTTTCGTACAGCCAGGCGTTGCCCGCCGTCGGATCGCGCCAGAAGAGGCTCGGCAGGTGGGTCACCCAGGCCTCGTCCACGCCGGTGCGCTGCATCGCGGCGAGCAAGGCGTCGGGCGAGGTGCCCGGGACGCGGGCATAGGGGTAGGCGCCGAGGAAGGCGTTGACGTCGGTGCGCATCAGTCGCCCGGAAATGCGCCGCGCGGAAAGATCCGCGCCGCGTTCTTCCACCGCACCAGCTCGAGATCGGCGGGCGGCAGCAGGTGCGTCAGGTAGCGCAGCTTGGCGAGCCCCGTGCACATGGTGATATCCGACCCCCACAGCAGGCGCTCGACGCCCACGACCGCGACGCATGCGTCGAGCATGCCGCCATCGACGCCCGAGCCCGACAGGTCCACGTGCACGTTGTTGTGGCGCACCAGCGCGTGCAGCGAATGGCGCCAGTCGCCGCCGCCGCCGATGTGCGCCAGGATGAAGTTGACCTGGGGATGGCGCGCCGCGAGCGTGCACAGCTCGACGGCGTCGGACGCTTCCTGGCCGGGCCAATCGCGGCGGCGGTGCTGCCAGATGTGATGCAGCACGGGGAAGCCGTGGCGCTGGGCGGCGGCGATCACGGGATCGAGCAGCGCATCGTGGGCGCGGCGGCTCGCCGCGAGCTTCAAGCCGATGGCGCCGAGCCGCGCCGCCCGGTCGATCTCCGCCGTGGCGTGCGCGGTGTAGTTGGGATTGACGGTGACGTAACCGCGAATCCGGTCGGGATGCTCGCGCTGCAGGGCGAACAGTGCGTCGTTCCCGGCCGTCGCGTCGGCGGGCGAGGGAAAGTACACGGGCGACGTGCGGCCCCAGCTGCCGAGAATCGACGCCACGTGGATCGAGACGCCGATTTTCTCGCCCGCCGTGAGCCGGCTCGCGTTGCGCTCGCGCCAGTCGGCGCGGGGCGAACCGGCGTGATAGAAGTGCGCGTGAACGTCGATCAGCACGACGTCAGAATAGTTGCCGTCAGGCGCTGGCGCGAGGGCCCGCAGGCTGTAGCTTTGGGGTCATGAACCTCATCGATCGTGCCAAGAAGATCCTGCTCTCGCCGGGCACGGAGTGGGCCGTCATCGACACTGAGTCCACGACCGTCCGCGACTTGTACCTCGGCTATGCCGTGATCCTCGCCGCCATCCCCCCGATCGCAGGCGTAATCGGGTTCTCCCTGATCGGCGTCCACTTCGGGAGCATCGCCTGGCGCTGGCCGCTCGACACTGCGATCGAACATGCCGTGGTGCAGTACGTCCTCAGCTTGTGCAGCGTCTTCGTCCTCGCCGTTATCATCGACAACCTGGCGCCCACCTTCGGCGGCCAGAAGAACCAGCTGCAGGCACTCAAGGTCGCCGTCTACTCGTGCACCGCGAGCTGGGTGGCGGGCGTGTTCCTGCTGCTCCCGGCGCTGGCTATTCTCGGCCTCCTGGGCTTGTACAGTCTCTACCTGCTGTACGCCGGCTTGCCGGTCCTGATGAAATCGCCCAAGGACAAGGCGCTGGGCTATACCGTCGTCGCGATTCTCTGCGCGATCGTGCTCTACGTGATCGTCAGTGTGCTGGCGGGAACGATCATCTCGGTACCGCGCTACATGACGTGATGCCGGCCTAGAGGCCGGCCAGACTCTCCTCCAGCACGCCGAGCGTCGTCTCGATCGTCGCCTCGTCGTGCGCCAGGCTGACGAAGTCGTAGGCCGTGCGCTTGAACAATTGCCCCCGCTCGGCGCAGCGCACGGCCACCCGCCGGCCGATATCTTCGGTAGCCCAATGCAGGAAGCACATCTCCGCCACGCCGCCCACTCCCGCCACCACGTCCGGATGATCGCGCTGCAGGCGGTGCAGACCGTGCAGCAGCTTCGTGCCGACGCGATGCAGGTGCCCGCACACGTCTTCGGTTTCGAACACGGCGAGCGTTGCCTGGGCGGCGGCGAGCGCCACGGCCTCCGTGGCGAGGGTGGACGAAATCCACGTGCGCGACACCAACCCCATGAGATCGGCGCGCCCGCCCACCACCGCGAGCGGAAACCCGTTCGCCAAGGCCTTCCCCAGCACCGTGAGGTCCGGGCGTACGCCCCAGCGTTCGACAGCGCCGCCCACGGCGAGCCGAAAGGCCGTCTTGATCTCGTCGAACACGAGCACCACGCCCGCGCGTTCGGTCTCGGCACGCACCGTCTCGAGCCACTCGCGTGACGGCTCCTGCACCACGAGCGGTTCGATCACCACGGCCGCCAGCCGCTTGCCTGACTCCCGGATCAGCTCGCGCGCGCGCGCCGAGTCGTTGAACGGCAGCTCGGCATAGAGCGCGCGCACCTCGGCCGGCACGCCCTCCGTGCCGCCCTGGCACCAATCGAGCCACCCGTGATAGCCACAGCCCAGCACGTGGCTGCGTCCCGTCGCGACCCGCGCCAGACGCACCGCGGCCGCCACGGCCTCGGCGCCCGTCTTCAAGAAGCGCACGCGCTCGAGCCATGGCAGCCGCCGCGCGAGCGCCTCCGCCAGGATCTCCTCGCGCTCGGGCGGCAGCGGGCCGACCACGCCCTCGGCGATGGCCTCTTCGGCGCCGCGGTTCACGGCGGGGTGGCCGTACCCCAGCGCCACCGCGCCCAGCGCCATCACGTAGTCCACGTACTCGCGCCCGCGCACGTCCCACACGCGGCAACCCGCCGCGCGGCGCAGGCGCACGGGTGGCCCGGCGCCCGATTCTTCGGCACCGAACAACGCCTCGGGGCGCTTACTCCCCGTCGACGTGAAGCCCGGAACGCGCCAATCGTTCGGCGTAATGGATCACCTCGTGGGCCATGGCCTGGACGAGCTTCGCTTCGCGCTCGTCCAACGGAATGCGATGCAGCGCCTCACGCACCGTTCGCAGAATCGCGTCGCGCTCCCGATGCTTGAAGAAATCGATGGCGGCGAGCGCCCGCTCCAGGTCCGCGAACACGCGCTCCAGCTCCTCCTGGCGCGCCGGGGCCGCCCGGCGGCGCGGCGTCTTGAACGGCCGCTCGTCATCGCCGCGGGCGACCGCCAGCGCGTACAACATGATGATCACCGCGTGACCGAGATTGAGCGAGGGGTAGTCCGGATTCGTGGGGATGGCCACGATGCGGTGACAGCGGTCCAGGGCCTCGTTGGGCAACCCCTTGTCCTCGCGCCCGAACACCAGGGCCACGGTCCCCTGCTCCGCCAGCTCCAGCGCTTCCGTCGCGGCATCGGCGGGACGGCGCCAGTTGCGCTTGGCCGTGCGCCCGCGCGCCGTGAACCCGATCACGTGGACGCAGTCGGCGAGCGCCTGATCGAGCGAGTCGTACAGCCGCACGCGCTCGAGCAAGTCGTCGGTCTTGTGCGCGATGCCACCGATGCGGAACGCGTCGTACTCACGTGGGTGGACGAGCCGCAGATCGCGCAGCCCGAAATTCTTCATGCCGCGCAATACGTGCGCGATGTTGACGAGATCCTGGGGCTCGTGGAGGACGACGGTGATCATCCAATCAGCTCCAGCACGCCGAAGCGGCTCGGGTCCTGGCGATCGCCGCGCACCCACACCCAGCCGTTGCCGCCGCTCCACACCAGCTGGCCTGCGCGGCGCTCACGGCCCGGCAGCATCTCGTTGACGAGCAAATCGAAACCGAGCCGGGCGCCGATATGCGCGCGTCCCACGAGCGCCACGGGCAGCGCCAGCGTCACGCAATAGCCGGCCGCCGTGCGCCGCCACGCGCCGCGCACCTGGGCGGCGTCGCCCGTCGCATCGGTCGTGGTGCGCACCCGCAGGTGCGCCGTCCGTGCGTCTGGTACCACGAGGAAGCCCACCACCGGCGCGCCTGCATCCTCGAGCCGGACGTAAATCTGGAGACCGTCGGAGTGGATGTCGTCCACTTCGTTGTCGAGACGCAGCAGTGCCGCGTCCGCCGGGCGAAGCACCAGGTCGGGCTTCGTCACTTCGACGGCCAGGTACACCGCCCGGTCGTCCCAATTGACGTACGCCACCGCCGCCAGCTCCTCAAGCCCAGGATAGGGCTCCTCGGCGCGGCGGTACTGGTCTTCCAGCTCGAGCGTCAGCGGTTCGGCCAGGTCGAAACCCGCGAGCGTGCCGTCGAGCGCCGGTGGGGCATCGATGCGGAGCGCCGCCGCGGTGGGCGGCGTCACGGGTTCCAGTTCCAGGAATCCGCCGAACGGGAGGTCCGCGGCGCGCGCGCCGCGCAGCGCCACCCGCCCCGCCGCCGTTTCCACGTCCCAGCTCTCGGTGCCCAAACGGTGGTGGTCGACGCCCTCCGGCGTCTCGACCTCGATCACGTCGCCCGCGACGCGCACGGCGCGAACGATGGGCGTCGCGGCCGGGTCGAGCACGGTCACGAGCCGCAGGTTGCGCCCCCGCGCGCGTTCGAGGTAGAACGTCTCGCGCCGCCCGCTGGTCGGCCTGCCGGGACCTTCGGCGCGCAGGAGTTGACCGTCGAAAGCGAAGTGCATGGTCAGTCGTCCGTGGTCCGACGTCACACGCATGCGGATCGGTCCCGGTGCGTCCGGCCGGAATCGCTCGACGTGCGTGACGAACGCATCGTCGAGCTCGCTCGTCTCCCATCGCCCCGGCGTCTCCACGTCACCCTGACCCGTGAAGTGCCACGGCAATTCGAGCAGGCGGTCTACGCGTCCCGACAGCTCCATGACGTCCACGACGTAGCGCGGCCCGGACACCACCACGCGGCGCAGATCGCCGAAGCGGCCCGAGACCCACGCCCAATCGCCTTTGGTGTCGAAGCAATCGCAGCCCGCGGGCGCCAACTCCTGCGACGCGCCGTCCAGCCGCGGGGCGTTGTGGGCGAGCGTGGAGCGATACCAGAACAGCTCGGGCGACACGTAGCTCCCCGTGCCGAAATCGGGCAGCCAGTGGACGCCGCCGGCGTGCAGCGTGAGGTGCAACCGGTCGGGATGCCCGTGCCCGCCGCCCGCCGGCCCACACTCGAGACTCGCGTAGCGCCCATCCGCGCGCAGCACCGCCAGACCCTGGCTCGCGAGCAGCTCGCTCGCGGGTTTCCAGGCAGTCGCGTCACCAGCGACCGCCGGTGCCATCTCGAGGACGGACCACCAGGACAATTCGGTACGTGGTGCAGGAGGCGTGGTGCGTGGAGGCAGGCCCGCATCGTGCAGATAGGACTCAAACGGCTCCGATGTAACGGGCGCGGCATCGCGATACAGCGCCGCGAGCCAGTTTGCAATCTCTTCCCCCTTCCCCTTTCCCCTTTCCCCGAGTCT
>JBGPOE010000037.1:0-26024 GCA_041487875.1 Gemmatimonadota bacterium | reverse complement strand
CGTCGAGTCCACAAGCTCCACGCTGGCAGACCGGAACACCCCCAGCCCGTAGAGGTCCCGTTGGCTCTGAAACAGGTCGTCCTGCCGGTAGAGCGCGCGCGGGTGGACCGACAACGTGCGCCGTACCGTGTTCGTATCCACGTGCGTGAGGCCCACGATCTCGACGGCACCGATGCGCATGCGCGGCCCGGGCACGGCCTCGAGCGTCACTTGCGCCCCGAGCGTTGCCGCATCGGTATCGAAGTTGCGCAGCACATCGGCGAAGGCGTAGCCGAGGTTGCGCAGCCGCAGCGTGATGGTGTCGGCCGCGGCCTGGAACAGGAAGCGGTTGAATGGATCGCCTACTTGGAGCGGCAGCTCGCCCCGCAGGGCGCGCACGTCGAGCAGCGAGTCGAGACCCGGCAGATCGATCCGCGTCACGCGCACCGGCTCGCCCTCGGTGATCCGGAAGGTCACGTACGCGTCGCTCCCGGTCGAATCGCGTCGCACCAGCGTGTCCACCGCCGCATTCATGTAGCCGCTCTGGCGATAGAGCAGCAGCAACCGCACCACGTCGCGCCGGAACTCCAGCTCGTCGAACGGCCGCTTCTCGCCCAGTCCCAGCAGGCGGAACGGCCAGACGCGCGCCAGAAAACTGGAGTTGGAGGTCGAAATCGCGGTGCTCAGGGTGTAGTCATCCAGCGCGTGGTTGCCCTCGAAGCGCAAACCCCGCACCACCCGCGCCTTCTGCTGGGCGGCGAGGGGGGCCGCCGCGACGAGAGCGACGAGCGGGAGGTACCAGCGGACACGCAATTGACGAGGTTCGGCGACTTCCGTATGTTGCGTCGCTACCCTCCGACTGTCAACCTTTTCGACAGTGGTCTTCATGCCGGCATCGCGCCCTGCCCGCCGCGTTCTCCTCGCGCTCGCCGCGGTTGCCCTCGCCTGCGGTCGCAACGGCGCGGGCAACGCGCGCACGCTCGTCTATTACGAGAGCTACGATCCTCGCTCGCTCGACCCGGCGCTCTCGACGGACGTACCCACGGGCGAGATGGTGACGCTCGTGTTCGACGGGTTGACCGCGTTCGACCCCGACGGGCGGCTCGTGCCCGGGCTGGCCGACCGCTGGCGCGTCGACCGCTCCGGCCTGCACTACGTCTTCCACCTGCGTCCGGGCGTGCAGTTCCAGGACGGCCGTCCGCTCGTGGCCCAGGACGTTGCGGCGAGCTTCCGGCGCGTGCTCGACCCACGGACCATGGGCGGCCGCGCCTGGCCACTGCTGCCGATCGCGGGCGCGCAGGACTTCGCCGCCAAGAAGAGCCCGGAGCTCGCGGGCGTCCGCGCCCTGGGCGATACGGCCGTCGCCATCGACCTGGCCGAGCCGCTCGCCATCTTCCCCAAGTTCCTTGCGATGCCCGTGGCGTCGATCGTGCCCGATCCGGCTCCAACGGACCTGGCGCAGCGGCCCGTGGGGACCGGGCCGTGGCGCTTCGTGTCGTGGCAGCACGATGACCAGCTCGTGTTCGCACAGAACCCCACCTACTGGGGCGGCGCGCCGCTCGCCGACAGCCTGCGGGTCCGCATCATTCCAGAGCCGTTGACGCTCGCCGCCGAGTTCGAGGCCCAGCGGGTGTCGGTGATCGAGATTCCCTTCAGCGAGACCGCCCGCTGGCAGGCGCTGCACCCGACCTGGCTGGTGCGGAAGCCCGCGCTGCGCGTGATCTACCTCGCGCTCAACAACCGCCGCGGCGCGTTGCGGGACGTGCGGGTCCGGCAAGCCATCAACTACGGCGTGAACGTGACCGAGATCCTGCATCGCGTGTACGCCGACCGCGGCATCCGGGCTCGCGGCGCGATCCCACCCGTGCTGCCGGGCGGCGACACCGCCCGCGCGGGCTACGATTACGATCCCGCACGGGCCCGCGCCCTGCTCGCGAGTGCCGGGTACGCGGGGGGACTCGACCTGCAGCTGTGGATTTCCGCCACCAACGTGCCGCTGGCGCGCGTGGCCGAGGCGATCCAAGCGGATCTCGCCCGCGTTGGGATCCGTGCCGAACTCGTGGCGCGCGATGCATCGAGCCAACGCGAAGCGGCGCGCGCCGGCCGGGCCGACATGACGCTGCTCGACTGGTGGGCCGACTATCCCGACGCCGACAACTTCCTATATCCGCTGTTCGCGAGCGCGAGCTTCGGCCCCGGCGGCAACTACGCGTTTTACTCGGACCCCGAGACCGACGCGCTGATCCGCCAGGCGCGGCGCACCACCAACGACACCGCGCGGGTGGCGCTGTACGCGCGCATCGACGAGCGCGTGTACCGCGCCGCGCCCTGGCTCTACCTCTGGTTTCCGGTGGACCTGTGGGCCCGCCAGCCCTACGTGGCCGGCTGGGACTTGCCCGTGATCTTCAACGGCCAGCACTGGGCCCGGGTACTCGCCACCCCGTGACCCGCGCGCTGGCGCGCCGCCTCGCACTCACGCTCCCCACGCTGGCCGGCGTGCTGGTGGTGGCGTTCCTCCTCCTCAACGTGGCGCCGGGCGATCCGGTCCTGGAGATGGTGGGAGAGCGGGCCGACTCGGCCACGATCGCCCGGCTGCGCGCCGAGCTGCACCTCGACGATCCCCTGCCCGTGCAGTTCGGCCACTATGCCTGGGGCGTGCTGCACGGCGACCTGGGACGCTCATACGTCACGCGCCAGCCGGTGATGACCGAGCTCCTGGGCCGCTTCCCCAAGACCGCCGAGCTGGCGCTCGCGGCCATGGCGCTCGCCAGCGTGTGCGGGCTGGGCCTCGGGGTGATCGCGAGCCTCCGCCCCGGTGGCTTCGCCGACCGGGTGGCGATGCTGGGCGCGTATCTGGGGGTGTCGTTCCCGGTGTACTGGGTGGGGCTGGTGCTGATCTTCGTATTCGCCCTCGCGCTGCGCTGGTTCCCACCGTCCGGGTACGGCGGGCTCGCCTATCTCGTGTTGCCCGCGCTCACCCTGGGGATGCGCTCGATCGCCGTCCTGGCGCGCATGACGCGCGGCGCGATGCTCGAGGTGCTGGGCAGCGACTTCGTGCGCACCGCCCGCGCCAAAGGCCTGAGCGAGCTGGCCGTGGTCGGCAGGCATGCGCTTCGTAACGCCCTGATCCCCATCATCACCGTGCTCGGCCTCGACGTGGGGAGCTACCTCACGGGGTCGATCCTCACCGAGACCATCTTTTCCTGGCCGGGCGTGGGGCGCTACGTTTTGACGGCGATCTCCAAGCGCGACCTTCCCGCCGTGCAGGGGAGCATCCTGTTCCTGTCCGTGGTGTTCGTGCTCGTCAACCTCGTCACCGACCTGGTCTATGCGAAAGCTGATCCTCGCATCGCTTACGATTAGCAGCGCCCTGTCCGCGCAGGCGCGCGTGACCCGTACCGCACCGCTGACGGGCTCGCTCGAGCAACGCCTCACCACGCTGCTCGACCAGGCGCCGTTCAACCGCGCCACGTGGGGCGTGTTCGTGATGGACGACCGCGGCCGCGCGCTGTTCCAACGCAACGGCGACCGGCTGTTCGTCCCCGCGAGCAACACGAAACTCGTCGTCACCGCGACCGCCGCCGCCCTGCTCCCCGCCGATTACCGCGTCCGCACCAGCGTGTACCTGAACGGCACGCTGGACGCAGGCGTCCTGCACGGCGACTTGGTTCTATACGGCCGGGGCGACCCCACCTGGTCGGCGCGCTGCTTTGCGGTGGACACGCTGGCGCCCGGCGCTTGCGATTCGACCTTCACCCAGATCGACCGGATCGCGGATTCCATCATCGCGCACGGCGTGCGGCGCGTCACCGGCAAACTCGTGGGTGACGGCAGCGCGTTCGAGCCCACCACCATCGCGGCGGGCTGGAACAGCTGGGACCTGAACTGGTGGTACGCGGCGCCCGTGTCGGGCCTGGGGTTTCACGACAACAGCGCGGACTTCCTGATCGCGCCGGGACCGGCCGTGAACGCGCCGCCCACCATCACCTGGACGCCCGATCTCGCCATGTTCGCGTTCGAGAACCGCGCGCGCACCGTCCCCGCCGATTCCGGCACCACCATCGGCGACAACTTCTATCGCAGGCCCGGGACGTGGGAGATCTGGGCCGAAGGCACGGTGGCGCTGGGGCGCCGGCCCTGGGTCGAGAGCTTCGCGCTGCCCGACCCGAACCTCTATGCCGCGCGGGCGCTGGCGGCGTCGCTCGGCCGCAAGGGTGTGGCGGTCGAGGGTGGTGCCGTGTCCACCACGGATTCCCTCGCCTACCGCGCCAGCCGTTGCTGCGGCAATCCGCTGGTCGAATACCGCGGCCGACCCCTCGCCGACATCCTCTTCCCCATCCTCAATACGAGCCAGAACTGGTTTGCCGAAATGCTCCTCAAAGTCCTGGGGCACGAGCTGCGGGGTGAGGGATCGTGGGAGGCGGGGCTGGACGTGGAACGGCGATTCCTGATCGACTCAGTGAAGATCGACTCCACCACGTTCTCGCTGGAAGACGGCAGCGGCCTCTCGGCCGGCAACCTCATCACGCCGCACGCCTTCGTGCAGCTGCTGGACTACATGCGCCGTCACCCCAAGAACGGGGCGTTCATGGCCGCGCTGCCGCACGCCGCCCGGCCCGGGTCGCTGCTGCGGCGATTCGTGGGCACGCCGCTCGACAGCCAGGTCGTGGCCAAGACCGGCAGCATCGACCGCGTCAACAGTCTGTCGGGTTACATCCTCCGCAAGGACGGGCGGACGTTCACGTTCAGCATCCAGGCGAACGCGCACGCGGTGCGCTACGGCGACATGCTGGCACAGATCGATTCGCTGGTGGTGGAGATGGGGAAGACGAGATGAGCCGTCAGCCATCAGCCATCAGTTGCTGACGGCTGAGCGCTGACGCCTGACGACTCAGTCTTCCGTCTGTCCGAATATCGCCATGTTGCTGGAATGGCCCGGGGCGACCTTCGCGTCGGGATGGATAAAGTGCACGGCGTGGTTGACCGCGACGCACGCGTCAGACACGCCCGTCGCGATGAGCTTGAGCTTCCCCGGGAAGGCGGCGACGTCGCCCGCGGCGTAGATGCCCGGGATATTGGTCTCCATGGTCGAGGCGACCTTGATGTCCCCCTTCTCGAGCTCCAAGCCCCACTCGGCGATGGCACCGAGCGAGGACAAGAAACCGAGCTGCGGGATCACGCGGTCCATCGCGAGCGTCTCTTCGCCCTTCGTCTTGTTGTTGACGATCGTGACCTGTTCGATGCGCTCGGCACCGTGAATCGCCTTCAGCTCCCAGAAGGTTCGCAGCTCCATCCGGCCCGCGGCGCAGAGCGCCTGGACCTGCGCCACGGTGGCGTGATGGGCCCGGAAGCCGTCGCGGCGGTGGATCATCAGGATGGACCGCGCCACGCCGTGCAGGTTGACCGCCCAGTCGAACGCCGAGTCGCCGCCGCCCACGATCAGCACGCGCTGGCCCGCGAATTCCTTGGGGTCGAGGACGCGGTCGTGCAGGCCCTTGCCGTACCACTGGTCCACATCCTTCAAGGGCAGCTTCCGCGGCGTGAACGCGCCGATCCCCGCGGCGATGATCACGGTGCGCGACGGATACTCGTCCTGTTCCGTCGTCAGCACGAACAGCGGCTTGCCGTCCTCCGACTCGCGCCGCAGCCCCACCACCTTCTGGCCGAGGTGCACGGCGGGCTTGAACTGGAACGCCTGTTGCGCCATGTCCCGGACGAGGTCCTTGGAGAGGATCTTGGGGAGGCCCGCGACGTCGAAGATGTATTTCTCGGGATACAGGGCCGTGAGCTGGCCACCCACCTGGTCGAGGTTATCGATCAGGCGGCAGGACGCCCCCCGCATCCCGGCGTAGAACGCGCCGAACAAGCCGGTCGGGCCGGCGCCGATGATCGTGATATCTTTCACATCCTGCATAGGCGCCAACGGTAACGGGGGGAGCGTGCGGCGAGCAAGCACGATCGCGTGTGTCGTGATTACGGCGGCATGTGCGCGACCCGCGGCGCTCGCGCCCGACGCGGCGCCCGCCCCGCCGCTCGCCGCACACGCCGACGGACGCTTCGAAGGCGCCGCGCTCGGTTGGACGCTCGGCAGCGAGGTCCACCTGTTCGTGGTGGACAACGCGTTCACACAACAGGTGTATGACAGCCTGCTGCGACCGCGGCTGGGCGCCAACACGCCCGCAGCGCCCGACTCGGCATTCGGGACGCGCCGCATTCTGACACTCGGCGCCGATCGCATTCCCACACGCTCGACCATCCCCGGCTACTACGACGCCACGATCCTGTTCCCGGGCGGCGCATCGCCCGCCGACCTCGTGCTCGTGCGGTTGCACCAGCCGGGCCGCTGCGGCGCGACCGGCGCGGTGGTCGAGCTGGTCTACAGCTTCCCGCAAGCCGCTGCGCCCCTCGTGCCGCGGCCCCACACCACGGTGGTAGGCTACTTCCGCGAACCGGCGTTTTTCCCGGAGCAGCGGCGCCCCGCTGCCGCCGCGGCGGACACGGAGGCGCGCCGCGTGCTGGCGGGCCTCGCCCGCACCGCCGTGCGCCGCACCGCGCCCCACGGCGCGGCACACGAGCCGCTCGTCGCACCCCTCGCGCCCGATCCCGATGCCGAGTCGGACGCCGGCGACGTCGTGCGGCTCGCCGCTGGCTCGTTCGCGGGCGCTCTGCGCGCTCGCGTGCTGGCGGGCCCCGGCGACACCGCGTTTGTCACCGGCGTCGCGCTGACGGACGCGTCCGGCGAGCCCAGCCGCTGGCTGCTCGGTCCGACGCGCTCGCCGTTGCGCGGCGGGTTCGTGCGCGCCCCGGCTGGCGAGGCCGCAGCGCCCCGGTATGTACTGCGCGGCGTGGTGGCCTTGCCGCCCGAGCGCGGGGTGCTGTTGCTGGTCGATGCGATCTTCGACGTGTCGCCGCGCGCGTCGCGTAGCTTCGTGGTGGATCCCCGGGCGCGGCGCGTCGTCGCGACGCAACCGCTCGCGCTCCACTGCCCCTGACGGTAGGTTCCGCCGCGTGAAGATCTACACCAAGACGGGCGATGCCGGCGAGACCGGCCTCTTGGGCGGCGGCCGTGTGCCCAAGGATCACCGCCGCGTGGCGGCCTACGGCGACGTCGACGAAACGAACGCCGCCATCGGCATGGCTCGCGCGCTCGAGCCGCGCGACTTCGAGGCTTCCCTCCTCGAAGGCATTCAGCGCGATTTGTTCGCCATTGGCGGGCAGCTGGCGGCGCCCGACCCCGCGAAAGTCGCCAAGGCCCTGGTCAAAGCCGCCATCGACGGCGGCCGCGTCGCGGTGTTGGAACGCGCCATCGACGCGGCCGAGGCGGGCCTCCCGCCGCTCACGAGCTTCGTGCTGCCGGGCGGCTCCGCCAAGGCCGCGGCGCTGCACCTCGCGCGGACGGTGTGCCGCCGGGCCGAACGCAGCGTGGTGGCGTTGGCCCATAGCGACCCCGTCGCGCCCGTGATCGTGCAGTATCTCAACCGGCTCTCGGACCTGCTGTTCACTCTCGCGCGCCGCGCCAACGCTCAGGCAGGCCAGGGCGACGTCGCGTGGTGACGGTCCGCGTCCCGCTCAAGGAAGAGCGGGACGCCTCCTACGACATCATGATCGGCCGGGGGCTGCTCGCTGAGCTGCCGGCCCTGCTCGCGCGCTATTGCCCCGCCGCCCGCTACGCCGTCGTCACCGACTCCCACGTAGCACCCTTATACGGGCGCCGGGTGCTCCAGTCCCTGCGCGCTGCCAGCCTCGGGGCTGAGCTGCTGGAGTTTCCCGCGGGCGAATGGAACAAGACGCGCGAGACCTGGGCCGCTCTGTGCGACGGGATGCTCGCCGCTCAGTTCGGGCGCGACGCCGCCCTTGTGGCGTTGGGCGGCGGGGTCGCGGGCGATGTGGGCGGGTTCGTGGCCGCGACGTTCCATCGCGGCATTCCGTGCGTCCAGGTGCCGACGTCACTGCTCGCGATGATCGACTCATCGATCGGCGGCAAGACCGGCGTGGACGCGCCCGCGGGCAAGAATCTGATCGGCGTGTTGCACCAGCCGCGGCTCGTCGTGGCCGACCTCGACACGCTCGCCACACTGCCGCCGGTGCAGGTCGCGGCGGGAATGGCGGAAGCGCTCAAGCACGGCGTGATCGCCGACGCGGAATACTTCGCGTTTCTGGAGCGCGACCACGGGGCGATCCGCGGCAAGGACGCAGCGGCACTGGAGCGGGTGGTAACGCGCTCGGTCGAGATCAAGGCCGGTATCGTGGCCCAGGACGAGCGGGAGGCCGGCGTGCGGGCACTGCTCAACTTCGGCCATACGGTGGGCCACGCCATCGAGGCAACCACGAAATTCGAAGTGTTGCACGGCGAGGCCGTGGCCATCGGCATGAGCTGCGAGGCGCGGCTGGCGGAGCGGCTGCAGATCGCGTCCGCGGGTACGGCCGCGCGCATCTGCGGCGCGCTCGAAGGGTACGGGTTACCGACCAGTCTCCCGGGCGGCGCCGTGGTGGCCGATCTGCTCGCGGCGATGCAGGTCGACAAGAAAGTGCGCGCCGGCGCGCTGCGGTTCGCCCTACCGCGCGCGATCGGCGCGATGTTCCAGGCGCCCGGAGGGGAGTGGACCGTCGCTCCGGACCCCGCGGCGATCGCGGCTGCGCTCGCCGCGTCCGCGTAAGGCGAAGGCGGCCCGCGCGTTCCGCAGTTTCCCACCGTTTGTCCACAGTTTTCCGACATGGCGCGTTCGAATGATCCTTTCCACAGGAATGTGGATAGTGGACAAACGCCGTAGCTGTGGTGGAGAGTAATGATTTGTGATGTGGAAAACTGCCGATATTTGCACCAACGCCAACTCGTTCCTATATTTGCGGCCGTTCGGTCGGCCCCGCGGCAGCGTGCCAGCTAGCCGCCCTCTGCACAACCTGAGCAGCCCACTCGTGGAGTGCCGTGCATGGCCAGGTCGTCTACCGCCAAGGCAAAACCGTTTTTCCGCACCACGCCCTCGGGCGCCTTCGACCAGTACCTGCAGGACATTCAAAAACTCCCTCTGATAAAAGACCCCGCTGAAGAGCGGCGCTTGGCGCGGAAAGTTCGGCGCGGCGACGAGAAGGCGGCGGAGCGGCTGGTGACGGCGAATCTCCGGTTCGTGATCTCCTATGTGAAGAAGTACCAGGGGCACGGGCTGGACCTCTCCGAGCTCGTGGCGATCGGGAACGAGGGCCTGCTCAAGGCCGTGAAGAAATTCGATCCCGATCAAGGCGTGAAGTTCATCTCGTACGCGGTGTGGTGGGTGCGCCAGGCCGTGCTCAAGGCGCTGGCCGAGCAGACTCGTAGCGTCCGCATCCCGCTGAACCAGAACTCGCAGCTCATCCGGATGAGTCGCACCGAGACGTACCTGTCTCAGGAGCTGGGCCGGGAGCCCACGGACAACGAGATCGCCCAGGCGCTCGAGGATTCAGTCGAGAACGTGCGCACGGCGCGCCGCATGACGGCCGCCGAGCTGTCCCTCGACGCCCCGGTGGACCGCAGTGACAAGGACGCGGCCACGCTGGGCGAGCGGTTCGCCGGCCAGGAGGGCGGCGAGATCGAAGAAAAAACCGACGGCAAGCTGATGCGGGAGTTCATCGACCGCATCTTCCAGAAATACCTGACCCCGCGCGAACGGAAAATCCTCTACCTCTATTATGGCCTGGAGGAAGGCAGCGAGGCGATGACGCTCGAGAAGATCGGCGCCTTGATGGGCGTCACCCGTGAGCGCATTCGCCAGATCCGCGAACGGGCGTTCGAAAAACTGAGAGAATCGCCCGACGGGAGAGCGCTGATCGGGTTCTGGCGAGCGGCATAGACAAGACGTCTAGACGTCCAGACGTCTAGCGGTTCCAAGTCTCAAGTGGTCAGGAAGAGTTCTTCCTGGCCACTTTTCGCTTGGTACCGCTGGGCGTCTAGGCGTCTCGGCCTCTGCCTGTATACTTCTACCTGGCCGCTATGATCGACACCGCCCTCGCCCGCTCGCTCTCACGCATCGTGGGGGCATCCCACGTCCGCGCCGGCCAGGGCGAGCGCGTGGCCTATGCCGCGGACGGCCTGCCGACGCACCGCCGCTTGCCGGCGCTGGTGGTCTTGCCCGGGACGCGCGACGAGGTAATCGCCGTGGTGCGCCTACTCGCCCAGGCGGACGTGCCGTTCGTGCCGCGCGGCGCCGGCACCGGGCTCTCAGGCGGCGCCCTGGCGTCGGGCGACGCGGTCCTCCTCGTGCTCACGCGGCTCAATCGCATCGTGTCGCTGGACCCCTCCAACCGCCGCGCGGTGGTGGAACCGGGCGTGGTCAACGTGCGGCTGTCGGCCGCCGCCGGGCGGCACGGCCTCCATTACGCGCCCGATCCATCGAGTCAGAGCGCCTGCACGATCGGCGGCAACGTGGCCGAGAACGCGGGCGGCCCCCACTGCTTGAAGTACGGCGTCACGAGCAACCACGTGCTGGCCCTCGAAGTCGTGCTGTCGGACGGCCGCGTGGTGCAGCTCGGCAGCCCGGCTGGCGAGCCCTGGGGTCCGGACCTGGTCGGCGTCTTCGTGGGCTCGGAGGGTAATTTCGGCGTCGCGACGCGCATCACGGTGCGCCTCACACCGGTGCCCGTGACCATCCGCACGCTGCTCGCCGACTTCATGTCGTTGCGTGCCGCGGGGGAAGCGGTCACGGCGGTGATCGCGAGCGGCATCGTGCCCGCCGCGCTCGAGATGATGGACCGCTCCTGCATCCAGGCAGTGGAGGATTCGGTGTACGCCGCGGGGTACCCGCGCGATGCGGCCGCCGTGCTGCTGGCGGAGCTCGATGGCAGCCGCGACGCCGCCGTGGAAGAAGAGGCTCAGGAGGTCGAGCGGCTGCTGCGCGGCGCGGGCGCGCGATCGGTCCGTACCGCAGTCGATGCCCGCGAGCGCGAGCGGCTGTGGCAGGGCCGCAAGAAGGCGTTCGGCGCCATGGGACGGCTGTCGCGCGACCTGGTGGTGCAGGACGCCGTGGTGCCGCGCACCGCCCTGCCCGACGTGCTCGAGCGCATCGCCGCGATCGCGGCCCACTACCAGCTGGTGGTGAGCAATGTGTTCCACGCGGGCGACGGCAACCTGCACCCGAACATCTCGTTCGACGCCACCGACGCCGCGCTCACCGAGCGGGTGGAGCGGGCCAGCACCGAGATCATGGAGGCGTGCATCGCGGCGGGCGGCACCATCACGGGCGAGCACGGCGTGGGGCTCGACAAACTGCGCTACATGCCGCTCGTGTTCGACGGCGACTCGCTCGCCGCGATGCACGCCGTGCGCCACGTGTTCGATCCCCATGAGCGCGTCAACCCGGGCAAGGTGATCCCCGTGCACGCTTGCCGTGAGTGGGCGGGGCGGGCGCGGCGGCCCAACGCCAAGGTGCCCGCGTGAGCATTCTCGCCCGGGTGCGTGCCCTGCTCGGCGAGGACGCCGTGTTGCCGGGGCCCGAGGGGCCGCCGCGCATCGCGCCCGCCTCGCCGGACGGCGTGGCGCTGCTCCTCGCCACCGCCCACGAGGAAGGCTGGCGGGTCCGCGTCGAGGGCGCGGGCAGCTGGATGCCCACGGACGCGCCCGCCGATCTCGCGCTCACCACGCGCCGGCTCGACAAGATTCCCGCGATCGAGCCGCAGGACCTGACCGCCACGGCGGAAGCCGGCGTCGGCTGCGACTTGCTCCGCCAGCAGCTGGCCGACCGGGGTGTCTGGCTCGCGCTCGATCCGCCGGGCATCGGCGGGCGCACGCTGGGCTCGGTGGTGGCGACGGCCGCGTCGGGCCCGCTGCGCCAGGGCTTCGGCCCCGTGCGCGATCACCTGCTCGGCGTCACGTTCGTCACGGGCGACGGCCGCTTCGTGCAGGGCGGCGGCCGCGTAATGAAGAACGTCGCGGGGTACGACCTGACCCGCCTGCAGGCGGGCGCCTTCGGCGGCTTCGGCGTGATCGTGCTGGTGCACCTGCGGCTGCGCGCCCTGCCCCGCGCCGACGTCACCTACGCCCTCGAGGGCGCACGCGACGACCTGTGCCGGGTGGGCTCGGACGTGATCTCGGCGGGGATCGCGCCCGCGGCGCTCGAGCTGCTGTCGCCCACGCTGGCGCGTCGCGAGCGCTGGACCCTCGCAGTGCGGCTCGCGGGCTCGGCGGCGCTGGTCTCCGCCGAGGAGCACGCGCTGCGCTCGGCCACGGGTGGCGTGTTCTCGCCCCTGCGGGCCGAAGAAGCCCACGCGTTCTGGACGCACGCGGCTGAAGGAATCGCCACCGCCCCCGTGACGTTCCGGCTGGGCGGGCTGGCGGATTCGACCGAGGAGCTGCTCGACTTGCTGCAACACCAGCTCGGCGACGAGCGCGTGTCGGCGAGTCCGGGCATCGGCGCGGTGCGGTGGGCGGGCGAAGCGGCGGCCGACCGGCTGCGTTGGCTGCGCCGCGCTCTCGCGGGGCTGGAAGTACCACTCACGCTGGAGCGCGCGCCGTGGGTGCTGCGCGCGGCCGTCGGTCACTTTGGCGCCTACCGCGAAGGCGTGGGCCCGCTCGTAGCGGGGCTGCGCGAGACGTTCGATCCGCACGCGCAGCTGGTCGTGGCCCTCGAAGGAGACGCGGGTGACGGCTGAGCGGGGCGGGTTCGCAGCGCTCGACAGTTGCGTGCATTGCGGCTTCTGCCTCCAGGCGTGTCCCACATTCCTCGTCACCGGCGACGAGGCGGACGGCCCGCGCGGCCGCATCGAGCTGATGCGCGGCCTCGAGCGCGGCACGCTCACCGCCGACGATTCCACCGTCACTACACACTTGGACCGCTGCCTCGGCTGCCGCGCCTGCGAGCCGGTGTGCCCTTCCGGCGTCGGATACGGGCAGGGGCTCGAGGCGGCCCGGGAACGGCTCGCGACGGCGCGCGGCGTGCCGGCGATCGCCCGCGCGGCGCTGGCGCTGCTCACGACCGCGCGCCCGGCGCGTCTGGTCTACGCCTTGGCGCGGGCGCTGCGAGCGACTCCCCTCCCGGCGATGCTCGCGGGCTGGAGCCGGCCGCGGTTCGCGCTGGGGATGTTGGCGGCGACGGGACCAAGTCGGAACGGGGAACGCGGAACGCGGAACATCGGTCTGACCGCCCATTCCGCGTTCCCAGTTCCGCGTTCCGCGTTGCTGTTCAGGGGCTGCGTCATGGACGGCCTCTTCTCCCACGTCCACGACGCGACTATTCGCACGTTGGCGGTGAACGGGTACGCCGTGGCGGAGGTGCCGGCGCAGGTCTGCTGCGGTGCGCTGCACGCGCACGCGGGCCTCGCGGGCCAGGCGCGCGCGCTGGCGCGCACCAACATCGCGGCGTTCGGCGGCAGCGACGCCCCGGTGGTCGTGAACAGCGCGGGCTGCGGCGCGCAGCTCAAGGCCTATGACCATCTCCTGCCAGGAGACGCCGCGGCCGCCCGTTTCGCCACTCGCGTGCGCGACGTGACCGAGCTGCTGGCGGCGGCGGGCCCGGCGGCGGGTGCCGCGATGAGTGGACGCGTCGCCTACGATCCGCCCTGTCACCTGCTGCACGCCCAGCGCGTGGCCGACGCGCCGCTGCAGGTGCTCGCAGCCATCCCCGGTCTCGTAGTCCTGACGTTGCCGGACGCGGCGCAATGCTGCGGCGGCGCGGGGATGTACACCCTGGTCGAGCCGGACCTGTCGCGTGCCGTGCTGGCCCCGAAGCTCGAGGCGCTGCGCGCCGCCGCTCCCGACGCGGTCGCGACCGGCAACCCGGGATGCGTGATGCAGCTTGGCGCGGGCCTCCGCGCCGCGGGGCTCACACCGCCCGTGGTGCATCCCATCGAGCTGCTCGACGCGTCGTACCGGCGCGCGGGGCGGTACGCATGACCGCCGCGCGTCGTCTCACGACACCTGACGGCGTCGAGCTGACGCTGCATCGGATGCGCGCCCACCGCGACGGCCGCCCGGCGGTGCTGCTGGTGCACGGCGCCTTCTCCGGACACACGGTGTGGCTGCGCAATGGCCGCACCCGCGCCGGGCTGGCGCACTTTCTTGGAGCGCGGGGCTTCGACGTCTGGTTGGCGGACCTGCGCGGCCATGGCGCCAGCGCACGGGAGCCCGCGCCGTTCCGCTGGCGTTTCGAGGATTGGATCCTGCGCGACACCCCGACGCTGGTGGCCCGGGTGGTGGAGGAGACGGGCGGGGCACCACTGGTGTGGGTGGGGCATTCCTCCGGCGGCGCGGTGGGCCTGTGCTGGCTGGCGCGCCTGAGCGGGGCGATGCCGCTCGCCGGGTGCGTGGCGCTCGGCACCCCCGGACCGGCACGAATGGGCGCCGTGCGCCGCGGCGCCGCCTGGACCATCGCCCGGCTCACGCGGATGCTGGGACGATTCCCCTCCCGGGCGCTGGGGTTCGGTCCCGAGGATGAGAGCGCCGGCGTGCTGGGACAGTGGATGGGATGGAACGTGGCGGGTGGCTGGCGCGGCGACGACGATTTCGATTATTGGGAGGCGCTGGCTCGCGTGCGCGTGCCGTACCTCGCCGTGGCGGGCGCGGGTGACTGGCTGTTCGCGCCGCCGGCCGCGTGCCAGCAGGTGGTGGATGCGGTCGGCGCCACTCGTAAGGAGCTGTTTGTGACCACACCCGGAATCGATCACAAGGGCTTGCTGCTTGACTCGCGCGCACCGCAGGACTGCTGGCCGCGGGTCGCGGCGTGGATCGACGAGACCTTGGGCGCCCGATGACGGGCCCCGCGGTGGTGGACGCGCTGCGGGCAGGCGCGATCGTGGCTCGCGCCGACGTCGCCGTGGTCACGCTCGCGGGCCCCGCCGCCGTGACCTGCTTCCAGGGTCTCCTCACCAACGACATCGAGCAGCCAGGCGACAACGCCTTCGTCTATGGTGCACTGCTTACGCCCAAAGGGATGATCGTGGTGGACGGGTGGGCGGCGCGTCATGGCACGAGCGTCAGCTACGTCGTGCCGGCCGAGGCGCGCGAGCGGGTGCTGGAGCTGTATGCGCGTTCCGTACCGCCGCGCCTGGCGCGCGCGGTCGACCGCTCGGGCGAACTCACCGTCCTGCGCGTCGCGGGCGCCGGTGCCGCGGCGCTGAGCGAAGCGATCGGCCTGCCGCTGCCCGCACCCGGCCGTGCGGTCGCGGCCGACGTACACGGTGCGGCGGTGGAATTGGCCCGGCCAGCCGACGCCGCGCCGTTCGCGCTGCAGGTTGCGGCCGCGCCGGGACACACGCTCGAGATCGAGGAACGCCTGGCCGCCGCCGGTGCCCTGCGCCCGGGCCCGGCGGGCCTCGAGCTGGCGCGCATCGTGGCCGGGTGGCCGCGCCTCGGCGCCGAGGTGGACGACAAGACGCTCCCGCAGGAGGTGCGCTACGACGAGCTGGGCGGCGTGTCGTACACCAAGGGGTGCTACACCGGCCAGGAGACCGTCAGCCGCCTGCATTTCCGGGGGCACGCGAATCGCGAGCTCAAGGGCCTCGAGTTCGACGTCGAGCCGGACGTGGCGGCGGTGCCGGCCGTGACACATCGCGACAAGGACGTGGGGCGTGTCACGAGCGTCGCGTGGCTGCCCGACGGCGGTACCTCCGCGGACGGCCGCTGGATCGGCCTGGCCATCCTGCGGCGCGAGGTGGTTCCGGGCGACATGGTGCGCGCCGGCGGCACCGACGCGCGTGTGGTCCACCTGCCAGTCGCCCTGAGCCGCCGCGAGCCCGCGTGACGGTCCTCGTCACCGGCGGCAGCGGGCTCGTCGGCAGCCATGTCATCGCCGCGCTCGTGGCGCGGGGCGAGACGGTGCGCGCGTTGGTGCGCACCGCCGCCCGCCCCGCCGTCGAGGCGTTGGGCGCCACGGCGGTCGAGGGCGACGTCACCGACCCCGCCGCCTGGAACCACGCCGCCCGCGGCGCGCGGGCCATTGTGCACGCCGCCGCCCTCGTCGCCCCCAGTGCCCGTCTCGACACCTTTCTCACAGTGAACGTAGGGGGCACGCGTCACGCGCTCGCCACGGCCCGCGCCACGGGGGCGCGCCTGGTGCACGTGTCGTCGGTCGCGGTGTACGGCCGAACCGCCGCAGAACTCGTCGGCCGCGCGGGCGTCGCCGAAGACTTTCCATTTCAGAAGATCTGGGAGCGGGACTATTACGCCCAGAGCAAACGACGTGCGGAGGAAGCGGTGTGGGAAGAGATGGCGCGCGGCGGCGTGGCGGCGGTCGTGATCCGGCCCAACGTGATCTACGGAGAGCACGACCGCCTGTTCTCGCCGCGCGTGGTGCGGGCCGTGCGCCTGGGGGTCGTGCCTCAGATCGGCCCGGGCACCAACCGCTTGTCGTGCGTGTACGCGGGCAACGTCGCCGCGGCCATCGTGCTGGCATTGGACGCACCCGCCGCGCCCGGCCGCGCGTACAACACCACCGACGATGGACCGGACGCGCTCACGCAACGCGGGTTCATCGACGCGTTCGCCGCGGCGCTGGGCGTACGGGTGCGACGCGTGCGGCTGCCGTATTACGTCGTGCGGTTCGCGGTGGACGTCTGGACGCGGGGGCGGACGATCGTGCGGCCCGGGCGCTATCCCGGAATCGGCGGCTCGGCCGTGCGCTTCTTGACGGGGGACAATCCGTACGTGGCCGCACGGGCGCGGCACGAGCTGGGCTGGCAACCGGTCGTGACGGCACGCGAGGCGGTGCGGCGCACGGTGGCATGGGTGGAGCGGCGCCGCTAAGCACAAACGTCCGGGACGGTGTCAGTCCCGGACGTCGTCCAACGTTGCGCTGCGCTTGTTACGGCTTTTTCGGCGCGGGCGCAGCCATCTTCTTCATCGAGTCGCGCATAGCCTTCGACGTGTCGACCGCCATCATCTTGGTGCTGTCACCCATCATCATGTGGGTGGTGTCGCTGCCGGTGGTCGACTGCTGCGCCGGCTTGCTGCAGCCCGCGAGCGCGACCAGAGCGACGACCAATGCGAGACGCTTCATTTCAGCTCCTGAAAAGGGAGTGGGGCCCGACAAGCGGGGGAAAGTAGCGACGCGCGGGGGGGAGTCAAGTGCGAGCGGTGCATTGCCCCAAACCCTGGACCGTGGTGATTTTTCCCATCATGGCGCTCTCGTATGACTGACCGCCGCTCGTTCCTCGGCTGGCTCGCGACCATGCCCGCGCTAGTGCGCCGCCCGCCCGCGGCCGGGGTCCCGCCCCGGTTGGACGCGCAGCCCACCGCCCTCTACCAGCAGCCGGACGGCCGCAAGAATCTGGTCCGCATCACGGTGTCGGGACTCGACGCCCCGGCGGCGCGGGCGACCGTGACCGACCGTCACGGGGCGCTCGCCGGCAGCGCCGGCCTGCTGCCCGCGGGCGACGGACTGGTGCTGCAGGGCGAGGTGTGGTTGCCGCTGTCCGAGCCCACCGGTTACCGGGTGGACCTGGAGGTAGGCAAGCAGCGGCTGCTGCGAACCAACGTCCGGCTCGCGCCGCCGCGGCGCTGGACGCTGTACTGGCTCGCCACCAACCACACCGACGTCGGCTACACCGACGTGCAGGAGCGCTGCCTCGAGATTCACCGGCAGAATCTCGACGCGGCCGTGGCGCGCCTCGCCACCCATCCCACCGCCCGCTGGTCGGCCGAATGCGCGCTGCAGGTGATCTCCTACGTCGAGAACCGCTCGCCGCAGGCCGCCGAGGCGCTGCTGCAGGCGATTCGCGACGGCAAGATCGGCTTTCACGCCCTCTTCGCCAACATGCTGACGGGGATTCTCGACCACGACACGTTCGCGCGCGTGGTCTGGCCCGCGGGGCTGCTCGCGCGCGAGCGCGGACTGACGTACGCGGCCGCCCAGATCACCGACGTGCCCGGACAGGCGGTCACCTTCCCCATGGTGCTGGCCGCGAGCGGCGTGAAGTACCTCGCGAGCGGTCCCAACCCCGAGCGCGCGCTGCCGCTCCTGCCCGAATCGGAGGGCAAAGCATATGGGCTCACGGGGCCCTGGACCGCGTACCCGCAGCTCTACTGGTGGGAGGCGCCGGACGGCAGCCGCGTGCTGCACTGGCGCAATTACCACTACGGCGACGGTCTGCGCTTCGGCTTCGACGTCGGTCCGGACGAGATGGGCCGGCGCCTGTCCGACTGGCTCCTGACCAATCCGGTGTTCCTCTCCCCCGCCTGGCCGTACGACATCGCCCTGCTGTACGGCGCCCAGTGGGACAACGCGCTGACCGACGAGCGGCTGATCGCCAACGTCGAGGAATTCAATCGCCGCTATGCTTTCCCGCGCATCGCCCCGGGCCGCGCCGAAGACTTCTTCCACGAGGTGGAGCGGCGTTGGGGCACGCAGATCCCCGTGCGGCGGGGCGACACCGGGCTCTATTGGGAAGACGGCGCCGCGTCTACCGCGGCGGAGTTGGCGCTGTTTCGCCGCGCCCAACTGGCCGCCCGCGCCACGGAGCTGGTGGAGCTGTGGGCCGATCGGCTCGAGCCGCGCAATCCGGATAGCGCGGACCGGCTCGCCGCCCGCGCCGCCGACGCCCGCGCCATGTGGCGCGATCTACTGCTGTTCGGCGAGCACACCTGGGGCGCGGCGGAGAGCGTGTCCCAGCCCGACGCGCGCGCGACGGTCGAGCAGTGGGCCTACAAGCGGCGCTTCGTGGAAGGAGCCGCAGCGGCCGCCTCCCAACACCTAAAGGAAGGACTGCTGCGATTGGGGCGCGGCACGGATCAAGGCCGCGGGCGCATCGTGTTCAACGCCTCCACCTGGTCGCGCAGCGACGTCGCCCGGGTGCCGGGCGGTGCCGGCAAGGCGCTCGCGTGGAACGGCACCGACCTCCCCGCGGTGGATCTGCCCGACGGCGACGCCCTGGTGGTGGCGTCCGACGTTCCGGGCCTGGGCTACGTCGCCCTCGCGGAGCGGGATCGTGCGCCCGCGCCGCCCGCGGACGAAGGCGCGGCCACCGACGCCCAGGCCGGCGGCTTCCACGTCCGCCTCGACGCCGCGACGGGCGCGATCCAGTCGCTCGTGGGACCCGACGGCAAGGAGCGGGTCAAGCCGTCGCCGTGGACGGGCCTCAACCAGCTCGTGTACGTGCGGGGCGGCGAGCGCTCCGCGCTCTGGACCACGGGAGACCGTCACGACCTCGCGAATCCGGCGCAGCTCACCGTCACGCAAGCTGCCGCGATTGCCACGCGGCGCGAGCGGCTGCCGGGCATCGGCGTCAGGCTCGTGACGACCCGCACGCTGGAGGGCTGCGGCGCGGTGACGTCCACCGTCACGCTGTACGACGCATTGCCGTGGGTGGACGTGGAGAACGAGATCACCAAGACACCCGTGCTCGCGAAGGAAGCCCTGTACGTCGCCTTCCCATTCGCCTTCACCACGCCCACGGTGCAGCTCGAGGTGCCGCTCGGCCGGATGACGGTGGAGCGGGATCAGCAGCCGGCGAGCGGGCGCGACTGGTATTGTCACACGCACTGGGTGTGGCTCACCGAGGGCCAGGACGGCGTCTTGTGGAGCGCGCCCGACACGCCGCTCCTGACCCTGAACGACGTGTTTCGCGGCGCGTGGCCGCGGGCGCTCGTGCCGGATGGGACGCTGTTCGCGTACGCGATGAACAACTACTGGCACACCAATTACGCCGCGCGTCAGGGCGGCCCGTGGCGCTGCCGCTTCCGCGTTTCCCTGCTCGGGCCGGGCGACGCGGCCGAGCCGGTGCGGCGCGGCTGGGCGGCGTGCGATCCGTTGTACGCCAGCGACGCCTACGAGAACCGCGCGCCGGGCCCCCTCATCGGCAAGGACCGGGCGCTGATCCTGCCGGATCAGGGCACGCTGGTGGTGGCGGCCAAGCGCGCCGACGACGGCGACGGCGCGATCGTGCGGCTGCTCGACGTGGCGGGCACGGCGCGCACGATCGGCATCTGGCCCGCGGCCTACAGCTTTGCGCAAGCGCGGCGCGCCAACCTGGTCGAGATGAACGGCGACGCGATCCCGCTGTCGGGCGACCGGCGCGCCAGTGTCGATCTCCGGGCGTGGGGCGTCGCCGCGGTGCGACTCTTTACACCCCGCGAGAGCGCTGGTTAACGTCCCGCTATGCGCAAAGCGACGACGTTGGGCGAATTGAAGGAGACCGAGTGGGCCGCTCCCGCGCGGGTGCACCGCTCGGTCAAGGACGAGCTGCGCGAGAACCTGATCTGCGTGCTCGAAAACGGCTTGCCGATCTTCCCAGGTATCGTGGGTTATGAGGACACGGTCCTGCCGCAGCTCGTCAACGCGATTCTGTCGCGCCACAACTTCATCCTGCTGGGCCTGCGCGGCCAGGCGAAGAGCCGCGTGCTGCGCCAGCTCGTGACCCTGCTCGACGAAGAGATCCCCATCCTCGCCGGCAGCGAGGTGAACGACAATCCGTTCGCGCCGATCTCCAAGTACGGCCGCGAGCTGCTGGCCGAGCAGGGCGACGCCGCGCCGATCGCGTGGCTGCCGCGCGACTCGCGCTACGTGGAGAAGCTGGCGACGCCCGACGTGACCGTCGCCGACATCATCGGCGACGTGGACCCCATCAAGGCGGCGCGCGGCGGCCACCTGCTGTCCGACGAGCTGACGATGCACTTCGGCCTGTTGCCGCGCGCCAATCGCGGCATCTTCGCCGTCAACGAGCTGCCGGATCTCGCGGGCAAGATCCAAGTGGGCCTCTTCAACATCATGCAGGAAGGCGACGTCCAGATCAAAGGCTACCCCGTGCGCCTGCTGCTCGACGTGGCCCTGGTGTTCACTGCGAACCCCGAGGACTACACGGCGCGCGGCAAGATCATCACGCCGCTGAAGGACCGCATCGGCTCGGAAATCGTGACGCACTACCCGCACACGGTGGAGCTGGGCGCCACGATCACGCGCCAGGAGTCGTGGCTCGAGCGCGGCGCGGCGCGGGCGGTGCGGGTGCCCGACTTCATGGCGGAGATGGTGGAACGCGTCGCCTTCGAGGCGCGGGAGGACAAGCGGGTGGACCGGCGCTCCGGCGTGTCGCAGCGCCTGCCCATCAGCCTGCTCGAGAACGTCGTCTCCAACGCCGAGCGCCGCTCGGTGGTGACCAAGGAGAAGCACGTCGTGCCGCGCGTGTCGGACGTGTACGCCGCGCTGCCCGCGATCACCGGGAAACTCGAGCTCGAGTACGAGGGCGAGCTGCAGGGCGCCGAGGCCATCGCCAAGGACCTGATCCGGCGCGCCGCGGGCGCCACGTTCGGCGGCCGCGTGGGCGGCGCCAACGTGGACGACATCGTCCACTGGTTCGACGAGGGCGGCGCGCTGAAGATCTCGAGCGACGAGCGCTCCGACGCCTGCCTCAAGGGGTTCAGCGTGGTCCCGGGCCTGTTCGACCTGGTGACGCAGGTGGGGCTCGCGCCGCCCAAGGACCCGGCGATGATGGTCTCGGCCTGCGAGCTGGTGCTGGAGGGGCTCGTGGCCGAGAAGAAGATCTCGCGTTCCGAGGAGCTGGGCTACACGCGGGCGCGGCCCGAGTCGAAGGGTCCTTCGGGCTACGGCAAACCGGGGCTCGGAGGGCCTAACCTGTTCACATAGCCGCGGGTTCACCGCCCGCGTAGCTTCTGCCCGTCCCCCTCCGGAGCTGTTATGGGCGAGCTGATCTTCGGCATCATCCTGCTGGTCGCGGCGTTCTTCGTGCGCCTCGCCGCTTCCTTCATCAAGACGGACTCAGGCCGCCCCGTCGGCGGCCTCGTGAAGATCGCGTCGCTTGGGCTCGCGGTCGTGGGCGTGCTCGTCATCGTCGGCGCCACGGCCGTCGTGATCAATCCCGGCGAGGTCGGCGTGCAGCACGCGTTCGGGACCGTGTCCAGCCAACCGCTGCTCGCCGGCATCCACCTCGTTCCGCCCTGGGCGTCGGTCGAGCGGTACTCGGCGCGCGAAGAGCAGTGGCCGGAGGCCGGCGCGCAGGTGGAAGAGATCGAGGCCCTTTCCTCCGAGCAGATGGGCATGCACATCGAGGTCTCGATCCGCTGGCAGATCGACCCGCAGCAGGCGCCCCGCATCTACACCGAGATCGGCAAGGAGGACCAGATCCGCGGCGCCGTGCTCAACGCGATCCGCAAGGGTGTGCGCGACGGCATGGTGCAGTACTCCATCAACGACATCTCCAAGCGCACGCTGATCGCGCAGACCATGGAAGCGCTGGTCGACTCGGCGCTCGTCACCACGCCGCGCGGCGGCCACGGCCAGTTCCGCATCGCCACGGTCACCGCGTTCTTCCTGCGCGACCTGCAGCCGCCCGCCGCCGTGGTGCAGGCCATCAACCAGAAGATCGCGCAGGAGCAGCAGGTCGAGACCGAACGGCACCGGGTCGAAGTGGCGCGACTGCAGGCCGAGCAACAGCGCCTGCGCAATCAGACGCTCACGCCCGAGGCCTTGACCATGCAGTACCTCGAAATACTGCGGGACATGAAGGGCTCGGACAACTTGGTCATCCTGGTGCCCACCGAAGGCGGGCTGCCGGTGTTGAACATCGGCGACTTGCGGAGAAACCTGAAGCGGCCCTGATGACGTCTCCGCTCATCACCATCACGCGCCAGTACGCCTCGGGCGGCTCCGACATCGCGCAGCTCGTGGCGCTCGACCTCGGGTGGACGGTGGTGGACAACGAGTTCGTGGACCAGGTGGCGCGCCTGGCGGGCGTCTCCGCGGCCGAGGTGGCGCAGCAGGAGGAGCGCGCCCCGGGCCTGCTCGAGCGCCTCGCCCGCACGCTGGCGTCGGCGAGCCCCGAGATGTTCATCGCCGCGACCGGCGCCCCGCAGGTGCAGGCCGAGGAGGCCGCCATCCACAAGATGACCGAGCGGGTGATCGCCGAGGCCGCGATCCACGGCCACGTGGTGCTGGTGGGACGCGGCGCGCAGTCGCTGCTGGCGCAGCGCCCTGACGCGCTGCACGTCTACGTGGTGGCCTCCAAGCCGTGGCGCATGAAATTGGCCGTGGAGCGGCTCGGCGCGGACCCCGCAAAGGCGGAGAAGACGGTGGACGACATGGACCGCCAGCGCGACCAGTACGTGCGGACCTACTACGGCCGCACGCGGCACGACCCGGCCAATTACGACCTGGTGTTGAACGCCGAGCGGCTGGGGTTCGAGGGGGCGGCGAAGTTGGTCGTGGCGGAGGTGAGGCGGCGGGGCTGGAAATAGCCGTCAGCCGTCAGCGGTCAGCCATCAGCAAGACCTGCTGCCGGCTGATGGCTGATGGCTGATGGCTCTCACGCTTCTCGCAGCTCCGGCACCCGCCACGCCGCGGTCGCGACCGCGAGCACGCAAACCAACCCGCCGCCACCCACCGCCAGCGGCGCGCCGGAATGCTCGGCGACCAACCCTACGAAGAACGCGCCGAACGGCGCCATGCCCACGAACACGAACGAGTAGAATCCCATCATCCGGCCCCGCAAGTCGTCGGGGACCGCGGTCTGGAGCAACGTGTTGGTAAGCGAGTTGTTGACGATCATGGCGCAGCCCGTGAGCGCCAGCAGCAGCGTGGAGAGCCACAGCGCGCGGGACGACGCGAACAGCACGAGCAGGATGCCGAAGGCCGTGCCTCCTATGAGCATCAGCCGCCCGCGGTGCAGGATGCGGCGCGAGCCCAGCGCCACGGCCAATGCGCCGAGCGTCGCGCCCACGCCCACCGATGAGATCAGGATACCGTAGCCGCCGGCGCCGCGGTGCAGCACGTTGCGCGCGAAGACGGGCATCATGGTGATGTAGGGGAATCCGAACACCGACAGCGTCGCCGTGAGCAGGACAAGCGTGCGCAACCGCCGGTCGGCGCGCAGGAAGGTCAGGATTTCCCGAAAGCCGGTCCAGGCGGAGCCGGTGCGCGCGCGCGGCACGAACGCGGGCATCCGCATCATCAGGAGCCCCGCGATCACGGCGATATAGCTCACGCCGTTGAAGAAATAGCACCACGCGATGCCCACCAACCCGATCAGCGCCCCGGCGATGGCGGGCCCGATCACCCGCGCCGCGTTGAACAGGGACGAGTTGAGGGCGATCGCGTTCATCAGGTCTTCCCTGCCGACCATCTCGACGATGAACGCCTGGCGCGTGGGGATGTCGAACGCGCTCGCGATCCCCAGCAGCGTGGCGAGCCCCATCACGTGCCACACTTTCACGACGCCGGTCCACACGAGGATGGCGACCGTGAGCGCCTCCAGCATGAACAGCACCTGGGCGATGACGATAGTGCGCCGCTTGTCGGTGCGGTCGGCGACGATACCGGCGTAGATGGTGAAGAACAGCACACCCAGCGAGCTGAGCGCCGAGACGAGGCCCACGTAAAACGGCGAGTTGGTGAGGGTGAGAACGAGCCAGCCCTCGCCGATGTTCTGCATCCAGGTGCCGATGAGGGAGATGCCCTGGCCGATAAAGAAGAGCCGGAAGTTGCGGTGGGCCAGCGCGCCCAGCCCGGAGCGTCCGGCGGGTTCGGTCATTGCGGGAAAGCTGGCGGCGCCTCTACGTTTCGGGTAGGGCGATGCGCTACACGACCTACACGAAGTATCTGCCCGAGCTGGCCGACACGATCAATCTCCAAGGCCTGCTCGACCAGCTCGCCGACTTCCTGCTGCAGTCGGGGTTCGCGGGCGGGTCCTACTCGCACCCGTTCTGGGGCGAGTTCGGCGACGACGCCGACCGCTCGCTCGACGCGCTGCGCCAGGCGATCCTCCAGGCCCTGATGGATTCGGGCCAGCTCACCCCGGAAATGCTGAAGGTGCTGGGCGGCGAGTCCACGGGCGACGCGGCGCGCGACGCCGACCTCGAGCGCCAGCTGGCCGAGCTGCTCGACAAGATCGTGCAGAAGCTGATCGACGAGGGCTACCTGAACGTCCAGGCGCCGCCGCAGATGCCGGGCGGCCAGCAGCCCCTGTTCGGGCCGGACGGCATGGCGCGCGAAGCGGCGCGTGACGTGCAGTTCTCACTCACCGAAAAAGGCATCGACTTCCTCGGCTACAAGACGTTGAAGCACCTGCTCGGCTCGATCGGCAAGTCGAGTTTCGGGGCGCACGAAACGGAACACCTGGCGCCGTCGGTCGAGGTCGAGGCGGCGAGCAAGCCGTACGAGTACGGCGACACGCTGAACCTGGACGTCAACGCCACGTTGTCGAACGCGCTCGAGCGCGAGGGGTTGGGCGTGCCCATCAACCTCGAGTACGAGGACCTGATGGTGCACCAGGCGGATTACCGCTCGTCGTCCGCCACGGTGCTGATGCTCGACTGCTCGCACTCGATGATCCTGTACGGCGAAGACCGCTTCACTCCCGCCAAGAAAGTGGCGCTGGCGCTCACCCATCTCATCCGTACGCAGTTCCCGGGCGATTCCCTGCGCGTGGTGCTATTCCACGATACGGCGGAGGAGATCCCGCTGGCGCGCCTGGCGCACGCGCAGGTGGGGCCGTATCACACCAACACGGCGGAGGGGCTGAAGCTCGCGCGGCGGATCCTGCTCGGGCAGAGCAAGGACATGCGCCAGATCATCATGATCACCGACGGCAAGCCGTCGGCGCTGACCCTGCCGGACGGCCGCATTTACGTCAACTCGATGGGGCTCGACCCGCAGATCCTGCAGGCCACCTACCGGGAAGTGGCGCTGTGCCGGCGCAGCGGCGTGCTGATCAACACGTTCATGCTGGCGCGCGACCGCAGCCTGGTCGAGTTTGTGAAAAAAGTCTCGGCCATCTGCCGGGGCAAGGCTTACTTCACAAACACGATGACGCTGGGACAGTTCATCCTGATGGACTTCATGCGGAGGAAAACGCGACGTGTCTCGTAGGCTGCGCCTCGCCGTCGGCTGCGCGGTCGCCCTTGCCGGCGCCGCCGCGGCCCAAGCCCCCGGTCTCCAGTTCTCGATCTCCTTCCCCTCCGCCGCCCACGCCGAGCCGATCACCGGCCGTGTGTTCGTAATCCTGAGCCGCGATTCGAGCCCCGAGCCACGCTACCAAACCCACCCGTTCGGCCACGGCGTGCCGATCTTCGGGCTCGACGTCAGCCAGCTCGCGCCGGGCCAGCCAGCCACGATCGACGCGACGGTCCCTGGTTACCCGCT
>JBGPOE010000036.1:0-26050 GCA_041487875.1 Gemmatimonadota bacterium | reverse complement strand
CGCTCCAGACCGATCTCGAATCCGAAGTGCGCCACACCGTGGCACTGCTCGGGGAGCAGGGCGTGCGTCAGGCCGCGGCCGTGGTGCTCGACAACCGCAGCGGCGAGATCCTCGCCTGGGTCGGCTCGCCCGATTTCTGGGCCGATACGGCCGGGCAGGTGGACATGGTGGTGTCGCCGCGCCAGCCCGGCTCCGCGCTCAAGCCGTTCCTGTACGGTCTGGCGTTCGACCACGGGATCACCGCGGCCTCCGTGCTGTCCGACGTGCCGCACACGTATCAGACGTCGCTCGGGCCCTATCAACCGCGCAACTACGACCGCCGCTTTCACGGGCCCGTCCGGGCCCGCGAGGCGTTGGCGAGCTCGTTCAACGTCCCCGCGGTCGGACTGACGGACCGCATCGGTGTCGGCAGCTTGTTGCGCACGTTGCATCAGGCGGGATTCACCACGCTCGATCACTCGGCCGAGTACTACGGGCTCGGCTTGGCGCTCGGCAACGGCGACGTCACGCTGCTCGAGCTCGCCAACGCCTATCGCGCGTTCGCGAACGGCGGCGAGCGCCGCCCGTATCGCTGGCAGGCCGTGCCCGTGGGGGACGGGATGGGCGCGCCATCACCCGGCGGCCGCGTCGTCTCTCGTGGATCGGCGGCGCTGGTACTCGACATCCTGAGCGATCCCGCGGCGCGGATTCCCGGCTTCGGCGTGGAGACGCCGTTCGACTTCCCGTTCACCGTCGCCGTGAAGACGGGCACCAGCCATCACTTCACCGACAATTGGGCGGTGGGCGTTACGGGCGGATTCACGGTGGCCGTGTGGGTGGGAAACTTCAGCGGCCGTCCCATGAACGACGTGAGCGGCGTGACCGGCGCTGGCCCGCTGCTGCACCGCGCTGTGATGGATGTGGCGAAGCGCTACGATCCCGGGACGATCGCGTCGCCCGCCGCGTTCGGTGCGACGCGCGTGGCCGTGTGCCGCCTCTCGGGGATGCTCGCGACCCCCGCCTGCGCCGGCCTGCTCGAATGGTTCCTGCCGGGCACGGTGCCGACCGCGGTGGATGATTGGCAGCGCGACGGGCTGGTCGCCTGGCCCGCGGAGTATGCGACCTGGGCCGAGCGGCAGGGGAAGGGCGAAGCGGCACCGGTGCTTTCCCGGGACTCCGCGGGCTTCCGGGTCGTGTCGCCCCTGGACGGTGACCGCTACCAGATCCCGCCCGGGATGGATCCGCGTTACGCCACGATCCCGCTCCGCGCCGCGGGCGCCGCGAGCGATCAACCGGTGCGCTGGCTGGTGGACGGGCGCGAGACCCGTGCGACGCGCTGGCAGTTGCGCCCCGGCGTGCACGCGATCCGCGCGGTGGCGGCGTCGGGACGTGAGGCAGAGGTGCGGATCGAAGTGGCGCCCTAACGTCCTTCCTGTCCCGCCCGTATCATTACGTGCCGCCACACCCCCAACTCGAGAGTTCGTCAATGTTCGCACGCACGTCCTTTCCGCTCCGGCTCGCCGGTCTCTCACTGCTGCTCGTCGCTCTGGGCGCATTCGCCACGCCCGCCCCCGCACCCGTAGCGCCCGGCCTTCTCGCGGGGCTCGTGTGGCGCAACCTCGGCCCGTTCCGCGCGGGTCGAGTGGCCGCGGTCTCGGGCGCCATCGGCACGCCCAACGTCTTCTATATCGGCCTGCCGCTGGGCGGCGTCTGGAAAACGACCAGCGCGGGCGAAACCTGGACGCCGATCTTCGACGCGGTCACCGCGGCGTCTTCCGTGGGTGCCATCGAAGTCGCCCCCTCCGACCCCAACGTCATCTACGTCGGCATGGGCGACCTGATCACGGGCGGCGGCATCAACGAAGGCAACGGCGTCTATAAGTCGACCGACGCAGGCAAGACCTGGCAACATCTCGGTCTCGACGACACCAAGCAGATACCCTCGATCTTGGTAGACCCCAAAGATCCCAACCTCGTGATGATCGCCGCCCAGGGCGACGTCCATAAGAAGAGCGAAACGCGCGGCGTGTTCCGCTCGACCGACGGCGGCGAGACGTGGACCAAGACGCTCTACGTTGACGACTCGACCGGCATGCAGAAGATCACCTGGGCCGTGGATCACCCCGAAGTGATGCTCGCGACGTCCGTGCGGCATTACGTCACGCCAGTCACCGGGCCTGTCCGTGTCCCCGCGGCTGGAGGTGGTGGTGGCGGGGGCGGGGGCTTCGGTGGCCCGCAGACGGGACCGACGCAGACGAAACTCTTCAAGTCAACCGACAAGGGCCTCACCTGGCACGAGATCACCGGCGGCGGCCTGCCGCGCTTGAACGGCCGCACGTCGGTGGCCATCGCGATGAACACCAACGCGCAGCGCATGTTCTTGATCGGCAACTTCGGCTTGTACCGCTCCGACGACGGCGGCACCACGTGGCGCCAGATGGACGCCGCGGACCGCCGCATCGGCAACGGCCAGGGCGGCTACAACTGCGGTGTGTACGTCGACCCCAAGAACCCCGACGTCGTCTATACCGTCAACACGTCGAGCTATAAGTCCACGGACGGCGGCAACACGTTCACGGGCTTCAAGGGCGCCCCCGGCGGCGACGATCCGCAGCAGTGGTGGATCGACCCCACCAACGGCCAGCGCATGGTCATGGGACTCGATCAGGGCGCGGTGGTGACATTGGACGGCGGCGGCACCTGGACCTCGTATTACAACCAGTCCACCGAGCAGGTCTATCACATCACGGTGGACAATTCGTCTCCCTACTGGGTCTATGCGTCGCAGCAGGACGCGGGCGCCATCCGCATCCGCAGCCGCGGCAACTTGGGTGCCGTGACGCCGCTCGATTGGAATCCCGTGTCGGGCTGGGAATGGGGCACCACGATTCCCGATCCCTTGAACCCCAACATCATTTACGCCTCGGGCTCCGGGATCCTGAAGATCACCTACCCGAGCGAGCAGTGGATCAACGTCAGCCCCAACGTCGATCCGGGTCTCTTCGGCCGGACGACGATCTCACAGCCCTTGGCCTTCGCGCCCTGGAACCAGCACGAGCTGATCGCGGGATTCCAGTTCCTGATGGCGACCGTGGACGGCGGCGTGCACTGGACCAAGCTGTCGCCCGATTTGGGCTTCCCCAAAGACGTCACCCCGCCGCCCGACAGCTTACGCGGCCGCGGCGCTCCCGGCACGGTGGTGGGCAGCGCGATCCAGTCGCTGGCACTCTCCACGGCGCGGCGTGGTGTGATCTGGGTCGGCACCAACCTCGGCCTGATCAAGTTGACCAAGGACGAGGGCAAGACCTGGGACGACGTCACCATTCCCGATCTCGGGCCGCGCGCCGACATCCTGGCGATCGACGCGTCGCACTTCGATCCCGCCACCGCCTACGTGGCGGCCGACCGCCACAACACGGGCGACTATAAGCCTTATCTCTATCGCACTCACGACTACGGTAAGACGTGGACGCTGATCACCAACGGGCTCGCCACCGACCAGCCGAGCGGCAGTTTTGCGCGCGTGATCCGCAACGACACCAAGAAGGCGGGGCTCCTGTTCGCGGGCACCGAGAGCGGCATGTACGTCTCGTTCGACGACGGCGACAACTGGCAGTCGCTGCAGTTGAATCTGCCCAACACGTCCTACCGCGACATCGTGGTGAAGGGCAACGACCTGGTGGTGGGTACCTACGGCCGCGGCATCTGGGTGCTCGATGATATCTCGCCGCTGCGCCAGATCACGCCCGCCACGGCCAATGAGCCCGTCCATCTGTTCGCCCCGGGCGATGCCGTGCGCGTGCGCCGCAACGTCGGCGCCGACACGCCGTTCCCGCCCGAGGTGCCGCACGCCTTGAACGCGCCCGACGGCGCTCTCATTTATTACTACCTCGCGGCCAAGCCTCAGGGCGACATCACGCTTGACGTGCTCGATGCCGCGGGGACGGTCGTGCGCCACCTCTCGAGCGCGGTCGTAACGCCCGTGAAGGAAGCGGCGCAGCCGCCCGAGCCCAACTTCTGGATCGCCACGCCACAGAGCATGCCGACGGCGGTGGGTACCAACCGGGTGAATTGGGATCTGCGCAGCGACGATCCGCCGGCGTTCTCGCACAGCTTCGAGATCAACGCCAATCCGGGGCTCACGCCGCCGTCACCCGAGGGGCCGCTCGTGCCACCGGGCGTGTACACGCTGAAGTTGACGGTGGACGGCAAGAGCTACACCCAGCCAGTCACCGTGGTGAACGATCCGCGCTCTCCCGCGACGACGGTGGACGTGCGCGCGCAATACGCCTTACAGATGAAGATCGTGCGCGGCATGCAAGCATCGTGGGATGGCTACCATCAGGTCGCGGCCATGCGCGCTCTAGTGCAAGCGGATACCGCGCTACCAGCTGCCAAAGCCTTCGACTCGACGCTCGCGGCGGTGGGGGGCAATCCCGAAGGCCGGGGCGGTTTCGGCGGCTTTGGGGCCCCGCGGCCCGCGCCGACGTTCGTGAGCGTGAACGGCAACCTCGGGGGCCAAATCAACGACCAGGAAAACGGCGACATGGCACCCACGCCCGCCATGCAGGCCAATTACGTCGCCGGCTGCACGGACTTGAAGAAGGCGGTGACGACCTGGATTGGGATCAACGGCGTGCCGCTCGCCGCGTTCAACGCCGTGCTGGCGCAGAACAACCTGAAGCCGATCGCTGCAGCAGTTCCGACGCTTGTCGCGCCGGTGTGTGGGATGAGATAAGTCGTGGTGCGGGGTGCGGAGTGCGGGGTTACTTGCGGAGCACGTCCAGGCGACGCGTCGGCTGGCTGAGCACCGCGTGCAACCCCGCACCCCGCACGCCGCACTCGCTTTCCGTCACCCTCTCTTGCGCCGTTCCTTGGGCTCGGGCTGTTGCGCCGGCTCTGCTTCGGAAGACTGGCTCACCTCCGCCGGGAACAGCTCCGAGCGCAGCCACACGCCGGGAATGGGCAGGGTGACGCTGATCTCCTGAAACGCGCGCACTTGGCGCACCGCCTCGTCCGTGAGGAGCGCGCGCCACGCGGGCGGCGCCAAGGCAACTGATCGCAGCGGGAAGGCGACGTAGTTCCCCACGCGCCCCACCACCACGTTCTCGATCACGTCGGTCAACGGCCGGGCCTCGGGGTCCTTGAGCTTCGCCAGTGCGAAGAACCGCTCGGCCGGGTCGCCTGCCGCGATGATCGTCGCCGAGTAGTAGGGCAGGTGCGACGCGATGTGCTCGTACAGCCGCCGCTCCGTCTCGGCCGACGGATTCTCGGAGAGCACCTGATCGATGTCCGGCCCGAACGCGCGATCGAGCACGGCGCGGCGCAGCGCGTGGCCGAAGCGCCGCACGACTTCGCGCGTCGCGATGTTGGGCAGGCGGAACGGCACGAGCATCGCGGGCCGCAAGCGCGGCGTCCGCACGATGACCTGATGGCGCTCGACCGGCTCCACCACGTGATAACTGAGCACGCCCTCCGAGCGCATGTTGCGTACGGTCCGGACCGCGGCGCCCGCGGGCACCTCGCCCGCGAGCTCGGTGACGCCGAGCGGCCGGCGGCGCAGTGCCTCACCAGCCCGCACAGTCTTCTCCGCCAATAGACGCACCGTGTCGCCCGCCACGGACTCGAGGTCAGTGGCGACGCAGGGGTCGAGCGGCAGGGCGTCCATGCTGTCCGCCAGTTGCCGCGCCGCCACCATCTTGGCGACGATCTGCAGCGGGCGGTCGTGCGCGTCGGGCTTCTTACGCCAGCGGCCGTCCGACACCACCAGCTTGACCTCGTCTCCCGGACCGAGCGACACGCTGTAGAGCAGCTCGCCCGCCTGCGCGCCCTGTGACTGCCACACCGCATCGGCTTCGAGCAGCAGGCCGTAGCGCATGGCACCGGGCTCCGCGGGCGCACCCACGGCGCCGAGCAGCGCGGGGTCGGGCGTGGTGATGATGTCTTGGTCTTGGGGCAGGACGGCGATGCGCGCGAAGCGCAGGATGTGGCCGGGCGAGCGTGACGCCGCCGGCGCGCGCGGCGCGTTCGCCGCCGCGGGCGACTCTGGTCGCGCAGCCGGTTCGCCGCCGACTATCGCGATACCGCGGGGCGCGGCGAGCGCGATCGGATCGTCGCCCAGCGCGCGCGCGTCGAGCTCGATCGCTTCTTCGTTGCGCAGGCCCACGCGCAGCCGCAGCCGCGGGTGGTCGTGCTTGGGGATGCGGACGAGGCCGTCCGCGTCGCTCACCCAGTAACCGCCGTCGTTCTTGCCCTCGGGCAATACCGTGACCGGGACCCCGGACACGGCGGTACCCGTGTCCTGGTCCACGATCCGGAAGGTCCAAGAATCCTGCCAGCCAGTTGCCATCGCCATGCTCGCGGAGGATAGCCTATGCAAGCGCAAGTTCGGGGCCAGCCCCCTGGTTGCGGCGTGGGGGATCGTGAGGCCCGGCAACGTGTTGCAAGAAACCCAAGCTGCTGCGGGATGCGAGAGCCTCGCTCGGCTGACCCCGGGGCGGTGCCCCGGGGTGAATCCCAAGAGGGCCGCCGACCTGACTTTCGTGTCACGGAGCCTCATCCCGCCTTCACAGTCTCTTCCGCAAATCCATCGTAACAATGTGTCTCTCGTCACACCGCCCAACACACGCGGCAGGTCGAGCCCCGCGTCCTGACTGGAGCGCACCGGTTGAGCCTGAGGCAGGCGGGGAGGTCCCTGTTGGCGCGGTGGGGATCAGCGCGCCCGAATAGGTGGGCGCTGGCGATCGGTCTGCCCCTGCTCCTCGCCGGTATCCTGCTCAACATCGCTCGGCGCACGCCGGCCGTGGGGCAGCCGGTGGCCTTCAACCACCGCAAACACACCCAAGACCTGAAGCTCGACTGCCAGTTCTGCCATCAGTACGTAGCGGCGGGCGCGCACGCCGGCCTCCCCGACGCGCGGATCTGCGTCATGTGCCACCAGGTGCGGCTGGGAACGACGGCCGAGGCGGCGCGCGTCACCACGCTGCTGGCGGGCGGCGACGCGCTGCGCTTCAACAAGCTGTTCCGCCTGCCGCTGCACGTGAACTTCACGCACCGGCGCCACGTGGGGATCGCCAAGCTGCCGTGCCAGGACTGCCACGGCGCCATTGCCCAGAGCGAACGCCCCCCCGTGCGCCCGCTCGTCACCATCCGCATGCGCTTCTGCTTGAGGTGCCATCTGGCCACTGGGCACTCGGTCGATTGCGTCGCGTGCCACCGCTAGGAGGGAAGACGCACTTGAACCCGACTCGCCGCGAGTTCCTGTGGACGGCCGGTACCGCCGCCGCGGCACTGGCCGCCTCCCAGGCGCCGGGCATCCACTGGACCACCGAGCAGGAAGAGGAAGCGGGCTGGGAGCCCGGCATCGAGGAGCGCCAGAGCTCCGCCTGCCTCGTCTGTCCCGCGCGCTGCGGCATTCGCGGCCGCACCGTGGATGGGCGGCTGGTCTCCGTCACCGGTAACCCTCTTCACCCCATGAGCCGCGGCGGGCTGTGCCCGCGCGGCGTCGGCGGCGTGCAGATGCTCTACCATCCACAGCGCATCGCGGCACCGATGCTGCGCGTGGGAGCGCGCGGGGCGGGCGAGTGGCGCAGCATTTCACCCGAGGAAGCCGTGGGCCTGCTGACCACGCGGCTCGGGGCGCTGCGCGCGGCGGGACGGCCCGAGCGGCTGGCCGTGGTGGCCGGGTACTGCGCCGGCAGCATGGACGAGCTGTGGCGCCGGTTCCTGCACGCCTTCGGCTCGCCCAACTACGTGGCCGACGACTACCCCGACGGGACCGATAGCGTGATGGCCCTGGTACACGGCATACCGCGCCGGCCGGGCTACGATCTCGAGCGCGCGCGGCTGGTGCTGTCCTTCGGAGCGCCGCTGTTCGAGGCGTGGTGGTCGCCGGTCCAGGCCTATGTGGCCTTCGGCCGCGGCGCCCAGGGGGAGCGTGCGCGCGGCCGCTTCATCCAGGTGGACACGCGGTTCTCGCGCACCGCCGCGCGGGCGCACGAATGGCTGGGCGTGCAGCCGGGAACACACGGCGTGCTGGCCCTGGGGCTCGCCTACGTCCTGATCAAGGAACAGGCGTTCAACGCCGACTTCGTGGCTCGCCACGTGTCGGGCTTTGAGGATGACGTGGACGCGGCCGGCCGGCCGCGCGAGGGCTACCGCTCGCTCGTGCTGCGGAGCTACCGCACCGAAGAAGTCTCGGCGATCACCGGCGTGCCGGTCGAGCGGATCGTGGCGCTCGCCCGGGCGTTCGCGAACGGACCCGGTGCAGTCGCGGTGTGCGGCGCCGACGTACTGCATGCGCCCGACGGGCTCTTGAGCGGGCTGGCCGTCCACAGTCTGAACGTGCTGGTGGGGAACATCGGCCGCCCCGGGGGAGTGATGTTCGCCGACGATCCCCCGCTCGCGTCGTTCGCCCAAGTCCGTCTCGATCCCGCCGCCCGGGCCGGGAATGCTCGCCCGCCGGTCGCGGCGGTGGAGCGACCCGCGCTGTTCGGGACGGGAGATCGGGTGGCCCGCTTCGCCGCCGCGGTCGCGCACGCCACCGCCTCGCCCGTCGACGCGCTGCTTCTCTATTACAGCAACCCGCTGGCCTCCGACCCCCATCCCGAAGATTGGCGGGCGGCGCTCGCGCGGATCTCGTTCGTCGTGACCTTCTCCCCCTTCCTCGACGAGACGGCGAGCCTCGCGGACCTGGTGATCCCCGACCTGATGCCGTACGAGCGCTGGCAGGACGCGCCCACGCCGGCGTCCTACCCGTACCCCGTGTGGGGGCTCGCCCAGCCGCTCGTGGCCCCACCGCCGCGCGCGCTGCACACCGCCGCGGCGATCCTGGCCGTGGCGCGCGGTCTGGGCGGCAGCGTGGCCCAGAGCCTCCCGTACCAGGATTTCCCGGCCCTCCTCCAGGCCCGGGCCCGGGGGTTGTTCTCCGCCCGCCGCGGGATGACGCTGGGCGACGAGTTCGAGAGCATCCACTACCGCCAGATGGAAGAGCGCGGCTGGTGGCTCGCCCAGGAAACGGATTTCGACGCCTTTTGGAAGGACCTGGTCGAGCGCGGTGGGTGGGCCGATCTATTGTACGACGGCACCGATCCGACCCGCCTGGCGCGCACCGCGAGCGGTCGCATCGAGCTCCTCCCCGACGCGCTGCGACGGGCCTTGGACGCCGAAGGCCGCAAGCGACAGCCCTATGCCGCGCTCCGGGATACGAGCCCGACCGCCGGGACCCTCGCGTTTCCGCTGCGCCTCATGCCGTATCGCGTCTCGACCCTCGCATCGGGAACGCTGAGCCTCGAGCCGTGGCTCGCCGAGCAGCCCGCGCTGTTCCCCGACGTCCATTGGGTGCCGTGGGTCGAGGTCCACCCCGCGACGGCGCAGGGGCTGGGGCTGGGCGATGGGACGGAGGTCTGGGTGGTGGCGCCGCGAGGGCGCTACCGCGCTCGCCTCCGGGTGTTCCCGGGCGCGGCGCTGGGGCAGGTGAACGCACCCTACGGGCTCAAGCAGCCCGACGGCGCGCTCGCCAATCCGCTCCAGCTGCTCGACGGTACCACCGATCCGCTCACGGGACTCCCGGCGTGGTTCTCCACCTTCGTCCGCCTCGAGCGGGCCTCGTGAGGCGGTCACCGTGACGCGCTGGGGCATGGTGATCGACCTCGACCGCTGCACCGGGTGCGGCGCCTGCGAAGTGGCGTGCAAGAGCGAGAACAACATCGCGACCGTCACCCCCGAGCAGGCGGACATGGGGCGCGCGTTCGCGTGGATGCGCGTGATGACGGAGGTGACGGGGGAGTTCCCGAACATCAGCATGCGCTTCATGCCCCGGCCGTGCATGCATTGCGACAATCCCCCGTGCGTTCAGGTGTGCCCGGTGGGCGCCACCTACATCAATCCGGAGGGCATCGTCGGCCAGATCTACCCGCGCTGCATCGGGTGCCGCTACTGCGCCAACGCCTGCCCCTACACGGTGAAGTACTTCAACTGGTTCGCGCCGCGCTGGCCGGCGGCCGAGCGCGCCCACTTGAACCCCGACGTGTTCGTGCGGCCCAAGGGCGTGATCGAGAAGTGCACCTTCTGCCATCACCGGCTCCAGCGCGCGCGGGAGGACGCGCGCGCCCAGAACCGCGACCTGCGCGAGGAGGACTACCAGCCGGCGTGCGCGGAGATTTGCCCCACCGGCGCGATCGTGTTCGGTGATCTCGAGAATCCGCGCCACCAGGTGCACGGGCTGAAGGTGGATGCGCGCGCCATGCGGCTGATGGAAGACCTGGGGACGGAACCGAAGGTCTACTACCTGGTGCCCAAGGCCTGATATGCGCGACGACGTCGCCGCCAAACTCGCCCGCCTGCCGCCCGACGAACAGACGCTGCTGCGCCCGCTCGTCCACACGACCTCCCGGTTCTACATGGCGGCCGGCGTCCTCGCCCTCGTCGTGCTGTGGGGCATGACCGCGTACTACCTGCAGGTCCGCTACGGGCTCGGGCGCACCGGGCTGAATCGGCCGGAGTACTGGGGCATCTACATCATCGATTTCGTCTTCTTCATCGGGATCAGCCACGCCGGCACGCTCATCTCGGCGATCCTGCGGGTGAGCAAGGCCGAGTGGCGCCGCTCGATCACCCGCTCGGCGGAGTTCATCACGGTGCTCGTGCTGGGGTTCGGGGCCATCAATCCGATCATCGATCTGGGCCGCCCCGACCGGCTGCTCAACGTGCTGTTCCACGCGCACCTCCGCTCGCCGCTGTTGTGGGACGTGATGAGCATCGGGCTCTACTTCACGGCCAGCACGATCTACCTCTACATCCCCATGATCCCCGATCTCGCCATCGTGCGCGACGCCGGCATCAAGGCCCCCTGGTTCTACCGCCTGCTGGCCGCGGGCTATCAAGACACGCCCCAGCAGCGCGCCCGGCTGGAGCGGGTAATCGGGGTGCTGGCGATCATGGTGATCCCGATCGCCATATCGGTGCATACCATCATCGGCTGGATTTTCGCCATGACGCTGCGGCCGATGTGGCACAGCACCATCTTCGGGCCCTACTTCGTCATCGGGGCGATCTTCTCCGGCATCGCCGCGATCCTCATCGCCATGGTGGTGCTGCGGCGCGCCTACGGCCTCGGCAACTACTTCCGGCCGATCCACTTCGACTACATGGGGCGGCTGCTCCTCGTCTTCAGCCTGCTGTGGTTTTACTTCACGTTCGCGGAGTATTTGACGGCGTTCTACGGCAAGGAGCCGGCCGAAATGCGCACCTTCTGGGCCAAGGTCGCGGGGCCGTTCGCCGTGCCGTTCTGGCTCATGGTGGTGTGCTGCTTCGTGATTCCGGTGGCCTTGATGTGCCGCCGCGCGATGCGGACGCCGCGCGGCACGCTCATCGCCGGTATCGCGGTGGTGATCGGCATGTGGCTCGAGCGCTTCAACATCGTGGTGCCGACGTCGGTCAACCCGCGGTGGGAGATGGAGTCGCTGGGCCACTACCACTACGCGCCCTCGTGGGTCGAGCTCTCGATCCTGGGCGGCACCCTTGCCGGGTTCATTCTGCTCTACATGGTGGCGACCAAGTTCTTCCCCATCGTCTCGATCTGGGAGATGAAAGAGGGGCGGGAAGAGTCGGTCCACACCGTGGCCGCGCGGGTGGCGTCGTACCTGCCGGAGCCAACTGCGCCCGCGGCGGGAGACTGAGATGCGACTCGCCCGAGTTCTCGCGAGCGGGGCGCTGGGCCTGTTTGCCGCCGCCCTCGGTGCCCAGGAGGTCGGTGTCTTCCCGGGAGATCCGACCGCCGGCCGCCGCATCTTCATGGATCGAGGCTGCGTGTACTGCCACTCGATCTGGGGGAACGGCGGCACGCTGGGACCGGATTTCGCCGTCGTGGGCGTGGGCCGGAGCATGCAACAGCTGGCCGGGGAATTCTGGAACCACACCCCTCGGATGATCGCGACGCTCCGGCGCCAGGGCCGTCAGTGGCCCACTTTCACCGAGGCCGAGCTCGCCGACATCATCCGCTACATCTACTACGTGAAGTTGTTCGACGAGCCTGGCGACCCCGATCTGGGGGAGCAGTGGTTTCGCGAGAAGCGGTGCGTGGAGTGCCACGCCGTGGGTGGGGTCGGCGGCCATGTGGGCCCCGCCCTCGACCCCTACGCGCGCTACATCGCGCCCATCATGCTCGCCGAGGGGATGTGGAACCACGGACCGGCGATGCAACACCAGCAGACCGTGCGCGGCGTACCGATTCCCACGTTTGTGGGACGCGAGATGGCGGACATCCAGGCCTACTTGCGCCGGGCATCGAGCCTGCGCGACCGCGGCGTGGTCTTTCTTCAGCCGCCCAATCCAGCGAACGGCGAGCGTCTGTTCACCGCCAAGGGATGCGTGCGGTGCCACGGCGCCGCGGGGCGGGGGACCACGTACGGTCCCGACCTGCGCACCGCCACGCTGCGGCTGCGGGTGTCGGAGATCGCGGGCGTGTTGTGGGACCACTCCTTCCAGATGTCGGCGGCAATGGAGGCGCGCGGGTTCTCGTTCCCGCAGTTCCAGGGCACCGAGATGGCCGACGTGATCGCGTTCCTCTACTATCTGCGGTTCAACGAGGTCGGGGGGAACGCGCGGGACGGGGCCGTGGTGTTCGGCCGGAAGGGGTGCACCAACTGCCACGACCTGGCCGGCCGGCCCGCTACCGGGCCCGACCTGACGCGCTCCAAGGCGGTGGCGACTCCGTTGAGCCTCGCGACCGCGATGTGGAACCATGCGCCGGCGATGTTCGATGTGGCGCAGTCACGCCAGGTCGAGTGGCCGCGCTTCGAGCGGGACGAGATGCGCGATCTCTCGGCCTTCCTCCGGACTCTGCACGCCGCGGCGACGGCGCCCGCCGTCCCCCAGCCGCGGCCCGCAGCCGGCCTGCCGCCCGTCGACTTCGCGCTGGCGCGGCAAGGCCGCACGCTCGCCGAGCAGTCCGGCTGCGCCGGGTGCCATCCACTGGGGGCGTCCACTGCCGGCAAGCTCGGGCCGGACCTGAACACGGTACTCCAGCGCCGCTCGCCGGACTACGTGCTGCGGAAGCTCGGCGACCCCCGCTTCGACAACGCCAAGAGCGTAATGCCGAAATTGCCGCTGACGGAGGACCAGCGCCGTGCCATTCTCGAGTACCTCCGCACCCTGGCGCCCACGAGATGAAGGAGGGAATGCCCATGACGACCGATCTCACAATCCTGTCGCGAGGCGCATGCGGCGCATTCGCGCTCCTGGCGACGTGCACCGCCCTGCAGGGCCAACGGCCTCGCCCCGCCAAGCCTGCGGCACAGCCGCAGGAGGTGATCACACCGGCGATGATCGCCCTCGGTGACAGCATCTTCCACGGCAAGGTGGCCGGCGCCATCTGCTTCGGCTGTCACGGGATGGATGGGAAGGGCACCCAAGGAGGCGGCGCCGACCTGACGAGCGGCAAGTGGCTCCACGGCGACGGCAGCTACGCCGCCATCGTCCGAACCATCGAAACGGGGGTGTCCCAGCCGAAGGTGGCCAACGCGGGGATGCCGCCCATGGGTGGACCACCGCTCGGGCCCGCTGAGCTGCGCGCTGTGGCCGCGTACGTGTACTCGCTCAGCCACCCGCGCGCGCCGACGCGGCCGTAAGGGTGCCCGCGTATCGTGAGGACAGGCGGCGCCATCATACGACTGCCGCGAAATGACGCATCCCTGCGTCGCATCGGAACAGGCGGCTGTGTGAGGAGGGTCACACGATCGGTCACATTCTCCCGCGGCGCCTGGGTTGTCGCTGGAGTCGGTGCACGGTACGGCGCTTGCGTTCCGTTGCCGTGAACCCTTCACTCTCGGAGTCTGTCCTCATGTCGCAACGCCGATCGACGTACGCCGCCACGATTACCGCCCTCGTCGTCCTGGCAGCCGCGTGCGGTAACTCAACCGGCCCGCTGGCGCCGTTTCAGCCGCAGATCAACAACATCACCGACGATTTCCAGTTCCAGGCCACGGGCGTCACCAACGTCACCTGGACGTTCAACTACAAGTGGCTGAATTCGGGCGACAGCGCGACCGTCAACCAGGCCACGACGGTCACCGCGGGCACGGCCGTGCTCACCATCTCCGACAGCACCGGCAAGCAGTTGTACGCGCAGTCGCTCAGCGCCAACGGCACGTTCGGCATGCTCAAAGGCATCCACGGTCACTGGAACGTGAAGGTCGCGTTCGCGAACTACAGTGGTACCGTGAATTTCCGCATCCAAAAGCAGTAAGACAGGCCGTAGCGCCTCTCACCCGGTTCTCATGGTCCGCTCCACTCCCTCCCGCTAGGCTCCACGTCGGAGCGGCATTGCCGCCGCTCCGACACCCTCGCCGGGAGGACTTATGTCAGCGGGTCGGACTTGCAGTCGCACGGTCGCGACGGTGCGGCCGGAAGAAACGGTGCGCGTGGCCGCGCGCCGCATGGCCGAGCTCGACGTCGGCACGCTGGTTGTGCTGGACGGCGACGGCACCAACGCCCCCACGGGGATCGTCACGGACCGCGACATCGCGGTGCGCTGCGTCGGCGGCGGGTACAATCCTGACAAGACGCCCGTCGCGAAGATCATGACGGTGCCGGTGCGGGTGATCGACGAGAGCGTGCCGATCGAGGACGCGATGGAGCGCATGGCGGAAACCGGCGCGCGGCGCCTGGTCGTGACGGGCGAAGGGAAGCAGCTGGTCGGCATTCTCAGTCTCGACGACGTGCTCGAGCTGCTCGCCCAAGAGCTGGGGCCGATCTCGCGCCTGCTGCGCCAGCAGCAGCCGCACGTGCCGGCGTAAGAAATCTTCGCCCGCGTTTCACGTTGCCCTCACCCCGGGCGGGCTCAGGTTGCATATGGGCCCGCCTGGGCCCGGCCCGTTCACCCCCAGGAGGCCGGCTATGTCAGACTACGCGCCCAGCGGTGGCTTGTCGATCGAGTTGTGGCTCACCGACGGTGAGCACCCCACCCGCGATCAGGACCTGCAGCGCCGCATCTGGGACGAGTTCCACTGGGAGCCGCTGCTCGATGCGAGCGCGGTGCAGGTCATCGTAGCGTCCGGCGCGGCGACCCTCACCGGCACGGTCCCCGCGTACGCCCACAAGGCGCTGGCGCTGCGCGCGGCCGCGCGCGTGGCGGGCCTCGCCGAGCTGCGTGACGCGGTGGTGGTGCGACCGCCCGTCGGTGAAGATCGCGGCGATCCGGAGCTGGAAGAAGAGATCGCGTGCCTGCTCGAATGGAACGCCGCCGTCCCGCGGCGCGGCATCCGGGCCACGGTGTCGGGTGGCTGGGTCCGCCTCGAAGGGGAAGTGGCGCTCGACGTACAGCGCCAGGAGGCCGAGGCCGCGATCGAGCGTCTGGTGGGGATCCGCGGCGTGACCAACCTGATTCGCGTGCGCCCGGCGGCGGGCGCCGCCGCGGTGGACGAGCGCCTCCATGCAGCCCTGACGCGGGCGATCGGCGGCGACGCGCGCTACGTGCGCGTGCGGACCGAGCAGGGCACCGTGACGCTGACCGGGCACCTGCGCTCGCTCGCCGAGCGCGCCAGCGCCGAGCACGCGGCACTCGGCGTCCCGGGCGTGGTGGATCTGCGGAGCGAAATCACGATCGCGGTGTGAATTGACGCGCGGCCCGGGGTCGCTAGACTCCGGGCATGTTAGGCTATACCCGCTGCCCCAGCCCCATCGGCGAGCTGACGCTCACCGCATCCGCGACGGCGCTGACGGCGGTGTATTTCCCCACGTCGCGTCACGGTTCTCCACCGGATGCCCAGGGCGAGGCCGCCGGCCCGGCCGCGGAGATTCTTGCCCGCGCGCGCCAGCAGCTCGCCGAGTACTTCGCCGGGACCCGCAAGACGTTCGATCTGCCGCTCGCGGCCGAGGGCTCCGCATTCGAGCACCGCGTGTGGGACGCGCTCGCAAGAATTCCTTACGGCGCGACGACGACCTATGGCGAGCTGGCGCGCCGTCTGGGCGATGCGCGCAACGCCCGCGCCGTGGGCGCCGCCAACGGCAAGAACCCCATTCCCGTCATCGTGCCGTGCCACCGCGTGATCGGCGCGAACGGCGACTTGACGGGCTTCGGTGGCGGGATCGACCGGAAACGCTGGCTGCTCGAGCACGAGGGTGCCCTGTTACCCTTGCGCGGCTGAACCCAGAACGGCCTGGCACTCGTTGGTGACTGCATGACCCACACCCTGCTCGCCCTCCTCCTCGCACTCATCTGTCTCGCGGGTCTCGTCCTGGTGGCACTCGGTCTGCCGGGACTCTGGGTCATAGTCCTCGCCGTCCTGGGTTACGGCGCGCTCACGAACTTCCGGACCGTGGGCTTGGTCACCACGATCGCTGTCCTCGCATTGGCCGGCCTCGGTGAGCTGCTCGAGGCCTGGCTCGGCTTCGGTCTGACGCGCAAGTACGGCGGCTCGAAACGGGCGGGTTGGGGCGCGCTGCTGGGCGGAGTGGTGGGCGCCACGGTGGGCGTGCCCGTCCCGGTGATCGGCAGTGTGATCGGGGCGCTGATCGGCGCGTTTGCGGGCGCCACCTTGTTCGAATACTCGGCGACCTGGAAAGTCCACGGCGCGTTGCGTGTCGGTTGGGGCGCCCTGCTCGGGCGCGTCGCCGCCAACACGGCGAAGATCGGTGTGGGGCTGGTGATGGCGGTGGTCGCGATGTGGGCGGCGGTGCGATGAGCATCCCCAACATCGGCCCCGCCGAGCGCCGCAAGCGGCTCGTGGCAGGAGTCATGACGCTCGCCGCGAGCGGGCTGCTTGCGGCGGCGTTGCTCATGGGCGGCGCGGACCGGCGCTGGCGGCTCGTGCTGTTTCTGCCGCTCTGGTTCGGAGCCCTGGGCGTCTTTCAGGCGAAAGAAAAGACCTGAGTCCGACTCGCCGCGCTGGGTCAGCGCGACATGGACTCAGGTCCCGAAGCGATCATCAACGCCGCCGAGCTGGCACAGGTGCGGCGCCAGGCACTGAAGGTGCACATTCAAGCGGTCGCCACCGCCGCGCTCTTGACGGCGCTCGCGGTGGCGGTCTAGCGCCTCGTTACATCTCTTTGTACTGCCACGCCCCCGCTTCCGCGGCGAGTACGAAGCCCGCCAAGGACGCGATCGTCGATATCACGAGCAGGTTTGTGGGGAAGAGCCCCATCCCGCCACTCGCGAGTTGGAACCCCACGGTCACGAGCCAGAACGCGAACGCGCCGCTCGCGGCCGTCTTGGCGCCCGCGCCGTAGCGCGGCCGGATGGCCGCGTACAGCCACACCAAGAAGACCCCTACGATGAAATCGCAAATGACGAACCACATGATCGAAGACCCGGCCATGTCGCCCTTGCCGAGCGCGTGCAGCGCGGTGTTCCAATCGTTCTTCAGGAACATGCCGTTCACGACGAAATCCCAGACGTTCAGCACCACGCCCGCCAACAACCCGCCACCGAGCACTCGACCCCAGTTGATCTTGTTCATTCGATCCCCTTGGTGTGTGAGAGTGCGACTTGCAACGGCCCACAGTAGGAAATAGGGCGCCAGAGGTCAAGCTCTGGGGGCCCCGCGCCGGGGTGAACCCCAGGGTACGTTTCCCCCGTACTATGGGAATCCCCTGTCGGAGTCTCGCATGATCAAACCCGCGCTCCAGGTCGCCGCCGTCGGCATCCTCGGCGTCACCCTGTGGAAACTCGCCTCCTTCCTCCTGCTGCCCCTGCTCGGCACCGTGCTGGGATTCGTCCTGACGATCGTCAAGATCGCCCTGATCGTCAGCGTGGTCTTGTTCGTCGTCTGGTTCCTCAAGAAGAAGAAGGCCGGCGAAGAAGAGACGAAGAGCGACGCGTGAGCCTGTACCAACAGCCTTTTGGCTCCCCAGTTTCCCAGTTAGCATTGAGGCCGTGGATGCGAAGAATGCCGACCTGACGGCGCTGCGAATCGACCGCGCCGAGGCCACGGCCCGCGGCGGCGGCCCGCCGCGCTGGCTGCTCGTGGGCGCGCCCGCGGTGCTGCTGCTCGTGGTCGTCGCGCTGCTCGTGGCGCGCAGCCTCGGCGGCTCCCTCTCGGTCCACTTGACGCCCGCCACTCTCGTCTCCCCCGCGCAGGCCAACGTCGTGGTGATCGCGAGCGGCTACGTGGTGGCGCAGCGCAAGGCGGCCGTCGCATCCAAGGGTACGGGCCGGCTCGTGTACCTGGGCGTGGTGGAAGGCGACCGCGTGCGCCGGGGACAGGTGATCGCCCGCATCGAAGATGCGGACGTGAAAGCGCAGCTCGCGCAGGCGCAGGCCAATCTGCAATTGGGCCGTGCCGACCTGCACGACGCCACCGCGGTGCTGGCGCGCCAGCGCACGCTGCTCGACAGCAATCTCACGACGCAAGAAGCGTACGACGCGGCCGACGCGCGCTACCGCCGCGTGGTGGCGACGATCGCGATCGCCCAGGCGGGCGTGGACGGCGCGCAGGTGGCGCTCGAGAACACGGTGATCCGCGCGCCCTTCGACGGCACCGTCCTCACCAAGAACGCCGACGTGGGGGAAATGGTGGCGCCGCTCGCGGGCAGCGTGCTGTCCAAGGCCGCCGTCGTGACGCTCGCCGACCTGGCTTCACTGCAGGTCGAAGTCGACGTGTCCGAGTCGAGCATCGAGCAGGTGGTGGCAGGCCAGCCGTGCGAGATCGTGCTCGATGCCTATCCCGATGTGCGCTATCCCGGCACGGTCGCGAAAATCGTTCCCACCGCCGACCGCGCCAAGGCGACCATTCAGGTCAAAGTCGCGTTCCGCCGCTACGACGGGCGCGTGTTGCCGGAAATGAGCGCCAAGGTGCACTTTTTGCCGCGCACCGAGCCGATGGCCCACGCCGACACGCTGCCCGTGCTGGCGGTGCCCGCGACCGCCGTGGTGCTGCGCGACGGCCGCAGCGTGGTGTTCACCGTGGCGTCGGGCCGCGCCGTCGAGATCCCGGTGGTGGTGGGCCGGCGCGTGGGCACGGGGCTGGCCGTCTTGCAGGGACTGGCGGTGGGAACTCAGGTGATCGATAGTGTTGACGCCCGTCTGCGTCAGGGCGTCAAAGTCAAAGTGCCATAACCCGGAAAGCGACCCGTGACCAATCCGATCGTTCAGATTCGTGGTGTGTCCAAGGCCTACAAGCGCGACGCGATGACCGTGCCCGTCTTGAACAACATCACGCTCGACGTGCCGCCGGGGGAGTTCCTCGGCTTGATGGGTCCCTCGGGCTCGGGGAAGACGACGCTCCTCAACCTCATCGCCGGCATCGACCGCCCCGACGCGGGCAGCGTGAGCGTCGCGGGCACCGACGTCACGACCTTGAGCGAATCGCAGCTCGCCAAGTGGCGCGCCACGCACATCGGATTCGTGTTCCAGTTCTACAACCTGATTCCCGTGCTCACGGCGTACGAGAACGTGGAGCTGCCGCTGTTGCTCGCGCCGCTTTCCAAGAAGCAGCGCAAGGAGCACGTGGAAACGGCGCTGGCGCTGGTGGGCCTGTCCGACCGCATGCACCACTCCCCGCGCCAGCTGTCGGGCGGGGAGGAGCAGCGCGTCGCCATCGCGCGGGCCATCGCCACCGATCCCACGATCCTCGTGGCGGACGAGCCCACCGGCGACTTGGACCGCAAGTCGGGCGACGAGATCCTGACCCTGCTCGAGCGGCTCAACAAGGAATTCAAGAAAACCATCGTCATGGTCACCCACGATCCGCACGCCGCCGAGCGGGCGCACGTTGTGCGCCACCTCGACAAGGGCGAGCTGCAGTAGGAGGGGGCGCGTGAAGATCCTGTCGATCATCTTCCGCAACGCCTTCCGCCACCGGCTGCGGACCATTCTGACGATCCTGGGGATCGCCACGGCGGTGATGGCGTTCGGGCTGCTGCGCACCATCGTGGGCGCGTGGAACGCCGGTGTCGCCGGCTCGTCGGCCAACCGGATGATCGTGCGCCACCGCGTGTCGTTCATCTTCCCGCTGCCCACGGCCGACCGGCCGGAAATCGCCAAGGTGCCGGGCGTGACGAGCGTCTCGTGGGCCAACTGGTTCGGCGGCGTGTACGGCGATCCCAACGACTTCAAGAACTTCTGGCCGCGCTTCGCGGTGGACCCCGACACCTGGTTCCAGATGTACCCGGAGTTTGTCGTGCCGCCCGATCAGCTCGCCGCCTTCATGAAGGACCGCAGCGGCTGCATCATCGGCGCGAAGCTCGCGGCCCAGCACGGCTTCAAGATCGGCGACGTGATCACCTTGAACGGCGACATCTTCCCCGGATCGTGGCAGTTCACGGTGCGCGGCATCTATCACGGCAAGGAGCCGTCCACCGACGAGACGCAGATGTTCTTGCAGTGGAACTACCTGTACGAGCAGGTGACGCAGCGCGAGCCCGGCCGCTCGGTGGGCGCCGGCTGGTACGTGCTGCGGGTGGGCAACGCGGACGACATGCCGCGCGTGGCGGGTGCGGTGGACGACCTGTATCAGAACTCGCAGGCGCCCACCAAGACCGAGAGCGAGCGCGCGTTCCAACAGGGGTTCGTGCAGATGTCGTCCGCGATCATCACCTCGCTGCAGCTCATTTCGTTCATCATCATCGGCATCATCCTGCTGGTGCTCGCCAACACGATCGTGATGGCCGTGCGCGAGCGGACGCGGGAGTACGCCGTCTTGAAGACCATCGGCTTCACGGGGCGCCACCTGGCGGCGTTCATCCTGGGCGAGTCCCTGTTGATCGGGCTCGCGGGCGGCCTAGTGGGCGTGTTGCTGACCTTCCCCGTGGTCAACGGCTTCTCCAAGGCGGTGCCGACGATGTTTCCCGTGATCGGCGTGGCCCCCGTCACTATCGCGCTCGCGCTCGCCACGGCGGCCCTGTGCAGTGTCGCCGCCGCGGTGGCGCCGACGATCCGCGCGGTGCGGCTGCCGATCGTCAACGGCCTGCGGACGGTGGGATAAAGGACCGACACGTGAAAATTCCGTTTTCCTACATCTGGCGCAGCCTCTGGGCCCGTCGCCTCACCACCGCGCTGACTGTGGGCGGCGTCGCCCTGGTCGTGTTCGTCTTCACGGGCGTCCTGATGCTCGCCCGCGGGCTCCAAGCGACGCTCGTCGACACGGGCGCCGCCGACAACGCCATCGTGCTGCGCAAAGCCGCCAGCTCGGAGCTCGTGAGCCAGGTGGACCGCGCCACGGCCGAGATCCTCGAGACCGCGCCCGAAGTGGCGCCCGCGGCCGACGGCCGGCCGCTCCTGTCGCGCGAAATCGACTTGATCATCAACCTCAACAAGAAGAGCACCAACACGATGGGCAACGTGACGGTGCGCGGCGTGTCGCCCCACGCCCTCGAGCTCCGGCCCAAGCTCCACATCACCGCGGGCCGCATGTTCCGCTTCGGCACGCACGAGATGATCGTGGGGAAGAACATCGCGGCGCGATTCCAGGGTGTGGCGCTGGGCACCGACGTGCCCTTCGGCGGCGACCGCTGGACCGTGGTGGGGTTCTTCGACGCCGGCGGCACCGGCTTCGACTCGGAGATGTGGACGGACGTGGACCAGGTGATGCAGGCGTTCGACCGGCCCGTCTATTCGTCCATCAGCTTCCGGCTCAAGGACCCCGCGCAGTTCGATGCGCTCAAGGCGCGCCTCGCCGCCGATCCGCGCACCCAGTACATCGAGCCCAAACGCGAGCGCGACTTCTACCGCGAGCAGTCCCAGGGCATGGCGACCTTCATCCGGATTCTGGGGCTCGTGGTCACGATCATCTTCAGCGTGGGCGCGATGATCGGCGCCATGATCACGATGTATGCCGCGGTCGCCAACCGCGTCGTGGAAATCGGCACGCTGCGGGCCCTGGGCTTCCGGCGGCGCAGCGTGCTCGCCGCGTTCCTGGTCGAGGCGCTGCTGCTGGCGCTGTTGGGCGGTGGTGTGGGCATCCTGCTCGCGTCGGCGCTCACGTTCGCCAGCGTCTCCACCGTCAACTTCACGTCCTTCTCGGAGCTCGGGTTCGGTTTCGCGCTGTCGGTGGGCGTGGCCGTGAGGGCGCTGGTCTTCGCGCTCGTGATGGGCTTCGTGGGCGGATTCCTACCGGCCGTGCGTGCCGCGCGGCTCAACATCGTCAATGCGCTGAGGGGCACATGACCGCGACGCTGTTCTACCGCATTGCGGCGGGGTTGTTCGTGATCTTCGCCGCGGGCCACACGGTGGGATTCCTGCGCTTCCGGCCGCCGACGCCCGAAGGCCAGGCCCTCTTCGCCAGCATGGACAGCGTCACCTTCCTGGTGGGGCGCGGCACCTACAGCTACGGCCGGTTCTACCGGGGATTCGGCCTGTACGTCACCCTCTACCTCCTCTTCTCGGCGTTCCTCGCCTGGCATCTGGGCGACCTCGCCGCGACGGACCCGCTGGCAATCGGCGCGCTGGGCTGGATCTTCTGCGCGGTGCAGCTCGTGAGCCTCGTGATCTCCTGGATCCACTTCTCCCCGCCGCCCGTGGTATTGTCCGCCGGCATCGCCTTCTGCCTGGGCTATGCGGTGCATCTCACATCGCTGCATCTCGTGCGGTGAGACACGCTTTCTTGAAGGAGACATTCCGATGAGCGAAAAAGAGCAGTTCTTGAACACGATGGAAAAGGAATACCAGACCACGCTCAAGGTGCTGAAGGCGTTCCCCGTCGCCCGGGCCGACTTCACGCCGCACGCGAAGTGCAAGTCGGCCAAGGATCTCGCCCAGAACTTCGTCTTCGAGCTGGGCGGGGCCCGCATGGCGATCGAAGGCTCGATGGAATTCGCCAAGCTTCCCAAGGCGGCGGCCACGCTGCCCGAGGTGATCGCGGCCTACGAGAAAGGGCACCGGGCGCTGGTCGACCAGGTCAAGCGCGCGCCCGACGCCGAGCTCAACAAGACGGTGAAGTTCGCCACCGGTCCCAAGCAGATGGGCGACCTGCGCCGCATGGACGTGCTGTGGTTCCTGCTGATGGACAGCATCCACCACCGCGGCCAGTTCTCGATCTACCTGCGGATGGTGGACGGCAAAGTCCCGTCGATCTATGGACCCACGGCGGACGAGCCGTGGAGCTAACCGGACGGGGCGCGTCGCCAGAGCGACGCACCCCGCCGGAACAGGTCCTGCTTACGGCCGCCGGGTGCGCGGCTTCGGCTTCCAGAACGACGGGTCGGTGGCACGGACCGAGTCCGACACGTAGCTCATCGTCGCGTTGAGCTGGAAGCGGTTCGTCTCCACCGTCAGGAGGCCGTCGGTGAGGAATTTGCCGACCGCGGCCTGCTCATCGGGCGTGAAGCCTCCCATGATCTTCTGGCCTGCGGCCATCGCCGTATCCACCTGCGCGTACGTGACGAACGACTGGAACACCAGATACGTCGGCTCGGGCATCCCCGCGAGCACCTGGTACACACGGAAGCTCAGCCCCGGCGCGGTGCGCTGGGCCGATGCACCGTATGCCTTGGCGGCCGCGTCGAAGGACGCCTCGTGCCCCGGACGCACCCGATACACGGAGATCTCCCAAAACCGTTGCCGTCCGATGTTTGGGTACGCACCCGAGCTCAAGTCGGGGCGCGCCACGGCCTCGATCTGCCGGGCGTCGGTGAGCATCTCGGCATCCGCGCGACTCAGACGCTGCAGCTCGGCGCCGAGCACGGTGTCCGACGCAGCCTGCTTCATGTCATCCGCGATCGCGGCGTGAGAAGCGTAGGGGGTGACGAACCACGCTTCACTGGGGCCCGTGAGGGACACCATGGCGAGGTAGTACGTCGGCGACTTGGCCTTGGCGAACGCCGCGGGCCACCCGGCCTCGATGCGCGCGTGCTCGGCGCCGTGGCCCAGCTTCACGTACTCGCGGGCGATCAGGATATAAGGGGGCTGCGAGGTGGGAATGCCTTGTGCCATACCACGGCCGGCCCCGACGGCGACCAACACCGCCGCGACGGGAAACAGTTTCTTCATCATGTGTGCGGACTACCTCAGGAGGCGAGAACAGCCAGGCGCGCCAGACCGCGGCGCGTAGCAGCGAGGGAACACCGTGAGTCTCCGAAAGAGCGGGACGGGACCTACAGGCTGGGGCAGGTCGGCGGCTGGAGGAAGGCTAGCGCCGCCGCGCCCGGTGTCAAGCTCAAACGTGCGACTTACGGCTGATACAACGCCGGAAACCGCTCGGCGAGCCGGCGCAGCTTGGGCAGGTCGTTGTAGATGATGTAGGGCTGGTCGGGGTGGCGCGCCAGATAATTCTGGTGGTATTCCTCCGCCGGATAGAAGTGTGTGAGCGCCACCACCTGCGTCACGATCGGACCGGCGTACAAGTGCTGCTTGGTGAAGGCGGCGATGGCCGCCGCCGCGGCGTGCTGCTGCTCCGGACTCGCGTAGAACACCGCGGAGCGATACTGCGTCCCCTCGTCCGGCCCCTGGCGGTTGAGCTGCGTGGGGTCGTGCGCCACCACGAAAAACACCTGCAGCAGCTGATCGTACGATACCTGCGTCGGGTCGTAGGTCACCTCGACCGACTCGGCGTGTCCCGTCGTGCCCGTGCTCACCTGCCCGTAGGTGGGATTCGCCGCGTCGCCCCCGGCATATCCGGACACCACGCGGATCACGCCTTTAACGTGCTTGAAGACCGCGTCCACGCCCCAGAAACAGCCGCCGGCGAAGACGGCGGTCTGGGGCGCGGCCGGCGTTGTGAACAGGGTCAGGATCGTCAATGCATGCCACATCGTGCGCCTCGTTGTTACGGCGTGCCGCGCTCGAGCGCCGCCGCCCGCGACGCCACCGTGTCCAAGTCTCCGCCCAGCGCGTCCATCTTGCGCTGGAACCGGAAGTCGATCGCGAGCAGGCCGATCACGTACGCCGCGAGATTCACCCCGAAGATAACGGTGAAGATCAGCGGATAGGGCAGCCACAACCCGAAGTACAGCGCGAACCGCTTGAAGCCGGGATCGATCCTGGACCGGTCGGCGATGCTCGTCATCAGCAGGATCGCGGTGAAGGCCAGCAGCACGAGCTTCCACGGCGCCAGACCCGCCCACGCGAATCCCACGAACAGCGCCGCCTCCGACGCGCGGTCGAGCCGCGTGTCGAGCCGCCGCCCCGCTTCCGATGCGAGCCCGAACTGGCGCGCGATGCCGCCGTCCAGCGAATCGAGCACTTGGCCGAGTGCCATCAGCCAGAGGCCCAGGTGGAGCCGGCCCGCGCCCACCGCCACCGCCGCCCCGGCGCTCACCCAGAACGACGCCCACGTCACCTGGCCGGGCGTGACCCCGAGGCCCAGGTGCAACGCCCGCAAGGCGGGCCGGGTGACGCGGTCTACCGCGCGGCTAAGAACAGGAGCGAAGTCGTACATGCGAGCAGGACGAACAGCACGCCCTCCTTGACGTTATCGGACACGCTCAAGAGCCAGCCCCGTGTGACGAGCGGATGGTACGGATAGAACGGCATCTTCTCGAAGCGGACGCTGTAATCCATGGCGACGTGGACGGCGAAGAAAACGATCGGGATGATCGTCCCGAGGAAGATGCTGAGCGGGACGATCCAGAGGAGCGCCACCGGCTCCTGTAACGACGAGCGCCAGTAGTAGCCGCGGCGGTCTCTCAAACCGACCGAGCGCAAATAGAACGGCGCCTTGAGCAGGTGATCGATGTCCACGCCGCAGCCGAAGGCGAACGCCAGCGCTACGTCGCCGCCGTGGAGTCCCAGCGCCTTCACGCCCAGCGTCGTGGCGAGGACATGGGTGGGGAGTTTCACGCGTCGCCGGACACGCGCGCGGGTGCCGGGGCCGCGCGCCGCCCCGCGGCCCAGATCAGCACCAGACCGATGCCCATCCAGGTGAGATCGCGCAGCCGGCTCACCAGAGCCGCGTACACACCGAGCGCTGGGTTCACGCCCACCAGGCGGAACAGGAGATAGAGCGAGCCCTCTTTCGCGCCCAACTCGTAGGGCAGCATGAACATCACGTTGCCCACGAGTGACGACAGTGCCCCCACTACGAAGCCGTGAATCAATCCCACGTTGATTCCGAGACTCAATAAGATCACGTAGTACTCGGTCATCAGCAGGGCGCGTCCCACGTACTCGAGGCCCAAAGCCAGGAAGAAGCGCCGCCGG
>JBGPOE010000035.1:0-26356 GCA_041487875.1 Gemmatimonadota bacterium | reverse complement strand
GACGATCAACCAGCGCCTCGACTTCGACATGATTGAGCTGATCGCGTCGGCGTTCAGCTTCCAGGCCGTGAAGGAAGAGGGCTACGACCAGGCAGCCGCCGGCACCGAGGAGCCGGCCGAAGCGCCCGAGAACTTGAAGCCGCGGCCGCCCGTGGTGACCGTGATGGGCCACGTCGACCACGGCAAGACGTCGCTGCTCGACCATATCCGCAAGGCCAACGTGGTGGCGGGCGAGGCGGGTGGTATCACGCAGCACATCGGCGCCTATCTGGTGACGCTCAAGGACGGCCGCGAGATCACGTTCCTCGACACGCCGGGCCACGAGGCGTTCACCGCGATGCGCGCTCGGGGCGCGCAGGTGACCGACATTGTGGTGCTGGTGGTCGCGGCCGACGACGCCATCATGCCGCAGACCGTCGAAGCCATCTCGCACGCCAAGAACGCCGGCGTGCCGCTCGTCGTCGCCATCAACAAGATCGACCTGCCGAGCGCCAACGTGCAGAAAGTGAAGCAGGATCTGCTGGCGCACGGGGTGGTGCTCGAGGAGTTCGGCGGTCAAGTGCTGGCGACCGCGATCTCCGCGAAGAAGGGCACCAACGTCGACGCCCTGCTCGACCAGCTCCTGCTGCAGGCCGAGCTGCTCGACCTCAAGGCGAATCCCGACCGGCCGGCGAGCGGCACGGTGCTCGAGGCGACGCTCGATCCGGGCAAGGGCCCGGTGGCGACCATCCTGGTCCAGAGCGGCACGCTCAAGGTGGGCGACGATTTCATCTGCGGCATGTACTCCGGCCGGGTGCGCGCGTTGTTCGACGAGCGCGGCCAGACGGTGCCCGCCGCCGGGCCGTCGATTCCGGTACAGATCTTGGGCTTCGAAGGAGTGCCGCAAGCGGGCGACAAATTCACCGTCACGGCCGACGCCTCGGCCGCGCGCGAGATCGCGCAGCGGCGGCAGCGCCTCGAGCGCGAGGCGCAGCACCGCCGCACCGGGCGCGTCAAGACGCTGGAAGACTTCATGGCGGAGCGCGCCGAGGGCGGCGCGGCCGCGCTGCGGCTCATCATCAAGGCCGATCAGGGCGGCCCGGCCGAAGCGCTGGCCGACGCCCTGTCGCAGCTCTCCACGACCGAGGTCAAGGTCGAGATCGTGCACCGCGGCGTGGGCGCGATCACCGACTCCGACGTGCTGCTCGCCAAGGCGTCGGGCGCCATCATCATCGGCTTCCACGTGCGGCCCGATTCGAACGCGCGCGCCTCGGCGGAGCGCGAGCGGGTCGAGATCCGCACCTACCGCATCATCTATGAGGCGGTGGAAGAGGTGAAAGCGGCGATGGAGGGCCTGCTCGCACCGGAGCACAAAGAAGTCGTGCTGGGCGAGGCGGAGGTGCGACAGATCTTCAAGATCGCCAAAGTCGGTACCATCGCGGGGTGCTTCGTGCGCTCCGGCGTGATTCCGCGCACGGCGCGCGTCCGGCTGATCCGCGGCGGCGTCGAGGTGTACGACGGCACGCTGGCGTCGCTCAAGCGCTTCAAGGACGACGCGCGCGAGGTGCGTGAGGGCTTCGAGTGCGGCATGGGCGTCGAGAACTTCAACGACGTGAAGGTCGGCGATCTGATCGAGGCGTACCGGGTCGAGGAAGTCGCACGCTCGCTCGATTCGGGGAGCGCGACCAAGGGCGCCTGAGCGTGGTGGTCGGCGTGATGACGTGGGAGCTGCACTTGGCGGCGTGTCAGTCCCTCAAGGACAAGCGCCAGATCTTGCAGAGCTTGAAGACGCGGTTGCACAACGCGTTCAACGTCTCCGCCGCGGAAACGGCGCACCAGGACCTGTGGCAACGCGCCGAAATCACGGTGTGCGTCGTGAGCACCGACCGCCGTCACGCCGAGGACGTGTTGCATCAGGCGGATCGCCTCGTCGAGGCGGCCCCCGGTGCGCGAATCATGGACACGAGCGCGAGTTATCTCTGATATGCGACGCCGCAGTCATCGTCCCGAGCGGGTGGCCGAAATCGTCCGCCAGACCGTGGCCGAATTCCTCACGGGCAACGCCCGCGACCCGCGCATCGGCTTCGTCACCGTGACGGGCGTCGAGGTCTCGGGCGATCTGCAGCACGCCCGCGTCCGGGTGAGCGTCATGGCCGTCGAAGAAGAGAAAGCGCGCTCGCTCGAAGGCCTGGCGAGCGCCGCGGGCTACTTGCGCAACCGCCTGGCCGAGACGCTGCCGCTGCGCATCGCGCCCGACCTCACATTCGAGTTGGATCGGGGCATCGAGCACGCGCAGCGCATCGATCGCGTGCTGAAGGAGCTGAAGGAGGACGTTTGATTTCGGGCGTCGTCCTCGTGGCGAAGCCCGCGGGCCCCACGTCGCACGACGTGGTGGACACCGTGCGCCGCGCGCTGGACGAGCGCCGGGTGGGGCACCTCGGCACGCTCGACCCGTTCGCGCAGGGGTTGCTGGTGGTCGTGGTGGGACGGGCGACGCGCTTGGCGCCCTACGCTGCCGGGTGGGACAAGCGCTACGCGGGGGTGATCCGCCTGGGTGCCACCACGGATACGGACGACGGCACGGGGACCGTCACCGCAACATCCGATGCGTGGCGCGCGCTCGACGCAGCCTTGGTGGCCACGGCGTTCGCGCGGTTCACGGGACGCTACGATCAGGCACCGCCCGCGTATTCGGCGGTGAAAGTGGCGGGAGAGCGGGCCTACCGGCGCGCGCGGCGCGGCGAGACGCCCGCGTTGCAGCCGCGGCCGGTGGACGTGCACGCGCTCGTGCTCGATCAGTGGGCGCCGCCCGATGCGCGGTTCCACGCCACGGTGAGCGCCGGGACCTATGTGCGCAGCTTGGCGCGTGACGTGGGCGCGGCGCTCGGGTGCGGCGGACACCTCGTGGCGCTGGAACGTACCGCGGTGGGTCCGTTCACCCTCGCGGACGCGGTGCCGGCTGAGGCGGTGACGCCCGCTGCCGTGCGCGACGCGGCGACCCTGGTGGCGGACCTCGCGCGGCGCGATCTCGACCCGGCGGAGAGTGTCGCGGCGGCCCACGGGCGGCCCATTGCGGCGGGGAGCGGCGACCAGGGAGCGGGGCGCGTGGCGCTGTTCGCCGACGGCGTGCTGCTCGCCGTGGCGGAGCGAGAGGGCGACATGCTCAAGCCGCGCGTCGTGCTGGTGAGCGAATGACGGGCAGCGTCGTGACGGTGGGGTCGTTCGACGGCGTGCATCGCGGGCACCAGGCGGTGCTCGCCGAGATCGTGCGGCGCGCGCAGGCGGGCGGCGGCGAGAGCGTCGTGGTCACGTTCGAGCCTCATCCGCTCGAGGTAGTGAATCCGTCGGCCGCGCCGCGGCTGCTGACGACGCTCGAGGAAAAGCGGGCGCTGCTGCTCGGGGCAGGTGTCCGTCGCGTAGCGGTGCTGCCGTTCACGCCGGCGCTGTCGCAGCTCGGCCCGCAGGAGTTCATCCAGACGCTGCGTGCTGAGTTCGGGATGCGCGAGTTGGTGCTGGGGCACGATCACGGATTCGGCCGGGGCCGCTCGGGAGACGTGGCGGTGGTGCGGGCGCTCGGCGCGGCCGAAGGATTCGCGGTCGACGTCGTGGATGCGGTCCGGGACGACGGCACGCCGATTTCGTCCACGCTGATCCGCGCCGCGGTGGCGCACGGCCATCTCGCGCAGGCCGAGCGTTGGCTGGGCCGGCCGTACGCGGTGACGGGGCGCGTGGAGCAAGGCGCGGGCCGGGGGCGCCAGCTCGGGGTGCCGACCGCGAACGTCGCGCTGCCGGATGCGCGCAAGCTGCTGCCGCCCGACGGCGTGTACGCGGTATGGGTCACCATCGGGGGACAAGGGAAGGCGAGCGGGGGAAGGGTGGGTGGAGTCATGAATCAGGGATCGCGGCCTACGTTCGGCGTGGCGGAGCGCGGCCTCGAGGTGCACCTGCTGGATTTCGCGGGTGAGTTGGTGGGCGAGACGCTGACGATCGCATGGGTGCGCCGCCTGCGGGACGTGCGCACGTTCCCGTCGCGCGACGCGCTGGTGGCGCAGATCGCGGCGGACCTGCAGGCGGGACGGACCGAGCTCAAGCTCCAGGGAGACGGATGATCAAAACGATTCGCGCGCGGCTGATCACGATCGCCGTGTTGGTCGCCATCAGCATCTGGGCCCTCTTTCCCAAGAACGAAGCGCGCCGCGTACGCGACGCGCAGACCGGGCTCATGAAGGACACGGTGGAGCGGCAGGTGCCGGTCAATCTGGGACTCGACCTGCGCGGCGGAGTTCACTTGGCGCTCGAAGTGGACCAGTCCAAGGGACCGGTCGCCGATTGCGCCGATGCCATCCGCCGCGCCGAGCGCGTGGTCCGGACGCGCATCAACGAGTTCGGCACCACGGAGCCCGTGGTGCAGGTGGTGGGGAGCTGCCGCCTCATCGTCGAGCTGCCGGGCGAGAGCGACCCGGCACGCGCCCGAGACATCATCCAGCGCACGGCGTTCCTCGAGTTCCGCATCGTGGACATGAAGAACGAGTTCCGCGACGCGATTCCCGCCATCGATCAGGCGCTGCGCCAGTCGGGCGTGAAGGGCCCGGGCGCGGGCGCGGCCTCTGCGGTGGCGCGCCTGTTCGGCGATACGTCGAAGAACAAAACCGCCGACACGGTGGGCGGCAGCGTGCTGGCGTCGCTGCTGCAGCCGGGCACCATGCCGGGGGAATTCTTCCTGCCCGAAGAGCAGCGGCCCTACGTCGACAGCCTGCTCAATCGGCCCGAGGTGCAGCGCTTGATCCCGCGCCATCTCGAGCTCCGCTGGGGTGCCGCGACGGAGGTCCGCAGCGCGCGCGCGTATCGCGCGCTCTACGCGGTCGAGAGCCGTCCCATCATCACGGGGGAATACCTCACCAAGGCCGTGGCCCAGCGCGACCCGCTGACCAATCAGTCGGTCGTCAACTTCACGCTCAGCCGCCGCGGCGGCCGGATCTTCTACGACGAAACCGGCAAGCACGTCAACGACTACATGGCCATCATCCTCGATGGCCAGGTGCAGGGCCAGCCGCCCGTGATCCGCAGCCAGATCGGCAACCAGGGGCAGATCGAGCTGGGCGCCAAACCGCTCGTCGAGGCCAACGACCTGGCGCTGGTGCTGCGCGCCGGCGCGCTGCCCGCGCCGCTCACGATCGTCGAGGAGCGCTCCATCGGTCCCATCCTCGGCGCGGACTCGATCCGGGACGGTATCCGCGCGGGCGCGGTGGGCGTGCTCCTGGTCGTGCTCATCATGGTGATCTACTACCGCTCCTCCGGGCTCGTGGCGGTGGGCGCGCTGTCGCTCTACGTGGTGCTGACGCTCGGCGGTCTGGCGGTGTTCGGCTTCACCCTCACCCTTCCCGGGCTCGCCGGACTGGTGCTGTCGGTAGGCATCGCGGTGGATGCGAACGTGCTGATCTTCGAGCGCATCCGCGAGGAGCTGCAGCACGGGAAGTCGGTGCGCCTGGCGGTGGATGAGGGATTCCAGCACGCCATGAGCGCCATCATCGACTCCAACGTCAGCACGATGCTCACCGCGGCCATTCTCTATCTGGTCGGCACGGGCCCGGTGCAGGGCTTCGCCATCAGCTTGATCGTCGGTATCGCGGCGTCCATGATCACGGCCGTGTTCGCCGTTCGCACTTTCTTCATGATCTGGCTGCAGCGGCGGCCCGACATGACCACCCTGAGCGTCTGATGATCCGACTCTTCGCCAACGCGAATTACGACTTCATCAAGTGGCGCCGCTGGGCCTACGGGCTCACGGCCTTCATGATCGTCCCCGGCTTCGTCCTGCTCGCGATCCGGGGCATCAACTACTCCATCGAATTCACGGGCGGCACGCAACTGCAAGTGCGGACCCATAAGGTGACGGAGACAGGCGTGCTGCGCGCCGCGCTCGACCAGGCGGGCATCAAGGGCGCCGAGATCTCGACCTTCGGCAGCGACAGCGAATTCCTGATCCGGGCGCGCCTGGGCGAGCAGGCCACGGGGCCGGGCGGGGGCACGGAAGCGACCGCGGCGGCGGTCGATCGCGCCCTCACCACGAGCATCGGCCACGACAGCTACACCATCGTGCGCTACGAAGCCGTCGAACCGAAGGTGGGTCGCGAGCTGCAGGGCAAGGCGTTCCTGGCGATCGCCTTCTCGTTCGTCGTCACGCTCGCGTATCTCGCGTGGCGGTTCGAGTGGCGCTTCGGCCTCGCGGCCGTGATCGCCACGGCGCACGACATTCTCACGACGATCTCCTTCCTCGTACTCATGAAGCTGGAGGTGAGTCTCGTCGTGGTGGGCGCGGTGCTCACGATGGTCGGTTATTCGCTGAACGATACGATCATCATCTTCGACCGCGTGCGCGAAAACTTGCGCAAGTACCGACGCCAGAATCTCTACGAGATCCTGAACCTGTCGATCAACGAGACCCTGCCGCGCTCGGTGCTGACGCACGGCACGACGATGGCGACCACGCTCGCGCTTGTGCTGCTCGCGGGCGAAGTGATCCGCCCGTTCGCGCTGGTGATGACGTTCGCGATCTTCACGGGCACGTTCTCCTCGATCTACATCGCGGCGCCGATTCTGATGTACATCGAGAAGCGCTGGCCCGGTCAGGACGCGCGCGGGGCGCGGGCATACGGGGTGAAGCAGCCGCAGGTCGTGAGCTGACGTGCTGGTCGACGCCCACTGCCACCTCGGCGATGGGGCGTTCGATCAGGACCGCGCGGCGGTGCTCGAGCGGGCCCGCGCCGCGGGCGTGGGACACGTGGTCGTGATCGGGGAAACGCTCGAGCAAGCCGCCCGCGCGGCCGGGCTGGCCCGGGCGACCGCCGGCCTGTCGGCCACCGCCGGTGTGCATCCCCACGAGGCGAAGGCATGGTCGCCGGACGCGGAGCGGCGGTTGCGCGAGCTGCTGGCGGACCCGGTGATGGTCGCGGTGGGTGAGACAGGGCTCGATTACCACTACGACCACAGCCCGCGCGACGCGCAGCGGCGCGCCTTCGAGGCGCAGCTCGGGATCGCGGCGGAGCTGGGCAAGCCCGTGGTGGTGCACGCGCGCGAAGCCGACGACGACGTGGCGGCGCTGCTCCGGGCGGCGGCGCGCGGCCCGGTGGTGCTACATTCGTTCAGCTCGGGAGCGAAAGTCTTCGACGCTGGTGTGGACGTCGGGGCGTACTTCTCCTTCAGCGGCATGATCACCTTCAAAAACTGGACGCTGACCGACCGCCTGACCGCCTGTCCGCCCGACCGCTTGCTCATCGAGACGGACTCGCCGTACCTCGCCCCCGTACCGCACCGCGGGCAGCGCAACGAGCCGGCGTTCGTGCGCGAGGTGGCGGCCGCGTTGGCTCGCGCGCGCGGCGAAGCGCCCGACGCACTCGGCCAGCGCACCACGGACAACGCCGTTCGCGTATTCGGTCCGCGCCTCACTACGACCCTCTGACGTCGAGGCAACCCGTGACTGCTGCGGTAAAAGTCCCGAGCGACATCGCCATCGCCCAGGCCGCGCGTCCCCGACCGATCGCGGACGTCGCGGCCGAGTTGGGCCTCGCGGACGACGAGCTGGAGCTGTACGGCAAGTACAAGGCGAAGATCTCGCTCACGGCGCTCGCGCGCCGCAAGCCGAAGGGCCGGCTCGTTCTGGTGACGGGGATCAACCCGACGCCGGCGGGCGAAGGCAAGTCCACCGTCACCGTGGGCGTGACCCAGGCGCTCCGGAAACTCGGGGCTCAGGCGATCCTCTGCATCCGCGAGCCGTCCTTGGGTCCCGTGTTCGGCGTGAAAGGTGGCGCTGCGGGCGGCGGCTACGCCCAGGTGATTCCGATGGAGGACATCAACCTCCATTTCACGGGCGACTTCCATGCGATCGCGAGCGCGCACAACCTGCTCTCGGCCATGCTGGATGCGCATTTGCACCACGGCAATGCGCTGGCCCTCGACACGCGCCGCATCACCTGGCCCCGCACGATCGACATGAACGACCGCGCGCTGCGCAACATCATCGTGGGCCTCGGCGGCTTGAACGCGGGCCCGACGCGCGAGGAGCGCTTCGTCATCATTCCCGGCTCCGAGGTCATGGCCATCATGGCCCTCGCCACGGGCCTCGCCGACCTGGAGGAGCGCTGCGGCCGCATCATCGTGGGGCTCACGCGGGAGAAACAGGCCGTGCGCGCCCGCGACTTGAAGGCGGCGGGCGCCATGACGCTGCTGCTCAAGGACGCCCTCAATCCCAATCTCGTGCAGACGCTGGAAGGCGGGCCGGCGTTGGTGCACTGCGGGCCGTTCGGCAACATCGCCCACGGCTGCAACTCGGTGGTGTCGACCAAGCTCGCCCTCACATTGTCGGATCTGGTGCTCACGGAGGCGGGGTTCGGCGCGGACCTGGGTGCCGAGAAGTTCTTCGACATCAAATGCCGGATGGCGGGGCTCAATCCCGAGGCGGCGATCGTGGTGGCGACGATCCGTGCGCTCAAGATGCACGGCGGCGTGAAGAAGGATCAGCTCGGCAAGGCGAACGTGGCGGCCGTGCAGCGCGGCGCTGCCAACCTGCAGCGCCACGTGCGCAACGTGAAGAAGTATGGGGTGCCCGTGCTCGTCGCGCTCAACCGCTTCATCACCGACACGGCGGCGGAAGAGGAGGTGGTGCGTGCGCTGTGCGTCGCCGAGGGCGTGCCGATGGAGTTGTGCGAGGTGTGGGAGAAGGGCGGGGCGGGCGGCACGGCCGTGGCCGAGAGCCTGCTCAGGATCCTGGGCGGTACCAAGGCCGCATTCCGGCCGCTGTATGATGAGAAGAAGCCGATTCGCGAAAAGATCGAGACCATCGCGCGGGAGATCTACGGCGCGGATGGCGTCGCCTTCAGCCCCGCGGCGGAGCGGGCGCTCGAGCAGCTGCCGGCACAGGGCTTGGGGGAGACGCCCGTCTGCATGGCCAAGACACAGTATTCGTTCTCGGACGACGCGACCAAGCTGGGCGCGCCGAGCGGCTTCACGCTGCACGTGCGCGACATCCTGCCGTCGGCGGGAGCCGGGTTCGTGGTGGCGCTGGCGGGCGATATCATGACCATGCCAGGATTGTCCAAGACGCCGTCGGCGGAAAAGATGCGCGTGCATCCCGACGGCACCATCGAGGGGCTGTTCTAATGCGGAAGACCAGAGGACTGGGCGTCGTCGCGACCGACTCGGCGCCCAAAGCGATCGGGCCCTACAGCCAGGGCATCGTGACCAACGGCTTGATCTTCACAGCGGGACAGATTCCGCTCGACCCGCAGACGATGGAGCTGGTGGGCAAGACGGCGGCGGAGCAGACGGAGCAGGTGATGAAGAACCTGCGTGCGGTGCTCGAGGCGGCGGGCGCGCGCCTCGAAGACGTGGTGAAGACCACCGTCTACCTCGCCGACATTGCCGACTTCCCGGCGATGAACGAGGTCTACGCCCGGCACTTCGGCACGCACAAGCCGGCGCGGTCCACGGTGCAGGCGGCCGCACTGCCCAAGGGCGCGCGGGTGGAGATCGACGTCATCGCCGTGCAGGCCTAGCCCGGCGTCGGATCGCGCCGCTAGTTTCTCTGCCACCCCGGGGGCGGATCGGGCCTGGTGGTCCGACTGGTCTTCAAAACCAGCTCGGCTTCGCAAGGGGCTGGGTAGGTTCGATTCCTACACGCTCCCGCCAGTCGCCGTCACGGAGGGCATGAGGATACCATGACGAACCAACAGTACGCCCGTCTCCGCGCCGACGTCGACACGAAAGTGCGGCGTGGCGCGTGGTACAAAGTGCTCGCGACGGATGGGCTCAACGCCACCGTCGAGGTGAACAAGCGCCCCGTCAAGCTGCTCAAGGCGTTGTTAGAGATCGTGAACCGGCCGCCCCCGCGGTGGACCGTTGTCGAGACGCCGGCCAAAGGTCGCGGCAAGATGGGAGAGCGCTACGGCGTGTGCCCCAGCTGCGGCGAGCGTGCGCCGCTCGCCAAGAAGGTCAAGCGGTTGCGGTGCGCCCACTGCAAGTGGGAGTTCGACGTCGCCTGGAGCGAATCGTACCTGCCGCGCTAGGCGGCGCTATCTTAGGGCGCGTGCGCCAGGCCCATGTCATCCTCAATCCCGCGGCCGGCCGCGGCGCGGCTCGCCGCGCCAAGGATCCGGTCGCGCGTGCGTTTCGCGACCAGGGGTGGGCGGTCGAGCTGGTCGAGACGCGGGCGCCGGGAGAGGGCGCGATGCTGGCGCACAGCGCGGCCGGAGCGGGCGCCACGCACGTCATCGCCGTCGGCGGCGATGGCATCGTGCACGAGGTCGCGAACGGCCTCATCGCCGCGGGTTCGGATGCGGCGCTCGGCGTGGTGCCCGTCGGGTCCGGCAACGACTTCGCCAAACTGGTAGGTACCTACAGCCACGGTGTCGCGCGCGCGGTCGCCCGCCTCGTCACCGCCCGGGTCCGCCGTTTCGACGCGGGTCGCGTGGACGGCACCGAATACTTCGTCAACACGATGGGTTTCGGCTTCGGGCCGGCTGTGGTGGAGCGGCGCAACGCCGCGACCCACCTCAAAGGATTCCTCTCCTACCTCGTGCCGATCTTCCGCACGTTCGCCGGATTCGTGCCGCCGCGTTTCGAGATCCGCGCGTCCGAGTTCTGGGAGACGGGGTACGTGATGCTGGTGGAGGCGTGCAACGGCACCACGGCGGGTGGCTCTTACCGGTTCGCCCCGCAGGCGAACCCGTCCGACGGCCGGCTCGACGTGTGTGTCGTGCGGCGCGTGTCGCTGTTGGGCTTCCTGCGGCTGTTGCCGCGCGTGATGCGCGGCACACACGCCGGCAAGCGCGAGGTGGCCCTGTTCCAGACTCGCGAAATGACGGTGCGCTCGTTCGACGCGCCGTTGCTCCTGCACTTGGACGGCGAGCTCCGCACCGCGAAGGGGCAGGAGTGCAACGTTCGTGTCGTTGGGTCATGCATCAACGTCTTGGTGGCGTCGTGAAGGCGACGGCCGGGCGGTCGTTGTTGAGCGTCCTGCTCGGGACCGCCTGCCTGACTGCCCGCCTGTCCGCTCAAGACACGGCGACCGTCGCGCGGCGCGACTCGGCACCGCGCGACACCTCGCACTTGATGCGGCCCGGTGCCGCCTTCTGGCGCTCGCTCGTGCTCCCCGGCTGGGGGCAGTCGGCCACGGGGCGCCACACGGTCGGCGCGATCTTCGTCACCTGGGAGGGCGTCACCGCCATGATGACGCTGAAAGCGCAGCGGGAAGCGGATTACATGAAGCAGACGGGCTCCCCGAACATCCACGCGAAGCGTCAGGAAGTGCAGGACTGGCTCGTGTTGTGGATCTTCAATCATCTCTTCGCGGGCGCCGAGGCGTACGTCTCCGCCCACCTGCAGGACTTCCCCAAAGACCTGAAGCTGCAGTCCATCCCGGGCGGCGTGGGTGTGTCGTTGCCGCTGCCGCACCCGTGAACGCGGCACCGCTCGGCGTGTTCGATTCAGGGATCGGCGGCCTCACGGTCGCGCGCGCCTTGTTCGAGAAGCTGCCGGGCGAATCGGTCATCTACTTCGGCGATACCGCCCGCGTGCCGTACGGGCCCAAGTCGCCCGACACCGTGCGGCGTTACTCCGCGGAAATCCTTGCCTACCTGTTGCGGCGCGGCGTGAAGGCCGTCGTCGTCGCCTGCAACACCAGCACGGCGCACGCCCTCGCGGACCTCCAGGCGCGTTCGCCGGTGCCCGTGATCGGCGTGATCGAGCCCGGCGCGCGCGCCGCGGTGCGCGCGTCCCGCACGGGCAGGATCGGCGTGATCGGCACGGCGGGCACGGTGGCGAGCGGAGCGTACGAGCGGGCGATCAAGGCGCTCACGCCCGACGCGTACGTCGTATCTCAGGCGTGCCCGCTGTTCGTGCCGCTGGTGGAGGAGGGCTGGTTCGAGCATCCCGCCACTGAGCTGATCGCGCGTGACTACCTGGAGCCGCTGCGGCGCGCGGGCGTGGATGTCGTCGTACTGGGCTGCACGCACTATCCGCTGCTGAAGCCGCTGCTCGCGCGCGTGCTGGGGCCGAGTGTGACGCTGATCGACAGCGCCGATGAGACGGCCGAGTCGGTCAAGCGCGAGCTTGCCGAGCGTGACCTGGCGGCGAACGGACAGGCCTCCCCCCAACACCGCTTCGTCGTGTCGGACGACGAGCCGCATTTCCGCAAAGTCGGCGCTCGGTTTTTGGGGGAGAAGATTCAGGACGTCGAGGTGGTAGCCCTGGGCTGAGCTTACGGCGTGAAGCTCTTGAGCTGCACGTCCTCCCGCGTCACCAGGGCATAACGGCCACCGTCGAGAAACGCTCCTGGATTGACGTAAGCGCGTCCACCCGGCAGCTGCTCCAGGGCCGGGCGGTGCGTGTGTGCCATCACCACGAGCTCGAGCTCGGGGCGGCGCTGCAGCAGCTCCGTCGCCCACACGCGTTGTCCCACGGCGGCGCGGTCCAGGACGCCCGCATCCTTGGTGGTGTCGGCGAGCGTGCGGGAGAGCTTGTCGGCGATCCAGAACCCGAGGGCCGGATGGAGCGCGCCGAACAACGCGACGGTCACCGGATTGCGCAGCACCGCATGGGTCAGTGCGCCGCTCCAGTGCTGCTCGGTGAGACCGTCGCCGTGATGAATCAGCGCGCGGCGCCCGGCGAGCTGCATTTCGGTGGGGCCCGCCCAATACTCGATCCCGAGGTCGTCTCTCAGGAACGCGCCGCCCCAGCGGTCGTGGTTGCCGCCCACGAAGGCGACGGGAATGCCGCGCTCGCGCAATGCGCGCAGCTTGGCAATCGTGCCGAAGTGCTTGCGCGGGATGACGCGCTTGTACTCGAACCAGAAGTCGAAGAGATCGCCGTTGACGAGCAAGGCGTCGCCGAGCGTCGGCACGGCGTCGAGGAAAGCGTGAAACGCAACCGCGGTGGCGGGTGGCACCTGACCGAGGTGCGCGTCCGCGACGACCAAGACCCGGGATCCCTGCACGCGCCCAAGGTAGGAGCCCGTCTGCGACGCTGCAAGCGCCTGTGGTGTTTGACTTTTGGCCCTCGTGCGTCCATGATGCACGGACGTCCATGACCGTGACCCGCGAGCCGACCAAGCGCGAGCGCCTGCGGGCGCCCGCCGCCCCGGGCGCCCGTCCCGAGCCGGCTCCCCCGGCGCGGAACCCGGGCGTCCCGCTCGACCTCGACTTGGTGCGCGCCATCCGGGTGAACAAGAGCGCCGTCGAGCGGCGGGCCGCGACCATCCCCACACGCCGCACCGTAAAGAAGGAATGGCAGGCGGCCTGGCTGCTCCGCGCCGTGACCTGCATCGATCTCACCACCCTGCAGGGCGACGATACGCCCGGCAACGTGCGCCGGCTCTGCGCCAAGGCGCGGCAACCGGTGCGCCAGGATTTGCTCGAGGCGCTGGGCGTCACGCAGTTGGGCATCACGGTCGGCGCGGTGTGCGTCTATCACGCGCTGGTGCCGGTCGCCGTCGACGCGCTGCGCGACTCCGGCGTGCCGGTGGCGGCCGTGTCCACGGGCTTTCCCGCGGGACTCAACCCGTTCCCGCAGCGCGTGGCGGAGATCCACGCGTCGGTCGACGCGGGCGCCGGTGAGATCGACGTTGTCATCACCCGGGCCCACGTCCTCACCGGCAATTGGGAAGCATTGTACGACGAGGTCCGCACGTTCCGCGAGGCATGCGGTGTGGCGCATATGAAGGTCATTCTCGGCACGGGCGAGCTCGCCACCCTCACAAATGTGGCGCGCGCCAGTCTCGTCGCCATGATGGCGGGCGCGGACTTCATCAAGACGTCCACCGGCAAGGAGCCCGTCAACGCCACGCTGCCCACGGGTGTGGTGATGACCCGGATGATCCGCGAGTACCTCGACCGCACCGGCCACATGGTGGGGTTCAAGCCGGCCGGGGGCATTCGCGCGGCCAAGGCGGCGCTCGACTGGCTGATCCTAATGAAGGAAGAGCTGGGTGACCGCTGGTTGCGCAACGACCTGTTCCGCATCGGCGCCAGCGCCCTGCTCACCGACATCGAGCGCCAGCTCGAACACTTCGTCACCGGCCGGTACTCGGCCGCCTACCGCCATCCGATGGTCTGACATGAGCACCACCGTTGCCGGCATCTTCGAGACGATGGCCTACGGCCCGGCGCCCGAGAGCAACGTGGCGGCGCTGGAGTGGCTCAAGGCGCACGGGTCGGAGTTCAACTTGTTCATTGGCGGCCAATGGACGGCACCCCAGGCCGGTGAGCGATTCGAGACTATCAATCCGGCGACCCGCGAAGTCTTGGCCCGGGTGGCCCAGGCGGATGCCGCGGACGTGGACCGGGCGGTGCGCGCCGCGCGGGCGGCGCTGCCGGCGTGGCGCGGCCTGTCGGGGCACGCGCGCGCGCGCCATCTGTATGCGCTGGCGCGCGAGGTGCAGAAACACTCCCGCCTGCTCGCGGTGCTCGAGAGTCTCGACAACGGTAAATCGATCCGCGAAACGCGTGACATCGACGTACCGCTCGTGGCCCGACACTTCTATCATCACGCCGGCTGGGCCCAGCTGCTCGAGACCGAGTTCCCGGGCTACGGCCCGGTAGGTGTCGTGGGGCAGATCATTCCGTGGAATTTCCCGCTGCTGATGGTGGCCTGGAAAGTGGCGCCGGCGCTTGCGGCGGGGAACACGATCGTGCTGAAGCCGGCGGAATTCACGCCGCTCACCGCGCTCTGCTTCGCGGAGATCGCCGAGCGGGCGGGCCTGCCGGCGGGCGTGTTGAATGTGATCACCGGCGACGGCAGGAGCGGCGCCGCCCTGGTGCAGCACGCCGACGTCGACAAGATCGCGTTCACCGGATCGACCGAAGTGGGCCGCATCATCCGCAAGCAGACGGCGGGCAGCGGCAAGAAGCTGACGCTCGAGCTCGGCGGCAAGAGCCCGTTTATCGTGTTCGAAGACGCCGACCTCGATAGCGTGATCGAAGGCGTGGTGGACGCGATCTGGTTCAACCAGGGGCAGGTCTGTTGCGCGGGCTCCCGCCTGCTGGTGCAGGAAGGCGTCGCCGATCGACTGCTCGGCAAGTTGCGCGCGCGCATGGAGAAGCTCCGGGTAGGCTCGCCGCTCGACAAGGCGGTCGACATGGGCGCCATCGTGGCGCCCGTACAGCTCGAGCGCATCCGCGCGCTCGTGCACCAAGGCGTGGAAGAAGGCGCCAAGATGTGGCAGCCGTCGTGGGCGTGTCCCACGGAGGGCTACTTCTATCCGCCCACGCTGTTCACCGATGTGGCCCCGGCCGCCACCATCGCGCAGGTCGAGATCTTCGGCCCGGTGCTCGTCTCGATGACGTTCCGCACGCCGCGCGAGGCGGTGGAGCTCGCGAACAACACCCCGTACGGCCTCGCCGCGAGTCTGTGGACGGAGAACATCAATCTCGCGCTCGACGTGGCGCCCAAGCTCAAGGCCGGCGTGGTGTGGGTGAACTGCACCAACCAGTTCGACGCCGCGTCCGGCTTCGGCGGCTACCGCGAATCGGGTTTCGGCCGCGAAGGCGGGCGCGAGGGGATGTGGGAGTACTTGAAGGCGGAATGGGAGCAGGGAGCAGGGAGCACGGAGCAGTCGCCCCCGGCGCCGACGCGTGACGCCGCCGCGGTAGCTCCTGCTCCCAGCTCCGCGCCGCCACCCATCGACCGCACCCCCAAGCTCTTCATCGGGGGCAAGCAGGTCCGCCCCGATCAGGGCTACAGCCGCCCGATCCGTTCGCCGGCGGGGGCCCTGGTGGGAGAGGTGGGGGACGGCAACCGCAAGGACATCCGCAACGCCGTGGAAGCGGCGCAGGCGGCGGCCGAGTGGGGCCGCGGCGCGGGGCACACCCGCGCGCAGATCCTCTACTATATCGCCGAAAACCTGTCCGCCCGCGCGCAGGAGTTCGCGGGGCGGATTCAGGCGATGACAGGGGGAACGCCCGAGCGCGCGACGCAAGAGGTGGACGCGACCATCGCGCGGCTCTTCACGTACGCCGCCTGGGCCGACAAGTACGACGGCGCCGTGCACCACGTCCCCATCCGCGGCGTGACGCTGGCGATGAACGAGCCCATCGGTGTGATCGGGCTGGCCGCGCCGCCGGAGTGTCCGCTGCTGGGCCTCGTCTCCTTGGTGGCGCCGGCCATCGCGGTGGGGAACACGGTGGTCGTCGTGCCCTCCGAGACCCAGCCGCTCTGCGCCACCGACTTCTACAGCGTGCTCGAGACGTCGGATCTTCCTGACGGGGTCGTGAACATCGTCACGGGCGAGCGGGACGTGCTGGCACAGGTGCTGGCGGAACATTTCGACGTCGACGCCCTGTGGTACTTTGGCTCGGCCGAGGGTGTGCGGGCGGTCGAGGAGGCGTCGGCCGGGAACATGAAGCGGACCTGGGCGACGCACCGCCCGCGTGACTGGTTCGATTCCCGCCAGGGCGAGGGCCGGGCGTTCCTGCGCCGCGCCACCGAGGTCAAGAACATCTGGATCCCGTACGGCGAATGAGCACCGGGCCCTCCCGACCGGCCGGTGCCACGCAGATCAGCTCGATCGAACATCGCGTCAACTACTCGGAGACGGATCAGATGGGCGTGGTCTACCACGCCCGCTACGTGGTCTGGCTCGACATGGCGCGCACCGAGCATCTGCGCGGCGCGGGTTTCACCTACCGCCGCATGGAGGAAGAGGGCGTCTTTCTCGCGGTGACGGACTTGCGAGTGCGCTACCGCCAGCCGGCCCGCTATGACGAGCTGATCCGCATCCGCTGCTGGGTGCGCGATCTCGCGTCGCGCCGAGTCAACTTCGGCTACGCCGTCGAGCGCGCCGAGACGGCGGCCCTGTTGGCCACGGCGGAGACGGCGCTCATCGCGCTGACCACGCGCCACACCTTGTCCCGCATTCCGGAGCACGTCCTTGCCCTCCTGCAGACCGCACCCGATCCCGTTCGTCTGTAGCGTCATTCTGGCGCTGCTCTCCGCCGCCGGCCCACGAGGGGCCCGCGCGCAGCAACCCGACGAGGCGCTGGTCGGCCAGTTGGCGCGGCTGCTCGCGGCGAGCGACGCGCGCGTGTTCGACGTGGCGGTGCTGCGCGACGGCGTGGCCGCGACGAACCCCGACGTGCGGCGCCAGGCGGCGCTCGCCGTGGGCCGCATCGGGAATCCGCAGGGTGTCGATCTGCTGCTACCGCTGCTCGCCGACACCGTGGAGGCGGTCCGTGCCGCCGCGGCGTTCGGGCTGGGACTGCTCAAGGACCCCCGGGCGACCGACGCGCTGTTGACCCTGGTGCGCGCGGGGGGCGGTACGACCGCGGCATCGGAAGCCGTCACGGCCATTGCCAAGATCGGCGGCGATGCCGGGGCGCGGGCTTTGACGGAAGTCCTGCAGCTCGGCAGTCCCAGCGCCGCGGTGCCGCCCGCCGTCGCCACCGCGTTGCTCGAAGCGTGGCGCCTCGGAGCGCGGGCACCGGTGGGTGCACTCGTGGACTATGCCGACGATCCCGACGCCAACACTCGCGCGCGCCTGCTCTACTCGCTGGGTCGGTTACGCGCGCCGGCGGGCCTGGCGCCACTGCTCAACGCGCTGCAGGACCGCGACCCGACCGTCCGCGCCATCGCTGCGCGGGGGCTGACGCGCGCGCTCGTCGACAGCGCCCATCTCGAGGCGGCGGCCATCGCCGAGCGTTTCCGCCCGCTGCTCACCGACGCCGACGTCGCCGTGCGAATCAATGCCCTGCGCAGCCTCGCGGGATATCGCGACAGCGCGCTCGCCGGGGCGGTGGCTCCGCTCGCGGGGGATCCCGACGCGGGGCTCGCGGTGCAGGCGGAGACGACGCTCGGCACCATGGGCGGCAGCGTCGCGCGCGCGGCGCTGCGCGCGCGCCTCGCGGCGGCCGGATTCGCGGTGCGCCGCCAGGCTCTGCTCGGGCTCGCCGAGGCCGACAGCGCGGCGGGCGTCGCCGCCGCGGCCGCCCTGGTTGCCGATGCGGATTGGCGCTGGCGCAGCGTCGCGGCGGAGGCGTTCGCCGCCGCCCACGCCCGCGACCGGCTCGAGAGTATGCTGGCCGACGCCGACGGGCGGGTGGTGGCGCAGGCGCTGCAGGGACTGACGCGCATCGTGCCGGCGACGGACACGACCATCCTCGCCACGGCCCGCCGTCTGCTCGGCGCGGACGATGCCGCGGTGCGCAGCGTCGCCGCCGACCTGCTGGCGCGCGTCCCGAGCATCGACGATGTCGACCGCCTGGCGCAGGCCTACCGCCGTGCCGCCGGGGACCAGTTCGACGACGCGCGGCTGTCGGCCGTCGCGGCGCTGGCGGCCATCGCGCAGACGAGCGGCGCCGGCCGGATCCGCGTCGCCAATGGCTTCCTGGCCACCACACCCCGCGCCGACGACTACCTGGTGCGCCGCCTCGCTGCCGCGAAGCTGCCGGACGCGGCGGCGGTGTGGGGACCGGTGGCCCCCATCGTGACGGGGCGCACGGACGCCGACTACCGCGACGCCGCCCGGCGCTACCTGGTGCCCGCGCTCCAGGGGGCGCCGCTCCCGACCGTCACCATCGAGACGGATCGCGGCACCCTCGTGGTGCAGCTGCTCCCAGCCGACGCCCCGCTCACGGTCGCGGCGTTCTTGGGCTTGGTCGACCGGCGCTTCTTCGACGGTCACCGTTGGCACCGCGTGGTCCCCAATTTCGTGGTCCAGGACGGCGATCCGCGGGGCGACGGCTGGGGCGGCCCCCCCTTCGTCTTGCGCGACGAAGTGAACCCGGTCCGCTATGATGCGGGTATCATGGGCATGGCGCTCTCTGGTCCCGACACGGGCGGCAGCCAGTTCTTCATTTGTCACTCTGCCCAACCGCACTTGGACGGGATTTACACGGTCTTCGGGCGCGTGGTCTCGGGGCTAACGGTCTTGAACCAGATCGCCCAGGGCGACCGCATCCGCAGCATTCACCGGTGATGGGACGGCGCTGGTTGCTGCTGGCGGTGCTCTGTGGCGCTCCGGCCGGTGCCGCGGCGCAATTCGGCTATTTCGGGCAGAACAAGATCCAGTATCGCGACTTCGACTGGCATGTGCTGCGCGGCGAGCACGTGGACCTGTACTACTATCCGGAGGAAGAAGAGCTGGCGCGCGTCGCGCTTGCCTACGCCGAAGAGAGTTATGGTGTGCTGGAGCGGCGTCTCGCCCACGCCGTGGAGCGGCGCATTCCGCTCATCATCTACGCTTCGCACTCGGATTTCGAGCAGACCAACGTCCTGCCGTTCGTGCCGCCCGAGGGATTGCTGGGTGTCACCGATTTTCTCAAGCGCCGGGTCACGCTGCCCTTCACGGGCAACTACGTGGAATTCCGGCACACCATCCGCCACGAGCTGGTGCACGAGTTCCAGCTGAGCCTGTTGACGGAGGCGTACGTGCGCTACCCGCGCCAGCGTCACGCGGGGACGCCGTTGTGGTGGAGCGAGGGTATGGCCGAGTTCTTCTCGGCGGGCGAGGACTCACGCGACCAGATGATCCTGCGCGACATGACGGTGAGCGGGCGCCTGCCGTCGCTCAAGGAGCTGAACTACTACTACGGCGGCTTGGTCTATCCGATGGGCGGCGCGATCCACCGCTTTCTGGCGCAGACCTACGGCGAGTGGCGGGTCGGCGAGTTCTACCGCGAGTTGTGGAAGTACTCGACGTTCGAGGACGCCGTGCGCGGCGTGTACGGCAAGCCGCTCGATCAGATCTCCGAGGAATGGCAGTACTGGATGCGGCAGCAGTACTACCCAGTGGTGGCCACGGCCAAGCCGTTGGCGCTCACGGCGCGCCCGGTGGCGAAGCTCGCCATCAAGCCCGTCGCCTACTGGGTGCCCGAGGACAGCGCCAGCGGGTTCCTCTATTTCTCGCCGTCGTCGGGTTACACCAACATCTATTCCCGCCGGTTCTCGGGCGGGCGCCCCAAGGTGGTGGTGCAGGGGGAGCGCACCCCCGAGTTCGAGTCGTTCCACTTCTTCGAATCCCGGATGGACGTGAACGCCGCGGGCATCGTGGTGTTCTCGAGCCGCTACGCCGAGCGCGACGCGCTGTTCTTTTGGGACATCCGGCGGGGCAAGGTGGTGGGACGCTACGAGTTTCCCGAGCTGGTCTCGATCTTGTCGCCGGCGTGGGCGCCGGACGGCAAGAGCGTCGCGTTTTCGGGGCTCGCGCTCTCGGGCTACTCCGACTTGTACCGTCTGTGGCTGGACGACGGCCGGCTCGAGCGGCTGACCTCCGATCGCTACCAGGACCTCGATCCGTCATTCAGCCCCGATGGCCGCGCGATCGTCTTCTCGTCCGATCGGACCACCTTCGGGTCGCAAGGCGCGCGCAACTTGTTCAAGCTCGATCTCGCGACGGGCGCGGTGGATTACCTGACCTACGGCAACTGGCAGGACGACACCCCGCGCTGGTCGGCGGCCACCGGGCGCATCTATTTCTCGAGCGATCGCGACAGCGTGTTGCAGATCTATTCGATCGATTCGCTCGGCAACGGCCGGCGCGAGACGAGTACGCTGAACGGCGCGTTCGATCCGGAATGGGTGGAGCGCGAGGGCGGGTTCGTCTTCTCGGGGTTCGCCGACCTCAGCTTCAACATCTACTTCGCGCGGCCCCAGGCGGACACGGCGGCCGCCACGTTCGCGCTGGCGGCCGAGCGGCAGCCCGCCGAGTGGCCGTGGGTGGAGCTCGCCAATCCGAAGTACGCGCGCGAGGACGCCGCCCCGTATGAAAAGAAGTACACCCTCGACTTCGCCGCGGGCGACGCCGTCGTCGCGCCCGGCATCGGTACCGCGCAGGGCGCCGTATTTCTGTTCAGCGACCTGCTCAGCGACCACCAGTTGTACGTGGCGCTGTCGTCATTCGAGGGCAACGGACTCGGCAGTCTGGTCGACAATTTCAACGGCACCGTCTTCTACTTGAATCAGCGCCGCCGGATCAATTGGGGCGCCGGCGTCTTCCGGCTGCGGGGCCTGTTCTACGACAACGACTTCACCACGCTGTTCCGCGAGACGTCGATGGGGGCGTTCGTCGACCTGCGCTACCCGATCACCCGCTTCCGCCGCATCGAAGCCGAGTACCGCGTCGAGCACTCCGACCGCTTCGACATCGTGAGCGACAACACGAGCGAGCTGCGCCGGGTGGGCTGGCTCGCGTCCAATTACCTGAGCTATGTCAAGGACAACTCGCTGTGGCTCGACACCGGGCCGATCGACGGCGAGCGCTACGACGTCACGGCCGGGATCGTCAACGACATCAGCCACGGCCGCTTCGACGCCTGGGTCGGCACGGTCGATTATCGCCGCTACCTGCGCACCTCGCTGCGCAGTGCCTTCGCCTTCCGCGCGCTGGGGTATTATGCGGGCGGCCTGCACCCGCGCCGCATCAACATCGGCGGATCGTGGGGGCTGCGCGGATATCCCTTGTTCGGCTACGTGGCGGGCACGCGGGCCTGGATGCTCAACAGTGAGTGGCGCTTCCCGGTCACGGACTTCCTGACCTTCGGCTTTCCCTTTGGCGACATCCGCTTCCCGGGCGTCCAGGGGGCCTTCTTCACGGACCTGGGCCGCGCCTGGTCGGCCCAGCTCGCCGATCGCGCCACGCTCGGCAGCGCCGGATTCGGGCTGCGTATGCCCATAGCCGAACCGCTGGTGCTGCGCCTCGATTTCGGCTACCGCTTCCATTCCGGTGATCTCCTGAGCTATGGCTTGCCGCAGTCGTCGCTGGGACGCAAGTTCGTCGACTTCTTCTTCGGGTTTAACTATTGACCCGGCAACGCTTTTCGCTTGACCGGCTTCGCTCCCTTTCCTACATTGGCGCGAGTATTGTGTTGGCCGCGTGTCCCGGCCGCCCGGGACCGCTCGTGCCCGAGGCGCTCGCGCCCGTGGCGCGCGACACGGCGCTCGCGTGGGCGCTGGCGACCGCGCCTCCGCGCACCGTGGCGATCCGGTTCCGCTGGAAGTATCGCGACCAGCGGGTGAGCGGCGGCGGCCGGGGGACGGCGCGCATCGCGCCGCCCGATTCGTTACGGCTCGACTACGTTGCGGTCCTGGGCCTCGCATCAGGTGCGGGGGTGGTGATCGGCGACTCGGTCGTCTGGGCGGAACCCGCTGCCGATTTCCGGCGGCTTGTGCCCGCCGTGCCGATGCTGTGGGCGGCGCTCGGCACAGTGCGGCCGCCGGCACCCCTCGCCCAAGTGGCGGGGCGGCGCGATGGCGATGGCTGGCGGTGGCGCTTCACCGCTGGAGACGACACGCTGGAATATGTCACGCGTCCGGGAGCGGGCGCGGCGGCCCGCGAGCTCGACGCCGAATGGCGGCGGGCCGGTCGCGTGGTGGCCCGCAGTGCGGCGCAGCTGGATCCGGGAGCGCGCCCGGTGAGCGGGCGAATCGACTTCCCGGAGGGGCCAGCGCGGTTTGAGTTCACAGTCATGGGCATCGACACGGCGGCGGTCGTCCCGCCGCAGTTGTGGCGCAGCCGGCGTTAGTGCGCTGGCGCTGGCGCTGTCAGGCTGCCTCTACGGATTCGCCGGCGGCGGTCTGCCGAACATTCGCACGGTGGCGATCCTGCCGTTCGACAACCAGACGGCGGAGCCCGCGTTGACGCAGGAAGTGAACCAGGCGGTGCGCGAAGCGCTGGAGAATCGTTTGGGCCTGCGGCTCGCGGGCGAGCAGAATGCCGATGCCGTGGTGCGCGGCCGGGTGGTGCGCTACGAGCCCGACATACCGGCGCAATTCGCGGCGGGGCAGGGGCATGTGGACGTGACCAAGCGCCGGGTGCAGTTGACGGTTGACGTGGAGATCGTCAATCAGCGCGACGGCAAGACGATCTGGTCGCGCCAGAGTCTGATGGTGGACGGGGAGTACACGCCGCCGCAGGAAGGCGACGGCCGCAAGCTCGCGCTGCAAAAGCTCGTGACCGAGATCGTGGAGGGAGCACAATCCCAGTGGTGAGGCGCGTGTGGACCGGCCGACGCGGGGCGAGCTCGATGGGGTGTCTGCTGTCGCTGCTCATCTTCGTCGCCGTGCTGTATTACGGCGTCAACATCGGGGAGGTCTACTTCCGCTATTACCGGTTGCTCGACGAGGTGCAGTCGCAGGCGCGTCTCGCCACTGCGCTCGACGACGGCACCATTCGCCGCCGCCTCGAGGCGGCCGTGCAGGACATCGGCCTGCCGGACGAGGCGGCGCGCCAGATCAGCATCCGCCGCACGCTGTCGCCGCGCGAGATCACCATCGAGACGAGCTACAGCGAAACCGTCCACCTGCCGCTGTTCACTCACACGTTCACGCTCCACCCCAAGGCCACCGAGTCGCTCTGAACACAGCGCCGAAACTTCGCTCCCGCGGTGACGCCACGGCGTGGCGGCGCGCGGTGGCCGCGCCCGTGGTGTTCACCAACGGCGTGTTCGATGTGCTGCATGCGGGACACGTGACGCTGCTCGAGGCGGCACGGGCCGCGGGTGGGGCACTCGTCGTGGGTGTCAACTCCGACGCATCGGTGCGCCGACTGGGCAAGGGAGCGGACCGGCCGCTCGTGCCCCAGGCGGATCGGGCGCGGCTGCTGGCGGCGCTCGCGTGCGTCGACTGCGTGGTGGTCTTCGATGAAGACACGCCGCTCGAGCTGATCCGCGCGTTGCGGCCCGACGTTCTCGTGAAGGGCGCGGATTACGACCGCGCACACATTGTGGGCGCGGACGACGTCGAAGGGTGGGGCGGGCGCGTGATGCGGATTCCCTTGGTGCCCGGGAAATCCACGACCGACCTGGTGCGTCGCCTGCGCAACGGATGAAGCTGCTCGTAGCGACGCGGAACGCGGGCAAGCAGCGCGAGGTCCGCGAGCTGCTGGCGGGGCTGCCGTTCCAGGTCGTCTTCCCCGCCGACTGTGGCTTGGAGCGGCGCCCGGAGGAAGACGACCTCGAGTCGGCGACCACCTACGTCGAGAACGCGGTCGCCAAGGCGCGCTACTTTGCCGAGCGCAGCGGCCTCGCGAGCGTGGCGGACGACTCCGGCATCGAGGTGGATGCGCTGCACGGCGCGCCGGGCGTGCGCTCGGCGCGCTGGGCAGGAGGGCCGGGCGGGACGGACGCCGCCGACGCCCGCAACAACGCGCTGCTGCTCGAGCGCTTGGCCCAAGTGCCGCAGTCGCGGCGGGGCGCGCGCTATCGTTGCGTCGTCGCCTACCTCGACAGCGCCACCGCCGCCCCGGAAATCGTGGAAGCCACCTGCGAAGGCTCGATTCTGCCGGCGCCCCGCGGCACGGCGGGCTTCGGCTACGACCCGCTCTTCTTCTCGCCCGATCTGCAGGCGAGTTTCGGTGAGGCGCCGCCCGCCGCGAAGCACCGCGTGTCGCATCGCGGCCGCGCCTTCCGGGCGCTGATCGAGGTCTTGTTGCGCCGGTCCAAGTAGCTTACCCTACGCGTCTTGGCGTCTGGCAACTGGGTAACTGTTTCATCGGGGTGTGGCGCAGCCCGGTAGCGCGCCTGGTTTGGGACCAGGAGGCCGCGGGTTCAAATCCCGCCGCCCCGACTGTCACGCTGGCGCCCGTAGCTCAGATGGATAGAGCAGTGGATTTCTAATCCACCGGTCGGAGGTTCGATTCCTCCCGGGCGCGTGTCCCTTTCCACCGTCGGAGGGAGACCATGGCACGCGGCGTCGCGTTGGTTGCGGTATGCCTCCTGCTGCAGGCCCGACCGCCCACTCCCGTGAAAGCGTCGTTCGATCTCACGTGGAAGGCGTTGACGGACGTGGTGCGGGGAGATCTCGTGAACGATCGCTTCCTCGTCGTCGAAGACAGCGCGGGCTACCGCAAGGCGCGATGGTTCGTCCGGCTGCCCGTCGCCGATCCGCGGGCGAGCAGTTGGGCGACGTGTCAGGGCGGTGGCGAGCCGCCGGTGGCACCGCGATCGGGCATCGTCGACGCGGAAGTGCGCGGCGATTCGCTGGCGGCGACGGTGGCGCTCACCGTCGCGTGGTCGGGGATGGGCCCGAACGACACGCAGCGGCCCATGACGTGCCGCAGTTATGGTGAGTACGAAAAACAAGTGGCGTCGGACGTGCGCAAGAAGGCCGAGAAGGCGGCGTCTCGGCACTAGCGGCGCGCGTCAGGGGCCGCGTGATCGCGCGCCGCTGTGTCGCTCGATGAGCACCGCGGTGACGAGCTGGCCCACGGGGATCGCAAGGAGCGCCACGCCATCGTTGGTGGCGACCGTCAGCAGCCAGCCGCCCAGCGCGACGAGGCCGGCCGCACCCAGATCCAACGCGTAACTGCCGCGCTGGTGGTTGGCGATGTGCACGCCCGCGGGCAGCAGCAGGGTCTCGCCGACGGTGGCGCCCACCAATGCGCCCGCGAGCCCACAGAACTCATCGCCCGCACAGCCGCCATTCTCCTCGATGCGCGCGCCCGCGTATCCGCCGAGGAACACGCCCACCACGCCCAATCCCAATCCGCCCATCACGAGCCGGATGGCGTCGGCGTTCGTGTCGGGGACGCCCGTTGGCGCAGCGGGCACGACGCTCGTGGCGAGGAGGACGGGGGTCGAGTGCGTGGCGAAGGCCGGCGCCAGGCGTTGCGCGGCGATCGGCGTGGCAAGACCGATCGCGGTAGCGAGACAGGCGGTGAGGATGTGGCGCATGGCCTCGCTTTTAGCCGTCCGGGCGCCGTTCGTCAAGCGGCTGGTGGGTCATTTCTGGGGTGTGTGGAGGGGGCGTATGTGCTTGTAAACGCCCCCCTTGACTCGCCTCTGGGCCCCGGGTAGAATATGAGTCTCGCCGCGAGATTTTTGCGCGGCGTGCTCTTTGATAACTGATGATCGAATGTGTGGAGTGCGGCCCCGATTTGAGCGTCGCGCGGTCAGACGCGTGGCGCAAGGGGTTTAACTCTGACGTTGATTCGGACGACAAGCGAAATACAGTCGTTCGCGAGAGCTGTTCGAATTCTCTATTGGAGAGTTTGATCCTGGCTCAGGACGAACGCTGGCGGCGTGCCTAACACATGCAAGTCGCACGGGACCTGGGGGCAACTCTAGGTTCAGTGGCAGACGGGTGCGTAACACGTGAGAAACTTGTCCGACGGTGGGGGATAGCCGGCCCAACGGCCGGGTAATACCGCATACGATCGTTCGGGGGCATCCCTGGGCGATGAAAGCAGCCGCAAGGTTGCGCCGATGGAGAGTCTCGCGGCCTATCAGCTAGTTGGCGGGGTAACGGCCCACCAAGGCAACGACGGGTAGCTGGTCTGAGAGGATGATCAGCCACATTGGGACTGAGACACGGCCCAGACTCCTACGGGAGGCAGCAGTGGGGAATATTGCGCAATGGCCGCAAGGCTGACGCAGCGACGCCGCGTGTGGGATGACGG
>JBGPOE010000034.1:0-26361 GCA_041487875.1 Gemmatimonadota bacterium | reverse complement strand
GGGAAAGCTAAACGCGGAACGGCAGTCAGCGAACGAGCTGCACTATAGCGATTAAGGCCACATCGGGCCTCGCGTGGGGATCGGCGAGGGGTGGCAGCGTCGCGTGCCAGGCGAGCAGATCCCCTACACCGAGTGGCGCGGGGCGCTCCACGAGCTCGGCGAGCAGCGCCTCCTCTCCCGCCGTCATGCCACGGGCAAGGCGGTGTACGAGCTGGTCGAGCGTGGCGAGGCGGATGCCGTCGTGCGAGCGCGCGGCGTGACGAGCCGCCTGGAGCACGAGCGGCACGAGCCGGCGGGCGATGCGGTCGCGGTCGGAGGACCGCCATCGGGCGGCTTGGATCGCGGCGAGCCGGGCGGAGACAAGCGGCGCCACCGTCGCGATGTCTCGCTCCAACACTGCGCGGTTGACGGCGCGCGCCGTCGCGCGGGTGACGCGCTGGAGCAGCTCCGCGGCGCGGACCGGATCAGCGCGGGCACGGCCCGCTTGCACCACAAACGCCTCCGCCAGATCGCCCATGCGGATCACGGCCACCGTCGCGTCTGCGTCATCCGTTACGGCCGCCACCGCGCCCTCCGGGGCCGGCTCGGGGCCGGCGTGGCTGAGCGCGTCGAGGCGATCGCACCAATCGAGGCGCGCGGCGATCGCGGCACCGCGCGTCGTCTCGATGGCGGCTGCCCCGGCGGCTCGCTGGCGGCGCGCTTTCAGCGCCAGGCGTCCCTCGATGCGCAGCGCGCGCTCGAGGGGCTCGGGCGGCATCAGCGTGATCGTATCGACCCTTGCGTGGGAGGAGCCGAGCCGGTCCACGCGCCCGACGCGCTGCGCCAGGCGCGCCGGCGACCAGGGCAGGTCGTAATGCACCACGCACGCGGCGTCCTGCAGGTTGAGGCCTTCGCTCGACACGTCGGTGGTGATGAGCACGTCGGCGGCGAGCGCGGTGCGGGGCACCACGGCTCCTTGCGCCCGCGGGGCGAACGCACGCAGCACCTCGCGCCGCGTTGCGGGGCTTGCGCCGAGCCAGCCGTGCTCGCCCGCCAGGGCGGCGACGCGAAACCGCGCGCGCAGGAAGCGCGACAAATGCCGCACGGTGGCGCGGGGGTCGCAGAAGACGATCGTCTTCACCGCACGCTCACTGAGCAACCGCGCCAGCGCCTCTGCCTTGAGATCGCCGTCGCCCTGAGCGAGCTCCAGCGCGCGACGTACCGCGACGGCGTTGTCGGCGACGACCGCACCCCCGCCCGGGTGGAGCACCAGCGGGAACAGCGCCAGCTGAATGTCGAGCTCGTCCGAGCGGGGGAACACGTGGGCGAAATCGCGGCGCGACAGGGGACGCCCGTCACGGGCAGCGTCACGCGCCAGGTCGAAGAACGCCGCCTGGCGCTCGAGGCTCGCGCGGAGCGCGGGCAGGCTCGATGCCAGGCGGCGCAGCAGCACCAATCGCAGCAACGCGCCGGCGGGGTTGTCCGCGGCCACGGCGCCCACCGCCGCGATCAGATCCGCAAGTCGGGGTGTGGCGACAGGCGCCAGACGGAGCAGGAGCCCCGGCGCCCGGCGGGGAAACGCGAGCGCCCAAGCGGGCGCTCGATGGGTTACTGCTTGCGCGCGCGAGCGCGCGACCGTGAGCCGCGCGGCGGCCGCGACGATCGCGTCGGTGGGCGCAGCGCCCCGTGCCGCGAGCCGCAGCGATGTGACACCCAACGATGCCAACGCGTCGTCGCGCAAGAACAGGTGGTAGAGATGAATCACGTCGGCGATGCGGTTGTGGACAGGCGTGGCGGTCACGAGCAGCAGCGGGCGTGCGACCGCAAGCCGCGCCAGCGCGCGGTACCGGCGCGTGCCGGGGTTGCGGAAGTGGTGCGCTTCGTCGACGACGATGAGGCGGCGGTCAGCCGGACGAATGGTCGGATGGTCGCGACGCACGCTCAGCGATTCGTGAGTGACGATGCTCACGGCCACCCCCACGCGCGCGGCGAGGGCGCGCCACTGGGGTGCGAGGACGGCGGGGACGATGAGTGTCACCGGTTCGCGGTACGTCGCGGCGACGGCCAGCGCGACGTACGACTTGCCCAGGCCCGCGGCGTCCGCGAGCACCGCGCCGCCCCAGCGTGCGATGATCTCGCTCAGCCGCGTCGCGGCCGCCGCCTGGTGCGGCGCGAGCCACGCCGGCCACGACCGCGACGCCAGCGCGCGCCGGTCGAGCAGCGCGCACGCGGCCCGGGCCGCGACTGCCGCGGGCGGTCGTACGAGCCCCGGCTGGAGGAGGAATTCGAGCGGCTGCGCCGGCGCCGCCAGCTGCTCAGAAAGGATCCGGGGCCAGGCGGCCGAGCGTGCGTCGCTCGGCGGGGTCCAGCTCGAAAGCGTCGGCGACACAGTCGTCGTCCGTGGTGTGAGTGCGCCCGCACACGACGAGCCGCTCCCATGCGGGTGCGCCCGCCGACAGTACAGGAAGCGCGCCGATGACGCGGGCGTTGAACCGGTGGTACCCGCCGCGCGCGGGATCGGCGCTCAAAGCCGCGAGGGCACCAAGCCAACGGGAGTTGAGCAGCGCCGCGAGGGCGAGCGCATCGTCGTCTGTCCGCGTGGCGACGCCGTACACCGTATTGAGCGGCACGACGTCGGCTGGGGGCACGGCGGCCTCGAGGCGCCGGGCGACGTCGGGCCAGACGACGCGATGTCGGGCGACGCCCAGCGCGGGGCGGAAAAGCTGCCACGGCGGGCCGCCGCGGTAGTCGGCGCGGCGCCGCAGCCGGTCGAGATGAGGGGCGAGGAGCGCGGCCAGCTCCTCGGGGAGCTGAGGGAGCGGCCGCCCGTCCGCGCCGTGCGTCCACAGAACGCGCCGCCGGCACGCCGTCTCCCAGCGACGCACGTCGCGACCGCGGGCCGCCGCGCGGCCGACCGCGGCAGCGGCGGACACGAGAAACACGTCGTCCGCGCCGGTCTTCACTCCTAACATCGGGCGCCAGCGCTCGCTCAAGCGGGGAAAGCGCTCCGCCAGCCGCCGCGCGATGGCGTGCGCGTCGGGCGCGAGAATCCATGGCCCGGAAGCGTGCAGCTCGCGCTGCGCCAAGCGCGGCGCCTGGCTCGCGGGGCCGAGCGCGGTCGCGGTGCAATGGCCAGGGCCCGCAGCGGCGCGGGCTACGACCAGCGCCATCGGATACACGGCGGCGGCAAACGCGCGCGCCCCGCCGGCCAGCGGGGCGACTCGCTCGATGCGCGTCTCGCTGGCGAGGCGGAGGCGCAAGGCTTCGGCGTAGCCGCTGGTCGCGAGCTTCGCGGGCACGAGCAAGGCGGCCACACCGCCCGGCGCCGTCAGCTCGAGCGCGCGCTCCACGAACGCGACCGCGAGATCGGGCAAGTGTGCGAACGCGTGGGCGCCCGCGGGCCGCCACGTGGCGTAGCGCAGCGCCAGCGCCTCGCGTACACGCCGTGGCAGGCGCTCACCGCGGACCCACGGCGGGTTACCCACGATCACGTCGAAGCCGCCGCGCGCGCGCAGGTCGCCGAAGTGCGTCTCGAATGCGAAAAAGGGCGTCTCGCCGTCGCGCGCCAAGCGCCGCAGGGCGTCGCGCAGCTCGCGGCGGCTGGCGCGCAACCGGCCGAGCGCCGCCCGATCCCGCGAGTCGAGACCGTGGCGGTCTCCGAACAGGTCTCGGTCCTTGCCGCGAGCGATGAGCCCCGCGATCTCCTCCTCCAGCCGTGCCACCGCGCGCCGCAGCAGCTCGCCGGCGAGTGCCACCTCGGCACGGCGCAGCTCGGTTTCCGCCGAACGCTTCTCGGGGCCGGCGAGATGAAACAGGCGGCGCCGCGCCGCGGCGAGCCGACGCGTTTCCGCCCGGGCGCCGATCAGCGCTGTGCCGCCGCCGAGGCTCGCCGCGACGGTGAGTGGATCGAGCAGGGCGTCGCCTGCCCGCACGTGCCCGTCGAGATTCGGCAGCGGCGCGATGCGCGCGAGGTCCGTGGTGTCGTCGTCGGCCACGAGCGCGAGCCACAGCCGCAGCTCCGCCAGGCGCACCGCGGTGGGCTTCACGTCCACGCCGTAGAGCGACTCGGCGAGCACCGAGCGCCGCACGGCGGCGCGGGGCTGCTCTCCCGTGGCGCACCGCAGCGCGGTCAGCTCCTCGAGGGCACCCAGCAAGAACGCCCCTGAGCCCGCGGCCGGGTCGAGCAGCACGAGGCGGCGCAGGTCGGGCGCGGACGGCGGCGCCTCACCCGCGTACACCCAGCGCTCAGCCGCGCCGCGCGACAGATGGAAACGGCTCACTAGCGCCGCCTCGAGCGCGGCGCGCACCACGTCCCGCACGATCTCGGCCGGCGTGTAGTAGCTGCCGGTGGTGCGCCGCTCGGCAGGATCCATCACGCCCTCGAACACCCGGCCCAGCATGTCGGGGGCGACGAGCGCCCCGCTCTCGGTTTCGCGCACCGAGAAGTGAAAGCGCTCGAACAGATCGTCGAAGGCATCGCGCCACAGCGCATTGGGCCAGACCGCCGGGCCGTGGCGGCGCTCAAGCGGTGTGGGGGAGAACAGCCCACCGTTGAGAAATGGGAGCCGGCCCAGCGTGCGCGCGGCGCTGCCGCGGTCGCTCGCCGGCTTGTTCAACGCCCCGAAGCAGAGCGGGTGGAGCACGTGGCGGTGAAAGTGCCGCCGCGCGACGAGTGCCGCGTCGAGGCGGTGCGGCAGGTAGCGCGGATCGCCGTTCAGCCAACCCTTGGCTTGCACGTAATAGAGAAAGAGCACGCGGGTGAGCGCGGTGAGGGCGAGCGCGTGGCGATCGGAGGCGCTGCGGGGCGCCGCGAGCCGCTCGGTGAACCGATCAAGCACGCCGCGGAACGCCCGGAAGAACCGCGGGCCCACGGCTTCGGTGGCGAGCGCCTCGCCGATGCGGAGGCCCAGGGCGAGAGGTGATTCGTCCGCGCCGGGTCGCAGGCGTTCGAGCAGGGCGAGCGCGCTGCCCGGAGGCCGCTCGCGCGGCACGACGGCGTGGCGCAACGCGAGGCCCGTGGCGGTGGCGCGCCAAGCGCCCAGGACTAGGCGGGCGGGTGCGTCGCCCAGCACGCAGGCGAGTCCCCGCTCGGCGCGCGTCGCGAGGCGATGGGCCGCGAGGCGGGCGGCCCGTTCGGGGTCGCGTGCCGTGAGGCCGAACACGCGGAATGCGCCGTGCCGCGCCACCAGGGCGGCGCGCGTGACGCCGGCCTCCGTCGCCGCGTCGCCCAGCCAGGGCCCGGGTGGCACGGGCTCCCACGCCGCGTCGTAGCCGAGCACGCGAAATAGTTCGCGGAGATCGTCGATCTGCTCGGTGCGGGCGAGTATGTCCCGCAGCACCACGGGCCCCTGGAATGGACGGGCCCACGATGGGGAGTGACTACTGGAGGAGCGGCATCATCACAGCGCGAGGCGTACCTTTTTACGGCGACGTTTCGCCGGGGTGCCGCATCTGAAGTGCGGCACTCCATCGACACCCACGAGGCCCGTCGTGCGCCTGCGTCCGCTGTTCGTCCAGATCCATCTCTGGCTCGGCCTGACCGCGGGCGCGTTCATCGCCGTGCTCGCAATCACCGGCAGCATCATGGCGTTCGAGACCGAGCTCGAGCGGGCGCTGCACCCGCATCGCTCCTACGTGACGCCCCAGGGCCAGAGGCTCTCCCTCGCGCAGATCGCCGTGGCGGTGCAGCGGGCCTACCCCAACGATACGATCGGGGCGTTCGTGGTCGCGACGCGGCCCGACTTCTCGTATGAGGTCGGCCTCCAACGCGCCGACGTGTTCGTCAATCCGTATACGGGTGAAATCCTGGGCGAGCAGACGGCTCCCGATTGGCTGAACACCGTGCACCAGCTGCACACGCACCTGCTGCTGCCGCGACGCGTACGTCGTGCGGGCGCGCTACCCGGAAGATCGCACGCCCGGGGGCCGCAGCTTGGTCGTGCTGAACCCCTACACCGGTAGCATACTGTTCGCGGAAGGGTCGCGCGGCGCGCCGGCAGGAACGCGCCTGGTGACCGCCAATCGCGCGATCCATACCGGCGACATCCTCGGCATCCCCGGCAAGATCCTCGTGTCGCTCGCCAGCCTGGCGGCACTGGCGCAGGTCCTCACCGGCCTGACGATGTGGCTGAAGCGACGCCGGCCAGTCTGATCAGGCGTTCTTCCGCAGTCTGATACTGCCGTTCACGGTTTTCAATTCGAGCGTGCGCCCGCCCGTGCCGATGGTGGCGCGCACGCGGCGCGGCCCGAACTTGCCGCTCACCGTCATCGGGAAATCCGAGTCGATGTCGCCGTTCAGTGTCTCGGCGCGCACGTCGGTGTTTAGGGTAGCGGGCAGGTTGAGCGTGATGCCGCCGTTCACCGTGGTGAATTCGACCGGTCCGGTCCAATCGGCCCGTCCCATGGTCGCCACGATCGAGCCGTTGACCGTCCGCGCTTCGGCGTAGCCCGTGGTGGACAGCTGGATGCCGCCGTTCACGGTCGCGAGCGTGACGTTGGCCGTGAGGCCGTCCGCCTCCGCGTCGCCGTTCACGGTCTGGCCGTCGAACTCGACGCCCTTGGGGACGGAGACCGTGAAATCGACCTGCACGTCGTTGTCCTCGGTGTTGGAATGATACGAGTCGCCCGCCCCGCAGGAGTTCTCTTCGCGCGCGCGGCGCGGCGTGGGGTAGACCGCGCAGATCGCGACGCCGCCTTGGAACGGCACGACCTCGATCTTCACGTCGTCGGGGTCGCTGCGCCGCGCGTGCTTGTGTGCGATCACCGTGACCTGATCGTCCGTCGCCGCCGTGGCGCGGATGTCGCCGTTTACGCCTTTGACCTCGAGCCGCTGGCCCGGGGCGAGCTTGCCGGTCCAGTGGAAGTCGCCGCCTTGCGCCGCGGCCGTGGAAGCGAGGCCGGTGAGCAGAATGCCGACGAGTGTGCGCGTGTTCATTGGTTGTCCTCGTTGTCGTTGTGGTTCTTGTCCCTGTGCTTGCCCGGGCCCAACTGCCCCGGCCGCCGCAAGTGGATGTCGCCGTCGAACGATTCCACCTCGACGCGAGCACTGCCCGAACCCAGCGTAAACGTGAAGCGCCGCTTGGTCGTGTTGGTGACGCTCACGGGGAAATCCGCCTCGAAGTCGCCGTCAAACGTGGACACCGAGACCGTGGCGTTGGTGCCGGGCGGTACGCCCAGCTCGACGTCGCCGTCGTGGGTCGAGAGGCTGTAGTGGCCGCCGTCCTTGATGGTGCCGTCGTAGGTCACGCCGCCGTCCACGGTGGTGAGGTCGATGTTGGACGATTCGACGTTGGTCAGCTCGATGTCGCCGTCCACCGATTCCGCCGTGACGTCGCCCACGACGTCGGTCACGGTGATGTTGTCGTTGACGGTGTTCAACTCGATACGGCCGCGCGCCTTCTCGAGTGTCAGCGCTCCCTCCACGGACTTGAGCGACACGTTACCGGAGCCGCCGCGGCAGATGATCTCGCCCTGCACGCTCTCGGCCGTGACCTCGCCCGTGACCCCCTCCACCGTGATGTCGGTATAGATGCCCGAGAGCGTGAGGCTCATCCACGCCGGCACCGAGATGGTGTAGTCGACGGTATGCGGCCCGCCGCGCCGGCTGCTCGAGCGCACCGAGACCACCGTGGGGCCCGCCGCGATTTCGATCTCGTCGTGGCTCGAGTGGTCGGCCTGCACGCGCACCGTGCTCTGGTTCCAGGCCTTGACGGTGATCGAGCCGCCGAAGTTGTTGACATCGAGCCGGGAGCCCGGCCGGACGGCGATCGTCGTGTCGGTCTGCGGCAGCGCCAGCGCCGCCAGTGCGGCCAACGTGAGCAACATGGGTTCGATCCTCTCTAAGTCCGCGCGTTGACGAGAGCGCTCGCCGTGCGCAACAGGTCCAGCTTCCGCCGCATGGTATCGGCGAGATGGACGTTCAGGTATTGGTTCGCCGGATCGGCCGCAAGCGCGCGTCGCGCCTGGCCGATGGCGGCGTCGATGATTTGCAGGTTCTTCTCGATCACACGCACCGTGGCCGTGTCGAGCCGGCCGCGCCCTTCATCGAGCGCCTTCTGCAGCTCGGCCACGCGCGCGTCGTACTTGGGGTCGGCGCGCGACACCCAGGACACGGTCGCGGCCGCGGCGGTGTCGTCCGTGCGGCGCGAAACCGTGAGGGGGATCTCGTGATTGCCGCCGCGCGAGAGCGCCAGCCAGGCGCCGCCCGCCGAGAGCAGCACCAGGACGATGCTCGCGGCCGCGAGCTGCGGCAGCGTGAAGGCCACGCGCCGACGCGCGCGCTCGGCGCCGAGGCTGGTGATGCCCGGGCTCGACACGCCGATCCGCGAGGCGATGCCCGCCCACAGATCCGCGCGCGGCGCCCGATTCTCCAGAACCTGCGCCCGCGCCACGACGCGCCGCAGCTCATCGAGGGTCGCCGCGCACTCGGCGCACGACTCCAGGTGGCGCGCGCAGTCGAGGCGGTCGGCGCTGCTCAAGGCACCGTCAAGGTAGTCGCTCAGTCGATCGGTCCAGTGTGTCATGTTCTCGCTCCTTAGCGCTCCAGGTGCTTGCGCAGCGCCATGCGCGCGTGATGCAGCTGCGATTTCGACGTCCCCGGCACGACTCCCAGCAACCGCGCGATCTCTTCGTGCCGGTAGCCTTCGATGTCGTGCAACACGAACACCTGCCGCGCGCCCTCGGGTAGCCGCTCGATCGCGTCTTCGAAGTCGAGCCCCAGCTCGGGCGTCGTGCGCCGGCTGGGCAGCCCGTCGAGCGCGTCGGCCGAATCGTCGCGCCGCTTGCGCTCCGTCGCCACGGTCTGGCGCTTCGCCAGCACGACGTTGATCGCCAGCCGGTGCAGCCACGTGCCGAACGCCGCGTCGCCGCGAAACGTCGCCAGCTTCTCCCAGGCCCGCACGAAGATGTCTTGCGTCACGTCGTCGGCGACGTCGGCGTCGATCATGCGGCGCACCAGGCTGTGAATGCGCGCCGCATGAGAGCGATACAGCCGCTCGAATGCGCGTCCATCCCCGGTGGCGGCCAGCTCGGCATCCACTGCGTCGGCGTCCGCTCTGGCCTGGGCCTGGTGATTCCTCAGGATCGGCTCCCCGGGGGCTGAGGTGTTCATGCAGCCCGTTGGATAGTGATGTGCCGCCGAAGGTTGCAGGCGACGGCCCCACCAATGTGGCATCCTCCCGCCGGCTTCACTACTTCTTCATCACGACAGAGACTAAATTGGCGCGTCATGACACCCAGTGCGCTTGCCGTCGGCGGGGTGGCCTTGTTGCTGGGTTTCCGCCACGCCTTCGAGCCGGACCATCTGGCCGCCGTCACGACGCTCGCGTCGCGCCACGGGCGGCTCGCCGACGCCTGCCGCCTGGGACTCGTCTGGGCGCTCGGTCACACGACGAGCATCGCCGTCGTCGCCATCGCGATGATCGCGCTCGGCGTGCATCTGCCGCCGCGGCTTTTTCCGGTCGCGGACGTGCTGGTCGGCTTGCTGCTCATCGCCCTGGGCGGCGCGGTGATCGCGCGATACCTGCGCGGCCGCTGGCACATGCACCTGCATGCCCACGATGCGGGCCCGCACTTCCATCTGCACAGCCACGCGCACGATGCGTCGCACGGTCACGACCACGCTCGCCCCGACGCGCGGCGCTCGCTCGGGTTCGGGCTGCTGCACGGGCTCGCGGGCAGCGCCGCGGTGCTGTTGCTCGTCGTCGCCGCGGCGCCTACGCGTGGCGTGCAGCTCGCCTATCTCGCCGCGTTCGGCGGCGGCACGGCGCTGGGCATGCTGGTCGTCACCGCGTCGCTCGCGGGCCTGGTGCGGCTCGCGACGCGCCGCGGCGTCCGCTGGGCGACCGTCCTGCACTTGAGCTCGGCGGCGGCGAGTGTGGTGGTGGGCGTAATCCTGGCGGCGCGGATGGCGGGGGAGATGCTGGGGGGCTAAGGGGCTAAGGGGCTAAGGGGCAGAGTATGTCCGTCCCTTCCATTCGATCTTGCGCCGCCCGCGCCACGCCGAGCGCAACATGATGTAGGCGACGACCACCGCGCCGAACGGGAACAACAGGGCGTAACCGAGCGGCGCGCGTTCCTGCCGGTAGATCTCCAACCACACGCACAGCGAGAGCAGCACGGTCACGAGGGCGGCGGGCGCGCCGGTCGCGAGCCATACGGCGGCCGGGGCGATCCAGATGAGGCTCGGCACCCACATGAGCCACGGCGCCAGCCGTCGCAGCCATGCGACGGGCGGCATCATCAGCGGCACGCCGACGGCCAGGTTCTTCGACCACCCGGCGACGACACCAGCGAGGCTCGAGTACATCCGTGTCACCATGTACTCCGCGCCGTGCACCAAGAAGATGTCGCGCCCGTGGCGGACGTAGGTCTGCGCCAGCGCCAGGTCCTCCACCACGCTGTCTTTCACGGCCTCGTGCGTACCGACAGCCTGATACGCCGCGCGCGGCGTGAGAATGAACTGGCCGTTCGCGATGGCGTCCCACGGGACGCGCGTGCGGTTCACCCGCCGCACGTCACCGACGCGGGCCGCCAGCGCCAGGAGGACGTGCGGTTGCACCAGCCGCTCCCCGAACGACACCATTTCCTGGCGCGACAGCACGGTCACCAAGTCCACGCGCTCGGCGGCGAGCGCCGCCACGGCGCGCGCAATCAGCTCGGGCGTGTGGCGCGTATCGGCGTCGGCGAAGAGCAAGAGTTCGCCCTTCGCGCGGGCGTAGCCCTGGATCAACGCCCACGGTTTGCCGAACCAGCCGGCGGGCAGCTCCGCCCCGCGCAGCAGGGTGAGGCGACCGCCGCTCGCGGGTTCGCGCGCGATCCGCTCCACGATCGCGGGCGTCTCGTCCGTCGAGCGGTCGTCCACCACGATCACCTCGAGGGACTCGTAGGTCGTGGTGAGCACCGAGCGGACGCAGGCGTCGATATTCGCGGCTTCATCGCGCGCGGGGATGATCACGGACACGAGTGGCCCCGTGGCGCGCGGCGGGTAGGCGCTGAGATGCGGGCGGCGGCTGTGGTAGCGGTGGACCAGGACGACGAAGAACACACCATACGCGGCGGGAACGGCCCACCACATCACTCGAGCTGCTCCCCTTCGACGCTCGCGACGACCACGGCCGTGGTGAGGTCGCCCGTGACGTTGGTCATGGTGCGGAACATGTCGGGGATGCGGTCGAGGCCGATGAGGATCGTCAGGCCGGAGAACGGCAGGCCCGTCTGCGCGAACGCCGGCGTGAGGCTGACGACGCTCGCGGACGGCACACTGGCCACGGTGAGCGAGGCGAGGAACACCGCGGCCCCGGCCTGGAACATCGCGGTGAAGCCGAACGGCACGCCGTACAGCTGCGCCACGAACAGCACCGCGACGGCCTGATACAAGGCGCTGCCGGCGCGACCGACGCTCGCGCCGAGCGGCAGCACGAAGTTCGCGATTGGGGGCGATATCTTCATGTCGCGCCCGGCCTCGAGCATGGTGGGGAGCGTGGCGAGCGACAGCGTGGTGGAGAACGCCATGGCCATCGAGGGCAGGCTCACCTGCAGGAAACGCCGCGCCGTGAGGCGGCCGATCAGCTTCACCGCGGGCAGATACACGCCGCCGATCAGCACGATCACGCCGAGCACCACGGCGGCGATGAACATAGCCATCGCCTTGACCAGCGACCAACCGAGCAGCGCCACGGCCGGCGCCACCAGCGCGAAAATGCCGATGGGCGCGAGCACCAGCACCCACACCACCACGCGGATCAGCGCTTGCGTCACGACATCGGCGACTTCGATGAGGGGGGCGCGCTTCTCGGGCGGCAAGGACGCCGCGGCGATGGCGAAGATCGTGACGAATACGATCAGCGGCAGCAGGTTGCCGTCCACCGCGGCGCGCACCGGATTGGACGGGATGAGCTCTACCAGGAAGCGCGCGCCCGAGGGGATCTGCTCGACGCTATGCTGCACGGCCGTCGAGTCCTGTAGCGCCGCGGCACGGAGCGTGGCTTGGTTTTCGGGCGAGATCGGCGCGAGCGGCAGCAGCAGCGAGGCGACCACCATGCCGATGATGATCGCCGCGATCGTGGTGCCGAAGAAGAATGCCAGCGTGCGTGCGCCGAGCCGGCCCACCTGCCGTACGTTGCCGAGGCTCGCAACGGCGGAGAATAAAGCGGCGGCGACCAGGGGGATCACCACCATCTGCAGCAGATTGAGGAACAGCGTCCCGATGGGACGCACCGCGGTCGCGGCGCGGAGCAAGATCGGGTAGCTGTCCTTGGTCGCCGCGGCGACCAAGCCGAGCCCCAGGCCCGCCGCGAGACCGACCGCCATCCACCAGTGCCTGCGCATCGAGCTAGGTTTCTGCGTCTCGAAAAAGGTCGGAGGAAGCTAACTGGCTACGCCGCGCCTGACGAGCATTCGTCTCACGCCGACCGTGCGGGTGGCCGTCCGCACGGCGGGAGGCGAGCGTCCCGCCGTCGTCCTCATCCCGGCGGCGCCGGTTCTGGCGGAGCGGCTTGCCCGCGCCGGGTTCGCCGTGATTTCTCTGGATCGTGACGCGCCGGACGACTTGGCGCCGGTGCTCGCGGCGCTCGGCCGCGGTGAGTTGGGCTTCCGGGCGACCGCGGTGGGCGTGCTCGGCTGGGGGACGGCGGGCGCGGCGGCGGCACAGGCGGCGGCGACCGCGGCGCGTGTGCCATGGCTCGCGCTCGCCGATTCGCCGGACGCGGGCGACGCCGCCGTGCGCTGGTGCAGCGCTCAACTCGCGTGCTGACGCTCGAGCGGGTGCGGCGCGCGCTGCGCGGCTACGTGCCGCAAACAGCGGCAACGCCCGACGCGCGTCCGGCCGCGGTGGCGCTGCTGCTGATCGAAGGCGCGGCGGGTCTCGAGGCGCTCTTCATCAAGCGCGCCGTGCGGGCGGGCGACCCCTGGTCGGGGCAGGTGGCGCTGCCCGGCGGCCGGCGCGACAACGCGGACCGTGACCTCCTCGCGACGGCGCTGCGCGAGACGCAGGAAGAAGTGGGCGTCGATCTCGCGCGCGCGGAGCGGCTGGGCCAGCTGCACGACTTGAACCCGCGCACGCCCACTCTGCCCTCGGTCTACGTCCGCCCGTTCGTCTTCGCATTGGCCGCGGCGCCCGTGTTGACTCTGTCGGACGAAGTGCAACGCGCCTTCTGGATCCCGCTCGCGCGCCTCGGCGATCCCGCCGTGCGGCGCGAGGTGACCCTCACGGTGGCGGGCGTGGCGCGGGTCTTCCCCGCCTACGACTTGGGCGACGACATCATCTGGGGCATGACCGAGCGCATCCTGACGCCCTTTATCGATGTGATTTCCGCCTCCGCCTGACCTCGCGGGCAGTCCCCGAATATCGCCCGCCATAGTGCTGCAAAATCCACAAGTTCGCTTGCAGAGATATCATGTTTAGTCTATACTAATGCTGCTCCGGCATGTTGATAAGTCCTTGTTGCCGGTGCGCTTCAGCGAACCAGTCGTCGCGCTGTGCGCGAAAGGGCAGCCCATGAGCGCCATGCTACACGAGCCGCCGCTCACGCGATCGGTCGAAGACTATCTCAAGACGATTTACCACCTGTCGGACCAGGGCGGCTTCGCCGCGACGAGCGACATCGCGTCGCGCCTCGCGGTGGCGCCGCCGTCGGTGAGCGGCATGGTGAAGCGGTTATCGGAAGCGGGGCTGATCGAGCACGTGCCGTATCGCGGCGTACAGCTCACCTCGCAGGGACGCCGCGCGGCGCTGCGCATGGTGCGGCGTCACCGCCTGCTCGAAGTCTACCTGACGGAGCGATTGGGCTACGACTGGGACGGCGTGCACGACGAAGCCGACCGGTTAGAGCACGCCGTGTCCGACGAGTTGATCGAGCGGATGGCGGCGGCGTTGGGTCAGCCGCGCTACGACCCGCACGGCGAGCCGATTCCCACCGCGGCGGGGGACATCGAGGAGACGGAGCTGATGCCGCTGGCGGACGCCGCGCTCGGTCTGCCGCTCGAGCTGCGGCGCGTGGGCACGCAGGACGCCGCGCGCCTGCGCTGGTTCGCCGAGCAGGGACTGGTGCCGGGCGTGCGCCTGGAGGTGCTCGAGCGCCAGCCGTTCAACGGGCCGACGATCGTGCGCACGGTCGAAGGCACGCGCGTGGTGGGGCGTGACCTGGCGCAGCTCCTCTGGTGCGCGCCGGCGGACGCGTGAGCGGAGGCTCGCGTGGCCCTGCCTGATCTCGCGCCCGAGCCGCGGCCCGAACCGGGATGGCGCCATCCGCGGTTCGCGCCGAGCCTGGCGGAGGTGTACCGCACGGTCCCAGTGCCGACGGGATCGTGGTGGCGCAAAGCCCTGGCGTTCGCGGGACCGGGGTACCTGGTGGCCGTGGGCTACATGGACCCGGGCAACTGGGCGACCGACCTGGCGGGCGGCTCGCGTTTCGGCTACGCGCTGCTGTCGGTGATTCTGATTTCCAACCTGATGGCGATCCTGCTGCAGGGACTCGCCGCCAAGCTGGGGATCGTGACGGGCCGGGACCTGGCGCAGGCGTGCCGCGATCACTACTCCCGCCCCGTCTCGCTGGCGCTGTGGCTGCTGTGCGAAGTGGCGATCGCGGCGTGCGATCTGGCCGAGGTGATCGGCTCGGCCATCGCCTTGAATCTGCTCTTCGGCATCGCCCTCCCCTGGGGCATCGCCATCACGTCGCTCGACGTGCTGCTGGTGCTGTTGCTGCAACACAAGGGATTCCGGCTGCTCGAGGCGCTCGTGATCGTGCTGATCGCCACGATCGCGGCCTGCTTCCTGTTCGAGATCATCATCTCCCGGCCGCGCCTGGGCGAGCTCGCCGCGGGGTTCGTGCCGCGCCTGGCGACGCTGCGCGATCCCAGCCAGCTCTACATCGCCATCGGCATCCTTGGCGCCACGGTGATGCCGCACAACCTCTATCTGCACAGCTCGATCGTGCAGACGCGCCGCTATGAGGAGACACCCCAGGGCAAGCGCCTCGCCGTCCGCTGGGCGTTTCTCGATTCTACCGTAGCGCTGTCGTTCGCGCTGTTCATCAACGCGGCCATTTTGGTGGTCGCCGCCGCCACGTTCCATCGGGCGGGCCACCCCGAAGTGGCGGAGATCCAGGACGCCTACAAGCTGCTGACGCCGCTGCTCGGTGTGACGGGCGCGAGCGCCGTGTTCGCATTTGCCCTGCTCGCCTCGGGCCAGAATTCGACGCTCACGGGGACGCTGGCGGGTCAGATCGTGATGGAGGGGTTTCTGAACATCCGGATCCGGCCCTGGTTGCGCCGCTTGCTCACGCGGGTGATCGCGATTGTGCCCGCCGCCTTCACCGCTATCTTTTTCGGGGCAAGCGGCACCGCCAAGCTCCTCATTCTGAGCCAGGTGATCCTGAGCGTGCAGCTCTCCTTCGCGGTGTTCCCACTGGTGCGCTTCACCTCCGAGCGGGCCAAGATGGGCGAGTTCACGAACCCGCTCTGGCTCAAGGCGCTGGCGTACGGCGCCGCCGCGCTCATCGCGCTGCTCAACGGCTGGCTGATCATTCAAGCAGTGGGAGGCTGGCTCGGCTGATGTACAAGAAGATTCTCGTGCCGCTCGAGAACTCGCCGACCGACGCGACGGTGCTCGCGCACGTGCGCGCGCTGGCGCACTATACGGGCGCCAAGGTCGTGCTCATCCACGTGGCGGACGGTTGGGTGGCGCGCAATATCCAGCAGCTCGAGTTGCGCGAGTCCGACGAGATCCGCGAAGACCGCGCCTACCTCGAGCGCACCACCGCCGAGCTGCGCGGGGCGGGGTTCGACGTCGAGGCGGTGCTGGCGGCCGGCAATCCCGCCGATGAGATCGCCAAGGCGGCGAGCGACGAGGGCTGCGACCTGATCGCGATGGCGACGCACGGCCACCGCGGCCTGGACGACGTAGTGCGGGGAAGCGTGGCGAGCGAGCTGCGGCACCGCACGTTCGTTCCCGTACTGATGATCAGAGAGCCGAAGAAGAAGAACGTCTAGGTCGTTCTCGCCTGCTCCAGCGCCCGCAGCATCGCCGACAGGCGGCGATCCCTCGCGTCGCGCAAGAAGTCCACCTTTCCTTTGTACGCCTGCTCGATCAGCTGCACCAACGCGCGCTCCTGCTCCGGCTCCAGCTTGTGCCAGGTGGCGAGCTGGCCCCAACGCTCCTCGAACGTCGCGAGCAAGTGCTGCAGGAAGCCGCGCACGCCTTCGGGGCCCGCGCCCAGGTGATACGTGAGGTGCGGACCGGCGGCGGCCCAGCCGAGCGCGGGCCCGAGCGACACGGCGCGGTCGAGATCGTCCACCGACATCACGCCCTGCAGCACGAGATCGATGCACTCGCGCCACACCGCCGCGGCGATGCGCCCCACCACGTAGCCCGGCACCGTCTTTTTCAAGACGGTGGGGATGCGGCCCAGCTGGCGCAGGTATTCTTGGGCACGGGCGATCGTGTTGATGCTGGTATCGGGGCCGGGGACGAGCTCCACCAGCGGGATCAGCTCGGGTGGATTGAGCGGGTGCGCCACGATGCAGCGTTCGCGGCGCTGCACCCGGCCGAACACGTCGTGCGGCGCGAGCCCGCTCGACGACGTCGACAGCAACGCTCCCTCGCCCGCCACCTGCTCGATCGACTGCAGCAGTCTCTGCTTGGCGAGCAGATCTTCGCTGATCGCTTCGATCACCCAGTCGGCATCCTGCACCGCCTGTAACAGGCTCCGCCCCTGGCGGTATTCCAGTAACCCGCGCTCCACGATGCCCTGAGTGGCGCGCTCCAATGCCACCAGCGCCCGGGCGCGCCGCGGCACTTCGTGGAACGCCCGCTCGGCGGTGCGCGCATCGGTGTCGAAAATCGTGACCGGCCAGCCCGCGGAGGCGCACAGGGCGGCCCAACCGCAGCCGATGTCGCCGGCGCCGATCACCGCGACTTTGCGAGGCAACGCCGTGGTCACGATCCCACCTCCGATCCAGTGGCGGCCGCGTGCGCGAGCCAGGGCAGCACGCGCTCGGTGAGCAGGGCGCGGACGGGTGCGAGCCGCACATCGGACGCGACATGCGCGCGCTGGCCGTCGGGATCGATGCGCGTCTGGCCGCGGTGGTCGCCGTCTTGCAGGTCCACCCGCACCAGCAGCGGCCGGTACACGAGACACTCCGGCCGCACCAGCGACGCGATCGGCAGCACGTCGTTCACCACGCAACCCTCCAGGCCTTCGTACTGGCGGTGGAAGTCGACGTAGAAGCGCAGCGCCTCCGCCAGCCACTGCGCCGCGGGATCGTCGGCGCGGGCCAGGCGGTCCACGTCTTTCGCCGTCACCACGACTTGGCGCGTCACATCGAGGCCCACGAGCTCGCTCGGCAGCTGGGCCGCGAGCACCAGCGCCAGCGCCTCGGGGTCGCACCAGGCGTTGAACTCGCTGAAGGGCGTCGTGTTGCCCGCAACGCTGAACGCGCCCACCATCGCCACGTGCCGCGCGACTTTGGCGCGCACCAGCTCGGGATCGCGTCGCAGCGCCAGCGCGAGGCTGGTGAGCGGGCCCAGCGTCACGAGCGTCACCGGCGCGGGTTGCTCGGCGAGCAGCCGGTCGAGCGACTTCACGAAGTCGAGGGCCGTGCCGGCAGGCGGCAGCTCGGCGTGACCCAGGCCGGACGGGCCGTGCGTCTCCAGCGCCACGGCGAGCCCGCGTTTGAGCGGCCGGCGCGCGCCGATCGCCACCGGCAGGCGGCGCCCGGTGCGGCGCAGGATCTCCAGGGCGTTGCGATGCGCGTTTTCGACGACGGTGTTGCCGTAGGAAACCGAAATGCCGCGCACGTCGAGCTCGGGCGAGCGCAACGCGAGGAGCAGCGCGAGCGCGTCGTCGATGCCCGGATCGGTGTCGATAATGACGGGAAGTGGGGAGCGGGGAGCGGGTGGTGCGGACACGCGTATAGGCTAGGGCGCCGTCAGCTCCTTCGCAATGGTGGCGCGCAAATCCGCGAACTCGCGCGCGCCGCCGAAGCCGAAGATCCGTTCCACCACGCGGCCGTGACGGTCGAGCAGCACGGAGTAGGGCAAGCCGCGGTAGTGATACGTCCCCTTCATCGCGCCCGCGCCCACGAGAATAGGAAACGGCGGCCCGAACTGGCGCACGAAGTCCAGCATCTTGGCGCGGTCTACATCGTCGGAGATCGCAGCGATGGCGAAGTCGGCCCGGGGAAACGCGCGGTACAGGTCGGCCATGTGGGGGAATTCGGCGCGGCAGGGATCGCACCAGGAGGCCCAGAAGTTGACGAGCGTGACCTTGCCGGCGAAATCCGCCAGCCGGACGGTATCGCCCGCAAGGCCCGGCAGCGCGAACGGCGGACCGAACGGCTCGCGCCCGCTCGCGGGCATCTGCGCGAGCAAGGTATCGGCGTTGCGCACCGCTACCGTCCCGCGCGCGTCCACGGCGATGGCGGTCTCGCCCGCCGCGAGCGGCCGTGTGGCGATGATCGCCCCGGTCGCCGTGTCGAGCGCGTCGAGCCGCAAGCGCGTGGCGTTGGAGTCGGCCGAGCCCAGCACGTAGAGCCGGCCATCGGGACCCAAGGCCAGCGCAATGTTCACGAGGGCGCGGGCGACCGGGATCTCGCGGCCGCGCGCCGGCAGGAAGTGTGGATCCGTCTCTTCCTTATAGAGGCCGCGCCGCGCGGTCCACAGCAGCCGGCCGCTCGCGTCGTACTTGCGGATCTCGTCGCGCACCAGCGGCGCGAAGTAGATCACGCCGCCGGGCCCCACGGCCAGCGCGCCGGCGTTCACCAACTGGGCGAGGTAGGGCGGGTCGGGCAGGTGGATGGTGGCGAGGCCCCGCGCCGGCCGGCCCAGCGAGTCGAGCACGTGCACGAGCGGCGCAGTGTCGGCCTCGGCCGCGAACTGGGGGATGTAGTACGGCGAACGCACGGCCGCGATGACGTCGCCGTAAGCACCGTACAGCGATGCGGGGTCCGGGCTCGACCACTCGCGCACCACCCGGCCCGTGGTGTCGAGCACCACCGCGTCGCCCAGCCGCTCGCTGACGAGCAGGCGGTTACTGCCAAGTGCTGCCACTGCCATCGGCTCGCCCAGGCGCGGGCTCGACAGCACGCGCGCGAGGCGCAGCTGTCCATCGAAGCCCACGACTCGGCTGCGTTCGGGATCGGGGGCCCACGCGAGGCCGCCTTGGGCGGCGGCAGGAGAGCGGCCGAGGAAGAGGAGAGTGGAGCCGCTGGGCGCCGCCGGCCGGCAGGCGAGCGCCGCCAGCAACAACGGGACGGCGCCCAGCGCGTGACGCATCAGCGTCAGGCGGCTTCGATCGTCTTGATCTCGATCGTATGCAGGCCGTGATTCATGCGATGCACGCCCGTCACCTTGACCTTGCCTTCAGCGAACGGCAGCAGCCGCTCGTTCTGCGGATCGGCTGCTTTAGAGCTCACCGGGAGATAAATCGTGCCGTCGTTGCCGAGGATCGCGAGCGATACGCCCTTGCCCGCGCACGCCGCGGCGCACGCCTTGTGTGCCGCGCCCGACGCGCCCTGCGTGGTGTTGCAGTACGTGTCGATCACCGTGCCGGTGATGGTCACGTCGTTGCTCGACGCCGCGGCCTTCGTCTGCGCGGCCAGCGGCAGCGCGAACAGCGCGAGGACGAATATCGAGCCCAGGATCCGCTTCAACATGATGCGACCTCCGTGTGAGAGATTCCGGTATGCCAGGTGCGAGCGACATCCGCCCGCCTTGTACATACGTCCGCTGCGGTGGTTCCGGATTGGGCTATATTGGGCGCCATGAGCGAGGCCTATCGCCAACTCATCGAGTCGTTCGGCAAGGGCTGGGAAAAGGGCGATGTCGATGCCCTGGCGGCCGTATTCACGCCCGACGCCGTCTTCATCGAAACGCCCTTCAGCGAGGCCCTTTCGGGCGTCGCCGCGATCCGCGGCTACTGGAAAGACGTGCCGCTGCACCAGGCGGAGATCAGCTTCCGCGCCGGTGAGATCTACGCGGCCGGCCCCTGGTTCGCCACCGAGTTCCGCTGCACCTACCGGCGGCGCCGCACCGGCGACCGCGTGGACGCGCGCGGCGCGATCTTCTGTGAGACCAAGGACGGCAAGATCAGCGAGATGCGGATGTACTGGCACAGATATGCTGGGGAAAATGAGGAGAGTAAGCCGTGAGAGATGCTCGGCTGCCAAGGTGCTATGATGCCAAGTGGCCTAGCCCCTTAGCCCCTTAGCCACTTCTCGTTTCACGTATTCCAACGCCCACTCCATCAATTCCGCACTTCGCAGCCCGCAGCGCATCGCCGTCTCCACCGCCGCTTCCTCGGCCAGCTTCGCGTCCAGCATCAAATAAGGAATGAGCGTCGCCCCCACGCGGTTGCCGCTGTTACAGTAGAAGAACGCTTTGCGCTTGCCCGCGAACGACTGCACCGCGGTGCGGATGCGCGCCAACGTCTCGTCGGTGTGGGTGGCCCCGCTCACCGGCACGTTCAGGTATTCGAGACCCAAGGCGCGCACGGCTTGCGGCTCGAATGGCTGCGGCTCCATCGGATCGCGGATGTCGAGGACGACTTCGCAGCCCGCCGCCTGGAGCGCCGCCAGGTGCGACGCCTGCGGCTGGCCGCCCGTGACCAGGCCGGGCAGCGGCTCCGCCGCATTGGCAACGCCCGTGATCGCATCGAGCAGTTGGCTCATGAACACCCGCGCGGTAGGTTGAGGGCACAATTATGCAAAGACAGACGGCTAGACGGCTAGGCTCGCTATTGCTCTGCGCGGCCGCGATTCTACTAGCCGCTCAGTCTGCCGTCGTTCTCCTCGCCACCACCACTTCCACCCGCGACGCCGGGTTGCTCGATTCGCTGCTCCCCGTGTTCGAGCGGCAGACGGGCTACAGCGTGAAGGTCATCGCCGTGGGTTCGGGGCAGGCCCTCGAGCTGGGCCGGCGCGGCGACGCGGACGTGGTGTTGTCGCACGCCCCCGAAGCGGAACAGGCCCTCGTGGACTCGGGCTACTTCGTGCGCCGCCGGCTCGTGATGCACAACGAGTTTCTGATCGTGGGTCCGCCGGATGATCCCGCGGGCATCCGCGGCATGCAGGGCGCGGCGGCGGCGCTGCGGCGCATTGACTCGCTGGGCGCGCCGTTCGTGTCGCGCGGCGACCGCTCGGGCACACATCAGCGCGAGCTGTTGCTGTGGCGTGAGGCCGGCGTGGTCACGCCACCCACGGGCGGCTGGTACATGGAATCGGGACAGGGCATGGGCCAGACGCTGCAGATGGCGGACGAGAAGCGGGCGTACGCGCTCACGGACATCGCCACCTATCTCGCCTGGCGCGACCGCGTAGGGCTCGTGCCGCTGGTGCAGGGCGACCCGGCGCTGTACAACGTGTACCACGTGCTCGAGCTGAACCCCAAGAACGCGCCGCGCATCAACCTGCGAGGCGGGCAGGCGCTGGCGGATTTCTTCGTGGCACCCGCCACCCAGCGCCTGATCGGGGAGTTCGGGCGCCGCCGCTTTGGCCGCAGCCTGTTTGTGCCCGATGCGGGGAAGCCCGATCGGTGATGAAGGCGCCTTCACCGAACATTGGTCTAAGCCTCAGGGTATCATTCCTAGCGTTCGCCGCAAGGAGGTACCACATGAATCACCGTTGGATGTTGATTGCGCTCGCCTGCGCGGCGCCGCTCGCGGCGCAGCAACCGGACTCGATGAAGCGGATGCCGCATCGCGACATGGGCAAGCGCGGGATGATGCAGCATCCCGACATGGGGATGGGCGGGATGATGATGGGTGACTCCGTCATGATGCGGGCGATGATGGGCAGCATGGCGTACATGCCCCAGCATCTCCTCGCCATGAAGGACACGCTCAAGCTCACCGCGGATCAAGTCACTCAGCTGACCGGCATCGCGCAGCGCGCCAAGACGGCCCAGGACGCGGCCATGGCCGCGGCCAAGCCGCACTTCGACGAGATGGCGGAGGCGACGGACACCGTCGCCATGAAGCACCATTTCACCGCCGCGCACGACGCGATGGGCCAGGCGCACTGGGCGATGCTCAGCGCCTCGGCACAAGCCAAGGCCGTGCTCACGGCCGCGCAGCGCGCGAAAGTGCAGGCGCTCGCTGAATCGATGCGCGCGCGCATGCGGGCGCAGCACCCGGACATGATGGAGCGGCACAACTGACGTCGATGGACTCGCGCGGGCGGTCGCGGCGGTGGCGCCTCACAGCGCTGGCGCTCCTCGGAGCGCTGGCGCTGGCGTTCGCGCCGCGACCGCTCGTTGCCCAACCGCGAGCCCATTGTCCGCCGCCCGTCTCGGGCAGCGCGGTGACGATGCCGATGCCCGGCGACTGCGGTCACGCAGGCGACCCGGCGTGCGCGTCGATGCCGGGCTGCACGGCGCCAGCGCCGGCGGTCGTCGCGGCAGCGGCCTGCATCCCGCTCGTCGTCGTTGCCGCGCACGTCGCAGACCAAGCCGTTTCTGCTTTCCCCGGTCGCTTGCGCACCGGGCCGCCGACTCCCCCACCGAACGCCTGATCCTCGTCGCCTGAGGGCGACTCCCATGGGGCTGCGGATGGTCCGCGGCCCCGCGAAGCCGTCGTGGCTCCGGCGCGCGCCGGAGGAGGATCAATGATGATGACGTCCCTCGTACTCGCCCTGGTGGTGGCCGTGCAGGCCCCGCCCGATACGCTGCGTCTCGCGGATGCGATTCGCATCGCGTTGCAGCAGAACCCCATGCTGCGCGCGGCCGGCGCCTCGGCCGCTGCGGCCGATGCCCGCATCGGACCCGCCGGCGCGCTGCCCGATCCCCAGCTGCAATTCGGCCTGATGAACCGCATGGCCTCCGACTTCGGCTCCACAGCCGATCCGATGACCATGAACCAGGTCCAGGTCATGCAGATGGTGCCGTGGCCGGGCAGGCTGGGCCGGGCGCGCGCCGCGGCGCGCCACACGGCGGCGGCCGAGCGCGCGGGCGCCGACGAGCAGGGGCGGATGCTTGCGGCGCAGGTGCGTATGGCGTACGCCGACGTCGCGTATGCCGACCGGGCCACGAGCGTCATGCAGCACACGCTCGAGCTGTTGCGGGGTTTTCGTGACGTCGCCACGCAGATGTACGGAGTGGGAGAGACCGGGCAGCAGGACGTGCTGCGCGCGCAGGTCGAGGTGGCCCGCATGAGCGAGGAGGTCACGCGCATGGGCCAGGACCGCATCGCGGGCGGGGCCCGGCTGAATGCGCTGCTCGGCCGGAGCGCGACCGAGACGATCGGCGCGTTGGAGCTCCCCGATTCACTGCCGGGCGAGCTGCCGCCAGTCGACACGTTGGTGGCCTGGGCGTTGGACGGCCGGGCGGCGCTGGTGGCGGGCCGGGAGCGCGTGGCTGCGGCGCAAGCGGCGCTCGGTGCGGCGCGCCTCGAGCTCCTGCCCGATCTGCAGCTCGGGTTCGCATACCAGCACCGTCCGGCCTTTCCGACGATGGTAAGCCTGATGGTGGGGATGAACGTGCCGTTGTTCGCGGGCTCGCGGCAGCTCGCCGCGCGGCGCGAAATGACGGCGCTGCGCGACATGTCGGAAGCCGATCTGGCGGGTCTCCAAAACGAGACCACCGCGCGCGTCGTCGAGCTGCGCGCGCTTGCCGAACGCGACCGCAACCTCATCCGCCTGTACCGCAGCAGCGTGCTGCCGCAGGCACGGGCGGCCGTGGACGCGGCCCTCTCAGGCTACCGGGTAGGGCGAGTGACGTTCATGCAACTCGTCGACAATCAAATGACCGTGAACCGTTACGAGACCGAAGTCTATCAGCTCGCGGCCGACTATCAGCAGGCGGCGGGCGAGTTGGCGGCGCTTACCGGCCGCCCGGTGGAGGCACAACCATGACTCGCACACTCGCACTTCTCACGGCGGCGGCGCTGCTCGCGGCCGGCTGCCGTTCCAAGCCGCAGGCGACGGCCGGGATGAGCGCCGCGGAGCACGCACAAATGCCCGCCGCGGATACGGCGACAGCGTCCGACCGCGTGCCGGTCCGGTTGTCCGCGGAGCAGGCGGGCGCCATCGGCGTCACCTATACCACCGTGGAGCGGGGTCCGCTCGCGCGCGCCCTCAGCACGGTGGGCGAAGTGCGCCCCGCCGAGCCGAACATCGCCGAGGTCACGACGAGGGTGGACGGCTTCGTGGACCGGATGTACGTGGACGCCACCGGCGTGACCGTGCGACGGGGCCAGCCGCTGCTCGCGATCTACAGCCCCATGCTCGTGTCGGCACAGCAGGAGCTGCTCACGGCGCATCGTCTCGCCGCGGGCACCGATTCGACCGACGTCGAGGCGTGGCGCTCGGCGCAGGCGCTGGTGGCGGCCGCGCGCCGGCGGCTCGCCTACTGGGAGATCTCGGGCGAGCAGATCGCCCGGCTCGAGCAATCTGGTGAAGTGACCAAAACGCTGACCCTCGGCGCGCCGCTCGACGGGGTCGTGCTGGAAAAAATGGTGGTGCAGGGCCAGTCCGTCACGGCGGGAATGAAGCTCTATCGCCTCGCCGATCTCTCGACGGTGTGGATCGAGGGCGAGGTGTTCGAGCGGGACCTGGAGCTGGTGCGCGTGGGCGCGCCCGTGCAGGTCACAGTGACCGCCTATCCCGGCCGCACGTTCGACGGGCGCATCGCCTTCGTCTCGCCCGTGGTGGACGAGCAGAGCCGCGCCGGCCGCGTACGCGTTGCCGTGCCCAATGCGGGCGGCCTGCTCAAGCCGGGGATGTATGCGAGCCTCGTGCTCGAAGCGTCGCTCGGGCGCGACCTCCTGAGCCTTCCCGCCGAAGCGATCGTCATGACCGGCCAGCGGAATCTCGTGTTCGTGGTCGTCGCGGGCGGCGCTTTGGAGCCGCGCGAGGTGACGCTCGGCGCCCGCGCGGGAAACCGGATCGTGATCCAGGACGGCGTGCGGGCGGGGGAGCGCGTGGTCGCCTCGGCCAACTTCCTGGTGGACGCGGAGTCGCGGCTGATGGTCGGCGGCGGCATGCCCGGGATGCCGGGGATGGAGAAGCAGCCGTGATCGAGAACCTCATCGGCTGGTCGCTGCGCAACAGATTCCTCATCCTGCTCGGGACGGCGGGGATCGCGCTCGCGGGCATCTGGGCCATGCTCACGACACCGGTGGACGCGCTGCCGGACCTGTCCGACGTGCAGGTGGTGGTCCAGACTGACTTCAGCGAGCAGGCGCCGCAGATCGTCGAAGACCAGGTCACCTACCCGCTCTCTACCGAGATGCTCAAAGTGCCGGGCGCGCGGGTGGTGCGCGGATACTCCTTCTTCGGGCAGTCGCTCGTGTACGTGCTGTTCGAGGACGGCACCGATCTCTACTGGGCGCGCTCGCGCGTGCTCGAGTACCTGAACGGCATGCGCCAACGCCTGCCGCAAGGCGTGGAGCCCACGCTCGGACCCGACGCCACGGGGGTCGGCTGGGTGTTCGAGTACGTACTGGAGAGCGATTCGCTCGACCTCGCCCAGCTGCGCACGCTGCAGGATTGGTATGTCCGCTACCAGCTCACCGCCGTGCCCGGCGTCTCCGAGGTCGCCAGCTTGGGCGGCTTCGTGAAGCAGTATCAGGTGGAGGTCGATCCCAACAAGCTGCGCGCGTTCCATATCCCCGTCATGCGCGTGGTCCAGGCGATCGGCACGCACAACGCCGATGTGGGCGCGCGGGTGATCGAAATGGGCGGCCGCGAATACATGATCCGCGGGCTCGGCTACTTGCGGAGCGTGGACGACATCGGGGCGGTCGCGGTCGGCGCGACGATGAACGGCACGCCGATCCGCGTCGCCGACGTCGCCACCGTGCAGCTCGGGCCGGCGCCCCGGCGCGGCGCGGCCGACCTCAATGGGCGGGGCGAGGTGGTCGCGGGCATCGTGATCATGCGGTTCGGCTCGGACGCCCTCAAGACCATCGAGGCGGTCAAGCGCCGCATCGCCGAGATCCAGACGACCCTGCCGGCGGGCGTGCGCCTGGTGCCCGTCTACGACCGCTCGGACCTGATCCACCGCGCCATCGACAATCTCAAACGCACTCTGATCGAGGAGAGCGTAATTGTCGCGCTGGTCTGCATTGTGTTTCTCATGCACGCGAGGAGCGCGCTGGTGGCCATCGTCATGTTGCCGATCGGCGTGCTCATCGCGCTGACCGCCATGCACCTGATGGGACTCAATTCCAACATCATGAGCCTGGGCGGCATTGCCATCGCCATCGGCGCCATGGTGGATGCCGCGATTGTGATGATCGAGAACGCCCACAAGCATCTGGAGCGGGCAGAGCCGGGGACGCCGCGCCTGCAGATCATGATCGACGCGTGCCGCGAGGTGGGGCCCGCGCCGCGCCGCGGGGCCGCCGACCTGAACGGCCGCGGCGAAGTCGTCGCCGGCATCGTGATCATGCG
>JBGPOE010000033.1:0-27248 GCA_041487875.1 Gemmatimonadota bacterium | reverse complement strand
GTCGAAGCGGTCGTGGTGGGCGACGTGATCGTCGTGAAGCCGGGCGAGAAGATCCCCGTGGACGGTGTGGTGACCGAAGGCGCGTCGGCGGTGGACGAGTCGATGCTCACGGGCGAGCCGATGCCCATCGCCAAGAAGCCGGGCGATGAAGTGATCGGCGCGACGATGAACACGACGGGCAGCATCACGTTCCGCGCCACGCGGGTCGGCAAGGACACGGCGCTGGGGCAGATCCTGCAGCTCGTGGAAGAGGCGCAGTCGGGCAAGGCGCCCGTGCAGGCTCTGGCCGACCGCGTGGCCGGTGTGTTCGTGCCGGTCGTGATCGCGCTCGCCGTCGCCGCGTTCGTGGCGTGGTTCGATTTTGGCCCCGAGCCCGCGGTGATCTTCGCGACGGTGGCGCTCGTGACCGTGCTGATCATCGCGTGTCCCTGCGCGCTGGGCCTCGCCACGCCCACCGCGATTCTCGTCGGCACCGGGCGCGCGGCGGAGCTGGGCATCTTGATCCGCGGCGGCCAGGCGCTGGAGGCGCTGGCGCGCGTCCGCGCGATTCTGCTCGACAAGACAGGGACCATCACCGAAGGCAAGCCCATCATCACGCATATCGTCACCGCCAAGAAGCCCGACGGGACGCCGATCTCCCCGGCCGACGTGCTGAAGTGGGCCGCGTCGGTGGAGCAGAAGTCGGAGCATCCCCTGGCGGTCGCCATTCTGCGGGCGGCGAAGGAAAAAACCGTCTCGCTCCTGCCGGTCGAAAAGTTCGCCGTGATGGAAGGGCGCGGCGTCCGTGGCACGGTGGACCGCCGCATCATCGAGGTGATCTCGCTGCGCCACGCGCGCGAGCGCAGCCTCGAGATGGGGCCCCTCGGCCCCGACGCCGACCGGCTCGCGGCGCAGGGCCGCACGCCCACCATCGTGGTCGTCAACAACACCGTCCACGCGGTCATCGCGATCGCCGACCCCATCAAGGCCACGGCGAAGGACGCCGTGCGCCAGCTCAAGGCGCTGGGGCTCACGGTGACGATGATCACGGGCGACTCCCGCAAGCCCGCCGAAGCGGTGGCCAAGGAAGTCGGCATCGACGACGTGGTGCCGGAAGTGCTGCCATCGCAGAAGGCCGACCTCGTGAAGAAACTGCAGCGCCAGGGCCAGGCCGTCGCCATGGTGGGCGACGGCATCAACGACGCGCCGGCGCTGGCGCAGGCGGACGTCGGCATCGCCATCGGGACCGGGACGGACATCGCGATGGAAGCGTCCGACGTGACGCTGATCCGCGGCGATCTGCGGGCGGTGGCCGCGGCGGTCGAGTTGTCGCGCAAGACGCTGGGCATCATTCGCGGCAATCTGTTCTGGGCGTTCGTCTATAACCTCCTCGGCATCCCCGTCGCCGCGGGCGCCCTGTGGCTCGTGGGCGTGCACGTACTGCTCTCGCCCGTCCTCGCGAGCGCGGCGATGGCGTGGTCGAGTCTCTTCGTGGTCTTGAACAGTCTGCGTTTGCGGAGGTTTCGGCCGGCATGAAATACTTCCATCGCACCAGCGCCACACCGACGCAGGTGCTCGACCAGGCGAAGACCTATTTCGGATCGCGCCTGACGCCCGCGGAGGAATCGTCGCGGCGGCGGGTGTTTCGCGGCGCGGTGGGCACGGTCAGCGTGACGGCGCGCGCCGAGGGCGGGCACTACACGCTGGTGGAAGTCGGCACGGATCAGGTGGGAGAATCGGAGGTGGACAAGCTCGCCAAGCGCTTCCTCGCCGAGGTGCACCGCCTGGTCGAGCCGGCGCACGAAGTGCGCGGGGCGTACTAGCCCGCGAGCTTCGCCACGTATCCCGCCTGCTGCACCGCCGCGAGCAGACGGTCTGTCGTCACGGCGTCGTCGTTGAAGTCCACTTCCGCTTCGCCGTCCTGCCAATCCACGACCGCCGAGTAGACGCCCGCCACGCCCTGCAGCGCCTTCGTCACCTTTTCCTGACAATGACCGCAATGCATTCCGGTCACCGCAAGCTTTGCCGTCGCCATTCTCGCCTCCGTCTTGATTCCCGGGCTCCACCCGGACAACTTTCACGCCCACTACAATTTACGACATCGTGCCGCGCCATGCTTCGGCCGCGCCGGCCGCCGCGATTCCGGCGGGTCTGGGCCGCGACCAACTGCTCGAGATGTACCGCTTCCTCCGGCTGACGCGCACCCTGGAGGAGCGGTTGGTGGCGCTGTACCGCCAAAGCAAGGTCATCGGCGGGCTGTTCCGCTCGCTGGGCCAGGAGGGCGAGTCGGTCGCCTCGGCCTACGCGCTCGAGCGCGGCAAGAACCGCGACATGCTCTCGCCCCTGATTCGCAATTTGGGCTCGATGCTCGTGATGGGGGCCCCGCCCGTCGAAATCCTGCGCCAGTACATGGCCAAGGCCAAGAGCCCCACGCACGGGCGCGAGATGAACGTCCATTTCAACGACCTCGAGGCAGGCTACCTCGGCCAGATCTCCCACTTGGGCGATATGGTCGCCGTGATGACGGGCATCACGCTGACCTTCAAGCTGCGGCGCGAGCCGCGCGTGGGACTGGTCTATGTGGGCGACGGCGCCACGTCCACCGGCACGTTCCACGAGGGGCTGAACTTCGCCGCCGTGCAGCGCTGCCCACTGGTCGTGATCGGCGAATACAACCATTACGCCTATTCCACGCCGCCCGCAAAGCAGTACGCCGTGAAGGACCTCGCCGAGAAGGCCAAGGGCTACGGTATTCCGGCGGTCACGGTGGATGGCAACGACGTGCTCGCGGTGTACGAGGCGACCAAGCTCGCGGTGGGCCGCGCCCGCGCGGGGAAGGGCGTGCACTTCATCGAGGTGAAGACCTACCGCCGCAAAGGCCACGCCGAGCACGACGACCAGTCCTACCAGCCCAAGGAGGAGATCGAGCGCTGGGCCACGACGAACGATCCGGTGGACCGCTACATCAAGCAGCTGCTCGACAACGCCTGGGTGGAGGAGCAGGACCTGGCCGATATCGACGGCGACGTGCGCGACGAAGTGGACCAGGCGACCGACGCCTGCGTCAACGAGCCGCTGCCCGAGGGCGATACGGCGCTGGGCAACGTCTACGCCGAGCCCGCGGCAGCCGAGCGGCTGTGGTATCGGAGCGTGTGATGCCCGAGATCACCTACCTCGAGGCGATTCGCCAGGGACTGTGGGAGGAGATGGAGCGCGACGAGCGCGTCTTTCTCCTGGGCGAGGACATCGGCGCCTACGGCGGCGCGTTCAAGGTCACGGAAGGATTCCAGAAACGCTTCGGCGAGGCCCGCGTGATCGACACGCCGATCTCCGAAGCGGCGATCGTGGGCGCCGCGGCCGGCGCCGCCCACATGGGCCTGCGGCCGGTCGCGGAGATGCAGTTCATCGACTTCATCTCCTGCGCCTACGACATGCTCACGAATTACGTCGCCACCGCGCGTTACCGCGCGGGCCTCAGCACGCCGATCGTGGTGCGCGGGCCCTGCGGCGGCTACGTGCGCGGCGGGCCGTTCCATTCGCAGAATCCCGAAGCGGCGTTCTTTCACACGCCGGGATTGAAAATCGTCTATCCCGCCACTGCGCGCGACGCCAAGGGCCTGATCAAGAGCGCGGTCCGCGACGAGGACCCGGTGCTCTACCTCGAGCACAAGTGGCTGTACCGCCGCATCAAGGAAGAGCTGCCCGCAGGCGAGGTGTTGACGCCCATCGGCCAGGCGCGGACGGCGCGCGAGGGCAAGGACCTGACGATCGTCACCTACGGCGCCACCGTGTGGAAGTCGCTCGAGGCGGCGGAGCAGCTCGCCAAGGACGATGGCCTCTCGGTCGAGGTGCTCGATCTGCGGACCATTCTGCCGATGGACGACGCCGCGATCATGACGAGCGTCAAGAAGACGAACAAAGTGCTGATCGTGCACGAAGACACCCGCACCGGCGGTGTGGCGGGCGAGATCGCCGCGCGCATCAACGAGCAGGCGTTCGAGTGGCTCGACGGCCCCATCATGCGCGTCACGGCGCACGACGTGCCGCTGCCGTACGCGCCGACGCTGGAAGACTTTGTGCTGCCGCAGACGGACGATATCGTCAAGGCGGCGAGATGGTTGGCGAAGTACTAAGGAGCGTTCATGGCCCGCGTTGACGTCTTGATGCCGCAGATGGGCGAGTCCATCGCCGAAGGCACGCTCTCCAAATGGCTCAAGAAATTGGGCGACGAGGTGAAGCGCGACGAACCCTTGTTCGAGATCTCGACCGACAAAGTCGACGCCGAGATTCCCGCGCCGTCGGCCGGCGTGCTGGCCGAGATCAAGGTGCAAGAGGGGCAGACCGTGCCCGTGCAGACGCTCGTGGCGGTGATCGAGACGGACAAGGGCGCGACGGCGCCCGCCGCTGCGGCGGCCGCGCCCGCGGCGCCCGCACCGGCCAAGCCGGAGCCCGCGAAGGCCGCGGCGTCCGCTCCTGCTCCGGCGAGACCTGCTCCCGCTCCGCCCGCCCCTTCCCGCCCGCTCCCGCCCTCGCCCGCCCCGGCGGGGAAGAGTGGAGATGGGACGGAGACCGCCGAAGAGCGCCTGCGCCGCAAGTCTACGCCCTTGGTCCGCAAGATCGCGGCCGAGCACCAGGTGGACATCGCGGGGATTCCGGGCTCGGGGTTCGCGGGACGCGTGACCAAGAACGACATCCTCGGTTACATCGAGCGCGGCGTGCCTGCTGCGTCTCCCGTCTCCCGTCTCCCGTCCGCGCCCACGGGTCCCATCGCGCATCCTGCGGTTGACGCCTGGCCCGGCGACCGCGTCGAGCCGTGGTCCAAGATCAGGAAGATCACCGCGGACCACATGATCATGTCGCGCCGCGTGTCGGCCCACGTCACGAGCTTCTTCGAGATCGACTACACGCGCATCGCCGAGCTGCGCAAGGGGCACAAGGCGAGTTATGCCGAGCGCGGCGTCAACCTCACGTACCTCGCGTTCATCGCGAAGGCGTGTGCGGTGAACCTGCGAAAGCACCCGATCGTGAACGCCGCCGTCACCACCGACGCCACGATCTACCGCGCCGACGTCAACATCGGCATCGCGGTGGCGCTCGACTGGGGCTTGATCGTCCCCGTGATCAAGCACGCCGACGAGCTGTCGCTGCAGGGGCTGGCGCGGGCGATCAACGATCTGGGTGAGCGGGCACGTTCCAAGAAGCTGTCGCCCGACGAAATCCAACGCGGCACGTTCACCATCACCAACCCGGGCGTGTTCGGCCCCTACGCCGGCATTCCCATCATCAATCAGCCGCAGGTGGCGATCCTGGGCGTCGGTGCGATCGAGAAGCGGCCCAAAGTCCTGACGCTGCCCGACGGGTCCGACACGATCGCGATTCGCACCATGGGCATGCTGACGATGTCCTACGACCACCGCGTGGTGGACGGCGCCGACGCCGACCACTATCTCGCGGACGTGAAGGCGATGCTGCAGGACTTCCCCGAGCAGGAGCTGTAGCGATGCCCAAGGTCCTCACTGCGTCACGCGTCCGCGTGCCCGCGCCCAACGAATCCGACTACCTGGCGACGCTGCGCGAGCTGCAGCAGTTCGCTGACGCGCGCGGCCAGCGCATTTGGCTGTTCCGCCACGCCAAGGACCCGCGGCTGTTCATCGAGTTCTCCGAGAGCCCCACCGAGATGAGCCACCGCGCCCAGGCGTCGCGCCTGCCGGAGGAGATTCAGCTCGAGAAGAAGCTGAAACAGCTCGGCACCTACGCGCCGGACGCCTGGGAGCTGTGGAGCGAAGTGCCGCTCGGCGCCGGGGCGGAGGCCTAATGGCCGGCCGCACGATTGCGGTCGACGGCGAACGCTGGGAAGTGTCGCCGGCGGGGCGCACCTCCGTGTACAACCGCGACGAGTTCGGCATCGTGTTCGAGCTGGGCACCGGGCCCGAGCGCAAGCGCCGCTACACCCGCTTTTCGCCGATCGGCAATCGCAGCCCCGATGCCGCGCTCGCCGAGTTGAGCGAGTCACAGCTCGTGACGCTGTTCCGTCAGTCGCAGCCCGCGTGGACGGCGCCGGAGGGCGAATACGGCGCGCGTTGACTTGCACTGCCACTCCACCGCGTCGGATGGGGAGGTGGCGCCGGCGGATGTTGCGGAACAGGCGCACCGCGCGGGGCTTGCCGCCATTGCCCTGACGGATCACGATTCGACCGCCGGCGTGAGCGCCTGCACCCACGCCGCCGCGGCGTGGGGCGTGCGCGTCGTCGCGGGATGCGAGTTCAGCGTGAAGGCGCCGTGGGGCGAGCTGCATGTCCTGGGCTACTTCCTGCCCGTGGACGACGCCCGGCTCGAGTCATTCCTGACCGCGACCCGCGCCCAACGCCAGCGCCGCGGCGACTTGATGGTCGAAAAGCTGCAACGCTTGGGTGTGGCGATCGCGGCGGGTGACGTGGCCGCGCAGGTGCGGGGCGGCGCGCTGGGCCGGCCGCACGTGGCGCGGGCGCTCGTCGAGCAGGGCGCCGTGTCCGACTTGGAAGAGGCCTTCACGCGCTACCTGGGGCGCGGCCGGCCGGCCTACGTCGAGAAGCCGTTGCCCACACTCGCGCAGGTGGCCGAGCTGGTCCATGCGGTGGGCGGGCTCACCGTGGCCGCGCACCTGGGCGATCGCGGCAGCGAGGGACAACTCCGCCAGTTCAAGGAGCAGGGCTTGGACGGGCTCGAGGTGCGCCACCCGAGCCACGATGCGTCCACCGAGGCGCGGCTGACGCGCATCGCCGAGCGGCTGGGACTCGGCGTGAGCGGCGGATCGGATTGGCACGGCGACACGGAGACGGGCGGCACCCACGCGCCGCTCGGCGGCATCGACGTGCCGCTCGAATGGCTGGAACGACTCGAAGCGAGGCGCACATGAGTGAGTTGCTGGCGATCGGCAGCAAGGCACCGGACGTTCAGGCGGCGGCGCACGACGGCAAGACCTATCGCCTCAGCGACGTATTGAAGCAGAAACACGTCGCCCTGATTTTCTACCCGGGCAACAATACCCCCGGCTGAAACCGCCAACTCTCCGCCGTGCGCGATGAGATGACCAAGTTCGAGCGGGCCAGCACCCAGCCCTTCGGCGTCAACCCCGCCGACGTGGAGGCCCACCAGAAGTACGCCGCGAAGTTCCGCTTCCCGTTCCCGCTGCTCTCCGATCCCGATCGGGCGGCGGCGCGCGCTTTTCACGCGTTGAAGGACGACGACAGGGGCATCCAGCGCACGGTCTACGTCGTGACGCGGGACGGCACCATCGCCTTCGCCCAGCGCGGCATGCCGAGCGTGGACGACATCATGGCGTCCGTGGAGCGGCGTGGCTGAGTTCCGCGGCAAGGTGGCTCTCGTCACGGGCGTGGGCCGCGTGGGCCAGATCGGGCACGCCGTGGCGCGCGCCCTGGGCCGGGCGGGCGCGCAGTTGGTGCTCGTGGACCGGGTGGCGGAGGTCGCCGAGCGCGCCAAGGAGTTCGCGGCCACTGGCGTCGCCGCCCGCGGCTGTACGGGGGACCTGACCAAGCCGGACGATGCGCGCGCCGCCGTGGCGCTGGCCCTGAAAGAGTTTGGCGGGCTGGATGTCGTGGTGAACGTGGCGGGCGGCTTGCTCCACATGGGGCCCGCCGCTGCCATCCCGGTCGAGATGCTCGACCGGGAGTTCGCGATCAACGTCAAGACGACCGTTCTCATGTGTCAGGCCGCGATCCCCGCGCTGGCGGTGCGGGGCGGGGGCGCGATTGTGAACTTCGCGTCGATCGCCGTGCTGCAGCCGCAGGCGCAGATGGCGTCCTACGTCGCCGCCAAAGCGGCGATTGCGGGCTTCACGCGCGCGCTGGCGCTCGAGGTCGCGCCCCAGAAGATCCGCGTCAACGCCGTGGCGCCCGCCGCGGCCCGCACCGCCGACAACATCAAGCAGATGGGCGACCTGCCGGAGCTGGTCCCGCTCGACGATCTGGTGGCGGCCGTGCTGTATCTCGCGAGCGACGACGCGCGCGCCGTCACGGGTGAGATTCTGCCGGTCACGGGCCGGAGCATCTGACGTGCAGCTCGCGGGCAAGGCCGCGCTCGTCACCGGCGCGGGCCGGCGCGTGGGCCGCGCTCTGGCGCTGGGCCTCGCGGATGCGGGCTGCGACGTCGCGGTGCACTACCACGGCTCCGCCACCGGTGCCCAAGAAACGGCGCGCGACATCCGCCAGCTGGGCCGCAAGGCCGAGCTGGTCGCCGCGGATCTGCGCGACGCGCGGGCCGCCCGCGGTCTCGCCGACCAGGCCGCCCGGGCGCTGGGCCGGCTCGACGTCTTGATCAACGCCGCGGCGGTGATGGTTCGTCAGCCTGTGCTCGATGTCACACCTGAGAGCTGGGATGCCACGCTCGACCTGAACCTGCGCGGGTATTTCTTCGTGGCGCAGGGAGCCGTCGCCCACCTCCGGTCCGCCCGCGGGAAGATCGTCAACATCGCCGACGTCGGCGGACTGGAGCCCTGGCCCACCTACGTCCCGCACAGCATCAGCAAGGCGGGCGTGGTGATGCTCACCAAGGGTCTCGCCAAGGCGCTCGCCCCCGAGATCACCGTCAACGCCGTGGCGCCCGGGCCCGTGCTATTGCCCGACGACTGGGACGAGACGACGCGCCGCCGCTTCGCCGAGACGACGCCGCTCGGGCTCGGCAGCCCCGACGCCGTGGTCCACGCCGTGCGCTATCTGCTGGAGGGTGGCGACTACGTCACCGGCACGGTGCTCGTGGTGGACGGCGGGAGGATGTTGCGGTGACCGACGCGGCCCGTATGCGCGATGTGATCGTGATCGGCGGCGGCTGCTACGGCACGTTCTACGCCGGCCAGCTTGCCAAAGCGAAGGAGAAGGGCGCGGCGCAGTATCGCAACGTGATCGTGGTGGACCAGGACCCGCGCTGCCGCGCCCGGATCGAGCTGGGCGAGGCGCCGGACCGGACGTTCGTGATGGCCGAGTGGAGCGCATACTTTGACACGCGGCTGGCCGCGGCCAAACGCACGCTGGCCGTCGAGCCGCAGGACTACATCGTGCCGTCGCCGCACATGCCGCACCTGATGTTCGAGTGGGTATTGCGCCGCGCGCGCCAGCGCTGGCCCGGGCGGCGGGTCGAGGTGGAGCCCGTCCCGGGGCAGCTCGGCACGCCGTACGATCGCGCCGGGCCCGACCGCACGCGCTACGTTTCGTACGCCGATTGGATCTGCCCCACCCACTGCGTGGAGCCGCGGGTGTGCCCGGCGATCGGCAAGGAGCGCTCCTGGGAGATGCGCGACGCCGTCACCGCGCTCGCCCACCGCCTGCGGCTCGCCGGGCAGCGCGTGTTCGGGCCGGCGCTGTTCGTCTGCCAGCACCACGTGTTCGGCGTGGGCACGTTCGCGGTGGACGCGGTGCTCGAGGGCGACTGGATCGTGGCGTCCGCCGGCGCGCGCGCGGAGCCCGCCGCCGTGCTGGTGGGCACCATCTCGAGCTGTCATGGCGCGTTGAATCTGCTGAGTATCGGAGCGGGTAGATGACTCCCGAAGACCGCCACCGCCACCTCAAGCACGCGCAGTCGCTCTTCAACAGCGGCGACTACTGGCTCGCCCACGAAGCCCTGGAAACCCTCTGGCGTTCTATTATTAAGGAACGGCCCGACGAGGCGCTGGTGTGGCAGGGGCTGATCCAGGCGGCGGCGGCGTTGCTGCATGTCCAGAAAAGCAACCGGCACGGGGCGGTGGTCGTGGGCGCCGGGGCGCTCGAGAAATTGGCCGGCCCGCAGCACGCGGCCGTCGAATTCGAAACGGTGCAATTCCGCGAGCGGTTGACGCGGGCCCTGGCGGGGGAGGGTGATCCTCCGCGACTGGAATGGCGAACGGATGCCTGACACCAAAGGATATGACGTCATCATCGTCGGCGCGGGACCGGCGGGCCTGTGCGCGGCGATGTACGCGGGGCGCGGCATGCTCAAGGCGGTGACGCTCGAGCGCGGCGCGCCGGGTGGTGAGCTGCTCAACACCGACCTGATCGAGGACTATCCCGGCTTCGAAAGCATCAAGGGCTGGGAGCTGGCCCAGAAGATGGCCGAGCACGCCAAGAAGTTCGGCGCCGACCTGGTCACCGATACGGTCGAGAGCATCGAGCGCGGCGGTGACGGGTGGTTCGACCTCCGTACGGCGCGGGGCGACACCTATCGCGCGCCGGCCGTGATTCTCACCGCGGGCGGCACGCCCGTGAAGCTCGGCGTGCCGGGTGAAAAGGAGTATGCCGGCAAGGGCGTCTCTTACTGCGCGGTATGCGACGGCGCGTTCTTCAAGGGTGAAGTGCTGGCGGTCGTGGGTGGCGGCGACGCGGCGGTGGAAGAGGCCGACTATCTCACCCGTTACGCGTCGAAGGTGTACATCGTGCACCGCCGCGATCAGCTGCGCGCCTCCCGGATCCTGCAGGCGCGCGCGCTCGCGAATCCCAAGATCGAAATGGTTTGGAACAAGCACGTCACGGAGATCGTGGGCAACGATCGCGGCGTAGAGCACTTGAAGCTCGAGGACTCCGTGACGCACGCCGCGTCCACCCTGAAGGTCGGCGGCGTGTTCGTGTTCATCGGGTTCAAGCCCAACACGTCCATCTTGAAGAATCACGCGAAGCACGACGCTGCGGGCTACCTGCTCACTGACGAGCGCATGATGACCTCGGTCCCCGGCGTATTCGCCGCGGGCGACGTGCGCGCCCAGGTGACGCGCCAGATCACGACCGCCGTGGGCGACGCCACCACCGCCGCGATTGCCGTGGAGAAGTATCTCGCCGCGTTGCGCGAGAAGAAGGAAAGAGCCGCGGTCTCGTGAAGATCGTCTCGATTCCGAACGGGCAGTTCATGGAGAACTGCTATCTGGTGCTGGACGAGGCGACGCGTGAGTGCGCGGTGGTCGATCCCGGCGAAGGCGCGGGCCTGATTCTCCGCAAGCTGCGCGAGCTCGACGCCCGGCCCACCGCCATCTGGCTCACGCATGGCCATCTGGACCATGTGCTGGGCGTGCCGCGGCTGAAAGCGGGGACCGGGGCGCCCGTGTGGCTTCATGCCGCCGACCGGCCGCTGTACGATCGCGTCCCCGAGCAGGCGGCCTGGTGCGGCCTCGAGGCCGAGCCGCTGCCGCCGCCCGATCGCGTCTACGGGGCGGGGGATACCGTGCGGGTGGGAGCGATCGAGCTGGCCGTGCGGCACGCGCCCGGGCATTCCCCTGGCAGCGTGTGCCTGGTGGGTCCCGGGATCGTGTTCAGCGGCGACGCCTTGTTTGCGGGGTCCATTGGCCGGACCGATCTGCCGGGCGGCGACTACGATACCCTGATCAAGAGCATCGAGCGCGAGTTGCTCGTCCTGCCCGACGAGACCATTGTGTACAGCGGCCATGGACCCGAAACGACCATTGGACAGGAGCGCCGAGCCAATCCGTTCCTCGCCGGCGCCCACCGCTAAGCCCAAGCCGCGGCCCACGTGCCTGCGCTGCGGGCACGAAGTGCGCAAGAAGCCGTGGGGCTGCAAGAACCCGTGCCCCAACTGCGGATTCCTGTACCCCCTGGGCGACTGCTCCGACTGACGCCATACTCCGCCGCGTGAACCACGTCCTCGCCCTGGGCCTGCTCGCCCTGGACACGATCTTCCGCGCCTGGCGCATCCAGCTCGCCGTCGCCGTGGCGGGTGCGAAGCTGAACTTCCAGGACGCGTTCCGCCTCAACCTCTATGGCGAGGCGGCAGCGGCCCTCACGCCTAACCGCCTGGGCGGCGAGCCCGCGCGCTTCGTCGGTCTCACCGAGTCCGGCCTGCGCCCGGTGGCGGCGATGGTCGCGATCGGCGTGGAAGTCGCGTCGGAGTGGCCGGTGTTCGGCGTCGTAGCGACGTGGATGCTGCTGCACTACGTGCCCGACTGGCGCTTCCAGGCGGGGGTCTGGCTGCGGCACCACCGCGCAGGCGAGCTCGTGACGATCGAGCTCGCGGCGCTGGCCGTACTGATCGTCATCTATCTGCTGCAGCGGCTGACGCGCGCCGGCCGGGTTCGCCATCGCGTGCGGCGGCAATGGCGCGTGGCCTGGGCGCACGTGCGGCGAGGTCCGCGCTGGATGCTGCTCGTGGGGGCCGTGCTCACCGCGCTGAGCGTCGCGGCGCGGGCCTTGATCCTCCCGGCGCTCGCATTGGGCGATCCGGGCGAGCCCGGCTTCCAGCGGATGTTCTTCGGCGCCCTGGTCCTGATTCACGCGCCGCTCGTGCTGCCGTTGCCGGCCGGCGGCGGCGGCATCGAGGTCGCGTTCCTGTCAGGATTCGCGGGCGATTTCGGCAGCCGCCAGGTATGGATGCTGGTCGCGTGGCGCTTTTACACGTCCTTCGTCCTCACCGCGGTCGGCGTCTACGCGATGATCCGCAGTCTGGGTCTCGTCGCAGCGCGCAAACTCGTGACCTTCGGGTGGTTCAAGGGCCGGAAGAAGCGTATAATGTCCTGATGACCACCCGGCTGGAGCAGGACCCCCTCGGCGAGCTGCCCGTGCCGGCAGCGGCGTTGTACGGCGTGCAGACCGAGCGGGCGCGGCAGAACTTCCCCATTTCCCACCTGCTGCCGCTCGCCCCCTTCGTGGACGCCGTGATTCGCATCAAGAAGGCGGCGGCCCTGACGCACAAGGAAACCGGGCGGCTCGACGCCAAACTCGCCGATGCCATCGTCCGCGCGGCCGACGAGGTCCTGGGCGGCCAGCACCGCGACCAGTTCGTCGTGGATCCGTATCAGGCGGGAGCTGGGACGTCGCACCACATGAACTGCAACGAGGTGCTCGCCAACCGGGCCAACGAGCTGCTCGGCGCCAAGCGCGGGGTGTACCAGCCGATTCACCCCAACGATCACGTCAACATGGCGCAGTCCACCAACGACGTGATCCCCACCGCCATCCGCCTCGCCGCCCTCGCTCAGCTCCCCGACCTGCTTGCCGCTCTCGACCGGCTGGCCCAAGCGTTCCTCGCCAAAGGCAAGGCATTCGACGCGGTGCTCAAGTCGGGCCGCACGCACCTGCAGGACGCCACGCCCATCCGCCTGGGCCAGGAGTTCACGGCGTACGGCCACACCATCGAGCGCGGCCGTGGCCGCATCGCTCAGGCGGCCGACGCGCTGCGCGAGCTCGGCATCGGCGGCACGGCGGTCGGCACGGGCCTCAATGCCGAGCCGCGCTACCCCGAGCTGATGGTCAAGCACCTCGGCGCGATGCTGGGCGCGCCGCTGCGGCTGGGGACGGATCGGGTCCAGCTGATGCAATCGATGGGCGATGCCGCCGCGTTCTCGGGGGCGCTGCGCACCTACGCGGTGGACCTGAGCAAGATCGCGAGCGACATCCGCCTGCTCGCCTCGGGCCCGCGCACCGGCCTCGCCGAGATCGTGTTGCCGGCGGTGCAGCCCGGCTCGAGCATCATGCCGGGCAAGGTGAATCCGTCGATCGCCGAAATGGTGAACATGGTCTGCTTCCAGGCGATCGGGAACGACGTCACGGTCGCGACCGCGGCCGAGGCGGGCCAGCTCGAGCTCAACGTGATGATGCCCGTCATCGCGCACAATGTCCTATTTACGATGTTGATCCTCACCAACGCGAGTCGCGTGTTTGCCGAGCGCTGCGTGGACGGCATCGAGGCGGACCGCGCCGCGTGCGAACACTGGCTCGACCGCAGCCCCGCGCTGGTCACGGCACTCGCGCCCAAGATCGGCTATGCCGCGGCGGCCAAGCTTGCCAAGGAAGCGGTCGCGAAGAACGTGACCGTGCGGCAGCTCGTGATGGAGAAGGGCATCCTCAAGGGGAAGGAGCTGGACGAGGTGCTGGACCTGCGCGCCATGACGGAGCTGGGCGTGCCGGGGGAGCGGCGGTAATCCACATTCCACCAGGGAGCGCTGCATGAACTTGATCGTGGCGGGCTTGATCGCAGGCGTGGTAGCGTGGCTCGTGGATTGGCTGATGTGGGGCAAGATCTTTACGAAGGGGATGGACCTGTTCATGATGCAGATGTCGCCGGAGGAGATGAAGAAGTTCATGCCTCAGGCGATGGTGAAGTCCTTCCTCATGGCGCTCGTGTTCGGCCTCATCCTCTCGTACTTCTACGTGCAATTCCGCAGTGCTCTCTGGGTGCAGCCCGGCGGCCCGCTCGCCGGCATGGAGTTCGCCGCCGTGCTGTGGCTGCCGACCATCGCGCTGTCGACGCTCGGCAGCGGCATCTGGTACATCAAAGCACGCCCGCTGCAGATGGCGACGTTCTGGGCGTGGTTGGCCCGGATGCTGGCCGCGGGGCTGGTCGTCGGTCTGCTGCTGAAGTAGCGCGACAAGGCTGCTCACGCGGGGCCGGGATCCTGAAGAAGTCTTCATCGGCTCTTTCGGCTTTCCGTGGTGAATCCCGATGTGGCGCTGCCCATATTGCCTGCCATGCGCGTGACAACTTGGGCGGAATACGGACTAATCGTGTCGGTGCACCTGGCCCGCCGTGCCGGGGAGGGACCCATCGCCGCGCGGGAGATCGCCGAGCAGGAGCGGTTGCCCGCCGACTACGTGGAGCAGATCCTCCTGCGCCTGCGGCGCGCTGGTCTGGTCGGGTCGGTGCGCGGGGTGAAGGGCGGCTATGCGCTGGCGCAGGGCGCCGAGCGCATTACCGCCAAGGACGTGATTCAGGCGTGCGAGGGCGCGACCTTCGAGGTGAACTGCGACGTGCGCCCCGTGGACGGGCGCTGCCTGCCCGAGCGGCCGTGCGGTGTCCGGCCGCTGTGGCGCCTGCTGGCGCGCCGCATCGACGAGGTGCTGGAGAGCGTGACTGTCGCCGACCTGCTGCAGGACGAACCCGCCCTCGAGCGGATCACGGTCGGCGCCGCCAGCGTGTGACGTTGGGAACCCCGGCCATCCCGGCCGGGGTTAGTATTCAGTTGTGACCAGCACCACTAAGGCCGCGGCTCCGCCCGGCCTCTCCCACGAAGAGATCCTGCGTTACTCGCGCCACCTGCTGCTGCCGGAGGTGGGCGTCGCGGGGCAGGAGAAGGTCAAGGCCGCGCGCGTCCTGCTCGTGGGGCTGGGCGGCTTGGGCTCCCCCGCGGCGCTGTATCTCGCCGCCGCGGGCGTCGGCACCATCGGCCTGGTCGATTCTGACGCCCTGGATGTCACTAACCTGCAGCGCCAGGTGCTGCACGGTACCGCGGCCGTCGGCCGCTCCAAGCTCGAGTCGGCGCGCGCTCGTCTGGCGGACCTGAACCCGCACGTCCGCTTCGAGCCGTTCGCCACGCGGCTCACGTCGGCCAACGCGCTCGAGATCTTGCAGACCTTCGACGTGATCGTGGACGGCAGCGACAATTTTCCCACCCGCTACCTCGTCAACGACGCCTGCGTGTTGCTCGGCAAGCCGAACGTCTACGGCTCGATTTTCCGATTCGACGGGTACGCGTCGGTGTTCGACGCTCGGGTGGGGCCCTGCTATCGCTGCTTGTACGCCGAGCCGCCGCCGCCGGGACTGGTCCCATCGTGCGCCGAAGGCGGCGTGCTGGGTGTGCTGCCCGGCGTCATCGGCTCGATCCAGGCGCTCGAGGCCATCAAGCTCATTCTGGGCGTCGGCCAGTCGCTGGTCGGGCGCCTCCTCACGTTCGATGCGCTGAAGCTGCGGTTCCGCGAGATTGCGGTGGCAAAGGATGCCGACTGCCCGATTTGCGGGACGCATCCGAGCGTCACGGCGCTAATCGATTACGAAGCGTTCTGTGGATACGGGGACAAGGGAATGGGGACAGGGGAACGGAACATCGACGCGGCCACGCTGCGGGCGGAACGCGACAAGCATCCCAACCTGGTGTTGCTCGATGTGCGCGAGCCGTTCGAGCACGCCATTGCCGCGATCTCAGGCTCTCGCCTCATTCCGTTGGGCGAGCTGCCGGCGCGGCTGCGCGAGCTGGACGGTCACGCCGCCATCGTCGCTTACTGCCACCACGGCGTGCGCTCGGCGCGCGCGCGCGATATCCTGCAGGCGGCGGGCTTCAGCAACGTGCGAAGCCTGCGGGGAGGGATCGACGCCTGGTCTCAGACCGTGGACCCGACGCTGGCGAGGTACTGACGGCTGACGGCTGATGCTGATAGCTAATCGCTGACGGCTGCAGTTCAGTGCCGAAGGGGGGACTCGAACCCCCACGGGCTTGCGCCCACTGGCTCCTGAAGCCAGCGCGTCTACCAGTTCCACCACTTCGGCAAATTTGTGGAACGGCGAATCTACACGGCGGTATAACCTCAAGTCAACTCTTGGCTTGACCGCTTTGGAGGTCGCACCTATCTTCGCGTGACACCTTGGACAAGGTCTCCATAGCTCGCAACCCGCGCGCGCGGCATGACTACCACCTCCTGGAAACGTGGGAGGCGGGCCTCGTGCTGAAGGGCACCGAGGTCAAATCGCTGCGGGACGGCCGGGCGAGTCTGGGTGAAGCGTACGCCCACGTGCGCAACGGCGAGCTGTGGATCGAAGGCCTCAGCATTTCGCCGTACGGCCCCGGCAGTTACAACAACCCGCCGCCGGCGCGCTCCCGCAAGCTGCTGCTCCACAAGCGTGAAATCCGCAAACTGATCGGCGGCACGGCCACGAAGGGTCTGACCCTGGTGCCGCTGGAGCTGTACTTCAAGGACGGCGTCGCCAAGGTCGCGATCGCGCTGGCGCGCGCCAAGAAACTGCACGACAAGCGCGAGGCGATTCGGCAGCGCGATGCCGAGCGCGACCTGGCACGCACCATCCGGGATCGGCGCCGATGATCCTGCTCCTGGCGGCGCTGCTCACGTATCCCGGCTCCCACTTCCCGTCTCCCGAGTCCATTGTGGTGGTGACGTCGCGCGGCGAGACCGTAATTCCGGTCTCGCTCGAGCGCGGCGGTCCGGTGGTCGCGGCGCCGCTGCTCGTGGACCCGCTCGGCCTGACGTTGTCGGTAACGGGAGCGTCCGCCACCGTGCTCGTCGCCGGAACGACGTTCGTGTTCCAGCTCGGCGCGCCGTTTGCGCGCGCGGGGCAGGTGGTCTGCGCGCTGGCCGACGCGCCCTATGTGGCGCGCGACACGCTGTTCCTGCCGCTGTCCTGGCTCGCCGAGTGTCTGCCGCGCACGTTGGCGCCACGCTACCGCTGGGAGGCGGCCAGCGGGCGCTTGGTGGTGACCGCGCCGCCGGCCGTCGCCATCCTGCGGCCGCCCAATGCGGTGACGGGACTGCGCCTGCGGCACACGGTGGTGGTCGATCCCGGGCACGGCGGCGTGGATCCCGGCAACCCGGGACGGTACTTCCCCGGCCACCTCACCGAAAAGGACATCACGCTGGCGATCGGCCGCGTGCTGCGGGCCGAGTTGATCCGCCGCGGCATCGACGTGGTGATGACACGGAGCACCGACACGCTGATCGATCTGGACGACCGCGGGGGCTACTGCACCGACGCCTGCGACCTGTTCGTGAGCTTGCACGTGAACTCGATGCCTCCGGGGAGGCGGCAGTCGCGCGCCTCGGGCGTCGAGACCTACTTCCTGTCGGACGCGAGCAGCGAGGACGCCCAGCGCGTGGCACAGTTCGAGAACAGCGCCAACCGCTTCGATGCGCGCCCCGACAGCGGATTGAAGGGCCCGGACTTCATCTGGCGCGACCTCGCCATGAACGAGTACGTGCGCCAATCGGCGCGCCTGGCAGAGTTGGTGCAGGGGAAGGTGACGGAGATCCATCCGGGCGGCGATCGCGGCGTGCAGCAGGCGCGCTTCGCGGTCCTCACCACGGCGCGCCGCCCCGCAATTCTGGTCGAGACCGGCTTCGCCACGAACAAGGACGACGGCGCGTTCCTCGCCTCGAGCATGGGCCAGCACAAGATCGCGACCGCCATCGCGGACGGGATCGTGGCCTACTTGCTCGACTTCGAGCGCAAGCTCGCCGTGCAGGGAGCGGGCCAGTGAAACCCGCGCGCGCGCTGCTCGCGCTGGCCGCCGCGGTACCGGCGTGGGGGTGCGTGTACTACAACGCCATGTGGAGCGCCGATCACTTTGCGCACCAGGCGCGGCAGCTCGAAGCCCATGAGCGCACCACGGAAGCGAGCAACTATTGGACCGAGGCCGAGGCGAAGGCAGAATCGGTCGTCGCGCGCCATCCCAAGAGCGGCTGGGTGGACGACGCGCTCACGCTCGAGGGGGAGTCGCTGGTCCGCATGGGCAACTGCACCGGCGCCGCGGGGCCGCTCAGCCGGGTGCTCGCCCATTCGCCGGACGCGGCGCTGCGCGAGCGAGCCACTCTGCTTGCGGCGGAATGCGCGCTCGCAGGCGGCGATCCGGTCGCGGCGGCCGAGCAGCTCCAGCCCGTCACCGCTTCCGCCGATGGGGGCCGCCGCTCCCGGGCCGCGTACCTGATGGGACAAGCGGCGCTGACCCGCGGCGACGCGTCGGGCGCCGCCACCTGGCTCGCGCGCTCGCACGAGCCCGACGCGCAGCGCGCCCGCGCGCGCGCGTTGCTCGCCGCCAATCGCGGCGACGAAGCCGAGCGTCTGCTCGACAGTCTCGCGACGGGCAGGATCCAGGCGGAGCAATGGGGTCCGTTGCTCGATACCGTGGCCGCGCGGGTGGGCAATGCGGCGGCGTCGCGCTCGCTCGGGCGGTTGCTGTCGCGCGTGCGCCTAGGCGAGGGCGCGCGCGGCCGGCTGCTGCTGGCGGATGGCGCCCGCTGGTTCGCGACGGGTGAGCTCGACTCCGCCGCCGCACGATTCACTACAGTTGCGGCGCTCGTCCCCGACTCAGTGGAGGGCGCGCGGGCGCAGCTGCTGTTGCTGCGCGTGCACGCCAGCCGGGCCGATTCGTTGGGCGACATCGCCGCGTTGCGGATCACTCTCACGCGCGTGGCGCGCAGCAGTGCCGCGGGCGGCGTGCAGAGCGAGGTGCGCGCGCTGGACGATGTGTTTCGCGGGGTGCTGGTGAAGGAAGACTCCGAGCCGCTCGAGTTCCGCGCCGCCGAATACGCCCGCGACTCGCTGCGAGCGCCCCGGCTGGCGGCGCGCCTGTTCGTGCACTTTGCGCGCCGGCACGACGCGTCCCTGTTCGCGCCCAAGGCGCTGGTGGCCGCGTTGCCGTACGCGGGTGATGGCCGCGACTCCTTGCTCGGCGTCCTCGACTCGACGTATGGCGCATCGCCCTACACGCTCGCGCTGCGCGGCGAGCTGAGCCCGGCTTTCGAGGCCGCCGAGGACTCACTCGCGAGCGCGCTGGGCTTGGCGCCGGTCGAGGAGGCCACCGCGTCGATGGGCCGCGTCGCTCCACCCCAGCCAGGGCCCCGCGGTCCGCTGCTCGATCCGCCGCTGGCGCTCGAGGGGCCCGCACCGCAGGCCCGGCCCAAGCCCGCGATCCATCCCGGCGTGCGGCCCGACCGCCCGCGCGATCGACCATGAGCGTCGTGCACTGCTGCGGCGCCGACTTTCAGAACCCGGTGCTCCTCGCGTCGGGCACGGCCGGGTTCGGTCACGAGCTGGCGGGTGTCGTGGAGCTCGACATGCTCGGTGGCATCGTGACCAAAGCGGTGACCCCCGAGCCGCGCCGCGGGCACCCCGGGCCGCGCGTCGCGGAATTCCGCGGCGGCATGCTCAACGCCGTGGGTCTCGCCAATCCCGGCCTCGACCAGGTGGCGGCGCACGACCTGCCGTGGCTCGCCGCGAACTTGCGGCGCGCCCGGGTGCTCGTGAACGTCGCGGGCGCCACCGTCGACGACTATGTCCACGTGGTGGAACGGCTCACACCGCTCGCCGCGATCACCGCGTTCGAGCTCAATGCATCCTGCCCCAACACCGCCGCCGGCGGTCTCGAATTCGGCGCCGAGCCGCGCGCGCTGACGGAGCTCGTGGCGCGCTGCGGGCGCGTGGCGACCAAGCCGCTCGTCGTGAAGCTGTCGCCGGCGCTGCCCGACATCGCGCTGATGGCTTGCGTCGCGCGGGACGCCGGGGCTGCCGCGGTGAGCCTCGTGAACACCATGCCTGGGATGCTCGCCGGCCGCCTCGGCAACGGTTTCGGGGGCGTGAGCGGTCCCGCGCTCCTGCCGATCGGCGTGCTCGCCACGCGCCGGGTGGTCGAGCGGGTCGGCATGCCCGTGATCGGCGTGGGCGGGATCCGCACCGCCCAAGACGCGCGCGAGTATCTCGCGGCGGGCGCCACGCTCGTCGCCATCGGGACCGCGGCCCTCGCCGACCCGCGGGTGCCGGGACGCATCGCGCGGGCGCTGGCGCGTGGCTGAGCTCATTGTCGCCTTCGATCTGCCCAGCGGCCGCGACGCCCTGGCGCTCGCGGAGCGGCTGCCGGGGCTCGTCTGGGCCAAGCTCGGCTCGATGCTGTATGTGCGCGAAGGCCCGGCGCTGGTACGGGAGTTTGCGGCGCGCGGTGTGCAGGTATTCCTCGACCTCAAGTGGCACGACATCCCGAGCGTCGTCGCGGGCGCCGTGACCGCGGCGCGGGAGATGGGAGTGGCGATGGCCACAGTTCACTGTCTCGGCGGCAAGGCGATGCTCGACGCCGCGGCCCGCGCCACCGGGCCCGATCTCGCCCTCGTGGGCGTCACCGTGCTCACGTCGCACGAAACGGCCGACCTGGAGCAGATCCTTGGCCGCGGCGTCCCGGATCTGAGCTTCGAGGCGGAACGGCTGGCGAAGATGGCGTTGCAGGCGAGGCTTGCGGGCGTGGTGGCATCGGGTCGCGAAGTGGCGTTGCTGCGCGAGGCGCTGGGGCCGGGCCCGCGGATCGTGGTGCCGGCCATCCGCGCCGAAGGCGACGCGCAGGGAGATCAGTCCCGCACGGTGACGGCGGCCGAAGCGGTGCGTGGGGGAGCCACGCACCTGGTGGTCGGTCGGCCGATCACGCGGGCCGCGGATCCAGCGGGCGCCTACGCCCGCATGGTCGAGGCGTTATGAAGATCCCGATCGCCGTGCTGCTCGCCTGCCTCGCGGCGCCCGTGGCCGCGCAGCAGTCGCTGGCCGACGCGGCCGAGCAGGCGCGCGCGGCGTGGCTGGCGCACAACGCCCGCGGACTGGTGGGTCAGAGCGCCAGCATCGTGCTGCAGATTCCTGGGGCCGATCCGTCGTCGCCGCTGGGACGGGCGCAGGCCGTCGAGCTCCTGCGGCGCTACCTCAGGTCTGTGGTGGAATGCAGCGTGACGGTCCGGACGGTGCGGGAGGTGGAGGAGGGGAAAGGGTTTGTGGAGCTGGAGCGCCGTTACGTGGTGACCGGAACCACCGACGAGCGTCATGAAACGCTATTCCTGGGGTTTCGCCGGATGGGCGATACCTGGGTGTTGGCGGAACTGCGGACCGCGCCCTAATCTCGCCCCTTGCGAGCACTTACGGGCCCGGCTATAGTTCGCGGCTCAGTAGGAAATTTTCTCCCGGGAGCGGTCCGTTTGAAGGTGCGTTCGAGCGTCAAGCCGATTTGCGAACACTGCAAGGTGATCAAGCGCCGCGGCGTCATTCGCGTGATCTGCAAGCGCAATCCCAAGCACAAACAGCGGCAGGGGTGAGCGATGGCACGTATCGCAGGCATTGATCTGCCCCGCGACAAGAAAATTCAGTACGCCCTGCCGTACATTTTCGGAATCGGTCCGAGCAACGCCAAGAAGATCCTGGCCGAGACCGGCGTGAGTCCCGACGCCCGCGTGCGCGACCTGCGCGACGCCGAGGTGGCGCGGTTGCGGCAGGTGATCGAGCGCGACTACAAGGTCGAGGGTGCGCTGCGCACGGAGACGGCGATGAACATCAAGCGATTGATGGACATCGGCACGTACCGCGGCCAGCGCCACCGCAAGGGACTGCCCGTGCGCGGCCAGCGCACCCATACCAACGCGCGCACCAAGAAGGGGCCGCGGCGGGCCATCGCGGGCAAGAAGAAGCCCGCGCTGAAAAAGTAAATGGCGACGGCAAAAGCGGGCGCCAAGCGCGCCAAGAAGGTCGTGGAGGCGGAAGGCATCGCCCATATCACGGCCACGTTCAACAATACGCTCATTACGATCACGGACATGCAGGGGAACGCCATCACGTGGGGTTCCTCGGGCAAGGCCGGGTTCAAGGGCTCCAAGAAGTCGACGCCGTTCGCAGCCACGGTGGCCGCGGAACAGGCGGCGCGCGAGGCGCTGAACTTGGGCGTGAAGCGCGTCCACGTCCGGATCCAGGGTCCGGGCTCGGGTCGCGAGTCGGCGATCCAGGCGCTCGCCACCGCGGGCCTGCAGATCCGCTCGATCCGCGACGTCACGCCGATCCCGCACAACGGGTGCCGGCCTCCCAAGAAGCGGCGGGTCTGATCCATGGCACGCTACACCGGTCCCGCCTGCAGGCTCTGCCGCCGCGAGGGCACCAAGCTGTTCTTGAAGGGCACGCGCTGCCTCACGGAGAAGTGCGCCATCGAGCGCCGTGGCTATGCCCCGGGCCAGCACGGCCAGACGGCGGGCCGGCGGCGCAAGGCGTCTGAGTACTCCAAGCAGCTGCGTGAGAAGCAGAAAGTGAAGCGGATCTACGGGCTCTCCGAGCGCCAGTTCCGCAACGTGTTCGAGCACGTGCTGCGCGAGCCCGGTGTCACGGGTGAGGCGCTGCTGATCGCGCTCGAGTCGCGGTTGGACAACATGGTCTACCGGATGGGCTTCGCCGCGTCGCGGCGGGCCGCGCGCCAGCTGGTGCGGCACCGTCACATTCTCGTCAACGGCCGCCCGGTGGACGTGCCGTCCTTCCGCGTGCGTCCCGGTGACGAGGTGCGCGTGGCCGACGCGAGCCGCGAGCTCGTGCCGGTGCGGGCGGCGCTGGAGCAGTTCGGGCGCACGCAGCCCGTGTCGTGGATCAGCGTGGATGCCGAGAAGGCCGTCGGCAAGATGACCGAGCGGCCTACGCGCGATGCGATTCCGATCGCGGCCCAAGAACAATTGATCGTCGAGCTCTATTCCAAGTGATGACGACTCTCGATGTGAGCGGGCTGGTCCGGCCGCACCTGGTCGAAATGACCAAGCGCGAGGACAACCCCAATGCCGCCGAGTTCCGCCTCCAGCCGCTGGAGCGGGGCTACGGCTACACCCTCGGCAACGCGCTGCGGCGGATGTTGCTCTCCTCGCTGCGTGGCGCGGCCGTGTGGGCCTTCCGCCTCGACGGGGTGGTGCACGAGCACCAGACGATCCCCGGCGTGGTCGAGGACGTACACCAGATCATCCAGCGCCTGAAGCAGCTGACGCTGATCCTGTCGCCGGACGTGGACGAGGCGGTGCTCCATATCCGCCACGATAAGGCCGGCCCGGTCTACGCCAAGGACATCGAGGCGCAGGGCGCGGTCACGATCGTGAATCCCGACCAGCTGCTCTTCACCGTGCAGGACCCGCGCGACATCGGCGGCGACCTGTACGTGAACAAGGGCCGCGGGTATGTCGAAGCCGAGCAGCATCCGGTGGATCGCACGCTGCCGGTCGACGTGGTGCGGATCGACTCGATCTACAATCCCGTCCGCCGCGCCAACTTCACCGTGGCGGAAACGCGCGTCGGCCAGCGCACCGACTACGACCGTTTGACCCTCACGGTCGAGACCAACGGCACCATTTCGCCGGAAGACGCCGTGGCGTACGCGGCGGCGCTGGCGCAGGAGCACTTCCGCTTCTTCGTTGATTTCGGCAAGGTGCCCATGGTGGCGGCTGAGTCGAGCGAAGAGGGCGGCGGCGCCCTGGTCGGCATGCGGGCCACGCTGGCGCGCTCGATCGACGACGTGGGCCTCTCGGTCCGCTCCGTCAACTCGCTCAAGAACTCCAACATCCTCAGCCTGGGCGACCTCGTGCAGTACCGCGAGGACGACCTGCTCAAGGTGAAGAACGTGGGCGAGAAGGCGCTGGGGGAGATCGCCGAGCTGCTGCGGCGCGAGGGGCTCAACTTCGGGATGCGGTGGGAAGAGATGAACGGCGAGGTCCGCGTGCTGGACGAGGGATCGGCGCCCGCCACGCCGTTCACGGCGGGCGAGGAAGCCTGAGATGCGGCACCGCGCCAAAGGCCGCCAGCTGTCGCGCACGTCGAGCCACAAGAAGGCGACGCTCAACAACATGGCGACGAGCCTCTTCATGCACGACCGCATCGTGACCACCGAGGCGAAGGCCAAGGAGCTGCGGCCCTTCGCCGAGCGGCTGATCACTCTGGCGCGGCGCGGCGACCTGCACGCCCGCCGCCTGGTGGAGCGCCGTCTCAAGGACAAGACGGTCACGCACAAGTTGTTCAGCGAACTGGGCAAGCGCTTTGCGGCGCGGCCGGGCGGCTACACGCGCATCATCAAGCTGGGACACCGCAAAGGCGACGGTGCCGACGTGGCCCGGATCGAATTGCTGGGTGAGTGAAGCGCCGGCGGGGCGTGAAACGATGAGGGGGACCCCGGTGGGTCCCCCTTTTTCTTCAGGCCGCTTTCACGACCTTGTTGGATTTCAAGCAGCGGGTACACACACGCATGCGACGCGTGGTCCCATTCACCACGGCGCGCACGCGCTGCAGGTTCGGGTACCAGCGGCGGTTCGTCTTATTGTTCGCGTGGCTGATGTTGTGCCCGGTGATCGGGCCCTTGCCACACAGTTCACACACTCGAGCCATGGCTCCAACAGTCCGGCGAAAACGTGAACGCCAAACCTAAACGCGAGCCCGCGCTGCGGCAACCCCGCAAGACCGCGCTGATCACCGGCGTCACCGGCCAGGACGGCTCCTACCTCGCCGAGCTGCTGCTCGACAAGGGGTACGAGGTGGTGGGCGTGGTGCGGCGGACCTCGCACGACTCCTACGAGCGCATCGGGCACTTGCTCGACCGGCTGCACGTCGTCGCCGCCGACCTCCTGGACCAGCACTCGCTCACGTCCGTGATCCGCGATGCCAAGCCCGACGAGGTGTACAACCTCGCCGCGCAGAGTTTCGTGCCGACGTCGTGGACCCAACCGGTGCTGACGGGCGAGTTCACGGCACTGGGCGTCACCCGCATCCTCGAAGCGGTGCGGCTGGCGCACCCCGCGGCCCGCTTCTATCAGGCCAGCTCGTCGGAGATGTTCGGCAAAGTTCAGGAAACGCCGCAGCGCGAGACCACGCCGTTCTACCCGCGCAGTCCGTACGGCGTCGCCAAGGTCTACGGCCACTGGATCACGGTGAACTACCGCGAGTCCTACGGGCTGTTCGCCGTGAGCGGCATCCTGTTCAATCACGAGTCGCCGCGGCGCGGCCTCGAATTCGTGACGCGCAAAGTCACGCACGGCGTGGCGCGCATCGTGCGCGGCCAGGCGCGCGAGCTGCGCCTCGGCACGCTCGACGCCAAGCGCGACTGGGGCTATGCCGGCGACTACGTGGACGCGATGTGGCGTATGCTGCAGCAGCCGACCCCTGAGGACTTCGTGATTGGGACCGGCGCGGCGCACAGCGTGCGGGAGCTGTGCCAGGTCGCCTTCGGACATGCGGGGCTCGATTGGCAGAAGTTCGTCAACGTGGATCCGGCGCTGGTGCGGCCCGCCGAGGTCGACCATCTGCTGGCCGACGCCGGCAAGGCGCGGCGCGTGCTCGATTGGACCCCCGCCGTGACGTTCGAGCAGCTCGTCAAGATGATGGTCGACGCGGATCTGGAGCGGTTGAAGTGAGAGTGCTCGTCACGGGCGCCGACGGTTTCGTCGGGCGCTGGCTGTTGCGGCGGCTGGTGGCGGACGGGCGCGAGGTGTTCGCCGCCGTGCGCCCGGCGCAGGGGCACGCCGCCGTGGACGTGCTGTCGCCCGAAGAGCAGGCGGCGGTGCGGTGGCTGCCGCTCGAGCTCGACGACCTGGAATCGGTGCGCAAGACGGTGGATCTGCCCTACGACGCCGTGGTGCATCTCGCGGCCGTCGCGTCGGGCTCCGAGGCGCTGCGCGATCCGGGCTACGCGTGGGAGATCAACGCCGCGGGCACCGCGCGGCTGATTCACGTGCTGGCCGACGCCAAACGCCAGGGACGGGCGGACCCCCTGGTGCTGGTGGCGTCGACGGGCGAAGTCTATGGCCGCGGGTCGGCGGACTCGGCGCGCAAGGAGACGGACCCGACGGCGCCGTGCTCGCCCTACGGGTCCAGCAAACTGGGCGGCGAAATCGCGGCCCTCGAGGGGTGGCGGCGCGTGGGCCTGCGGGTGGTGATCGCGCGGGCGTTCGCGCACACGGGTCCGGGGCAGGACGCCCGGTTCGTGGTGCCGGCATTCGCGCAGCGGCTCAAGTTCGCCAAGCGCGCCCAGGCGCCGGTGGTGAAGGTGGGAAACCTCGAGCCGGTGCGCGAGTTCATGCACGTCCAGGACGTCGTGGACGCCTACGCGCGGCTGCTCGTGAAGGGTGAGCCGGGCGAAGTGTACAACGTGGCGGCGGGGCAGGGTGTGTCCCTGGAGGAGGTCTTCTTCCGGATGGCGGGGCTGCTCGGCATGCGGCCGGTCGTGGAGGCGGACCCCGATCTGTTGCGGCCCGCCGATATTCCGTATCTCGTGGGCGACAGCGCCAAGCTGCGCCACCAGACCGGCTGGGCGCCGCGTCACGCGCTCGACGACACGCTGCAACAGGTACTCGATGCCCAAGCGGACTGACCTGCGGCGGATTCTCCTGCTCGGCTCCGGCCCGATCGTCATCGGGCAGGGAGCCGAGTTCGATTATTCGGGGACGCAGGCCGTCAAGGCGCTGCGGGAGGAGGGGTACGAGGTGATTCTCGTGAACTCGAACCCCGCCACCATCATGACGGACCCGGAGATCGCCGATCGCACCTACATCGAGCCGGTCACGCCCGAATGGGTCAAGAAGGTCATCGAGCGCGAGCGGCCCGATGCGCTGCTCCCGACAATGGGCGGCCAGACTGCCCTCAACATCGCGATGGCCCTGGCCCGCGACGGCACGCTGGAGCGGTTCGGCGTGGAGCTGATCGGCGCGAACGCGCGGGCGATCCAAATGGCGGAGGACCGCGCGCAGTTCTCCGCGGCGATGCGACGCATCGGCTTGGCAACCCCCGTCGGCCAGACGGTCGGGGGCCTCGCGGAGGCGTTGGACGCGGTGGCCGAGACCGAATACCCGGCGATCATCCGGCCGTCGTTCACCTTGGGCGGCACCGGCGGCGGCATCGCCTACAACCGCGCCGAGTTCGAGGAGGCGGTGGAACGCGCGATCGACCTGTCGCCGGTCCATTCCACCCTCATCGAGCGCAGCGTGCTCGGGTGGAAGGAGTTCGAGCTGGAGGTCATGCGCGACGGCCGGGACAACGTCGTGATCGTCTGCTCGATC
>JBGPOE010000032.1:0-27780 GCA_041487875.1 Gemmatimonadota bacterium | reverse complement strand
GCCCCGCGCGCGCCAAGTAGTGGGCCGTGGTGAGGCCGTTCACCCCGGCGCCGATGACGATCGTATCATGGCTCACGCGCGGCCGTCCTTCAGGATCTCGCGCGCCGCGAGCAGGCCGGAGGCGCCCATGATGCCGCCGCCGGGGTGCGTGCCGGAGCCGCATTGGTAGAATCCCGCGACGGGCGTGCGGAACTTGGCCCAGCCCGGGGCGGGACGCAGGAAGAACAATTGGTGCAGGGCCAGCTCGCCCGCGAAGATGTTGCCTTCGGAGAGTCCCGTGATCCGCTCGATATCCAGGGGCGTGATCACCTGGCGGTGCAGGATGATCGACTTGAAGTTCGGCGCGAACCGCGCGACCGCATCGATCACCGCGTCGCCGAATGCCTCGCGCTTCTGGTTGGTCCAGCCGCCGTTGATGTTGTAAGGCGCGTACTGCACGAAGATCGACATCACGTGCTTGCCGGGCGGCGCCATGTCCGGGTCGATCATCGACGGGATCACGATGTCCATGTACGGGCGGCGGGAGAACTCGCCCCACTTGGCGTCGTCGTAGGCGCGCTCTACGTACTCGAGGCTGGGCGAAATCGAGACGGCGCCGCGCAGGTGCGGGCCCTTGCCGGGCAGGCACGTGAAGTTGGGCAGCTCCGCCAGGGCCAGGTTCACTTTTCCCGATGAGCCACGGAACTTGAACCGCTTGATGTCCGCGACGAGCTCGTCCGGCAAGTCCCGCTCGTCCAGGAGGCCCAAGAACGTGCGGCGCGGATCGAGCCCTGAGACCACGACGTGGGCGCGGATCTCGTCGCCGTTCTCGAGGACCACGCCCGTCGCCCGGCCGTCTTTCACGAGCACGCGTGCTACCCCGGCGTCGGTGCGGATCTCCGCGCCCAGCCGGCGGGCGGCTCCCGCGATCGCCTCACTCACCGAGCCTGTGCCGCCCTTGGCGAAGCCCCAGGCGCGGAACACGCCATCGATTTCGCCCATGTAATGGTGCAGCAGAACGTAGGCGGTTCCGGGCGAGCGCGGCCCCAGGAACGTGCCGATGATGCCGCTCGCCGACTTGGTCGCCTTCAACACGTCGGTCTCGAACCACTCGTCCAGGAAATCGGCCGAGCTCATCGTCATCAGCTTGAACAGCGCATGGAACTGCTCAGCGCCCAGCCCGCGGAAATGCTTGCCCAGCCGCAGCAGGCCCATCAGATCCTTGGGATTGAGCGATGTGGGATCGGGGGGCACGAGGCTCAAGATCGGCTTCACGGCATGCGCCATGTGATACATCAGGCGGCCGTAGACGTCGTACGCCTCGGCATCCCTGGGCGAGTGGCGATACAGCTCACGGCGGGTCTCGTCGTGATCGGCCCAGCCGGCCAGATAATCGCCGTTCTCCATCGGTGTGAGCGTGCTCTCGAGCGGCAGGATGTGCAGGCCGTGGCCCGGGAGATCCAGGTCGCGGATGATCTCGGGCCGCAGCAAGCTCACCACGTAGGAGAACGTCGAGAACTTGAAACCGGGGAAGATTTCTTCTGTCACCGCGGCACCGCCCACACGCGGGCGCTTCTCGAGCACCAGGACTCTCCTGCCCGCGCGCGCGAGGTAGGCGGCGGTGATGAGGCCGTTGTGCCCGCCGCCGACGACGATGACGTCCCAGGTCACGGTCCGACGCATCAGGCGCGCTTCCGCTCGGGATTGAAGAACGGCGTCGCCACCACGCGCGCCGCCGCCCGCTTGCGATGGTGCTCGACCGTGACCTCCATGGTGACCGCGCTTCCGGCTTCTGCATGAGCCGACTCGATGTGCGCCAGGGCGATGTATTTCTTCAGGAGCGGTGACCAGCAGCCGCTCGTGGCATAACCCACCTGTGCGCCGCCGGAATAAACGGGAACGCTGGTGCGCCACGCGGCTGTGGGCAGGCGCGGCGGCAGGCCGACCTCCGCATAGAGCCGTTCCAGCGAATCCCACGCCACCTCGAGTCCCACGAATTGCCAGGCGGGGCCGCGCGCGGCTTCCTCCACCAGTGCCGCCTTCCCCACGAACCAGTCCTTCTTGAAGTTGACCGTCCACGCGAGGTTCAGCTCGAACGGCGAGGACTTCTGCGATTCGATCAGGGCGTGGTGCGCCGAGAAGTAGTCCACCTCGAGCAGCATCAGGCCCGCTTCGATGCGCGCCATGTCGAGACCGAGCATGCCGCAGGGGGTGATGCCGTACGGAGTGCCGGCATCGATCAGCGCGTCCCACAGGGGCACGGCCTGCGCGGCGTCCGCCCAGACCTCGTAGCCCAGGTCGCCGGTGTAGCCGGTGCGGGAGACGGTGACAGGAATGCCACGGAGCTTGGCGCGCGTGATCCGGAAGTACTTGAGGCCCGCCAAGTCCGTGTCCGAGAGCTGTTGGAGAATCGCGCGCGCGTTGGGGCCCTGGAGTGCCAGCGCCGCCGTGGATTCGGAGACCTCCTCGATCTTTACGTCCAGCCCGCGGGCGTTCAGGTAGAGCCAGCGGATGTTGGGGTCGGCGGCGGTCATCCGGAACACGCGCTCGTCGAGGCGCGACACGGTGCCGTCGTCAATCACCTTGCCCGTCGCGTCGCACCACGTCGTGTAGGCCACCTGGCCGACCTTCATGGCCTCGACGTCGCGGGTGGTGATGCGATGCAACAGGCGGGCGGCGTCTTTCCCGGTGACGAGGTACTTATAGAGGGGCGACACGTCGAGCAGGGCTGCGGAGCTGCGAATCGCGTGGTACTCGCGGTCGTGCAGCAGCTCGTAAGAACTCGCCACCTGGAAGCCCGCCCAGCGGCGCCAGGCCTGGCTCTCGCACAGCGGGGCGGTGCGCGGATGAAATGGCGTGACCTTCAAAGGCATGCTGGGACGTAAGGTTAGCGCTTCCGGGCCTGCCGCGCGAGAATCATATTGCAATTCCGATGAGCGATCTCGTGATCCGGATAAAGAAGAAGACCGACGGCGCGGCGGCCCTGAGCTGCCAGCGGGCCGACGGCTCGGTCACGTGGCAGCGCCAGGACGGCGCCCAGGGGCGCTTCTTCCCCTGGCACGACCTCACGCATTACGCCGTCGAGGCCGAGCTGGGCTTTCGCAATGGCTTCTTCGGCCTGATCGCCCAGGGCTGGGATGTGGACGACACCGGGGGCAAGCGCGCCCGCGGTCCGCTGCCCTCCGAAGCCATCACGGTCGAGCACATCGTGGGCGGGCTCGATGCCGAACGCGCCAGCCTGATCCAATTGCGCGCCGCCGAGTTCAACGCGCAGGTCGCCCCCGGGCGGCCGTTCACGGACGCCGAGCTGGTGCGGGTGCGGGCGCGGCGCCGCGAGCTGTTCGCCCAATGGGCCGCGTTGCCCGCAGGCGAGACGCTGGAGCTGCGCTTCCCCGTCGCAACCGCGGCCAGCGCTCGCCCATGAGCGTCTGGGCCAAGCTGCGCGTCGGACTCGGCATCGCCTTCCTGCTATTCATCGGATACACGGGCGTCTCGGGGGGACTGCAGCAACTTCCCGAGGCCGCAACCCTCGGCCAGCAGATCCAGACCGCGACGCAAGGCTTGTTCGGTCTGCTGGGCCTCGCCGTCGTGGCGACGCTCGGGGCGCGGCGCCCGTGGGCGAGGTTCGTTCGACTTGTCTGGGCTGCTGTGCTCAGCGTCAGTGCGGGACTCGCCACGGTGGTGTGGGGTGGCACCGGGCTGCTCCCAGCCATGGCGGCAACGGCGGCGACCGCGGCCGTCGCCTGGCTCACGTTGTGGGCGCTGCGGCCTGTCACACACGCTTCCCATCCTGATCCGGAGTCGTCGATGTCTCGACCTGGCGTCCTCATCGTCGCGCTCGCCCTCGCGGGCGCCAACACGCTCGCCGCACAGGCCGCGGTGACACCGCAGGAGCGGCGCATCCGCGACGCGATCGCTGCCGCGCGGGCGGACCAGATCGCCTACCTGCAGCGTGTCGTGGATATCCCGAGCAGCACGCTGAACCTGGACGGCGTCCGGAAAGTCGGCGCGGTGTTCCGCGCGTCGCTCGACTCGCTCGGCTTCACCACCGCGTGGGCGGCGGTGCCCGACGCCACCCGGCGCGCCGGCCATCTCGTCGCCGATCATCGCGGTAAGCCGGGCACGGTGCGGATCCTGTTGATTGGTCACCTCGACACGGTGGTCGAGCCCACGGGACCGACGTTCGCTCGCACGGATTCCATGGCTGCGGGCGTCGGGTCGGGCGACATGAAGGGCGGCGACGTCGTCGTCCTCTACGCCTTGAAGGCGCTCCAGGCGGCGGGGGCGTTGAAGGACTTGAACCTCACGCTTGTCTTCACGGGAGACGAGGAGCACGCGGGTGATCCGCTCGCGGTGTCGCGCCGGGCGCTGCTCGATGCGGCGCGGCGCTCGGACGTGGCGCTCGCCTTCGAAGAGGGCAGCCGCACGGACGTCACCGTGGCGCGCCGCGGCGCCAGCTCGTGGCGCGTCACGGCCAGCGGACGGCAAGCGCACTCGGTCGGCGTGTTCGGGCAAGGGGCGGGCTACGGCGCGATCTACGAGCTGGCGCGCATTCTCGACGCCTTCCGCCAGCAGCTCGCGGGCGAAGAGTATCTCACCTTCAACGTCGCCACGATCCTCGGCGGCACGGACGTCAGTTACGATACGGTGGCTGTCACCGGCACCGCTGCCAGCAAGCTCAACATCATCCCCAAAATGGCCGTCGCCCACGGCGACCTGCGCTTTATTTCCGAAGATCAGAAGGAACGCACCCGGGCGCGGATGCGGGCCATCGTGGCGCAGCACCTCCCCGGCACCGATGCCGCCATCACGTTTCTCGATGAATATCCGGCGATGTCGCCCACGCCCGGCAACGCCCGCGTGCTGGCGTTGTACGACACGGTGAGCCGGGCGCTGGGCTACGACGCGGTGGTCGCCCTCGACCCCGGCCGGCGCGGCGCGGGCGACATCTCGTTCGTGGCGCCCTTGATGGACGGCCTCGACGGCCTGGGCGCCATGGGTGGCGGCGCGCACACGCCGGCCGAGCGCGTCAACCTCGCCACGCTGGTGATGCAGACCGAGCGCGCCGCCTTGCTGCTGCGGCGGCTCGGCGCGCGGCCCGCGGCCGAGTTCGCCCGTCCCCAGGCGAGCGGCCGCCAATGATCCCGGGCCTCGGGGGCAGGCCAGAGGCCCTTGTCGGCCGTGGCCGCCGCAGCGATTTTACAGCGGTCACCCCGGCCGCCCTTCCACGCAGGAGCGCTGATGTCTTCGAAGAGCGACGACGCCAAGCTGGCCAAGCTGGTCCGCAAGAACGCCGCCAAGGCCGCCAATAAAAAGGCCAAGGCCCCGCGCCGCTACGACGACACGCTGGTGTCGGACACGAGCGATGCGGACCTGGAGCGGCGCGACTTCTTTTCCGAGATGAAGAAGCGCGAGTTCTGACCGCTCGCGCCTGCTGGTTGCTGTTGCTGTGCGGGTGCACTCATGCCGGCCCCGCGCCGACCCCCGTCGCCGTCCCACCCGCCGCTGCCCCCACAGCCACCACTGCCTCCGTCCCAGCCGGCGCCGCGACCCTGGATGACCTGTTGCGCGGCGACCTGGCCCAGGACCACGCGTTCGCTTGGTCCGCCGCGCGGCGCCTCGTGTGGAGCGACTTTCAAGGCGCACCGCCTACCGAGGGCATGGAGGGGGCCAAGACTACCTACGTGCTGTACTCGGCGTGGAAGTGCCACGGAGACGTGTTCCAATTCCGCGTGGTCGCGGGGTTCCGCCCTCGGCAGTCGTGGGTCAAGCCGGCCGTCCTGAGCGACAGCGCCCAAAGCCGGTCCATCCTCGCGCATGAGCAGACGCATTTCGACCTGGCCGAGGTGCACGCGCGGCTCATGCGCCGGTATTTCGCCGGGTTGGTGAGCGCCTGCCGCAAGACCGACGGGCAGCTGAGTGCCCTCGCACAGCAGCGAGAGGACGAGGCGGGCGCGGAGGAGCGCCGCTACGACGCCGAGACGAACCACGGCCTGCTGGCGGACCGGCAGGCCGAGTGGACCCTGCAAACGCGGCGGCGTCTGGCGGCCTCTCAATAGGGACCCTAACCGGGGAACCCTATGCGTACCCGTGTCTCCCGCTTGTTGCCAGCGCTGCTCGTGCTCCCGCTGTTTGCCGCGTACGGCGGCTGGGCAGCGATCACCGTCCAGGACCTGCCCGATTACGCCGTCGCCCGCCGGCCCCTATCGCTGACCTTCACCGTGCGTCAGCACGGCGTGACTCCGCTGAGCCGGCTGGAGCCCCGCGTCGAAGCCGAAGGCGGCGGTGTCATGACCGCCGCCGTGGCCCAGCCGGAGAGCGAGCCGGGCCGCTACACCGCACGCCTGGTGCTGCCGCAAGGCGGCGACTGGCGGATCACGATCCACAGCGGTTTCGGGGTGAGCCAAGTGACCCTGCTGCCGCTGCCCGTGGTCGAGCCCGGCGCTGCCGCTCCGCCCCCGCCCCTCGCCGCCGAGCGTGGCCGGCGGCTATTCATAGCCAAGGGCTGTGTCACGTGTCATCTGCACCGTGAGGTGACCGGCAGTGGTATGGTGGCTGTGGGGCCGGAGCTGACGGGGCGGCGCTGGCCGGCCGACTATCTACAGCGCTTCCTGGCGGATCCCTCGATCGGTCCCGTGATCGGCACCTTCCGCATGCCGAACTTGAATCTTCAGGCGCCGGAAATCGCCGCGCTCGTCGCGTTCCTCAACGGGGAACCGCGTGCGAGTCGCTAGGCCTTGACCGTTACGCCCGCGGCCCAGCTTGACACGCGCGCGGCCGCGCGACATTCTGACGGTGCCGTCACACTTCGCCTCGGCGGGCGGCTCGCTGTTTGGAGCCGCCCGCCGTCGTTTCGGGACTGCCGCGCCTCAGTCCGGCTTCGCGGGCGCCGTGCGGTTTTCGAACCCCGGCCGCGCGGGCGGCTTGCCGGCGCCCGTTTGCAGCGCCCGCAGCACTTCCTGGATGCCGCGGGCGAGCTGCGGATCCACACCGCGCGCCACCTGCGCCTGATCGTCCACCACTTCGATGTCGGGGTCCACGCCGTGGCCCTCGGCGAACCACTCGCCCTTGGGGTTGTACATGCGGAACGTGGGCACGGTGATGCCGCCGTTGTCGATGAGCGGCGGGGTGCCGGTGAGGCCGATCAGGCCGCCCCAGGTCCGCGTCCCGATCAGCGGCCCGAGCTTCGCCTCGCGGAAGTAGTAGGGGAAGGCGTCGCCGCCCGAGCCGCTCCAGCCGTTGATGAGCATCACCTCCGGCCCGAAGTGGCCGTAGGGCGGCCATTGCCAGTCCTTGCCGTCGCGCACGGCCCAAAACGCCAGCGCCGGCCGGTCGAGCAGCTCAATGAACCGGTCGGGGATCTGGCCTCCCGAATTCCAGCGCTCGTCGACGATCAGCCCTTCCTTCTGGTACTGCGCCAGGAACTGGCGCAGCAGCTCGGTCTGTCCGTCGATCCCGGTGCTGGGCACGTAGATGTAGCCGACGCGGCCCGCCGTGGCCGAATCGACCCGGCGCCGGTTCCCTTCGATCCAGGCGAGATTGCGCAGGCGGTCGTCGCTCGCGAGTGTGGTGACGACGACGTCGCGCGCGCCTGCGGCCGTCGGCTTGTCGTTCACCGACAGGCGAATGGTCTTGCCCGCGAGGCCGTCGAATGCGGCCCACGGGTCTTGCACCGGGTCGAGCGGCGCGCCGTTCACCGCGAGCACGTAGTCGCCCGCGTGGACGCCCGTGCCCGCGAGCGGTGAGCGGACCTCGTTGTCCCAGGGCGCGCCGTCGATGATCCGCTTGATGCGGTAGGCGCCGTTCTCGAGCGACCAGTCGACCCCGAGCAAGCCCACGCCCCGGCCGGGCGCGGTCTCCACGTCGCCGCCGCCGCGGTAGGTGTGTGAGGACGACAGTTCGGCAATCAGCTCGCCGATCACGAAGTTCACGTCCCAGCGCGTCACGGCGTCGTCCAGCAGCTTGCCGTACTGCTGCCGCATCGCCGTCCAGTCCACGCCGTGCATGTGCGGATCGTAGAAGTAGTCGCGCTCGAACCGCCACACGTCGTTGAAGATCTGCCGCCACTCCGCCGGCGGATCGACCCACATCACCATCTCGGACGTGCGCAGCGGCTTGTCGAACTTCTGAGCGGCCGCGAGTTCCACGATGGCGAAGCGCGGGCCCTGGCGCACCAGCACCTTCTTGCCGTCGGCGGAGAGCAGGCCGTCGTCGGCGTTATCGAGGACGGTCAACTCCTTGCGGTCCTTCAGATCCCAGTACACGAGCTGGGCGTGCGCGTCGTCAGGCGAGCCGGTGCGGGGGCGGCGGACGAAGACCACTTTCCCGCTCGCGGCTTGCAGGTCGTCGTAGTTGCCGGCGCCCACCGGCAGCACCACCACGCGCTGCTCGAACCCGTCGAGATCGATGGTCACGGGCGCCACGGGCTGCGGGGCGGTGCTGTCGGCGCCCACGGCGGGCTTCTTCGCGGGGGCCGCGGCGCCGGCCTTGGCGGTTCCCGTCTCCTCGTCGTCCTGCGGCGCGGTGGGCGACGCCACGTCGGCCCGTAGCGGCACCGCCACCACGTTCGTGGCGTTGGGATAGATCCACGTGTTGTCCATGGCGCTATACACGGGATCGAACGCGCGGTCGCTCAGAAAGTAGAGGTACTTGCCGTCGGGGTCGAAGGCGGGCTGGCGGTCGTCGTAATAGCCCGCGGTGACCTGGCGCGTCGCGGCGGTCCGCGTGTCGTAGAGAAAGATGGCGCGGTGCTGGTTGTCCAAGTCGCGCGCATAGGCGAGCCAGCGCGAATCGGCCGACCAGCTCGGACTGAACGACTCGAGCTGGCCTTCATAGTAGTACAGCGCCTTGTCCACCTTGGCGACTTTCTTCGTGGCGCGGTCGAACACCCAGATGGTCATCGCCTGATCGATGAACGCGATCTGCTTCGAATCGGGCGACCAACTGGGCGTATAGCGGAATCCCGGCCCGAGATGCGTCACCTGCTCCTCCGCTCCCGAGCCGTCGGCCGGGCGCAGCGTCAGCTCGTATTCGCCCGAGCGATCGGAGAAGTAGGCGAGCGTCTTGCCGTCGGGCGACCAGGCGGGGAAGCGCTCGGCCGCGCCCGCGCTGCGCGTGAGGTCGAGGATCATGCCATGCTCGGCGGGCACCGTGAAGACGTCGCCGCGCGCCTCGAACACGGCCCGCTTGCCGGAGGGCGAGATCCACGCGCTGTGGATCATGCGGCCCACGGAATCGAGCTGCGGCCGCAAAGCGGCGCGGTCGGTGACGACCTGAATGGCGACTTCGTGCGGCTGCTCGCTCTTCAGGTCGAGCAGGAACAGCCGGCCGCCCTTTTCGAACACGATGTCGGACGGCCCCACCGACGGAAAATGGATGTCGTAGTCGGCGTAGCGGGTCACCTGCCGCACGGTGGCGGAATCGAGTGAATACGCCCAGATGTTGGCGCGCTCGGCCGGGCCGCGGTCGGAGAGGAAGTAGAGCGTGCGGCCGTGCCACATCGGCTGCGCGTCGTTGGCGTCGGTGGCGGAGAGGTTCTTGGCCTCGCCCGTCTTCAGGTTGTAGAGCCAGATGTGAGACGCCCAGCCGCCGCGATAGCGCTTCCAGGTGCGGAAGTCCTGCGATTGCGGCATGTAGGCGAGCCACGTGCCGTCGTCCGAGATGGCCGCGAATTCGCCATAGGGGACGGGCAGTTTCTCAGGAAGGCCGCCGCTTTTCGCCACCGTGTAGATCTGGTTGTAGCGCTGGCGGCCGCTCTCCATCGATGACGCGAACACCACGGCCCGGCCGTCGGGCGTCCAGCCGAGCACGCGGTCGGGGAAGGGGTGATGGGTGAGCCGGCGCGGCACGCCACCGCCTGCGGGCATCACGTAGACGTCGTCGTTGCCGTCGTAGCTGCCCGTGAAGGCGATGTCCTTGCCGTCGGGTGAGAAACGCGGGAACGATTCTTCGCCGCGCGGCGACGAAAGGCGCACGGCGAGCCCGCCCGTCTTGGGCGCCACCCACACGTCGCCCGCGTACACGAAGGCGATCTGGGTGGCGGACACAGCGGGCTGGCGCAGCATGCGGGCGTCGAGCTGGGCGGCAAGGGGCGCGGACGTCGCCGCGGCCGCCGCGGCCGCGAGGGCCAGGGTGGAGAGCACACGGAATGCGCGCATCGGAGGAACCTCAACGAAACCAGCGGGAACGGTGACGACGGCAGGACGGGGAGAGTGTGCGCCCCGGCCGGCCGGGTGTCAACCGGCGGAATGTGAGCGTTTGGTGGAGGGGTTTACGCCGCGAGCAGGCGCCGCGCCGAGGCAAGGGCCTCGCGCAGGTCCGGGGCGATGGCCGCGGCGCGCTGGTACAGGGCGGCCACGCCGGGGCGGTAGTCGCGCAACAGGACCGCGGCGAGGTCGAGGGCGCCCGCCGCGAAGGTGACGTAGGCGCGGAGCGCGCCGCCACCCGTACGCTCCAGCCGCTCGGGAAACACGCCGGCCCACCACAGCGCCAGGGCGCCGCAATCCGACGCGAGCTCGGCCCGCGCCACCGAGTCGTCGGGCAGCGCGTCGATCGCATGGGTCCAGTCGGCGAGCCCGGGCTCGAGCCGGCCGGCCACCTGGGCGGCGCGGGTCCGGAGCAGGGCGACGCACACGGAGGCCGCGTAGTCGGCGAGCTCGGCGTCGAATTCACCGCGCGCGCGCAGCTCCGCCCGCAGCGGCACGTACCAGAGCAAGGAGAACGGCAGGGCCGGCGACAACGACGGCGCGGCGCGCACGGCCGAGAGGGCGCCATCGGAGTCGAGCACGCGGTCCACGTGGCCCGCGTCGAGCGCCGCAGCGGCGGCGCGGCCGGCGGCTGCGTCCCGGCGGCCGATGCCCTCGACCAGGCGCAGTAGATCGTCCCACGTCAGCGACTGTCGCACGTTCGCTACGATCATAGCGTGCCTCCTGTCACTATAAGACACCAGAGTGGCGCGGGCGTCCGTGCTGTGGGTCACAATACTGGACCGCGACCCTGCTCGCGCAATAGCGGCAGCGCTCTAGCACTCGACGGAGTGTGCTGCTCAAGGAGCGCTTGCGTCTCCGGCGGCGGTGTTTAGCGTGGAGTATGGCGTCCATCACTCCGCTCGGGCTGATCGCCGGACTCGCGGTCGGCTTGCTCATTGCGTTTCTCTGGTTCTTGATTTGGCGGGTGGGCTATACGCGGGCGGTGCGACTGGACGCCGTGCAGCGCAGCCAGGCCGTGACGGCTGGGAAGGTGTTCGAGCAGCTCGTACCCCACCTGCCGGGCTTCGCGTTCAACCCGAAGGACGCGCGGTTCCTCGGCAGTCCGGTGGATTTCGTGGTGTTCGATGGATTGAACGACGGGGCGGTACGCCGCGTGGTGTTCGTCGAAGTGAAGACCGGCGGCGCCGAGCTATCGCGGCGAGAGCGGCAGGTGCGCGACGCCGTCGAGGCGCGGCAGGTGGCGTGGGTGGAAATCCGGGCGGGAGGGTAGGTCATGCCCCGCATTCTCGTGATCGACGATGACCCCGACGTGCGGCGGTCGCTCCGCAAGATCCTGACGCGGGCGGGTTACGATGTCGTGGAAGCGGCAGACGGCACGGCGGGGGTTGAGCTGCAACACCGCGAGCCGGCGGACGTGATCATCACCGACATCTTCATGCCCGGCCTGGACGGACTGCAGACCATGCGGCAGCTCAAGAAGGAAGGCTCGCTGGTGAAGGTGATCGCCGTCTCGGGCGGCGACCGTACGGGCACGATGGACCTGAAGGAGCACGCGAAACTACTGGGCGCGTTCAAGGTGCTCGCGAAGCCCTTCGAGATGCAGGACGTGCTGGATGCGGTGAAAGAGGCGCTGGGCCGCTAGGCGTGGGCGACGGCGGCGATTGCCGTCAGCAGCTCACCCAGCGCGTAGGGCTTCAGCACGGCCGGTTGGCCGCATTCCTCGAGAAAGCGGCGCGTCTCCTCCCGCGCCCGGTCCCCCGTCACGAACACGAAGCGCCGCGCCACTTCAGGCCGCTCCCTCGCGAGCTGCTCCCACAGCGCCCGCCCGCCCAGTTTCGGCATCTGCAGGTCGGTGAGCACCACGTCGAATGCGCCCGCAGTCGCCAGGCCGAGCCGCCGGATCGCATCGATCCCGTCCTCGGCCGCCACCACCTCGTGGCCCTCGCGCACGAGCAGGCGCTCCATGGCCTCGCGGTTCACGGCGTCGTCGTCGACCAGCAGGATGCGCAGCTTGGGGAGGCGCGGCGCCGCTGGTACCCGCGCCGCGGGGAGGAAGGCCGTCTTGGGCAGCGTGATCACAACTTCGGCACCGACCGAGCCACGCGGCCGCAGTCGGACGGTGCCGGCGGCCGACTGCGCCAGCGCGCGCGCCAGCGCGAACTCCACTTCGCCGCCGCCGCCCGCGTGCGTGAAGCGGAACGGCGACGCGAGACGCTGCTCCGCCTCGGGCGAAAGGGGGGCCCCGGAGTCCCACAGCGCCACCGTGAGGGAGGGGCCCGTTTCCGAAAGCTCGATGCGGAGCTCGCGCGGCGGCTGGCTGTCGCGCAGCCGGCGCAAGGCGAAGTCGAGCAGGCGGCCGAACATCTCGGCGAGCTGTGCGGCGGGGCAGGCGACCAACGGCAGGTTGGGAAGCGTGCGGGTGACTTTCACCCCGAGCTCCCGCACCGTCACTGCGCGCTCGGTCAGGAGGCCCGAGAGCACGAGCGCTACGTCGGCCGGCTCGGCGGCTCCCGCTGCGTGCTGGCTCAGCTCGAGGAATTGGCGCGTGATTTCCGCCGCGCGGCGCACCTCGGTGTGCAGGGTGGCGAGCGCGTGCGTGCGCTCCGCATCGAGCGGCGCGTCCTGCAGCAGGTCCGCCAGCGCCGCGATCGCGGCGAGGCGGTTGTTGAGAGCGTTCAGCACGTTGGCGGCGTTGTCGTCCAGCGCCACGCGCCGCACGTCGGGCCGCGACACGCGCGGCGTGGGCGGTGGTGGCGGCGGTCCGGAGGCGCGGCGTGTTCGGCCGAACAGAAAGCCGAGCAGCGCGCCTACAGCTGCGCCGAAGAAGAAGGGGACCCACAACGCCATGGCAGTAGGCTTGCCGGGGGAGCGCGCGAGCGCAAGGTGACGTGCCACAGGGCGGCCCCGCTTGACCATCCCCGGGAGCGTTTCTAGCTTTCGCCCCTCGCCCTGGTGGTGAAACTGGTAGACACGCTGTCTTGAGGGGGCAGTGCCGCAAGGCGTCCCGGTTCGAATCCGGGCCAGGGCATCCCGCCGGACCTAGAGGGTCTACGCCTCTTCTGGGTCCTCGTGTTCGAGCGGCTGGTCGGCAGGGCGAACCGGGAGGCCGATCATCCCCGCCCACTCGTCGGTCAGCTCGAACGTTCCGCCCATATCGAACCCCAGCACGCGCAACCGCCGGGCCAGATCTTTGAGCGCCCACGTCACCGTATGCTGCACTTCCACCGACGACCACTGGCCAAACTCGTTGTGACTGAGGTCGGTCTCGAGGGCCGCGGCAATCCGGGCGGCAAATCGTCCGTGGGGCTCTTGGGCCGTTGGCCGCGCCGGGCTCTCCGGCTGTACGGCCGGACGACTGGAGGTCGTTTTCGGAGCCTTTTGGGGTCTCTGGCCTTCGCCCCATAGCAACCACTCCAGCGTCACACCGCCTAAGTCACGGTCCCGCGCCTTGGTTACGATGAGGCGGGCTACGTCTGCCGGGAAGTTCTTGCGTTGCGGCCACTTCTTCACGGCGGCTTCAGTGACCGGGGCACCGAGTTCTGCGGCGAACTGCCGGTAGGTCAACGAGATGCCTTCCCAGGGGCTGAAAATCTCCAACAGGACCGCGAGCCGGTCCGCCACTGGTCCCTGTTTGGGGTGATTTCGGTCCTTGACAGAAGACAAGGCGGCTCCAGATTGGTGACGTCGCAGTGCCCAGTAAGCTCCAGACGGTCGGACCAACAGCGACAAAATGTCGCTCACAAAGGCCCTTGTCAAGCCGTCCGCTCATCACAACGAAAGTAGGTCACGCCGTGTCGCGACTGCGCGTCATCGCGATCTCCGAAGCCTTCAGCGGGTTCTGGAATGATCTCGGCAAGGACTTGGGCGTCGCCATCGACGTCTTCGGCCCGGCGGACGCCGTCACGCCAGACCCCGACACGGTTGCCGTCATCCTGGCGGCGGGGGGCGGGGAGCGGGAGGCGATCCAGTGGCTCGGGCGGCACAGCGTTCCGGCGGGGTTGCCCTTACTGGTCGTGGGCACGGATCCGGGGCGGCGCACGGCCATGCAGTTCGTGGCTCGCGGGGCCAGCGACTACTTCGCCCTGCCGGACGATCTCGAGATCTTCCGCAGTGCGGTCGTGGCCGCCCGCAACGCCGCCGGCCGCTCGCCCGCGCGGGCCGCGTGCCAGGGCGACGAGGACGCGTTCGCGGATATTGTCGGTGACAGCCCTGCTATCAAGAAGGAACTGGCCCGGGCCGCGCGGCTCCTGCCGCACCGCAACGCACGCGCCCTGATCGTCGGCGAGACGGGGACCGGGAAAGAGCTGCTCGCGCGGGCGATCCACGCCGGTGGGCCGCGTTGCGCCGCCCCCTTCGTGGCGGTCAACTGTTCGGCGTTCCCGGAGCACCTCATCGAATCGGAGCTATTCGGTCACGAGCGGGGGTCGTACACCGACGCGTATGCGGCCAAGCCGGGGCTGTTCGAGATGGCGGACACCGGCACGTTATTCCTGGACGAAATCGGCGATCTGCCCCTCAGTCTGCAAGCGAAACTGCTGCGCGTGCTGGAGGACAGCGAGATTCGCCGGATCGGCGGGACGAAGTCGCGCACGGTCGATGTACGTATTCTGGCGGCGACCAACGAACACCTCTCCGAGCGCGTGCGTGAGGGCAAGTTCCGTGATGATCTCTTCTTCCGCTTGAGCACCGTCGTTATCCGGCTACCGCCCATGCGGGAGCGGGGCGACGACGTCCTGCTCCTCGCGGACGCGCTGCTCGCGCGGCTCGCCAAAGAGCACCGCGTGCCGGCGCCGACGCTGACGCCGGAGCTGCGCCGCCTCATTCGCCTGCATCCGTGGCCGGGCAACGTCCGGGAGCTGCGCAACTCCCTCGAGCGGGCCCTGCTGCTGTCGCCACCCGGGACGCTGAGCCCCGAGGAGCTGCTGCCCCCCGCCGATGCAGGGGTGCAGCGAGACGGCGCCATTCCGTTCCCCGCGCCGTTGCACCAAATCACGGCCGCCGCCGCACGGGCAACGGTGAAGCTGTGCGGCGGCAATCGCAGCGAGTCGGCGCGCCGGCTCCTGATCTCGCCTCGGCGCCTGCGGCGTCTGCTGGACGGCGAGGAAGCGGTGGGCGCGGATGTGGACGCGGACGATCTGGTGGAGCCGACCGCTTTTTCGTTGTAGGCGCCGCATGCTGGTTCGTCCCGACCTACCCCAGGGACGAAATGACCCAGTGGCCCCGGGTTCCCTAACCGGGGCTTCCACTCGCAAGTCCCGACATCTCCTAACGCTAGGTTGAAGGCGGCAAGGTGGAACGCTTCATGCATTGACGAGCGGTCGAGCACCGCTGCGCTCGGCCGTCACCTGACACCCCGGAGATCGTACGTTTCATCGCCGTCACTTAGTTCCGCTCGCCCTGCTCGCCGGCGCGACTGTGGCACCCCTGAGCTGCGGGGACCGGTCGCCGGTGGGCGTGCAGACGCCCATTCTCGCAGCGGCCAGAACCAAGTCGCAGCGGACCGGCGGCAGCAAATCCACCGGCCTGCTCGCGTGTTCCCAAGACTACGACTCCGTCACCAAGGTGATCGGACCGCAGGGGGATACGCTGGCAGTCGGCCACCACATTCTGGCCATCAATGCAGGGGCGCTCAGCGACACGGTGCGCATCACCGCCGTCGCGCCGGCGGACACGGTGAGATGGGTTCGCTTCCACCCCGACGGCCTCGTCTTCCTGCCCACCGCGGACGGCTGGTCCGCGTTGCTCTATACGAACTACAGTGACTGCGGCGTGGCGACGAGTGACACGCTCCGCGTCGCACAAGTTACAGACTCACTGGCCATCCTGGCGTATCTGAAGACATACGTCCGAAGCAAGAAGAACCCCTGGAGTCAATCGAAACAGTATGTCGTCGGCTTGCTGCAACACTTCTCAAACTATGCCGTGGCTTGGTAGGCCTCCCATGAACTCGGAGAATCGTATGTCCGTTCGCCATGCTCTGATCCCGCTCGCGCTCGCGGTGCTCGCCGCCGGATGCTCCGATGCACGGCATCCCACCGCGGTACAGCAGCCGCCCGCGCCCACGCTGCAAGTCCTGCGGTGGGCGGGGAGCGTGGCGCCACAGTTCACGGCGACCGGCAACCTCTCGAATGGCAGCAATCGAGGTGGCCTCCAGCCGTCCCTGTCTGACGGGCTCAGCCTCGATCGTAACTCAGTGACGTTCTGGGCCGTCCGCGGCGAAGAGCGTTCCGTCCAGATCAACTACCTGAGCTCCACCGGCGACACCAGCGCCCCGTTCTTGCGTCTGACGATCACCGATCCGACGTATGTCCCGGATCGCGGCGAGCTTGCCCCGGGGGACTCGGTGCTGATCACCGCGACCGTCGACCCCATAAACATCAAGGTCTCGCTCGAGCCGACGGGCTTGCGGTTCGGCGATCCGGCCCGGCTGCAGATCTGGTACGGCGGCGCCGCCGGCGACATGAACGGCGACGGCGTCGTGGACACGTCCGACACCCAAATCGAGACCCAGCTGCTGGGATTGTGGTATCGCGAGGGCGCAGACAGCGCATGGACCAGAATTTCGGCGGAGCAGTCGGTCGCGGACCAGTCGTTCGTCACCGCGCTGCAGCACTTCTGTGACTACGAGGTTTCGTTCACCGAATACGGCGTTTCCTGGTAGGGGCGGAACATGCACCCTTCACTCCCAGGAGTCGGCGGAGTGCGGCGGGCGATTGCGCGTGGGAGCGGTCCAGGGCAGGGGCCATGGATTCGGTCAAGCGCGGTAGTCGCCGGGACCGGTCAGCCGTCGACAACGAGCAGCCGCCACTGCTCGAATTACGCGGTGGCATACTGATGCGCGCGACGAGTTACACACACGGTCTCGCCGCGGTGGGGCGGGCCTTCAAGGGGGAGATGGTGACGACACCACGATTCTGGTTGCCGGTCGCGATCCTCTTGGCCCTCGCCGGATGCCAAGATGCGGCCGCGCCGCTCAATGAGCAGCCCCTTGCCGGTGATGTGACGCGCTCGCCCGCTGACTACGCGGACCAGCGCATCCTCGGGCAGTCGCCGACCGCGCCTCCGCTCGAGACCTACACGGTTTCGTTCTGGGCGCACAGCGATCGGGAATCGATGGTCAGCGTGAACTACCAGCGCGCCGCCGGCGAGTGGTGGGGCCGGCCGTTCCTCCGCTTTGACGTTCCGCGGGGCGCCCTGAGGGCGGGCCCCGGTGGGCTGCGTCTGGGGGGGCGCGACTCGGTTCTCATCACCCTGACCATCGATCCGCAGGCCTTCACCGTGGAGTTCCAGCCGTCGGGGCTGACCTTCTCCAGAAAGCACCCGGCGAGCCTGGCCATCTGGTACGGCAACGCGAATCCGGATGCGAACGGCGATGGGATCGTGGACAGTGCCGACCAGGCGTTCGCGGCGCAGATCGCCATCTGGGGTCGGCCCGTGAAGGCGGCCCCGTGGATGAAGACGTCATCGCAGACCGATACCGGGCAGCAATGGGTTTCAGCCGCCCTGTTCCATTTCTCCGAGTACGCGGTGGGTTGGTAGGACGAGCGTGCCGAGGACATTCCCGTGGGTTGGGGGACAGATACAATGAACACGTCGTCACTCGTAGTCGAAAAGGCTCAGCAGCTCGCCGCGGCTGGAAACCACGCCGAGGTCGTCGAGTACCTCGGGGCGCGCGCGGGGGGCGAGCTCGAGCAGTCGCCGAGCCTCGCGCTGCTGTACGGCACCGCGCAGGCGCGCCTGGGGCGCCACGACGAAGGACAGCGGTGGCTGGACCTGGCGCTGGCGGGGTCGCGTGAGCGGGACGAGCAGACGGTCGAGCGCCACGCCCTCAACGCGCGGGGCGCCATCGCCCTGGTCACCGGGCGGATCGACGAGGCGGCGGACTACTTCACGCAGGCGCTGATGGTCGCCAGCCGGGACGGGGATCTGGCCACGACGGGCCGTTGCTCCAACAACCTCGGGATCATCAGCAACCTGCGGGGCCGGCACGCGGAGGCGATCGGGTCCTGGGAGATCGCGTCCGCGGCCTTCGAGCGGGCGGGGTTGCAGGCGGGCGTCGCCGAGTGCTACCACAACCTGGCGATCAGCTACCGCGAGCAGGGAGCGCTCGACCGCGCGCTGGCGGAGGCGGATAAGGCCGTGGCACGGGCCGAAGCGGCGGGGGATCTCACGCTGCGGGCGCTGGCGCTGCGGGGTCGGGCGGAAATTCACGTGGTTGGCGGCGAGTTGGCGGCGGCGCGGCACGAGCTGGACCAGGTGCGGGAGCTGCGCACGCGCGCGCCGAATCCGATCAGCGAAGCTGAAGATCTGCGAGTCACAGCATTGGTACTCGCAGCCGAGGGGGACCTGGCGACGGCTGAGCGCACGCTCCACGAGGTGATCGGGCGGGCGGAGATCCACCGCCGGCCGCTCCTCCAGGCCGAGGCGACGCGGGACCTGGCCATCGTGCTGAGCCGGACGGAGCGGCCGGCCGAAGCCCAGGCGGCTGCGCGGGCGGCGAAGGCCATCTTCGCGCGGCTTGGAGCCGAGCGGGAAATCCGCAATCTGGCCCGTCAGGAGTGGGGCGAGGATTTCGCGGCGGAGCTGCGCGGTTCGCTGGCCCCGCTGCACAAGGCGCAGGAGCTGGCCGATGCGGGGCGGTACGCCGAGCTCGTCGCCTACCTCGGCGAGCGTTCGCGGACCGACCTCGAGCAATCCCCCATGCTGGCGCTGCTCAACAGCATCGGGCACAGCCGGCTGGGGCGGCTGGACCTGGGCCAGCAATGGGCGATGGTCGCGCTGGGACGGGCGCGGGTGATGGGAGATCGCACGCTGGAGCTGCGCGGACTCAACGTCTGCGGCGCCATCGCGCTGGAGCGCGGCGGCATCAGCGAGGCCACCGACTTCTTCACGCGCGCGCAGGAAGAGGCGATGCAGGACAACGATATGGCCACGCTCGGCCGGTGCGCCAATAACCTCGGCATCATCGCCAACATGCAGGGTGACTACGGCCGGGCGGTGGCCGCTTATACCCGCGCGATCGCCGCATACGAGGCGGCCAACTACGACCAGGGCATCGTCGAGTCGCGGCACAATCTCGCGATCTCCTACCGCGAGCAGGGGCACCTGAACGAGGCGATGCGGGCAGCGGACGCGGCGGTACAGGGCGCGGAGCGGCTGGGCAACCAGCGGCTCAGGGCCCAGGCCCTCGCGGGACGGGCGGAGATCCGGGTCATGCAGGGTGAGCCTGGCCTCGCCATCGTGGAAGCCGAGCGCGCGCTCGCGGCGCACCGTGAGCTGAATGACGCTGTGAGCGAGACCGAGGACCTGCGAATCCTCGCCCTGGCGCTGGGCCTCGCGGGGAAAGCGCAAGATGCGGACGCCATGCTGCGCGATGTCATCGATCGCGCGACGGGACACGGGCGGCCGCTGCTCGTCGCCGCCGCTCAGCGCGACCTCGCTTACCTGGTCGCTCGCGCGGGCGATGTCACCACCGCGAAACCGTTGGCGCGGGCGGCCCGCGGGACGTTCCAGCGGCTGGGTGCCAAGGGGGAGATCGAAAAGCTGGACGCGTTGCTGGCGCGGTGGGAGCTCGCGACGCTCGGCGTTGACCGCTCGCAGCGGGAGCGTGCGCCGCGGGGCACCGTGATTCGGAAGCGCGACCGCTCTCTCCCGGATAGCAAGACGCCGGGTCAAGAGTGAATCCTTCCCACCCGCACTGCTCGGCCGCGGACCTGCTCCATGAGGCCCGGGGCCGGGACCGCGCCGGCTGTTTGCCCGAAGCCACCACGGCGTACGAATCCACCATCGTCGCCGCCGAGCAGTGCGGGGAATGGGCTGTGCTGGCGGAGGCGCTGCGGCGCCTCGCGGTTGTGCGGCACCGGCAGGACGACTCCGTAGCGGCGCGGGAGCTGTGCCGCCGGAGCTACGATGTCGCGCGACAGGCGGGGAGTGACATCCTGGCGGCGGAGGCGCTCAACACGCTGGGCGGCGTGAGCCTCGAGACCGGCTCTCTCACGGAAGCCCAGGGGACCTTCCTCTGGGCGCTGGAACTGGGCGGTGCGAGTCGAGCGCTGCGCGCGCGGGTGGAGCAAAACCTCGGGATCCTGGCCAACATCCGCGGCAACCTGGACGAAGCACTGGCGTGCTACGGCCGCTCGCTCGAAGCGTACCGCAGCTCCGACGACGAACACGGCTGCGCGATCGCCTACCACAACCTGGGGATGATCAGCGCGGATCAAGAGCTGTGGGATGAGGCGGAGAGCCATTTCCGGGCGAGTCTGGAAATCGCCGAGCGCGCCGGTGACGTGCATTTGCAGGGACTCTGCCTGGTGAACCAGGCGGAGGCCCATGTGGCGCGCCAGCGTTTCGAGGACGCGCGCCGCGACGCGGAGGCGGCGCTGGCCATTTTCGATCAGCTCGGAGCGGGGGCGGACAAGGCCGGAGCGTATCGAGTGATCGGCGTGGTCTACCGCGAGACCGGCCGTCCCGCGCTCGCCGAATCCCGGCTGCGCTCGGCGATCACGCTGGCCGCGGCGGCGGGCTCGGTGTTGAACGAGGCGGAGGCCTCACGCGAGTTCGCGCTGTTGTGCCAAGCGATGGGGCGAAACCAGGAGGCGTTGGCGCTGCTCACGGCGGCGCACCGGCTCTTCGGCCAGCTGGACGCGCGCCGGGACCTGGTCTACGTCGACGGGAAGGTTGCGGAGCTCGAGGAGGCCTACCTGGCAGTGGTGCGCGAGTGGGGCCAGTCGATCGAATCGAACGACAGCTACACGTTCGGGCACTGCGAGCGGGTGGCGCGAAACGCCGTGGAGGTGGCGAAGGCCCTGGACCTCGACGACGACGCGCAGACGACCATCCGCTTGGGCGCCTACCTGCACGACGTGGGCAAAGTCCGGGTGCCACACGAGATCTTGAACAAGCCGGGCCCGCTCGCGCGCGACGAATACGAGGTGGCCCAGATGCATCCGATCTGGGGGATCGAGTTGCTCGAGAACGTGGAATTCCCCTGGGACATCAAGCCCATCATCCGGTGGCATCACGAGCGCTACAACGGGACGGGCTACCCCGACCGGCTCCACGGCGACCAGGTTCCCGTTTCGGCGCAGATCGTCGGGATCGTGGATGTGTACGACGCGATGACGAGCACGCGCGCGTATCGGCGGGCGCTGGCGCCGGCGGAGGCGCTGGCCGAGCTCACCAAGATGCGTGACGCGTGGTCCACACCGGTGTTTGAGGCCTTCCTCCGTGTGGCGCCGGACTTGGCGCACGAGGAGCGGCCCACGGACACGGTCAGCGTCGGCGCGGGCTCAATGCCAAGTCGCGTAGCGGCCCCGGTGCGCCCGGGTTACTTGCCCCTCTTGGCGTCCAGACTCCACGGGCCCGCGCCGGCGGCCGAGACGTACAGCCAAAGGAAACAATAGAGCGCGGCCGGCACGCCATTATTCGCGACCGGCCAGAAGCTCACCGGGGCGGAGAACTGGAAGTACGCCACCGCCATCTCGCCCGCGAGCAGGAATGCCACGGGCCGGGTGCACCAGCCGACGAGGAGTAGCGCGCCGCCGAACGTTTCGAGCACGCCGGCGAACCAGAACTCCGACAGGACCTTGGCGGTGTCGCCGTGGGGCGGCATGCCGATCGGGAACGCGAACAGCTTCAGCGTGCCCGACAGCACGAAGATGAACGCGGCAACGATGCGCAGGACACTCAGCAAGCGCGGCGCCCCGGCGGACCAGCGGGCGGCGATGTTCGCTGCGGTCACGATCCCTCCTTAGACATCTGCCGAATCCGTTTTCTCATTTGACTCTCCCGTGGGCGCAGGCGGTGGCGCGCGCGACGAGCAGCTCGCGCTCGCGGCTGTTACGTGTGAGCGAGGCCGCGCGCTCGAATTCCGCCCGCGCTTCGTCGAACCGGCCGAGCTTTGAGAGCAGGTCGCCGCGCACGGTCGGCAGCAGGTGATACGCCTCGAGGGCCGGGTCGGCCGCCACGGCATCGACGATCTCGAGGCCCGCCGCCGGGCCGAACGCCATGGCGTAGGCCACGCCACGGTTCAGCTCGACGACGGGGGACGGCGTGAGCTGGGCCAACGCATCGTACAGCGCCGTGATGCGGGTCCAGTCCGTGTCCTCAGGCGTGCGGGCGCGCGCGTGACAAGCGGCGATCGCCGCCTGGAGCGCATAGGGACCGAGCGCGGCCCCGAACGCCTCGGCGCGGTCGAGGGCCGCGAGTCCGCGCTGGATGAGGAGGTGATCCCAGCGCGCGCGGTCTTGATCGAGCAACAGAATGGGCTCTCCCGACGGGCCGACGCGCGCGTGTAAGCGCGATGCCTGGATCTCCATGAGGGCGACCAGGCCGTGCACTTCCGGCTCGTGCGGCGCCAGCTCCGCCAGGATGCGCCCGAGCCGCAGGGCATCCTCGCAGAGCGCGGGCCGCACCCAGTCGTCACCGGCGGTCGCCGAGTACCCCTCGTTGAACACGAGGTAGATGACGTTGAGCACCGACGATAACCGTGAGGCCAGCTCGGCGCCGCGGGGCACTTCGAACGGAACCCGCGCCTCGGCCAGCGTGCGCTTGGCCCGGACGATGCGTTGGGCGATGGTCGGCTCCGGGACGAGGAACGCCCGCGCGATTTCCGGCGTGGTGAGCCCGCCGAGCAGGCGCAGCGTGAGCGCCACGCGCGCCTCGGTGGAGAGCACCGGATGACACGCAGTGAACATGAGTCGCAGCAGGTCGTCGCCGATATCATCGTCGATGGCGGCGTCGAAATCGGGCGCCGTCTCCTGCCGCGCCTCCAGCTCGTACGCCAGCTCCTCGTGCTTGCGGTCGAGCAGCTTGCGGTGCCGTAGCTGATCGATCGCGCGGTGTTTGGCGGTGGCCATGAGCCAGGCGCCCGGATTGTCCGGCACGCCCGACTCCGGCCACTGCTCGAGCGCCGCGACCAGCGCATCCTGCGCCAGATCCTCGGCCAAGCCGACATCCCCCACGATCCGCGCCAGGCCGGCGATCACGCGGGCCGACTCGATTCGCCAGACAGCGTCGATCGCCCGATGGCTGTCCGATGTCACGGCGCGAGAAACACGATGGGGCGCACCTCACACTCGCCCTGCCACGACGGCCAGTGCTGCGTGTGCAGCCGCATGAAAGCCACCGCGCCTGCGATCGCCGCCTCGCGCGACGCCCACTCGAGCACGGCGTAGCCTCCGATGACCTCCTTGGCTTCGGTGAAGGGCCCGTCGGTCACGGTGAGCTTCCCGCCGGTGCTGCGCACCCGGAAGCCGCTAGAGCTGGCGCCGAGCGCGCCGGTCTGGATCAGGGAGCCGTTCTTGAGGGAATCCGCGATGAGCTTTGCCATCGCGTCCTGCAGCGCCTGGGGTGCGGGCCCCTGGTTATCGGCTGATTTCACGAGCGACAGGAATTGCACGGCTACCTCCCCGCGGCTTTCCGCACGTCGGGCGGAAAGTCCTCGATCTCCTGCACCTGGCGCACCTCGATCACGTCGCCGTCCAGCATCGGCGCCCGCCGCGCCCATTCGATCGCCTCGTCCCGCGATTTCACCTGGATCATCCAATAGCCGCCGAGCAGCTCCTTGGATTCGGTGAACGGCCCGTCGGTCACCTTGGGCTTGCCGCCTGAGAACGTCACGCGGGCGCCCTTGGCGGGCGGATGGAGCCCGTCGAGCCCCAGCAGCACGCCGGCCTTGGTGAGGGACTCATTGTACTTCGTCATCTTGGCGACGAGTTCGACCGGCGGCACGAAGTCCGCCCGCGCGTTCTCGTAGGCCTTGGGGATCACCAGCATCATGAATCGCATCGTCCTAGGCTCCTTATGGTATTGGGTCCACTGAAGCGTCGAACGAGCACGACCGGAATCGACAAGCTTGATCGCGCGCCACTGGAATCCTGTCAAGACCAGGGCCGGCTTCATCCCTGCTTCACGGCTCCCGGGAGGGCTCCTCACTACCGTACATCCGATGCCGCACCCACCCTGGCACTCCTGCTTCGCCGAGGAGGCAGCCCGGCTGCTCGACGTGCCGCTGGCGGCGGGCCTGGCGGCTGACGAAGCAGCACGTCGGCTGGCCGTGCACGGTCCGAACGCCATCGCAGCAGCGCGCCGCCGCGGACCCCTGCGGATACTCCTGGCGCAATTCACGGACTTCATGATACTCGTCCTGCTCGCGTCAGCCGTGCTGGCGGGGTTCCTCGGCGAGCCTCAGGACATCGTGGCAATCCTTGCGATCGTTGTCCTGAACACCGTGCTCGGCTTCGTACAAGAGTATCGGGCCGAGCGCGCCATAGCCGCCCTCCAGGCCCTGGCGGCGCCGCACGCGCGGGTCCAGCGCTCCGGCGACGCCCGCACCCTCCCGGCCTCCGAGCTGGTCCCGGGTGATGTGGTGTTGCTCGAGGCGGGTGGTCTGGTGCCGGCGGATCTGCGGCTCGTCGAAGCCGCCCAGCTCAAGATCGAGGAGGCCGCCCTTACCGGTGAGTCCCACCCCGTAGAAAAGGTCACGACCCCCCTGACGGAGCCGGATCTTCCGCTCGGGGACCGGCGGAATATGGCGTACAAGGGGACCCTGGTGAGCCATGGACGCGGCCGCGGCGTCGTAGTGGCGACCGGCATGCAGACGGAATTGGGGCGCATTGCGACGCTGCTGCGCGACGAAGAGGAAGTCAAGACGCCGCTGCAAAGGCGTCTCACCCGGCTCGGCCAGCGGATCTCCATCGCCGTCATCGCCGTGTGCGCGGTGGTCTTCGGCGTGGGCCTGATGCGCGGCGAGAAACCCGCGCTCATGTTCCTCACCGCCGTGAGCCTGGCCGTGGCCGGAATCCCGGAGGCGCTCCCGGCGGTCGTGACGATCTCCCTCGCCTTGGGGGCGCGGAAGATGTTGAAACGGCACGCGCTCATTCGTCGCCTCTCGGCCGTCGAGACGTTGGGGTCGGTGACCTACATTTGCTCCGATAAGACGGGCACGCTCACCCAGAACCGCATGCGCGTGGAAGCCTTCCGCGTCGGCGATAAGGTCGTGCCCGAGCCGCCGGTGGCGAACCATGAGGAGCCGTGGTCCCTGCTGCTTGCGGGGCTGGCGCTCAGCAACGACGCCATCCGGCGGGGCAACGGCGACGCGGACGGGGATCCGACCGAAGTCGCCCTCCTCCTCGCGGCCGCGCGTGCGGGGCGGGAGAAGGCGGGGCTCGAATCCCAGCTACCACGCGTGGGGGAAATCCCGTTCTCCTCCGAGCGGGCCCGGATGACCACGCTGCACCGGCACGCCCGCGGGATCGTGGCGTTCACCAAGGGAGCCCCGGAAGCGGTGCTCGCGGGGTGCAGCGATCGGTTGACCGAAGCAGGACGCGGTTCGCTCGAGCGGTCCGCCATCCTGGCGGCGGCCGAAGAGATGGCGCGCAGCGGGCTGCGGGTACTCGCGCTCGCCCATCGCAGCCTTCGCGAGCTGCCAGCCGACCTCTCGCCCAGCGTGATCGAAACCGATCAGACATTCCTCGGCTTGGTGGGACTGCTCGACCCGCCGCGCCCCGAGGCTCGCGACGCGGTCGCGCTGTGCCAGGCGGCGGGGATTCGCGTCGTCTTGATCACCGGAGACCATCCCGCCACGGCCGGCGCCATCGCGCGCACGCTCGGCATCGCGCAGGAGACGGATGGGATCATGACCGGCCAAGAACTCGCGCGCCTCTCCCTCGAGGAGTTCGAGCGGCGCGTCCGAGACATCCGGGTCTACGCGCGCGTCGCGCCCGAGCAGAAGATCAAGATCGTGAAGGCGCTCCAGGACCGGGGTGAATTCGTGGCGATGACGGGAGACGGCGTGAACGACGCGCCGGCGCTGCGCCGGGCGGCCAACGGCGTCGCCATGGGTCGCGGCGGCGCCGACGTGGCGCGCGAAGCCGCCCACATGGTCCTGTTGGACGACAACTTCGCCACCATCGTCGGTGCGGTGCGCGAGGGCCGCCGCATCTACGACAACCTCCGCAAGTTCGTGAAGTACACGCTGACGACCGGGATCGGGGAGATCTGGCCACTGTTCCTGGCGCCTGTCCTGGGGCTGCCGATCCCGCTGCTCCCCATTCACATCCTGTGGATCAACCTCGTCACCGACGGCCTCCCGGGCCTCGCGCTCGCTGCGGAACGGGAAGAGACCGGGATCATGCAGCGCCCGCCGCGGCCGCCGCACGAAAGCCTGTTCGCGCGGGGGCTCTGGCAGCACGTCATTTGGGTCGGCCTCCTCATGGGCAGCGTGGCGCTGGCTACTCAGGCATTGGCATACCGGGCCGGCTCCGCCCACTGGCAGACGATGGTGTTCACGGTGCTCGCGCTGTCGCAGATGGGCCACGTGCTGGCGATCCGCGGGGAGCGTGAATCGCTCTTCCAGCAGGGGCTGTGGTCGAACCGCCCTCTGCTCGGCGCGGTCGCGCTTACCTGCTGCCTGCAGATGGCCAGCGTGTACGTACCGGCGCTGAACACCATCCTCAGGACGCAGCCGCTCTCCTTGTCGGAGCTCATTCTCTCGCTCGGCTTGTCGTCGGTCGTCTTCTTCGCGGTGGAGGTCGAAAAGGCGTGGCGGCGGGGTCGGGGGCGGCGCCCCTTCTGATCGCTAACCCCGCAGTTTCGCGCGTTCACCCATCTTATAGAGGATCGTCACGTCGCGGGGCCCGTCCCTGACGCATCTCGGACGCGGTCCCGCAACCTTACCGGGCTTGCTCCCGTCCTATTATGGAAGCCCACCCGGGATTACCCATCATGTTTCTCGTCGTCGCACTGGCCGCGGCCGCCGCGGTTGCACAAGGAACCGCGGGTCAATCCGCGCCCGCCCAGGCGCGCACGCCCGTCGCCCCGCACTTGGCGGTCGCGCTCCGGAGCACCCGCCCGCCGGTGATCGACGGACGGGATGACGACGACGTGTGGCGCACGGCGCCCGCGATCACGGACTTCCGCGAGTGGGACCCGGTGGAGGACACGACGCCCCGCTTCCGTACCGAGGCGAAGGTCGCCTACGACGAACGCAACCTGTACGTCTTCGTGCGCGCCTTCGATCCCCACCCTGACAGCGTGAAACGCCTGCTGGCCCGGCGCGACGTGCTGCCTGCGACGGACCACATCGGCGTGATCGTGGACGCCTACCACGACCGGCGCTCGGGCTACGAATTCTGGGTCAATCCGGCCGGCGTGAAGGTGGACATCGCCGTCTATGACGACGACCATGAGGACGAGTCCTGGGACGGCATCTGGGATGTGGCGACCGTCGTGGACTCCCTCGGCTGGACCGCGGAGTTCCGGATCCCGCTCTCGCAGCTGCGCTATCCCATCGAGCCGACGCACGTGTTCGGGTTCGCGGTGACGCGCGACATCGAGCGGTACAAGGAGCGGCTCGCGTGGCCGATCTTCCGCCGTTCCAAGGCGGGCCTCGCCTCACAGCTCGGGGATCTGGCGGGAGTCGACAGCATCTCCTCCCCCCGCCGTGCTGAGCTGACGCCGTACATGCTCACCAAGAACGTGTCGGTGCCCAGCGCGACCGGCTTCGGCCGCTCGCAGCGTCTGTCGCTCGGCGCCGACCTGAAGTACGGGGTGGCATCGAACCTCACGCTCAACGCCACGATCAACCCGGACT
>JBGPOE010000031.1:0-28194 GCA_041487875.1 Gemmatimonadota bacterium | reverse complement strand
GTTGCATACGCAGGGCAGGTATCCGGGAACAGGCATGGGCCTCGCGATCGCGCGGAAAATCGTGGAGCAGCACAAGGGCCGCATCTGGGCCGAGTCCACGCCGGGCCGCGGCTCGACGCTCCACTTCACGCTTCCCGATCCAGGAGATACACGATCATGAGCGGCACCCCGAACAGCGCCCCCATCGACATCCTCCTCGTCGAAGACAACCCCGGCGACGCGCGCCTCACCATCGAGGCGCTGAAGGACGCCAAAGTGCGCAATCGCCTCGCCGTGGCGACGGACGGCGAGACCGCGCTTGCGATGCTGCACCAGGAGGGAGCACACCGAACCGTCCCGCGCCCCGACCTCATCCTGCTCGACTTGAACCTGCCCAGGCTGGACGGACGAGAATTGCTCCAGGCGATCAAGGGAGACGAGTCGCTGCGGACCATTCCCGTCGTGGTCCTGACGACCTCGCAGGCTGAGAAGGACATCGCCGAGAGCTACCGGCTGAACGCCAACGCGTACGTCATCAAGCCGGTGGGCCTCGATCAGTTCCTCGACATCGTGCGCGCGATCGAAGGGTTCTGGCTCGAGGTGGTCAAGCTGCCTCACGGAACGCCACGTAACGGCTGAGCGAGGACGCACATGACCACCTTCGCGACGAACACCCAAGCACGGTCTCCGGCCGCGCCCACGAGAGCTCCCTCCGGCGGAGAGAGCCATCTCGGGAAGCCGAACGGGGAGCGCCTCCAGATCCTGCTCGTCGAGGACAATGCAGGCGACGCGCGCCTTCTTCTGGAAATGATCACGGACATCGCGAAACTGGAATTCGACGTAGAGCACGTGGATCGCCTCGAGGAGGGACTCAAACGCCTGCACGCCGGGATCAAGGACCTGGTGCTGGTGGATCTGGGACTGCCTGACAGCCAGGGGATCGAGACGTTCCGCAGTCTCCAGGCCGGGGCGCCGAACACGCCGACCGTAGTCATCTCGGGGCTGGACAACGAGGCCACGGCGGTAGAGGCCGTCCGCCTCGGGGCGCAGGACTTCCTGGTGAAGGGCCGCATCAATGGGCCGTCATTGGTGCGCGTGATGCGCTATGCGATCGAGCGCAAGTTCGCCGAGAACAGGCTCCGCGAATCCAAGGGCCGGTTCCAGGCCCTCGTCGAGCATAGCGGGGACGCCATCGCGGTCTTCGGTTTGGACGGGAAGATCACCTACTGCAGTTCCTCGACCACCCGGATTCTCGGGTACCTGCCCGAGGAGATGATCGGCCGACGCCTGGCCGACTTCGTGCGTCTCGAATCCCAGGCGACGGTCGAGGCCCAGTTGGCGAAGTGTCTCCTCCAACCAGGGGAACCGATCGAGATTCACGCCGACATCCGGCACAAGGACGGGTCGTGGCGATGGCTCGAAGGCGTCTTCACCAACATGCTGCACGATCCGGCCGTCAACGGCATCGTCAGCAACTACCGCGACGGAACCGAGCGCAAGCGCGTGGCGGAAGTGCTCGCCCGGGAACAGTACCTGATGCGGACCCTCATGAATTCCACCACCGATTTCATCTACTTCAAGGATCGTGACAGCCGCTTCACCAGGGTCAGCAAAGCCCAGGCCCACCTGTTCGGTCTGAATGACCCGGCTCAGGCGTTGGGCAAGACGGACTTTGACTTTTTCACGGGGGTGCACGCGCGGCAGGCATACGAGGATGAACAGGCGATCATCCGGACGGGGCAGCCGCTGACCAAAGAAGAACGGGAGACGTGGGCTGACAGGCCCGACACGTGGGCCGCGACGATCAAGCTGCCGTTGCACGACGAGGAGGGGAACGTCGTCGGCACGTTCGGCATCTCCAGGGACATCACGGACGCCAAGCAGGCAGAGGCGGGATTGCGCCTGCGGAGCGCCGCCCTGGACGCCGCCGCCACCGCCATCGTCATCGCCGATCGCGCGGGCACTATTGCCTGGGTGAATCCGGCTTTCACCACCCTCACCGGCTACAGCGCCGAAGAAGCCGTCGGCAAGAACCCGCGTGATCTGGTCAAGTCCGGCGTCCACGACACAGCATTCTACAAGGACCTGTGGGATACGGTCCTCGCCGGAAGAATCTGGCGCGGCGAAATGACGAACCGTCGCAAGGATGGCACCCGGTACGCCGAGCACCAGACTATTACGCCGGTGAAGGACCCATCGGGCGAGATCACCCACTTCATCTCCATCAAGCGGGATCTCACCCAGGAGCACGCGCTGACGGCCCAGTACCTGCAGGCCCAGAAGATGGAGAGCGTGGGGCACCTCGCCGGCGGCATCGCCCACGATTTCAACAACCTGCTCGGCGCGATCACGATGTTCGGCGAGCTGGCCGCCGGCGACATTCCGGCCGGCGACCCGCGCCGGGAGGATCTCGACAACATCCAGGATGCCGTGCAACGCGCGACGACTTTGACGCGCCAGCTGCTCTCCTTCAGCCGCCAGCAGACGCTGAACCTGGTCGTGGTCGCTCCAAACTCCGTCATCACGGGGTTCACGAAGATCGTCGGCCGGCTGATCGGCGAGCACATCGAGCTGGCGACCGAGCTGGATCCTGACGCGGGCTCGGTGCGCGCCGACCCGAGCCAGATCGAGCAGGTTCTCATGAACCTGGCCGTGAACGCGCGCGACGCGATGGAGGCGGGCGGGGTGCTCCGAATCTCCACTCGGGGCGCTTTGGTCAACGATAGCGACGCGTCAACGCTCGGACTGGAGCACGCCGGCGACTACGTGGTCATGACGGTTTCCGACACCGGATCGGGGATGACACCCGAAGTGCGGGCCAAGGTGTTCGAGCCGTTCTTCACGACCAAGGGAGCGAAGGGCACGGGCCTCGGCCTGGCCACCGTGTACGGGATCGTGCGGCAGAGCGGCGGCCACATCCGCGTCGCGAGCGAGCCCGGCAAGGGGACCACGTTCACAATCCACCTGCCGCGGGTCGCTCACCACGCCGACGAGAAGCCGGCGAGCGTGGAGACCATGGGCGCGGTGCGCGGAGGGGACGAAACGATACTCGTGGCCGAGGACGATCCCGCGGTCCGCCTCGCCCTCAGCGTAGTGCTCGGACGCGAAGGCTACCGCCTGCTCGTATCGCACAGCGCCGAGGAGGCGCTCGTGAAGGTCGCCGCTCACATCGGGGCGATCGACCTGGTCATCAGCGACGTCGTGATGCCGGGCATGGACGGCGTCGAGTTGATCCGGGCACTGCGGCGTACCCGCCCGGACCTGAAGGCCGTGCTGACATCCGGCTACGCCGGTGGCGCGATGGCACGGCACCAGGTAGTCGAGTCCGGCATCCCGTTCCTCCAGAAGCCTTTCACGTCGAACGGCCTGTCGCGGCTCGTCCGCGAGGTCCTGGATGCGGCCGCCCATGCCTCGTGAAGTGAAGGCGGGCTCATTCACGGCCCAAGACGCCGATTTGTCGGACGCCGTTGGGGAGCACGTCAGACGCCGCCTGGGCAGGACCAGTGCGTCGAGCGAGATCGCGCAACTCAGCGCCATCCTCGCCGTGATGGTCATCGCGGTCGAACACGTGCCTCATGCGGCGCTGCTGTCGTGGGCCGCCATGGTCGCGGGCGTACAGTTGCTGCGCGCCTGGAGCCGCCGGTGCATGGCGAACTGCACCACTCCGGGGCGGGCGCTCTTCCTGCTGCGGGCAACGTCGTTGCTGCAGGGACTGACCTGGGGCCTCGCGCCCGTCCTGGGCGCGTCGTACCTGCCCATGGCGCCCTTCACCCTGACGGTCGTCATCTGCGGCGCGATGGTCGCCGCCGCCTCGATCGTCGTCCGATTCGATTCACCGAGCTTCTTTCTGTTCAGCATTGCGGCGACGACACCAGCGGGCCTTGCGATCCTGATGCACGGGCGCGACTCGGATCACTACGAGATGTTCGCGGTCCTTGCCATCTTCATGATCGTCGTTGGCACGCTGCAGCGGCGGACCATCGCCAGCGCGATGCGAAGTGTGACGACCGGCGCCCGCCTGGCGATCTCCGAGCGGAGATTCCACCAGCTTGCCGACAACATCCCCGAAGTCTTTTACGTCAGCAGCGCCGACTTGAGCCGTGTCCTTTACGTCAGCCCCGCCTACGATGAGGTGTGGGGTCGGCCCGGCGCGGACCTCTACGACAACCCGCGCGGATTCCTGGAGCCCGTCCATCCGGACGACCTCGGTGCCTTCGTCGGCCTGATCGAGCGAGTGCAGCACGGCGAGGGCGGCGAAGTGGAGTTCAGGCTGACGCCTCCCGACGGCTCGACCCGCTGGATTCACAACCGCATCATGCCCGTGCTCGATAGGCAGGGCTTGGTCGTTCGCATCGTCGGGGTGGCCCGGGACGTGACGGAGCAGATCCGCTCCCGCCAGGCCGAGCAGCACTCCCGTGAGGAGGCGGAGCGTGCCACGGCCGCGAAGTCGGCGTTCCTGGCGAATATGAGCCATGAAATCCGCACGCCGATGAGCGGCGTGCTGGGCATGGTCGAGCTGCTGCGCGATACCACGCTGACGCAGGAGCAGCAGAACGCCCTCGAGGTCATCGACAGCTCGGGCGAGGCCCTGCTGTCAATCCTCAATGACATCCTGGATCTCTCCAAGATCGAGGCGGGCGAGATGGAGATCGAGCACGCCCCCTTCGACCTGCATCAGACCATAGACGCGACGGTGCGGCTGCTCGCGCCGCGGGCGTTCGCACGGGGGCTCGAGCTGGTCTGCGACATCGACGAGGACGTGCCCCGCGAGGTCGCCGGCGACTCGGTCCGGTTGCGCCAGATCATCACGAACCTGGTCGGCGATGCCATCAAGTTCACGGCGAAAGGTGAAGTCGTCATCGATGTCGAGCTGCTCGCCCGCGCGGACGGGCACGCCACGCTGCAGCTGCGGGTCAGCGATACCGGCGTCGGGATCGCCGCGGACCAGCTGGATCACATCTTCCAGCCGTTCGGCCAGGCGGACCAGTCCACCACCCGGCGATTCGGCGGAACCGGCCTTGGCCTGCCGATCACGCGGCGGCTGGCCCGGCTGATGGGCGGTGACGTATCGGTGTTCAGCCGGCCCGGAAAGGGCAGCACCTTCAGCGCCCAGGTACGTCTCGACGTCCCGATCGCGATGCCGTCCGCCCCGGGCGCGCCGCGCCCCGCGGGCATCGCCGGTCTGCGCACCCTGATCGTGGACGACAACGCGGTCAATCGCGAAATGATGCGGCGGGCCCTGAGCCAGGCCGGCGCCGTACTCACGGAGGCCGGCGGGGCCGATGCCGCACTCGACGCGCTCCGCGAAGCGGCCCGGGCAGGCACCCCCTGCCAGCTGCTCATCAGCGACGTCCGGATGCCCGATCGGGACGGATTCGACCTCGCGCGCGCCATCCGTGACGACGCCGCGCTGCGCGCCACCCCGATCATGATGTTGACGTCCGACGGGCGGCGGGGCGACGCCGAGCGGTGCCGCAACCTGCATATCGCCGGGTACCTCATGAAGCCGGTGTCCCGCGTCGACCTCATCGAGGCAGTTCTCGCGGTCCGCAGTGTCAAAGACCAGGCAGCGCCCGCCCTGCTGACGCGACACACCATCGAGGCGGCGCGCAGACGCCTGAGGATCCTGCTCGCCGAGGACAACCGCGTGAACCAGCAGGTGACGACGGCCATGCTCCTCAAGCGCGGGCACGTCGTGGACGTCGTGGAGAACGGCCGGCTCGCCGTCGAAGCCGTGGAAAAGCAGCGCTACGACGTGGTCCTGATGGACATGCACATGCCGGAACTCGACGGCATGGCGGCGACCAGGGAGATCCGTCGCCTGCTGAAGGACCAATCCCCGCCCATCATCGCGCTGACGGCCAACGTGATGCGCGGAGAGCGGGAGCGCTGCCTGGCCAACGGCATGGACGGCTACGTCGGCAAGCCCTTCAAGGGCCACGAACTCTTTGCGGCGGTAGAAGGATGGAGCGGGACTGCCTCGACCGCGACGGTGGATATCGAGCCGTCGGAGTCTCAGCCGGCCATCGACGTGGGCGCCTTTCGGGCCGGGCTGAAGGAGGCCGGCGTCGAGGACGCCGCTCCGGCGATCCTGGCGCAATTCCAGACTGACGCCCCCGGCCGACTCACCGCGCTGCACGCGGCGCTCACCCACGGCACGTCGAACGAAATCACGTCGGCCGCACATGCCTACAAGTCGGCCGCCAGGACCGTGCACGCGAAGGGTCTGGCCGATGCGCTCCAACGCATCGAGCTGGCCGGGAACGTCGGTGACGCGGGCGCAGCCAGGGCAGAGACGACCGAAGTCACGCGGCTTCACGATGCGGTGCTGGCAGCGCTGGCCGTGCCCGGGCTCCTGGCGATGCCGACATGACCATTGCGCCAGCGATCAATCACCACTGGCTCGCCAACGTCCTGCTGAAGGAGGGCGTCGCGGGCGCGGGCGCTCCGAGTCTCGCCGAAGGCGCCACCGTTCCGCAGGCCTGGGCGCGGGCGCGCGAGGTCTGCGGGCTCACCGATCCGGAGCTGAGTGAGCACATCGCCCGGTTCTTCCACCTGCACCTCGCCGGTCTCGAGACGGCCGAGTCCTGGGCGCTTCAGCTTCTGCCCGAGCGTGTGGCCCGCAGATACAGCGTGCTGCCGTTGCGCGGCGACGACCGGCGCCTGGTCGTCGCAACCAGCGATCCGTCGGACCTGGACGCCGAGCAGGCGATCGCCTTCGCGACCAGCCGAACGACGGTCTTCGAAGTCGCCTCGCCCGCGGTACTCCTCAAGGCCATCGACGATGCGTACGCTCCCGATCACGTGCTGGAGACCCTGCTGGAGCGGGTCTCCGGAGAAATCGGCGACTCCGTCGCGGTGGTCGAGGAGACGCTCCCCGAGAAAGTTGAGCCCTCCGAGCTCCAGACCACTCCGGTGGTCCGTCTCACCAATCTGATCATTCACGACGCGATCGCGGTGGACACGAGCGACATCCACCTCGAGCCGGACCGCTCGGGCGGCTCGGTGCGATTCCGCGTGGACGGGCTCCTGCGACCTCACATGCGCATGCCGCTGCCCGCGCTCAATCGGGTGATCTCGCGCATCAAGATCATGAGTCGCCTCGATATCGCCGACCGCGTGCGGCCCCAGGACGGGCGCTGCCGCGTGACGGTCGGGGGGCGCGCGTACGACTTCCGCGTCTCCACCGTTCCGATGCGCAGCGGCGAAAAGGCGGTCATCCGGATCTTGGACCCCGAAGGCGCTCGCCGCCTCCAGGACCTGCACTTCGCCGAGCGGGACCTGAACGCGTTCAAGGAGCTGCTGCAACGCGCAGATGGCATGGTCATGGTGACCGGCCCCACGGGCTCCGGCAAGACCTCGACGCTTTACGCCGCCCTGCAGCACATGGCCACCGGCGAGCTCAACATCATGACCGTCGAAGACCCGATCGAGTACGAGCTGCCGGGGATGAACCAGATCCAGGTGGCGCCGAAGCAGGGCATCACGTTCGCGTCGGCGCTGCGCGCCATCCTGCGCCAGGACCCGGATGTCATCTTCATCGGAGAGATCCGGGACCTGGAGACCGCGCAGATCGCCGTGCAGGCGTCGCTGACGGGCCACCTCGTCCTCGCGACCGTGCACGCGAACGACGCGCTGTCGGTCGCGGCCCGCCTCGCCGACCTCGGCGTGGACCGGGCGAGTATCGCCAGCGCGCTGCGCGGCGCGCTCGCGCAGCTGCTGCTGCGCCGCGTCTGCCGCCACTGCGTCGAGCGGATCCACGGCGACCTCACGCCGGACGAGGAACGGCTCGCCGCCAGGTACGGCGCGCGCCCGACCATCCGGGCATCCGGCTGTCGCCAGTGCGGCACCACGGGGTACAAGGGCCGGCTGCCCGTCGTGCAGGTGTGGGTGAGCCGTCCCGAGTCTCAGCGCCTGATCGCATCCGGCGCGACCAGCCACGAGATGCAGAGCGCGGCCGGCAATCAGGGGCTGATTTCGCTGCTGGATCAGGCCCTCGTCCGCGTCCGTCAGGGAGAGACCACGCTCCTCGAGGTGGATCGGGTGCTGGGGACGAACGCCAACGCCGAGATCGAGCCCGCGGCGAAGAAGCTCGCGCAGTGTGTGCTCGTCGCGGACGACGACGCCGTGTCGCGGACGATGGCGATCGCTACGCTGCGCAAGAACGGGTTCGACACCGTGGAAGCGGCCGACGGCCTGGAGGCGCTCGAGCAGCTGGCCGCCAACCCGGACATCGCCCTGGTCGTGCTCGACCTGGACATGCCGCAGATGGGGGGCCGCGCCGTGCTCGCTCAGCTGCGGTCGTCCCTGACGACGGCGGGATTGCCGGTGATCGTCCTGACCGGCTCCTCCGAGCCCGAGGCCGAGCTGCACTTGATGGAAGCCGGCGCCGACGACTTCATCCGCAAGCCGCTCGATCCACCCCGCTTCCTCGCCCGCGTCCGGGCCACGCTGCGCCGCGCCGGCGGAGGTTGACCGAGGGATTCCCTCCCCTTACTTGAGCATGGAATTGCCCCAGGACCCTGGGGCAACCCCTACATGAAGAGTCGCTCCGGACTACGGCGCTTGCCCTCCCCGATCGGCACCATTCATCATGATCATGACCGCCGATCGCGACGAGGATTCCAGGGTCCAGGTGGACCTGGTCCGCGCGTTCCGGCATCGGCCGCCCAGCGACGCCCTGCTGGTGCTGCTCGGCAACGGCGCGCTGCTCGTTCTCACCGCAATCATGTTCTGGGACGATGTTCCCGGGGCGCAGATCTGGTGGTGGGCGGGGATCATCCTGGCGACGATCCTCGCGCGGACCGCGTGGCGCCTCTGGGCGGCACGCCGCGACATGACCGACGTCGCTTTCCTCCAGGGGACGCGCGCGGTAGTCGCCGTGCAGGGATCGGCCTGGGGGATCGGCGCGGCGCTCCTGATGCCCTGGATGCAATCGCAGGAGCTGGCCATCTTCGTCGCCGGCCTGGCCGGGATCATGGGCAGCGCGCTGAATGCCCTCGCCGCGGATTCGCGGAGCTTCCGCTGGTTCGCCTTCGGCGTCTCCGCCCCTTTGACCCTTGGGATCCTGCTGCAGTTCACCGACCAGCAGCATCTCGTGCTGGCCGCGCTGACGGTCGCCTTCACCGTGACCATGCTGTTCATCCATCGGCAGGTCAACCGCGGGCTCGTCGAGCACCTTCGCACGGTGGCTCGGCTTGAAATCAGCGAGCAGGCGCAGGCCAAGCTCATCGCGGAGCTGCGGACGGCGCTCGGCGCGGTCAAGCAGCTCACCGGGCTGCTGCCGATCTGCGCCAACTGCAAGAAGGTCCGCGACGACACCGGCTACTGGAACCGTGTCGAGGACTACATCAGCGAGCACACCGACGCGAAGTTCAGCCACGGTGTCTGCCCCGACTGCTTCCCCAAGCTGTTCCCGGGCCTCCCCATGTCGGAGCCGGAAATGGAGCACGCGTAGCATGACACTCCTGCGGCTCGGCCTTCGCGCCCGGATCGTCCTGGCCTTCGTGATGGTCCCGGCGGTGTTCAGCGTCGTCGGTCTCCAATCGTGGCGCATCACCGGCACAATGCTGACCAACCTGGATGCGGCGATCGAGTCCGAGAGCCAGATCCGGCTGCACGACGACATCCTTCGGCTGACCAACGACATGGATCAGGCGGCACGCGGGTTCCTGTACACGAATCAACCGGAAATGGTGGTCCGGTTCGATTCCGCCGCCGGACGCATCGACGCCGTGCTCGCGGTGTTCCGTCGCCATCTCGCGGCGGAGCCGGACGAGGCGGCCGCAGCAGCGACCATCGAGCCGATGATCACCTCGAAGATTCAGGCCGCCCGTGCCATCATCGCTGCGCGACAGGGGCCCGGAGGTCAGGCGGCCGCCATACGAGTGATGATGACTGGGCGAAACTGGAGAATCACCGAGCAGATCCGTGGCGCCCTGAACGCGCTGCAGGCCGAGGAGCGCCGCGAGATGCAGACCGACAACAGGGCGCTGGCGGCTTCGCTCCGATCGACGCGCGTGGGCCTCACCGTCGCGGTCACATTGACGCTGCTCGTGACCGGGCTGGCCCTGCTCGGCATCGTCCGCGAGCTCAGATCTCGGAACCGGGCGAAAAGCGCGCTCGCGTCCAGCGAGGCACAGCTGCGAGTCGCGAACGACGAGTTGCGCGACCTGTACGACAACGCGCCGTGCGGGTACCACTCCATCGATGCCACCGGCCTGGTCGTGCGCATGAACGACGCCGAGCTCGCGTGGCTGGGGTACACGCGCGAGGAGGTCGTCGGTCGGAAGAACGTCATGGACCTGGTGACTCCGGAAGCCGCCGCCGCGGTCCGCGAGCGGGTACAGCAATGCATCGCGCAGGGAGCTCTCAGGGACGTCCGGATCGAGTATGTGCGGAAGGACGGCACGCGCCTGCCCGCGCTCATGTCGGCAACCGCCATCTACGACGGCGAAGGCCGGTTCCTGATGACCCGCTCGGTCGTGACCGACGTCACGGAGATCGAGCGCTCCAGCGAAGTCCAGGCCCGGCTGATCACGGATCTGCGCGCGGCGCTGGCCAGCGTCAAGACGCTGAGCGGCCTGCTGCCGATCTGCGCCAACTGCAAGAAGGTCCGCGACGACACCGGCTACTGGAACGAGGTGGAGCAGTACGTCAGCGAGCACACGACCGCCAGGTTCAGCCACGGCGTCTGCCCCGAATGCTTCCCCAAGCTGTTCCCGGACGTCCCCATGACGGAGCTGGAAGCAGAGCACGCGTAAGTCCCGCAGACTCCTGACTGCAAACCACTGGAGCGGCCCCGGCCTCGTCGCCCCCGATGACAGGGCGGTGACGGCGGGCATATAGCGTGTAGCAACACGTGGCCGTATATTCATTGTAGATACTGCGGAGGTCGCATGCGGGCACGGGTCCAGAAGTGGGGCAACAGCCTGGCGCTGCGCATTCCCAAGCCGTTCGCCGAGGAAACCGGCCTGGGCGAGGGAGGCCAGGTGGAGCTCTCGGTGCGCGATGGGAAGCTCGTCGCGGCGCCGGTGCAGCCGGAGCGCTTCACGCTCCGTGGCCTGCTGGCGGACGTTCGCACCGAAGTTCTGCACGGCGAGGAGGACTTCGGAGAGGCCGTGGGCCGGGAAGCCTGGTAAGTGCCGGGGCGATACGTCCCCAGCCGGGGTGACGTGGTGTGGGTGTCGCTCAGTCCCCAGGCCGGCCACGAGCAGGCAGGGCGACGACCTGCGCTCGTGGTCTCGCCCGCAGTCTACAACGGCAAGGTCGGGCTCGCGGTCCTCTGCCCGATCACCAGTCGGGTCAAGGGCTATCCCTTAGAGGTGGCCATGCCCGGCGGTCTCGAGGTCTCGGGGGTGGTCCTGTCCGACCAGGTGAAGAGCCTGGACTGGCGCGCTCGTCGGGCGACGCTGGCTTGCCGGGTGCCGCGTCGGACCGTGGGCGAAGTACTCGACAAGCTCGGCACGCTCCTGTCGGACCAGCGGGGTTGACGAGCGTCGCTCTAGGTGGGACCTGACCCGGGCTATATTTGTGCCCCGTGGACGCCTCCCGAATCCGCAACTTCTGCATCGTGGCCCACATCGACCACGGCAAGAGCACGCTCGCCGACCGGCTGATCGAGGCCACGGGGACGCTCACCCGCCGCGAGATGCGCGAACAGGTCCTGGACACCATGGACCTGGAGCGCGAGCGCGGCATCACGATCAAGCTGAACGCAGTCCGCATGAAGCACACCGCGAAGGACGGCGTCGAGTACGAGCTCAACCTGATCGACACGCCCGGGCACGTGGACTTCACCTACGAGGTCAGCCGCTCGCTCGCCGCGTGCGAGGGCGCGATCCTGGTGGTGGACGCCTCGCAGGGCATCCAGGCCCAGACGCTGTCGAACCTGTTCCTCGCGCTGGATGCCGGCCTCGAGATCATCCCCGTGCTCAACAAGATCGACCTGCCCGGCGCCGAGCCCGACAAGCGGGCGCAGGAGATCCACGACATCATCGGCACCAAGCCGGAGGAGATCCTCAGGATCTCGGCCAAGGAGGGGACCGGTGTGCCCGAGCTGCTCGAGGCCGTGGTCCGCCGCGTGCCGGCCCCCCGCGGCCAGCTCGACGCGCCGCTGCGGGCTTTGATCTTCGATTCCTACTACGATCGTTACCGCGGCGCCATCCCCAGCATCCGCGTGGTGGACGGCGTGATGCAGCCGGGCATGAAAATCGCCTTCGGCGCGCACAAGGACGACAGCTACGAAGTCGACGAGGTCGGCTACCTGCAGCTCGGCCACAAGCCGGCCGAGCGACTCGAGGCGGGTGAGGTCGGCTACTTCATCGCCAACGTCCGCGGCGTGCGGGACACGCGGCCGGGCGACTCGGTGCTCGACGCCGAGCACCGCGACGTCGAGCTGCTGCCCGGGTACCGCGACATCACGTCCATGGTCTTCGCCGGGCTCTACCCCACGAACACCGAGCAGTACGAAGAGCTGCGCGACGCCCTCGCCAAGCTGCAGTTGAACGACGCCTCCCTGCACTACGAGCCGGAGACGTCGGTGGCGCTGGGCTTCGGGTTCCGCTGCGGCTTCCTGGGCCTGTTGCACATGGAGATCGTGCGCGAGCGGCTGGAGCGCGAGTTCAATCTCGACCTCATCTCCACCGTCCCCAACGTGGAGTATCACGTCTACAAGACCGACGGCACGAAAGAAGTGGTGGAGAACCCGAGCCGCATGCCGCATGGCTCCACCGTGGACCGCATCGAGGAGCCGTTCGTCAAAGCCCGCATCTTCGTCCCCGCCGAATACATCGGCGCGATCATGAAGCTGGGCCAGGAGCGCCGCGGCACGTATTTCGGGATGCATTACATCGACCCGGCGCGCGTCGAGTTCAGCTGGGAGTTCCCGCTCGCCGAAATCATCCTCGACTTCTACGACAAACTGAAGACCATCTCGCGCGGCTACGCCACGCTCGACTACGAGTTCGCGAGCTACAAGCCGTCCGAGCTCGTGCGCCTCGACATGCTGCTCAACGGCGACGCGGTCGATGCGTTCAGCGTGATCATTCACCGCGACAAGGCGTACGAATGGGGCAAGAAGATCGCCGAGAAGCTGAAGGAGATGATTCCCCGCCAGTTGTTCGAGGTGGTAATCCAGGCGGCGATCGGGACCAAGGTCATCGCCCGCGAATCGATCCGCCCGTTGCGGAAGAACGTGACCGCCAAGTGCTACGGCGGCGACGTCACCCGCAAACGCAAGCTGCTGGAGAAGCAGAAGGAAGGAAAGAAGCGCATGAAGCAGGTGGGCACGGTCGAGATTCCGCAGGAGGCCTTCCTGGCGGTGCTGCAAGTTGACTAGGCACACCGCGCCGCCGTGGGGTACTTTATCCATCACGCTGTGAATCGCCGCACCGTTGGTTTCGCGCTGGCGGCCCTCGCCGCCGGTACCGGGTGCCAGGTCCATAACTACCCGAGCCCGCTGGGGCCACGGTACGCCGGCGTTGTATCGCCCGCTTCTTCGAGCACCACGCTTGCGAGCGGCCCCTATGCCTTCCGCGTGGTCACGTTCAACGTGCAGTATGCGCAACACGTCGACCGAGCAATCGCGCTGATCGAGTCGAGCGCTGCCTTGCGGAACGCCGACATCATCGCGCTTCAGGAAATGGACGCTGCGGGAACTCAGCGCATCGCCAGGGCTCTGGTCATGGCGTACGTGTACTATCCGGCGAGTGTGGCCCCGGCGACCGGCCGGGATTTCGGCAACGCGATCCTCTCGCGGTGGCCCATCGTGGCAGACGCGAAAGTCGTGCTCCCCCACTTCGCACGCCATCGAGGCTCGGAGCGGATCGCGACCGCCGCCACGATCAGTGTCGGCGGTATCGCGCTCCGGGTGTACAGCGTGCATTTGGCGACCAAGGCGGAGATCGGACCGGGGGCACGGCGGGACCAAGCGCGGGCGATCCTCGCCGACGCGGCGCCGTACTCCCGGGTGGTGGTGAGCGGCGACATGAACAGCCGAGGGATCGGGGAGGAGTTCCGGGCCGCGGGCTATCTCTGGCCTACGGAACACGATCCCAGGACCCACCTCCTCTTCAACTGGGATCACATCTTCTTCCGGGGCGTCGCGGCCCAAGACAGTGCTCCCGCCGGCGTGGTGCGCGACACGCTGGGTGCCAGCGACCACCGGCCGGTCTGGGCCGTTGGCGTATTGCGCGCAACGCCGCACGAGACGACTAGCGCTCCCTGACGGCTCCTCTAGCGGTCAGCCATTCCGCGTCGTACATCACAGTTCATTCCGTCACACCTGCCCCAGCTGGCGGGGCGTGTGTTCCCACGAGGTCCGCCGGTGTCCGCTCGCGCCGCTGCTTGGTGTGCGCTACTCGGTCTGGGCATGTGGACCGCCGGGCTCTCCCCCGGCTCGGCCGGATACGCGAGCGCCCAAACGCCGCGTCCCCCGGACGCAGGCGGGCGCACCGGCTCCCTCGGACAACCCCTCCTCTGGCACTGGCAGCTCGCCCTGGGCAGCGGCGTCTACTTCGACAGCTCGAGCGCCAACGTCATGGTGCGGGTAGCGGCCGGCACCTACCACCCGCTCCTGAACCCGGTCACGAAGCTCGCCGAGGTGGGGATGGAGGCATACCTGGGGGCACGCGGCAACAAGGGTGACGGCGGCGTGCGCACCCTGCTGCGGGTGCCCTACTTCAGCGCCGGCATCGGAGCGGACTACAACCTGCGAGACCGCCGCGTCGACATGCTGGTCACCGCGTACACGCCGGTGCGCCGCGGGGGGTTCTTGACCCGCGGCTCGCTGCTGCGGTTCGACTGGTACCCGCTCGCCAACCACACCTTCACCCTCAGCGTCGCCGCGCCCCTCGACGACCGTCTGGCGGGGCGGAACCGACCCATCCAAGACTACGTGGTCGTCGCTCCCGACTTCTATGCGCCAGCCCCCTACCGGACGACCGATGTCGCCCTCACCGCGGCATTGGACAGTCTGCGGGTCTCGGCCGAATGGATCCGCCGGCTCACCACGCCGTTTCTCGACCAGGATGGCCGCGACGGGAACGTGGCGGTGGCGCGCACTGCCCGCTACGTCGCCCAGCTCCAAGCACATCTCGCCGTGCGCAGCGTCGACCAAGAGGTGCGCTTCTTCCATCGCCAGCTGGAGCGTGCCTTCGCGGCCGCTGCCAGGGCTCCGCCGGACGAGCTGGCTCGGCGTTGCCGGGAGATCCTGCTCGACGAGGTGCTCCTGCCCTACGACCGACTGCTGGGGCGCAAGAAGCGCCATGATTCGTTGAAGGAATTCAGCATGGCGGCCCGTGGGCGGTTCAGCCGCTGGGTCGCCTCCTCCGGCGCGGTGGCGGCGGATCGGACTGGGGACGTGCTGTTCGTCTTCGAAAGTCTGACCAACATTCTCGAAGGGGTGCGACACCGGGCCGCGAAGGAATGGGACGACGCCAGACTCGCGTGGCTCCCCCTCCAGTATGCCCTGTTGCCTGAGGACCACGACGAACAGGCCGAGCTCGACGCTCTGATCGAGCGGGCCACCGGCGCGTCGTTCACGGACCACAACCGCGTCTCGTACGTCGCGAACCTGCAGTTCCACTGGGAGCTCCGACGGATGCTGCACGAGACTCGGGACTTCCACGTTCTCTGGATCCACGACTTTCCGGCGGTGACGTCGGCACAGACGCTCGACTGGGCGTCGTTCGAGCAGGTCGTTGATGGCTATCTCGCGGCGCTGGCGGAGCGGGTGGAGGCCTACGACTCGATCGGTCGCCTGCCCTCGTATTTCATCTTCCTCGACCAGCACTATTACGAGCTGCGGAAGTCGCGGATGCTGATGACGGTGCTGGAGGATCCGCTGCATGCGTCCGCGCGACTGCCGGTGGGCAGCGAGCAGGACAGGACACGGCTGGCGCGGGCCTTGGAGCGGTTGCGGCTCGCAGTCGCGAACTCCCGGGTCCTCCAGGCGGAGGCGCGCGAATACGGGGACGCCTGGTTACGGAACCGCGTCAGCGTACACATCAACATCACCAACCGCGTCGACGCCTCATTCTGGGGCGGCGGTCTGGTGTCGAGCGTGTTCGGGTACCCGGACGACGTGATGCGCGACCACCGGAAGATCGCGTTCCGTGACGTCAGCGAAGACGACCCCTCGAGCGGCGTGGCGCTGATCACGGGGACGGGCGTCGGCCAGCAGTACCTCGGGCCCGGATGGGATGACCGGTCGCTGATCGTGCAGGGGCCTGTGCTGCTGCAGCTGAAGCAAGCGGCGCGCGATCTCCTGCTGAGCCAGGGCCTCACCGAAGCGCAGCTGCCATCCCCATTCCGGGCCGCGACGCTGAGGCGAAGCAGCTTGTCGCTCGCGGCGCGGGCGGACGCCACCCGCTTCGACGACCGCGCCATGGCCGTGGTGAACGGAACGGGCTACCTGCCGAAATCACTCAACGTCGCGAAGGCGTTGCTCTACTCGCTGATGCCGCCGGGTTCCGTGATCAAGGTGCCCGATTCGCTTTGGAATTCATCGTTCTACGCCGCGCTGCTGGTTGGTGCGTCCCTGCGGGGTGCACACGTGCTCGTCATTGCACCGGCCCTGGCGAACGCGCCGAGCAACGGGTTCCCGCAGATGTCGCGAGCGCACGAGCTGCTCACACGCCTGCTGCTCGTGCGCGGCGCGCTGGGCCCGGCCATCGCCGCGGCCGGCGGCGATCTGCGCATCGGGCTGTATGCGCTCCCGGTCGATCAGCATGGTTTCGCGAGCCGCGCCGAACTGTGGGCGCGTCAGGTCGATGCGTCGCCGTTCTTGCGGACGCTGCTGCCGTTCGCCCCCGCCGTCCTGCCGATCGTCGCGGCGGCGGGCCGCGACAGCGGCGGAGCTGGGCTACCGCGCGACTCCCTATTGACTCCCAAGCTTCACCAGAAGGTGCAGTTCTTCGCCACGCGGGAGTTCTGGCAGGCCATCACCGCGTCATCGCAGTGGCCGGAGTTCATGGCCGCGTACCTGCGCTACCGCGCGGCGACCTACGCCGCGGCGGGCGAGGACGCCGCGGCCGCCGCGTTGCCCGACTCCCTGGAGCAGATCGCCGAACGACTGCTCGCGCAGGCGCCCCACACGCCGCGGGCCGCGAGCTTCGCGATGGTCGGCTCTCAGAACCAGGACTACCGTGGAATGTTCATGGACGGCGAGGTCGGTGTGTTGTTCACCGGGCCGGAGTCGCTGCTGCCGCTCGTCGACCTCGTATTCATGGTCGGCACCGTCACGTGGGTGGACGATCAGGGAACGCTCGACCGACTCCTGCCGCCGGTCGGCGAGTTCCAGCGCCGCATCGCCCGAGTGGCCAAGGACGGAGTGTGAAGCGCGTCGTCGCGCCGCTGGCCCTATTGCTCGGAGCCCTCTCCGCCGCGGCTCCGGGCCTCGCCCAGATCGGCGAGCTGCAGGTTGGAGTAGTCGGCAGCTACGGCTGGAGCGCGGCGTACGGTCCTGGGGGCGGGCTCGTGCTCGGCGTGGCGACCGGCCGGCTCGCCTATGTCGGAATGCGCTGGACCTACCACACCGGATCCACCACGGCGGGCGTCACGACCCGCGTACAAACCTTCGCCGTCGACCTCGGCGTCGTGATCCCCGTGCGGCAGCTCGACGTCGTCGTGGGCTTGAGCCTCGGCGCCGCCCGATTCGCGCAGCGCGCGGGGAGCGCGCGGGCGCACAAGGTCGAGTTCCTGGGGGCGCCCGGCCTCGCCGCGGAGCTGCGCGTGGGGCCGGTGGCGCTCATTCCCGAGCTGCAATACAGCTTGGCCGGTAACCCCCAGCTTCCGCAGCCGGTTCGGCACCGCGGGCTCGTCGCCACGGTGAGGCTCGTGATCCCGGTCGAAGTCGGCCGCCTCCGGCGCTAGGGACCGAGGCTCGCCGTCGTGAGGATCGCCGGGCTGCTGGTGCTGTCGCTCATTGCGGGCCCGGGCGCTGCAGTCGCGACACAGGCGTCGGCGCGTTGGACTCCGAGCGTATATCCCACCGGAGTCAACGTCTCCGGCAACACCGGGCCGCAGGTTGGGATCGGCTTCGGATACTCACGCAGAGCGGACTCCCTCGCCGGCCGCATCCTGGACGCGAGCTTTACCGTGGCTGGCGGCTACGGTTGGCGCGGCAGCTGGTTCGGCGCGCTCGCCTTCCGCGCCCCGGGGCTGTGGCCCGGGTGGCGCGTCGTGCTGACAGGCCTGGCGCAACGCGAAGCCCGCTTCGAGTTTCTCGGCCTTGGCAACGAGTCCGTCTACAATCGCGACTCGGTCAGCAGTACCCAGCCGTACTTCTACAAGCTGCGCCGGACTCGATATCGCGCTGCGGTCGAGGCCACGCGAACGATCCGCGCAGGTTGGAGCGTCGCGCTCGCGGTTGGCATCGCGCAAACCAGGTTCGATTCTCTCCCCGGCCCGTCCCTCTTCCTCTCCAGCTACGGTCCCGCGTTGAGGGAAGCCGACCGGACCGCGCGTTTCAGCGTGATATTCGACCGCCGGAACAGCGAATACGACCCACGCCGTGGGGTCTTCGTGGAGCTGGGCGCGACTGTGGGTTCGGGCGGAGGGGGCTACACGCGGTTGACCAGTGTCAGCCGCGCCTACATCTCGCTCGGCAGTCGAACGACGGCCGCTCTAAAACTCGCCGGCGCAGAGATGGTGGGGAGCCCAACCCTCAGTGCGCGCTTCGAATTCCCGATGTGGGAAGGCTCGCTCGACGTCCTCGGCGCGCCAGCATCGCATCGGGGGCTGCGGTCCCAGCGCTTTGTCGGCCGCGGTGTGGAATTCGGGACCGTGGAACTCCGGCGCAGTCTGTTTCGGACGGAGCGACTCGTCGAGCTCGTGTGTGCCGCGTTCCTCGACTTCGGGAGAGTGTTCGAGGGAGAGCCCTTCGTGCCGACCGCCAAGGGCTTGAAGCTGGGCCCGGGGTTGGGCCTCGGCGTGCGACTCAAGGGGAAGTCGCTGGTCCACGTCTACGCCGCGCACGGGCCGGACGGTTTCGTGGTTTCCAGCAGAACCGGCTGGGTGTTCTAGCAGTCACCCCCAGCTACCGCGATCCGCGGGTACAGGCGAGATTGCACGCGCACTGATGCCCCAGACCGCCGCGGCGCCGGATCCCTCCCCTACCCTCGTCGTCCAGACCGCCTTCCTGGGCGACGTCGTCCTCACCACGCCCCTGCTCACCGCGCTGGCCCAGCGCCACGGTCCGCTGGACGTCGTAACCACTCCCGCCGCCGCCGGCCTGCTCGCGACCCACCCCGCCGTGCGCCGCGTCCTGCCCTATGATAAGAAAGGAAAGGACCGGGGCGTGGCGGGGCTCCTGCGCCTGGCCCGGACGCTCCGGGCGGAGGGGTACCACACGGCGTATCTTCCCCACCGTTCGCTCCGCACGGCCGTGCTGGCGCGCCTGGCAGGGATTCCCCGACGGGTGGGTTTTGCCGACGGCTGGCCGCTGTTCTACACCGAGACGCGGCCGCGCCCGCGGGACGGTCACGAAATCGACCGGCTGCTCGCGCTGGCGGGGGAATCGTCCGCGGCCTATGCGCCGCGCCTCTTCCCCACGCCCGACGATGCCCGCGCGGCGGATGCGCTGCTCGCCCGTGCCGGCCTCTCGGGAGCGTTCGTCGCCCTCGCGCCGGGCTCGATTTGGGGCTCGAAACGCTGGCCGTACTACCCCGCTCTGGCCGGGCGGCTCGCGCCCCGGGTGGCGGTGGTGGCGGTGGGGGGAGCGGAAGATGCGGCACTGGGTGACGCGATTGTGGCGGCGGCCGAGCGGTCCGGTGGCCGGGCGGTCAACGCGTGCGGGCAGCTGTCCCTGCTCGGCGCGACGGCATTGATCGGCCGGGCGCGCGCGCTCGTGACCAATGACAGCGCCCCGCTGCATCTCGCGACCGCCGTGGGAACGCCGATCGTCGCGCTCTTCGGGCCCACGATCCCGGAATTCGGTTTCGGCCCAATCGGCTTGGAAGACACGGCCCTCGGCGTGGAGGGGTTGGTGTGCCGGCCCTGTTCGGCGCACGGCCCTCGCGTGTGCCCGTTGGGCCATCATCGTTGCATGCGAGACCTGAGCGTGGACCGCGTGCTGGCCGCGGTCGAGGAGACCGGTGCGCTACATCGTCGGGATTGACGTCGGCGGGACGAACGTGGTCGTCGGCACCGTGGCCGAGGACGGCTCGGAGCTGCTCGGCCTCGTTGCCGAGCCGACGTTCGCCGAGCAAGGACCTGACGCCGTGGTCGAGCGCATCGTGAAGCTCGCGAAGGCGTCGCTCGCCGCGGCCAAGGGCAAGACGATCGCAGGCGTGGGCATCGGCTCTCCCGGCCCGCTCGACACCAAGCGCGGCGTGGTGCTGCTCACGCCGAACCTGGGCTGGACCGACATGCCGCTGCGCGAGCGGATCGCCAGCGGCCTGCACCTCCCCGCGGCGCTCGACAACGACGCCAATTGCGCGGTCTTCGGGGAATGGTGGCGCGGCGCCGCCCGCGGCGCGGACCACGTGGTGGGCCTCACCATCGGGACCGGCATCGGCGGCGGCATCGTGCTGCACGGTGAGATCTACCACGGCGCATCCGACATCGCCGGCGAGATCGGCCACATGACCATCGACTTGAACGGCCGGCTCTGCAAGTGCGGCAACTACGGTTGCCTCGAGGCGTACGCGTCCGGCCCCGCGATCGCGGCGCGCGCGGTGGAGGGCATCCAGTCGGGCGCCGACACGAGCCTGCCCCGCTACGTCGACGGCGACCTCCGCAAAGTCACCGCGCAGGTGGTGTACGAGGCGGCGAACGACGGCGACGGCTTCGCGCTCGAAGTGGTGACCGACACGGCCAAGTTCCTGGGCGCGGGCGTGGCCAACATCATCAACATCTTCAACCCCCAGGTGGTGGTGATCTGCGGCGGCGTGACGCTCGCGGGCGACAAGCTGTTCGTGCCGCTGCGCAGCGAAGTCAAGCGCCGCGCGTTCAAGCCCGCCGTGAGCGTTTGTCGCATCGTGCCCGGCGAGCTGACGGGCACCGCCGGGGTGTACGGCGCGGCGGCCGTGTTCCTGCAGCAGAGCCGGGGGGCGGTCTGAAGCGTCTCGGGGTGATTGGCTCGATGGTGTGGGACACCATCTACAGCCGCGATCCGGCGCAGGCGGCGGTGGAGGAGTGGGGCGGCATCGCCTACGCCCTCGCCGCGCTCGACGTCACGCTGCCCGACGGCTGGGAGATCGTGCCCGTCATCAAGGTGGGCCACGATCTGGCGGACAGCGCCAACCAGTTCCTCCGCTCGCTCCAACGGACCACGCCCCACGCGCGGTTCGTCGAAGTGCCCGCGTCCAACAACCGCGTCACGTTACGTTATCAAAACACCGAGCGTCGCTGCGAGCGGATGGCGGGCGGCGTGCCGCCGTGGACCTGGCCCGAGCTCGGCCCCATGGTGGCGGACCTCGACGCGCTGTACGTCAACTTCATTTCGGGATTCGAGCTCGACCGCGACACCGCCCGGCTCCTCCGCCGCGGCTTTCCGCGCTTGATCTACGCCGACCTGCACAGCCTGTTCCTGGGAATCGAACCGGACGGCATGCGGGTTCCGCAGCCGCTGGCCGATGCCGCGAGCTGGTACGGCTGCTTCGACTACGTGCAGGTGAACGAAGAAGAGATGGCGCAGGTGGGCGCCGATCCGCTGGCGGCCGCCGCCGCGGTGCTGGCGCAGGGCGTGCGCGCGCTCATCGTCACGCTGGGCGCCAAGGGCGCGGTGTATTTCGCCGGCCAGCCGGTGCGCTCCGCCCGCGTCGTTCCGCCGGCGGACGTCCCCGTCCCGTTCGACGGCGGCGACCCCACGGGGTGCGGCGACGTGCTCGGCGCCGCCGTCGTGGCAGGGCTGGTCCACGGCGAGTCGCTGGAGGCCGCGCTGACGCGTGCCACGCGCCTCGCCGCCCGCAACGTGAGCCACCGCGGCGCGTCCGGGCTGCGCGACCACCTGGCGGGACGGCTGTCGACCGTATGACGCGGCTGGTGGAAGTCCCCACGTCGTTCGATGATCGCTCATTCGACCAGTTTGCGGGCGCCTTTGCCCAGGCCGCGGACGGGGAGCGGCTGCTGTTCGACGCGCACGCCGCCGAGTGGGCGTCGCCCTACGGGCTCGTGGGCCTGCTCGCCGCGGGCCAGGCGGCGGCGCGCCGCGGCGGCGACAAACCGCTCCTCACCGCCCCCACCAACGGCGACGTGCTGGGCTACTGGGCGCGAGCGGGGTTCTTCCGTGAGGCGAGCGAGCTGTTCGAGATCCACGGCAAGATCCCGCGGACCAAGCCGCTCGAGGAGAGCGACGTGTTGCTCGACGTCACGCCGGTGCGGGCCGCCGAGGACGTGCATCAGGTGGTGAGTCGCATTCAGGAGCGGGCTTCCGCCATCTTGGCGGTCAAGCTCGGGCTCGACCCCAAGGCGACGATGGGGTTCGCTATGGCGCTTTCGGAGGCGTGTCAGAATATTGTAGAACACGCGGGCACGGGTGGCTGGGTGGCGGTGCAGAGTTACCACTGGCGTCGCCGGTTGGGGCGGCAAGTGGTGGTGATCGCGGTGGCGGACGCCGGCGTGGGCTTCCGTCATTCGCTCGAGCCGACGCAGAGCAAGCGCTTCGGCGACCGGTGGGGGGATGGTGCGGCACTGGAAGCGGCCCTGATCCAGGGGACGAGCCGGTTCCGCGATCCGGGGCGCGGCCAGGGGCTGGCCGGCATCCGGCGCTATCTCTCCCGCTGGGACGGCAAGATTTCGATCCGCAGCGGCACGGCGCGCATCGCCATTGTGCCGAAGTGGGATGACGACGTCCCCATGCGCGAAGGTCTGCCGCCGTTTCCTGGCGCCCAAGTGTTGATCATCATTCCCGAGCAGGGGTCCGCTACACCGTGATCCAGCGCATCGACGTCCATGAGGTCCTGCAACGCCGGGTGTCGGGCGTCTACGCCGACCTGGTCACGCGACCGACGGGGCGCGCCGTGCGCGAGGACATCGAGCGGACCATCGCCGCCGACGCCCAGGCGCGCGTGACGGTGATCGACTTCACCCGCGTGGGGTGCGTCGACTACTCCTGCGCCGACGAGATCGTCGCCAAGCTGCTGCGCGACACGCGCGTGATCCTGCTGCTGCGCGGCATCAACGATGGACACCGCGAGGCGATCGAGCCCGTGGTCCGAAGCGCCGGCCTGGCGGTAGTGGTCGAGGGCCCCGACGGCGCGCTCGACGTCCTCGGCAGCCCCGACGCCGCCGCCCACCTGCTCGACCAGCTGGTCGCCCAGCAGCTCGCTGCCCGCACGCCTGGAGGCGGGTTCTTCCTCACGGCCGCCTGAGGCGCGCGTGAAAGCCCGGCGCCTCGGCATCTCCACCCGCGCGATTCACGGCGTGCCGGAAACGCGCCCGCCCTGGACGCCCGTCGTGACGCCGATCTTCCAGAGCAGCACGTTCACCAATCCCGTCGGCTCGACCGAAGAAGTCCTCTACACCCGTTACGGCAACAATCCCAACCAGCTGGCGATCGCCAAGCGCCTCGCCGCGCTGGAAGGCGCCGAGGCGGCGATCTTCGTCGCGAGCGGCATGGGGGCCACGGCCCTCGCTCACCTGGCGGTGCTGCGGCCGGGCGACCACCTGCTGTCGTCCGAGTGGATCTACGGCGGCGTGTACCGGCTGTTCACGGAGGAATTCGGCCGTCTCGGCATCGACGTGACGTTCGTCAATCCGGTCAAGTCGCGCTCTTGGAAGTCGGCGCTCAAGAAGACGACGCGCGCCGTGTTCGTCGAAACACCCACCAATCCCCTGTTGCGCGTGATCGACTTGGAGCCCGTGGCCCACTTATGCCAGGCCGAGGGGCTGGCGCTGCTCGTGGACTCGACGTTCGCATCGCCGGTCAACCAGCGGCCGCTGGAGCACGGCGCCGACATCGTGATTCACAGCGCCACCAAGTACCTGAACGGCCACACCGACGTCATCGCCGGAGCCGTGGCGGGCTCCGAGTCGGTGGTCGAGGAAGTGCGGCGGCTGATGCAGCTGTGGGGCCAGGCGATCGACCCGATGGCCGCATGGCTGATCGATCGCGGACTGCGCACCTTGGGCGTACGCGTCGAGCGGCAGAACGCGACCGGCCTGAAGCTGGCGGAGTGGTGCAGCAAGCAAGCGGCGATCGCGGCGGTGCATTACCCCGGCCTGCCATCGCACCCGGACCACGAGGTGGCGCAGCGCGTGATGGACGGATTCGGCGGGATGCTGGGCGTGGAGCTGCAGGGGGGCGTGCGGGCGGCGGAGCGGTTCCTGCGGGCGCTGGTGCTCGCGGCGCACGCGCCGAGCCTGGGCGGCGTCGAGACGCTGGTCTCGGAGCCCCGCCTCACATCGCACAAGAGCTTGAGTCCCGCGGCTCGGGCGCAGGCTGGCATTCCGGACGGGTTCCTGAGATTTTCCCTCGGACTGGAGGACGCCGACGACCTCATCGCGGACTTCGCCCAGGCCCTGGCGCAGCTGTAAGTGATCAAGTTCACGAACGTCTTCAAAGCCTACCCCAAGGGCGGGCTCGCCCTGAAAGATGTGTCCTTTCACATCGCGAAGGGCGAGTTCGCGTTCCTCACCGGCCACTCGGGCGCCGGCAAATCGACCGTCCTGCGGCTGGTGTACGCGGAAGAGCGCCCCTCGAGCGGCGAAGTGCGTGTCTCGGGCTACCACGTGGGGGAAATGCGCCCGCGCGACATCCCCAAGCTGCGGCGCCGCCTGGGCATCGTGTTCCAGGATTTCCGCCTGCTCGAAGATCGCACGGCCGAGGAAAACGTGGCGTTCGCGCTCGAGGTGACCGGGGCGCGACGTTCGAGCATCGGCGCGCGCGTGATGCGGGTGCTCACGCAGGTGGGGCTCGCCGCCAAGGCGCAGGCCTACCCCAAGGAGCTCTCGGGCGGCGAGCAGCAGCGCGTGGCGATCGCGCGGGCCCTCGTGAATGAGCCCACCGTGCTGCTCGCCGACGAGCCCACCGGCAACCTCGACGAGCGCGCCACGCGCGGCGTGTTCCAGCTGCTGCGCGACATCAACGCGTCGGGGACGGCGGTGGTCATGGCGACGCACGATCTCGACCTGGTGCGCCAGGCGCCGTACCGGGTGATCGAACTGCAGGAAGGCGCCGTGGTGTACGACTCCGCCGTCGACGAGACGCGCGGACAGGCGGCGGCGCCATGAACCTCGCGCTGCGGGAAGCGTTTCTCGCGTTCCGGCGGGCGCCCCTGCTCTCCGCCTTGTCGGTGACCACGATCGCCTTCTCGCTGTTCGTGATCGGGTTGTTCGGCCTCGTCGCCGTGAACCTGCAGCAGGTGCTGAACCAGCTGGCAGAACGCGTGGAGATCGTTGCGTACCTGCTGCCAGGCACACCGGCCGAGAACAGCACGCTCGCGATCAAGGACATCGAGGCGTTTCCCGAAGTCGAGCGTGCCACCTACGTGAGCGAGGACGAGGCACTGGTGCGCGCCCGCAACGAGCTGGCCGAGTTCCGCGACGTGCTGCGCGAGCTGGAGCGCAATCCCCTGCCCGCCTCGATCGAGGTGAAATTGAAACCGGCCTTCCGCGACGCCGACCACGTCAACGCGGTGGCCGAGCGGCTGCGGGGGTTCGGGTTCGTGGACGACGTGCGCTACGGGCGCGACTGGGTGGAAAAGCTCGACCGCTTGCGCCAGATCGCGGCGGCGGTGGGACTCGCCGTGGGCGGCGCGTTCGCCGCGGTCGCGATCATCATCATCGGCACGACGATCCGCATGGCCGTGCTGCAGCGCAGCCGCGAGATCGCGATCATGCGGCTCGTGGGTGCCACCGACTGGTTCATCCGTTTCCCGTTCCTGCTGCAGGGCGCGATCAAAGGCCTCCTGGGCGGTGGCATCGCCGTGGCCCTGTCGTACGGCGCGTATCTGCTGGTCACCAAGTTCCTGCTGCAGGGCGCCTTCTTCACGCTGCAGGAAGCGGCCGCGATCGTCGCCTTCGGCACGCTGATCGGACTGCTCGGATCGGCGTCGTCGGTGGGCAGACATCTGAGACGCGTGTGACGTACGGTTTGCCTCGACGCGTTCCCTTGACGCTGTTCCTCGACGTTCTTCTCTTGACGTCTCTTGGCCTCGCCCAGCAGAAACCGTCGCTCGATCAGCAGCTGCGCGACAACCAGCGCCGCCTCGAAGCGATTCGCCAGGAGCGCAGCGAGGTGGCGCAGGAGCTGGACCAACTGCGCAGCCAGGTGCACGGCATCGCCGACGAGCTCGCCAACATCGACCGGCAGAAAGAGACGACCAACCGGATCGTCAACGAGCTGGATCGCCAGATCGGCGGCTTGTCGGGTCAGATCGACCAGATCACGGTAGATCTGCTGCTGGCGCAGGACGCACTGGAAGAGAAGCGGGCCGTGGCCGAGCGCCGCATCGTCGACATCTCCAAACGCGGGCCGCTCTATACCTATCAGGTGTTGCTCGCGGCCGAGAGCTTCGGCGACCTGTTGTCGCGCTACAAGTACCTCTACCTCGTGAGCCGGCAGGATCGTCTGCTCGCCAACGACATGTTCAAGCTGCGCAACCGCGTGGCGCGCGAGCGCCAGATGCTCGTGGAGGCGCGCGATCAATTGGGCCGACGGCGCCAGGAGCGTGCCGACGAGCTCGGCCGGTACCTCCAGCTGGAGCACACCCGCGAGCAAAGCCTGCGCGACACGCGGCGCAACGCCCGCGCGGCCGAGCAGCGGCTGTCGCGTTTGGAGCAGGACGAGCGACACGTCAACGACCTGCTCGCGTCGTTGGAGCGGGCGCGCCGCGAGGCCGCGGCCCGCGGCGCCGCCGCCGGCACGCCCACCATCACCACGGCGAGCCTCGGCGCGCTCGACTGGCCAGTCGACGGCCGGCTGGTATACCAATTCGGCACCGCCGCGGGGCCGAACAATACGCGCATTCCCTGGCACGGCATCGGCATCGCGGCACCCGTGGGCACGCCGGTGCAGGCCGTCGCGGCCGGCACGGTCACGCTCGCGGGCCCGCTCGGCACATATCTCACGTCCGTGTGGATCGACCACGGCGGCGGCTACTACACGATCTACGCGTACCTCGTGGACGCCACCGTCACCAAAGGACAGCACGTCACGCGGGGCCAGGTGATCGGTCACGTGGGCGGCGCGTCGAGCGACCAAGGCCCGCACCTGCATTTCGAGCTGCGCGGCCCCACCGGCGGCGACCTCCCCATCGCGCTGGACCCCCTGAACTGGCTGAAGCCGCGTCGCTGACCGCATGACCGCTCGACTCCCGCTCGCCGTGCTCGTGGTGCTCGCCGCCGCGTGCGGCGGTGCCGCCGACCATGTCAGCGTCGCCGGTACCGTCGAGGTGCGCGAGGTGCGGCTGGCGCCGCTCGCCGCCGGGCGCCTGGTGCGGCTCCTCAAAGACGAAGGCGACACGGTCCATCGAGGCGACACCGTGGCGGTGTTGGAGCAGCCCGGCCTGGGCGCGCTCATCGCGCAGCGCCGGGCGCTGTCGCGGGCCGCCGCGGCGCGCATGGCCGAGGTCGCGGCCGCCCAGGCCGACAGCGCGCGCGCCGCCAACGATCTGGCTCGCGCGGTGCGGCTCGCGGAACAAGGCGTGGTGTCGCCCCAGCAATTCGACAACCTCAAGAGTGCGGCCGCGGCGGCCGCGGCCCGCCTGCAGGCGGTGCGCGCGGCCTCGGCCGAATCGGTCGCGGCCGACGCCGGCGTGGCGGCGGCCGAGGCGATCGGGACCGAGCTGGTGGTGCTCGCCCCCACCGACGGCGTGATCCTCACGCGGGTCGCCGAGCCGGGGGAAGCGGTGGCCGCGGGCGCCCCGGTTGCCACACTCGGCCTGGTGCGTGAGCCCTGGATCCGCGCGTACGTGGGCGAGCGCGTCATTGCCCGCGTGCACCTGGGCCAGGCCGTGCAGGTGCGCGTGGACGGGCTGGCGCAGCCGCTCTCCGGCACGGTGAGCGAGATCTCACCGCGCGCCGAGTTCACTCCGCGCGCGGCACTCACGGAGCGCGAGCGGGCCGACCTCGTGTTCGCCATCAAAGTCCGTGTGAGCGATACCGGCGGCCGCATCAAAGCCGGCATGCCGGTGACGCTCGATATCCCGCTCCTGCCGTGACCGCTCCGGCGGTCGAAACCCACGAGCTGACGCGCCGTTTCGGAACCCACATCGCCGTGGATGCGCTGTCGCTCGAAATCGCGCGCGGCGAGGTGTTCGGCCTGCTCGG
>JBGPOE010000030.1:0-28385 GCA_041487875.1 Gemmatimonadota bacterium | reverse complement strand
GCGGACAGCGTGAAAGTCGTGGTGGGGTTGGTGTACGCGTCGGTCCGCGTCGCCACCGGCGGCATCCTGCCGGCGCCGATCGACACCGCCCTGATCACTCGGTTGAACGGCACGCTGCAGCTCGGTCTCATCGTGCGCGACTCGGGCAGCACCATCGTGCCGAATCCGCAGGGGATCACCTGGTCGCTGAAGACCGGCACGATTGCGACCGTGGGTGCCACGACGGGCTTGATCGCTGGCAACACCACCACGGGGCGTGATACGGTCGTGGTTGTGGCGCGCACGGCCCGGGACAGCGTACCGCTGATCGTGCGCCAGGATGTGGCCACGGTGACTGTCACGCCGCTGTCACCGCGCTCGCTGCACTTCGTGGGCGACACGGAGCGCTTCGTGGCGACAGCCAAGGACGCCGGCGGTTTCGCGATCCCGGGTGCGACGTTCACCTGGTCATCGACCGCGACGGGGGCGTTCACCGTGGCGGCGGGGCCCGACACGACCACGCTCGCCACCGCGGTGGCGGACGGGTCGGGTAACGTGCACGCGGTGGTGAGCGCCAAGACGGGGAGCGTGGGGCTCACGGTGCAGCGCATTCCCAAGACGGCCGCGTTGAGTCCCAACACATTCCCTAACATCACCGCGATCGGCGACACTCTGCACGCTGCATGCGTCGTCACCGATTCGGCGGATGACACAATTCCCAACTCTCCCTGCGCGTGGTCCGCGGGGACGGCGGGCGTGGTATCGTTCACCCCGACGTCCGGGCCGGCCACGCGCGTCACCGCGCTCGATAGCGGCACGACCTCGATCGAGGCCACGCCGGCCCTCAACACGTTCCTCCACGCGTTCAATCAGGTGGTGGTGCATCAGGTGGCGACGCGGGTGAAGCTGCATCCACAAACCGCGGATACGTCCCGCATCCTGGTGAGCGATTCGATGCAGTTCGTGGACAGCGCGTTCGACCGCAACGGCCATCCGCTGCCGCGGACCTATGCGCGCACGTACTCCAGCTCCAGCACCGCCGCGGCGACGGTGGATTCGACCGGACGGGTGCGCTCCACCGCGAGCACGGGCACGACGTTCGTCAAGCTCGTGGTGGATTCCGGGAAAGACAGCGCTATCGTGATCGTGACGAACACCGCCATCACTTTGAGCGGCAATGTCCAGCCCGTGTTCACGACCAACTGTGCGCTCTCGGGCTGCCACACCGGGGCGTCGCCGATGCAGGGGCAGAACCTCTCGCTGGATTCGACGTACAAGTACGTCGTCGGCGTGGCGGCGAACGAACTGCTCGGTGGGTCGGGGTTGAAGCGGGTGCTGCCGTCACGTCCCGACTCGTCATATCTGGTGCATAAGATCCAGGGCACGCACTTGTTGCCGCCGTCGCTCGGCACGGGCGTGCAAATGCCGGAGGGTCATCCGCCCCTCTCCAAGGGGACGATCAATCTGATCCGGAATTGGATCCTACAGGGGGCGAAGAACAATTGAGGGAGCAGTAAGCACGGAGCAGGGAGCAGCGAGCACGACGCTCACCGCATCGAACTGCTCCTTGCTCCCTGCTCCCGCAAGTACCTCCCGCCACTCACGAAGTACAAGACCAGGAGCACCCCCGACGCCGCGCTGACGCCGAACTTGATCTCGGCCGGGGCGTCGCTGGTCGAGAGCAGGCCCTCGATCGTGCCGGCGAGTGCCAGCATGCACACCACCGCGCCGACCATCCGCGCCGCGATCGTTCCTTCCAACACCAGCGCGTCGCGCCGCGTGCGGTCGCCCGGCGCGATGATCGCCTGCGCCACGCGGAACCCGGCGCCTCCCGAGATGAAGATCGCCGTCAGCTCCAGCACGCCGTGCCCCGCGATGAACGTCGTGAGGTACAGCGACGCGTGATAGTTCGCGAACACGCCGAAGGCGGTCCCCAGCATCAGGCCGTTGAAGAGCAGCACCAGCGTCGTGAGCAACCCCGCGGTGATGCCGCCGGCGAACGCCCGGAAGCACACCATGATGTTGTTGCTGATGATGAATGCGGCGATCTGCGGACGTTCCTCGCCGGGCGCTTGCGCGTAGCCGCGCCCCGCCGCCGTCTCCTCGGCTGCCTGCTCGGCCCGGCTCACCAGCACCGGCGAAACGACCTCGTCCGCCAACGCGGGCTGCTGCCGCAGCATCACGTAGCCCACGCCCGCCGGCACGGCGGATAGCAGGAATGCTACCACCACATACCGCCAGGACTGTACTACGGCGGCGGGGAAATCTTGAAGGAGGTAGCGCGCCAGCGGCGGGCGCGTCCGGCCGCGCGAGCGGTACAGCGCGTTGTGGCCCGCCGCCACCAGACGCTCGAGGTATTCCACGACGCGCGCGTCCACGCCGTAGGTGCGGGCGCGCGCCAGATCCGCCGCGATCTCGCGGTAGCGCGCCGCGAACGCCAGGATCTCGCCCGGCGGCAGGGCGCCCACGCCGGTCCGCTCCACCCGCGCCGCCACCGCGTGGAACGCCTCCCACTGGGCGCGCTTGCGCGCCACGAACCGCTCGGCCGTAACCGTGGTGCGGCCGGCGGCGCCAGTCTGCGCGCGCGTGCCGAAGCGGGAGCGCCGCTTGCGCTGCTCCTCGCCGAACAGCTGCACCAGGTAGGCGTGCGTGTCGGCGGTGCGGCGGGGCACGCGCCCCTCGAAGCGCCGCGCCAACTCCACGGCCATGCGGATCTGCACCTGCGGGTCGAGCTCGTGCAAGCGCGCCAGGAAGCGGTCGAGCAGGCGGAATTCGTCGTCCGACAGATCGGGCGGTCCGCTCTCGACCATGTCCGGCTCGGCCACCTCCGGCAGCGCTTGCAGCAGCCGCTCGGTGGGCCGGTCACGCACCACCACCGTGCCCGCCGCGAAGTCACCGGGGCGCTTATGCGACTTATTAAGGAAGGCGGAGAGCAGCGCGGGGATCCCCAGGAACACGAAGCAGTCGAGCAGGCGCACCAGATTGCGCACCACCGCCGCCGTGAGGGTGATGGCGCGGCCCGTGTCCATCACCACCCGGATGCCGAGCGCCTGCTTGCCGGGCGTGCGCCCGCCGTTCAAGCCCTCGAACAAGATGAAATAGGCGGGGATGGTGAAGACGAAGAGGAACGTCAGCAGCGCGCCGACCCACGACTGCGCGGCGCTGGGCCGGTCGCCCACGTTGAGGCCCCCCACGACGGAGAGCACCATCAGACCCACGAGCAGGAGCAGCATGTCGAGCACGATGGCCGCGGCCCGCGAGCCCACCCCCGCCAGCTCGAGGTGGACGTCGACGTGCTCGGGCGTTTCCACGCCGTGACGCTCGCGCAGGTCGAGCGGGGCCGGGCCTCGCGGAGCGGTGCTCACGTCCTCATCTTATCGCCAACCCCGGAGCGGAGCGAGAGGCATGCCGGACCTGCGGCCGATGGAGCTGGGCGAGATCCTCGACGGCGCGTTGACGATCTACCGGCGCCACTTCGGCCTGTTCCTCCGCCTCGGTGTCGTGGCGCTGTTTGTGCCCGTCCTGCTCGAGGTGTACATCGCGTTCTCGGGCGGTGCGCCGGCGCACCAGGTGCTGTTTCTGATCAACCGTCTCGTGGTCGAATACTTTGCCGGACTCTTCCTGATGGCGGCGGCAATCCGCGTCATTTCCGAGTCGTATCTGGGCCGCGAGCCGCACGTCGGTGAGACGCTGTCCCTCGCGGTTTCGAAGACCCTGCCGCTGTTTGGTGTGGGCCTCGCGAAGGCGCTGATCTACATTCTGATTGGGGCGGGCATCAGCGTGGTGTTCGCGCTGGCGGCGGGCCTCATGCGACGCGAGGGCGCGTTGGCCGTGCTCTTGATGCTCGTGGGGCTCGTTGGCGGCGGCTGGTTCCTGCTTTGGGTGGCCTGCGGGTACGCGGTGACGACGCAAGCTGTGGTGCTCGAGCCGCTGCCCGGCGCGTTCGAGTCGTTCGGCCGCTCCTGGGACCTCACGCGCGGGCACCGCGGCCGAGTGTTCGTCGTCGCCTTCGTCGCCGGGCTCATCGTCTATCTCCCGATCTTCGGCGTTGCCTTGTTCGCCGCCAGCCTGGCAACGGACGCGTCAGGCGGGGCGCAGGTGGTGCAGACGCTCGCCGCGGTGCTGTCGATGGTGCTCAAGCCCATCCTGGGATGTGTCTTCACCCTGATGTACTATGACCTGCGCGTGCGGCGCGAAGCGTTCGATCTGCAGATCCTAGGCCAGCAGCTGGGGCTCTCCTGACCGCGCGGGTCTGGGTGGCAGCGCAGGCCGGCGCGGCCGATTCGCTGCAGCGCGCCCTGCGGCAGGTGTTCGCGCGGCCCGAGTACCGCTGGACGGAGCAGCGCCACCCGCTACAGTGGCTGATCAACGCCTGGAATGCGATGCTCGAGTGGGCGCACCGCGCGGCCGGGGATCACCCCGTGCTGATCGCGCCGCTGGCCGTGGTGTTGTTGGTGCTGCTGGTCCACCTGAGCTGGACCGGCTGGAAGATCTACCGGTCGCACGTACAGCCCCAGGGCCCGGCCCGCATGCCCGGCGCGCCGGTGCTCGCCGACGCGCGCGCCCATCTGGCCCGCGCCGACGCCTTGGCGCGCGCGGGCCGCTACGCCGAGGCGTTGGGCCACCGCTTCGTGGCGGTGGTGCTCGAGCTGGAGCGCGCGCAGGCGCTGAAGTTCCATCCCTCCAAGACGCCCGCTGAGTACGTGGCCGAGGCGCGGCTCGATGAAGCCGGGAAGGGCTCCTTCGCGGGGCTCGTGGCCAGGCTGTACCGTCATCTCTTCGGCGCCGAGCCCGTGGATGCCGCGGAGTACGCCGCGTTCGGCGACTCCGCGCGGCTCCTGGTGCAGCATGTCCTACCGGGCTGAGATCGGCGTCGCGGCCGTCCTGGGGCTGGCGTTGGTGCTGGCCGCGGTGGCGGGGGGCCGGCAACGCGTGGCGCCGCCGTCGTACGACACCCGCACGTCCACGTATCTGGACGGCCCGCTTGGGACCAAGGCCGTCTACGACGTGCTAATCGCCCTGGGACGACCAGTGGCGCGCCGCCGCACCGCGTTGTTCGACTTGGCCGCGGGCTCGCGCCGCGCGCCCGCACTGCTGGCCGTGCTCGATCCGGCCATCGATCTGCAGCCGGCGGAGTTGGACGCGGTGGGCGCTTTCCTGCGCCGGGGCGGCGCGGTGCTCGCCGCGGGAGACGGGGGCGGACTCACGCGCTGTGGCGGCTGGCGCGCGCGGAGCTCGGGCAAGTTCGTGCTCGACAGTCTGGAGGTGCGCGCGCCGCGGGGTCTCGTGTTGCCGCCGACCCCCTTCTTCCTCGTGGCCGACACCACGCCGGGCACCACGGTGGAGACGCGCAAGCGGCGCGCGATCGCGGGACACGCGCCGGGCTGCGGCCGGCTCATGGCCACCGGGACCGACACGCTGCTCGCCCTCATCGACGGGCGCCCGGTGGCGATCCGTCAGCGCTACGCGGGCGGTGGCGCATTGACGCTCGTGGCGGATCCCGGCTACTTCCGCAACCGCATGTGGAAGACCACCGAGGCCCCGCGCGTGGCGCTCGACTGGCTCACACCACCGCGTGGCGGCCGCGTGATCTTCGACGAGTATCACCAGAGGTTCGGCGGCGGCGGATCGCCGGCGCGCGTCGTGTTCGCATGGCTCGCCGGCACGCCCGGCGGCTGGGCCATTCTGCAGGTCGCCGCCGTGGCGCTGTTGCTGCTCGCGGTCGGGGCGGTGCGGTTCGGGCCGGCGCTGTCGGTGATCGAGCGGCGCCGCCGCTCGCCGCTCGAGCATCTGGAGGCGCTCGGCGCCGGGCTCGAGTCGGCGGCCGGCAGTGAGACCGCGCTGGAATTGCTCGTGGCGGGCCTGCGCCGGCGGTTGTCGCGCACGGGATCTGTGAGCGACCGGCGCGGCGACCAGTATCAGTGGCTGCGCACGCTGGAGCTCGTGTTGCCCACGCCGCGAGGGCGGCGCGCCGTGCGCGAGCTGCAACGCATCATCACTCACCCCGGCGGCGCCGAGCGCGTGCTCGCAGCCGCCAATGCCGTGGAGGACGTGTGGGAGGAACTGCGTCCACAGACGACGCGCGCCGCATCCTAGCGGAATTGCGCAAGGTGGTGCTCGGCCAGGACGGCGCGACGCGCGATGCGCTCGTCGGCCTGCTGGCGCGCGGCCACGTGCTGCTCGAGGGCGTGCCGGGCACCGCCAAGACGCTGCTGGTGCGCGCGCTCGCCCTGAGCCTGAACGTGAAGTTCGGCCGCATCCAGTTCACGCCGGACTTGATGCCGGCCGACATCACGGGCGTCTCGATCCTGTCGGGTTCGATGGAGTTCTCGTTCCGGCCGGGCCCCCTGTTCACCGACCTGCTGCTCGCCGACGAGATCAATCGCGCGCCCGCCAAGACGCAGGCCGCGCTGCTCGAGGCGATGCAGGAGCGGACCGTCACGGTGGACGGCAAGAGCCATCCCCTCTCCCAGACCTTCACGGTGTTCGCCACGCAGAATCCGGTCGAGTTCGAGGGGACCTATCCGCTGCCCGAGGCGGAGCTCGATCGCTTCATGATCAAGGCGCTGGTGGGCTATCCGGCGGCGCAGGTGGAGCAGGGCATTCTCGACCGCTACGTCGAGGGGTTCGAGGCGGACCGGCCCGCGACGTACGGCATCACGCCCGTCACCGACGGCCGCGGCCTGGAGGCGCTGCGCGCCGCGGTGGAGGCGGTGCGGGTGGAGTCGAAGATCACGGCCTACATCACGGCGGTGGTGCGCGGCACGCGCGACGCGGCGTCGCTCACGCTCGGCGCGAGCCCGCGGGCTGGCGTATCGCTGCTCAAGGCGTCCCGCGCCGCGGCGCTCCTCGACGGCCGGGAGTTCGTCATTCCCGACGACGTCAAGCTGCTGGCGCCGGCGGTCCTGCGGCACCGTATCACCGTGGCGCCGGAGCTCGAGCTCGAGGGCGTGACGCCCGATACGGCTCTCAAGGCGATCCTCGACAAGGTCGAGGTGCCCACCGCGTGACCCTGCTCGAGCTGCTCGCGGCCACCGCGGTCACGGGCGGGTTCTTTTTCATGTGGTTCGTGATCGGGGCGTACGCCGGCATCCTGTGGACCCGGCGGGCGCTGGCCCTGGCCGCCGCGTGTGCCGCGCTGGCGGTGCTCGGGTACTGGGCGCCGGGAGCGCTCGACGCGATGCTCGTGGCCGACGCCGCCTTGGTGGCGGCCGTGTGGGTCGACGCGCGGCGCGCCGTCCGGCCGGGCCCGCTGTTGACGGTCGCGCGCGAGGCGCCGAGCGGCTTTTCGGTGGGCCACGCGGGCGACGTCACGTATCGCTGGACGAATACCACCCAGCGCCGCGCCCGCCTGCGGCTGCGCGAGGTCCGGCCCGCCTTGCTGGGCGGGCTGCAGCCGCCCCGCGCGTTGGCGGTGCCGCCGCGCTCGCGCGCTGCCGAGACGGTGCCCGTGGTGCCGCTGCGGCGCGGCCGGGAGCGCGCCGGCGGCTTCGTGGTGGACAGCACCGGGCCGCTCGGCCTCGGCGTGCACCGCGTGCGCCTCGACCTGCCGTGGGACGCCAGGATCTATCCGCCGCTGGTGGCGGTGCGGCTGCGGGCCTCCCTGGCGCAGGCGATGCGCCGGCGGGAGCAGGGCGCGCGTCCCCTGCGACAGCTGGGCGAGGGGCGTCTGTTCGAGTCGCTGCGGGAGTGGGTGCCGGGCGACGACCTGCGCCACATCGACTGGAAGGCCACCGCGCGGCGCCGCAAAGTGATCACGCGCCAGTACGAAGCGGAGCGGCGCCAGCAGGTGATGCTGGTGCTCGACCTCGGCCGCCTCATGACGGAGGAAGCGGCGGGCGTGGCGCGGCTCGATCACGTCGTGCAGGCGGCACTGGAGCTGGCCTATGCCGCGGCGCAGCACGACGACAACGTCGGCATCATGACGTTCGCCGCGGGGGTGCAGCATTTCGTGGCGCCGCAGCGCGGGCGTGTGGGCGTGAAGCGGGTGTTGGACGTGCTTGCCGTGGTCGAAGCGCAGCTCGTGGAGCCCGACTATCCCGGCGCCTTCCGCTATCTCGCGGCGCACAGCCGCAAGCGCGCGCTGACGGTCCTGTTTACGGATGTCATTGACCGCTTCGCCTCCGAGGCGGTGGTGGCGAACGTCGCGTCGTTGCGGCCGCGGCACCTGCCGCTCGCGGTCACGCTGCGCAATCCGGAGCTCGATCATGTCGCCGCGGCGCGGCCCACGGACGCACGCGGCGCGTTCCGCAAAGCCGCAGCCGAGGAGCTGCTGCACGCGCGCGAGGAGGCGCTGGGGCACATGCGGCGCGCCGGCGTGATCGTGGTGGACGTGCCGCCGGCGCGTGCCGCGCAGGCGGTGGTGACCCGCTATCTCGAATTGAAGCGGCGCGGCCGGCTGTAGTGATTGCCGTCACACGCCGCGCGGCGCGACCGTCGTGGCGCCATGCTGGAGCGCGCACTACATTAGCTCCGGTCTTCTCCGGGGTCTCCTGATGCATCGCACGACACCGCATCGTCTGCTCACCGTCTGCGCCGCGGCGCTGGCGGCGTCGACGTGTGCGTTTCCGACGGACAACAGCCCCAAGGTGCTCGTGCTGATCGATGCGCCGCACACGTTTGTGTTGCGCGGCGAGGAGATGAGCGTGCACGCGCGCGCGATCCGCATTGTGGGGACGGATACGATGGATGTCCCCAACGTGGACTTCGCCTGGGCGTCTGGCAGCGGCAGCGTGGCGACTGTGACGCCAGACTGCTGCGGCTACGCCACCATCACGGGCGTCAACAGTGGCTTGGCGGATATCGTGGCCAGCGCCGTGAACTTCAATCAGGCGACAGCGGGCGATTTGTCGCTGCGCGTGGCGAACCCGCTCGAGATCGACAGCGTGCGACCCCGCATCATACGGTACGGCGGGCTGATCACCGTGTACGGCATCGGCGTGGACAGCATCTTCCTGGCGAGTATCGGCGCCGCGGATCTCATTCCCTATCCGTTCTCCGCCGTCCGGGACTCGGCCACCGGCGTTGCCCGCATCAGCTACTGGGTCCCGCCGCCCGCCACAACCGACAACCTGTTCTATCTCGGCGCAGGTGTATTCGGATTCGCCGACTCCATCACGGGCGTGCTGCCGTTTGACGTCTTCGAGCCGAACGACACGAACCCGTCGAAGGTGGATCTCGACGCCGGCGGTCCCTGGCCGCAGCTGCCATTCATTCTGTTTCACAATCCGGCCCTGGCGTTCGAGCAGACGCCACGCGGCGTGGAAGCGGTCGACTGGTTCGACTTCACCACCACGGATAGCACGTCGGATTACACGTTCTTCATCACTTATCCGAGCGCGGGAGACACGTCGGGGACCCGCACGTTCCTGCTCGATTCGCTGGGATTCTCAGGTGTGGTGCCGGGCGGGTACTTCGGGCGTGACTCCGCCGACTTCGCCGGCAGCGACTTCCTGCGGTGTAAGGGCTTCGAGTTTTCTCCGCTCGAGGCGGCGCGCGACTCCTCCATCGTGGCGCTGCGCGGTCTACCCAGTCACAGCATGCACGTGGTCACGTTCTTCCAGCAGCCGCTGCGCTACGGCCTCACGGTCATCAAGGGGTATGTCAACAGCGATCCGCGGGTCAAGCCGGATAGGTTCGAGGAGAACGACTTCTGCCACTACGCCGACGGCAGCCATCCCAGCAACCTCGGGGCGGTCGCCGCGTTCTCGGACAGCCTGACCATCGACAACCCGTTCGACGTGGACTGGTTGCGCGTCACCATACCGGCGCTCAGCACGATCCGGATTCGCACCAACGCGCGACCGTTCCCGGCCGAGACGGACACCTCGGACATCGACCTGTACGTCATGACGGTCCCAAACTCCGGCACAGGCACCGGACTCACCATCGTGGGTGCGGACACGGCCGCCCTCTCGTCCAACGACGTTTCGGTGACCGCCCCGGCGTCGCCGGCGCAGAGCGCGTACTACATCGCGGTCGTTGACTTTGCGGGAGTACCCACGCGGTATTCGCTCTGCTTCCAACGCGCCGCCATCCCCGGTGCGTGCACGCCCATCCCAGCCCCGCCCGCTCCCGCACCGTCGCTGGCCGCCGCGCGCAGCCGGCGCTCGCGGCTCGAGCGACACGTGCATCTTGCGCCCTTCGGCGCGCCGCGCGCGCCCGCGGGGCGCCGTGCGGGTGGCCTGTTCGATCCCTGGCATAGCCCCACCAGATGAGCGGAACGGTCGGATCCACGATGGAATGCGTGCGCTGTCACACGCCGCTGCCCAACAACAGCAAGTTCTGCTTCGCGTGCGGGTACGACATCACGGGCGGCGGCAGCCTGTCGTCCACCAGCGCGCAGGTCGAGTCGCTGATGGTGCGGCTGCAGCGCCTGGTCGAAGGCAAGTACAAACTCGAGCGGTTGCTGGGCAAGGGCGGCATGGGCGCCGTGTTTCTCGCCCACGACCTGACGCTCGAGCGCGAGGTGGCGATCAAGGTCCTGCCGCCCGACATCGCGCAGGACGACCACGTGGTCAAGCGCTTCCAGCAGGAAGCGAAGACCGCGGCCAAGCTCGACCACCCCAACATCATCCCGATCTACCGGGTGGAGAGCGAAGGCGGGCTCAACTATTTCGTCATGAAGTACATCGCCGGCACGTCGCTGGAAGACGTGCTGGACGAGAAGAAACGCTTGAGCCTCGACTACGTGCAGCGCGTGCTGTGGGAAGCCGCCTGCGCCCTGGGCCACGCGCACCAGCGCGGCATCGTCCACCGCGACGTGAAGCCCGCCAACATCATGTTCGACCACGACGGCCGCGTGATGCTCACGGACTTCGGTATCTCCAAGGCGCTGCAGGCGGCGAGCGGCTTCACCGGCACGGGCATGATCATCGGCACGCCGCACTACATGGCGCCGGAACAGGCCAAGGGCGCCACGGTGGACGGCCGCGCCGATCAGTACTCGCTCGGCGTCGTGGGTTTCCGCATGCTCACGCAGGAGCTGCCCTTCGCCGGCGACTCGGTGCACACGATTCTTTACAAGCACATCTTCGAAGAGCCCCCCGCGCTGCAGCGCTCGGACGTGCCCGAATTCCTGCGCGGGGCGATCAAGCGGGCGCTCGCCAAGGAGCCGGCGCAGCGCTACGTGAACATGGAAGAGTTCGCCACGGCGGTGTGGCCGGAGCAGCCGGTGGCGGCGCCCGGATCGGGCAAGAGTACGCCGCGGCCGCGGGCCAAGCCCCTGGTCACGGCCGAGTCGCCGACCGAGGTGACGGCGGCGCCCACCACGCCCCTGCCCGCGGCCAAGGGGAGGCCCTCCAAGGCTGCGCCCAAGAAGGGCGGGAAGGGCCTGTTCGTGGGTGTCGCCGTCCTCGCGATCGCCGCGGGCGGGTATTTCGTCGTGCAGGGTGGAACGAAGGGCGCCGGCACCCAGGGCGCGGTGCCGCAACCGACGCAAGGCACGGTGACGCAGCACGCCGAATCCGTGGCGGCGCCCACGCAGACCGCGCCGCCGCCCGTGCAGACGAACAACCAGACCGCGCCGCTCACTCGGCGCGAACGCCGCCGCGAGGCACGTGAGCAGAACCAGGTGCCTGCCGCCGCGAGCGGGCTGCTCACCATCGCCTCTGAGCCGCCCAACGCCGAGGTCTATATCGACGGCGTGGACGTGGGCCAGACGCCGATCATCGAGTTTTCGGTGGCGGCGGGCAAACACACGATCCGGGTCGAGCGGGCGGGCTGGAAGACGCAGACGGAGACGGTCACGGTCGTTGCGGACGTCACCGTGCGGCGGAAGTTCTCCTTGATCCAAGAGTGAGCGACATGACCGGACGACTGCGCTGCTTCGCCTTGCTGCTCGCCGTCCTGCTCCCGGCGGGCGCCGCGGCTCAGGCCATCCAGAGCGCCACGTTGCGGCGCGCGCAACAGGCCTACGACAACCTGGACTACCGCCAGGCGCTGTCGCTGGCCCAGGCGTCGCTCAAAGAACGGCTCACCCCCACCGACCGCGTGCAGGCGTACCAGCTGCTGGGCTTCACCTACAGCGTGCTCGACTCGCTCACCCGGGCGGTGGACGCGTTCAAGCAGGTCGTCTTCATCGACCCCGAGCGCTCGCTCGACCCCAACAAAGTGCCCGCCAAGACATACGCCACCTTCGAGGTCGCGCTGCGTCAGGTGCTGGTCGTGCGGCAGCTCGCGGTGGACAGCGCCGCCTTCGTGGCGGGGCAGGGCGGCCTGCCCATCCGCTACGTCGTGACGCAGCCGGCGCGCGTCGTGACCCGCGCCGTGGGTGACAAGGGCAATTTCCTGGTCGATTCATCGGTGTGGAACGGACAGGTGAACCTCAGCTGGCCGGCGCGCCTGCCCACCGGCGATCCCGTGCCCGCCGGCACCTACACCATCGTGGTCGACGCCCGCATTGGGCAGAACACGGCGTCCACGTCCCAGCCGATTCGCGTCACGGTGGGATCGGTGGATAGCCTGCCGCACCTGACCGCGCTACCCGGTTACACGGAGCTTCCGGAGACCGAGATTCCGCCGCGCAGCTGGCGGCCGATGGGCCTGGCGTTCCTCTATACGGGGATCGCGTCGGCCGGGACACTGGCGATGGAGAACTCCTCGCTCGGCTCCGGCTCGCGTCGCGAGCTGGGCGTGATCAGCGCGGGCGCTTTGATCACGGGCTTCATCATGACGACGCTGAAGAAACCCGCGCCGCGGCCCGCGCAAGGCAACATTCTGTACAACCGGCTCTTGAAGGAGCAGCTGGTGCGCCGCAACAACGAGATTGCGCAGGACAACATCAAGCGGCGCCAACAGGTGCAGCTCACCATCGTGCCGCTGCCCAAGGGGGTCAGATGAGAGCCGCCGCGCTGGTCGGTCTCGCGGTCCTCTTCGCGGCGCCCGCGGTCCGCGCCCAACGCGTGCAGGCCGGCGCCCAGATCGCGTTCGGCGACTACCGCGAGGTCTCGGGGGATTTGCACTGGCGCGGGTCGGGTCCCGGCGCGTGGGCCAGCATCACGCTCCGCAAGCTCACCCTCGAAGGACGGTTCGCCCGCTTGAAGTACGATCCCGTGGCGGGCGGCAGTGCCACCGAGGGATTCAAGGCGACGCAGCTCGACGGCTTCGCGCGCTACTACATGGCGAGCCACGTGAGCGCCGAGATCGGTTTCACGAAGCGCACCGCCGACCCCGAGTTCGACGCCCAGTCGATGGCCGCGCTGCGCATCGGCGCGCGCGCGTCCTACCTGCTCGGGCCCGGCGCCACCATCGCGCTGCGCGGCAATTATCTCGCGGGCGCCAAGTTCTCAGGCGGTGGCACGGCGCCGTTCGCGTTCGACCTGGGGCTCTCCGTCGGCGTCGGCGCCAGCAACGGGCGCTATCGCGTCACCGGTGACTACGACTTCCAGACGGCGCATCGCAAGACGGTCACCGCGGCGCCGCTGCAGCAGACGCTGGCGCGGATCGGTATCGCGTTCGGCTTCTAGGGCCTGCGATTCGGCTCGAACAGCAGATCCTGATAATCGAAGCTGAAGTCCGCCAGCGGCGACACGGCCTGCATCGTGAACTGTCGCACCGATCCGTCCGGCTGGAGCGTGAACGTCACGAACGCCTCGGCGATGTTGGGCGTGCGCCAGTGGGTCTTGAACGTGTCGTATTGCCAGTGCCGCAGGTCCCCCACGAACGCCGCCGAATGACTGAACCGCAGCACGAGGTGATCGCCTTCCACCGCGATGGTCGCGTCGCCGTATAGCTGGTCCGTATAGGTCCCCGCGTATTGGGCCAACGCCAGCGACGGGTGGGAGGTCGAGTCGCGCGTCGCGGCGGCGGCGTGCTCCACCGAGTCGCCGAACGCCCGGCCTTTGAGCTCGTTGTCGTGGAAGATCTTCACCCAGTCGGTCTGCGGCGCCCCCAGGAACCGGTCCAGAATCCAGTATGGCAGGGCGGTGATGATGTCCGTCTCGGCATTGGTGAACAGAACGATGCCGAGCCGCTGGTCGGGTACGAGCAGCGTCCGCGACGTCATCCCGGCGAGCCCCCCCGTGTGGCTCACGATCTTGTGGCCGCGATAATCCCGTAGCCCCCAGCCCAGGCCGTACGCCGCGAAGTTGGGCATCAACGGCAGGAATTGTGGTGTCTGCGACTCGTCGCTGATGGGCAGGATCGTTTGCGCCGCCCACATGCGCTTGGTGTCCCGCGGATTCCACAGGGCCGTGCCGGACGGCGTGCGGCCGGAATCGAGCTGGGCGAGCAGCCACTGGGCGGCGTCCGTCACGTTCTCGACGATAGCGCCGGCCGGGGCGGTGTTCTGCACCGTGTCGAGCGGCACGATGACGATCTTGCCGTTCTGGATGCTGTGTGGCGTGGCGGCGTTGGGCGTGCTCATCAGGGCGACGTCGGTGTTCGCCGCGGTCATCCCCAGGGGTGAGAAGATCCGCTGCTTGATGAAGTCATCCCAGCGCTGGTGGCTTGCGGCCTCGACCACGAGCCCCGCGGCGATGTAGAGCACGTTGTCGTAGGCGTATGCCGAGCGAAAGCTCGTGACCGGCTTGGCGTAGCGCAGCCGGCGCACCACCTCCTCGCGCGGATAGTCGGAGTGGAACCACACCAGGTCGCCCGCGCCGAGACCGAGCCCCGAGCGGTGGGTGACGAGATCGCGAATCGTGAACTCGCGCGTCACCCAGGGATCGGACAGCTGGAACCACGGCAGGTATCGCTGGACCGGATCGTCCCAGGACAGGAGTCCTGAATCGGCCAGCATCGAGAGCGCTGCCGTCGTGTACGCCTTCGTGTTGGACGCGATCTGGAAATACGTGTGGGCGTCCACCTTGGCGCTATCGCCCCAGCGGCGCACGCCGTAGCCCCGGGCGAGCAGCACCTTGCCGTCCTTCACGATGGCGAGACCCACGCCCGGGACCTGGAACGTGGAGCGCGCGCCCTGGACGTAGGCGTCGAGGTTCTTGGGGAGCCGGGTCTGCTGGGCGGCGACGGGACTGGCGAGCGAGGCGGCGATCGCGCACTGGCGGATGATTCGCATCCTCCGAAGATACCGGGAATCGCTAACTTTCGTTTTCGGCCCCCCAATTGGGAGAGTTTCGAATGTCGCGCATCATCCGCGTTCTGCCTCTCATCGTGTGGTTCCTCTCTGGGTGCCGTGGGCAGGGCTCCGCGGCGGTGAAGCAGCGGCCGCAGGCGCCCTCCACCACGCCGGCCGCCGACGTCTCGCACGGCGAAGCGGCTATCGGCTCCGCCGCAACGCCGCCAGTGGACCCCGCCGCCCCGCCGCGCTCTGCGGCGACGCTGCGCCGCGTCCGGATCGTCATCCGGCACGCCAAGCTGACGATTGCAGCGGGGGTCACCTACGACGCGTGGACGTTCGACGGCCGTGTGCCGGGACCATTCATACGCGTCACGCAGGGCGATACGATCGATTTCACGCTGGTGAACGCGGCGCCCATGCCGCACAGCATGGACTTCCACGCCGCGGAAATCGCGCCCACACGCGCCTATGTGAACGTGATGCCGGGGGATTCGCTGCACTACCGCTTCGTGGCGCGCGTGCCCGGGGCCTTCCTGTATCACTGCGGCACGGCACCGGTCGCGATGCACATCGCCAACGGCATGTACGGTGCCCTCATCGTGGATCCCCGGAGACCCCGGCCGCCGGCGCGGGAGTTCGTTCTGGTGCAGAGCGAGTTCTACATGCAGCGGGTCGCCGGTGCCGACACCACGAGGGCGGCGCTGGACTGGCAGAAACTCCTGGGCCTCGCGCCGGACTACGTGACCTTCAACGGGCGGGCCGCGCAGTACGCCACGGCGCCGCTCGCCGTGCGCGCGCGCGAGCCGATCCGGCTCTACGTCGTCAATGCGGGCCCCAACCGCATCTCGGCGTTCCACGTGGTGGGGGCGATCTTCGACCACGTCTACTTGGACGGCGCGACGGTGCCCACGCTCTCGGGCGTGCAGACTGTGGACGTGCCCGTGGGGGGCGGCGCGATCTTCGAGGTGCGTTTGGCGGAGCCGGGGGACTATCCGTTCGTCACGCACGCCTTCGCCGACGCCACGAAGGGCGCCGTCGGCGTGTTTCAGGCGAAGCCCTAGGGCGTCCAGAAGGCCTCACTCCATGCCCGTGCGCGTGCGCGACTGTATGACCGCCAAAGTGTTGACCCTGCTGGTCGACAAGAAACTGATCGTAGTGCAGGAGATGATGGGGTTCGCGCACATCCGCCACATTCCCGTGGTGGACAAGGGCCGGCGCGTCGTCGGCATCGTCAGTCACCGCGACCTGATGCACGCCGCGCTATCGTCGGTGGCAGCCGCCCCGGCGGCCGAGCGGCGGCAGTACCTCGCGACCGTCTCCATCGCCAGCGTGATGCTGACCGACGTCCAGACCATCGGGCCGGACGCCCCGATTCAGGAGGCGGCGGAGCGAATGCGGGCGACGAAGATCGGGTGCCTCCCCGTCGTGGAAGACGGCGTGCTGGTGGGGATCATCTCCGAGTACGATCTGCTGGGGATCGTGGCCGCGATGCCCTAGGCGACTGGCCGCGCCGTGGTCACCGGAGCTCTCGAAAGAGGCATGCGCCAGGCGGGATTCGAACGCGGGACCTTCGGGTTCGGCGGGCGAGCCGCGCCGCGGCGCGGCACCGTGACCGACGTGCGTGGTGAAACGATCCAAACTTGACAGCCGGTGTCCGGTGACGTATTCGAAGACGCCGACTCGATTGATTCCCCTGTCTCGTCACTGAAGGAGAGGCCCCATGACCGTCACGATCAAGCGCCTGGCACTCGCCCTGGGTCTCGCGCTGGTGCTCCCCATCCCAGGCTTCGGACAGTCCAATCCAACCCTCAAGAAAGCCGCCGCCGCACGACAGGCCGCGCAGCAGGCTGGAAACGCGGAAGAATGGGGCGAGTACACGACCGCCGACTTCCTGGTGACGGGCGCGGACGGCGTGGTCAAGACGAAGCAACAGCGAATGACGGAGATCGGCGGGCATCCGATCACGACACCAGCCGCACCGCCGACCGACGACAAATGGCGCGTGTACGGCACCACCGCGATCAGGACTCATGCGGCGATCATCAACGGTAAAGCGACTCGATTGACAACCGTGTGGGTGAAGCAGCGGGGGGCGTGGAAGGTCGCGGCGGTGCAACTCACTACCATCGCACAGCCCTAGGCGGTCCGTCAATCGTGGGGATCAACCCCGTCGGGCGCGGCGGTCGGCGCGCCCGATTTCGTTACTGTCTGCGTTACTGCTTCTTATAAGGTCATGCGCCAGGCGGGATTCGAACCCACGACCTTCGGCTCCGGAGGCCGACGCTCTATCCAGCTGAGCTACTGGCGCGCAAGGAGTTAGAACTTAGCGTAGCGCCGCGCGGGACGGAACTCCACATTTCGCCCAGCCCACTCTCACGCCAGAGGAACTCATGGGTCAGCCCGGCACGGCATCTGCACCCAAGCTCCCCGTCACCGTCGTGATCCCGACGCTCAACGAAGCGGGGCAGATCGCCGAGGCCGTGACCGCGCTGCAATGGGCGGACGAGGTGATCGTGGCCGATGGGGGCTCGACCGATGGCACGGCTGACATCGCGCGCGCCCACGGTGCCACGGTCATCGCCGTCCTGGGGCAGACGATCGCCGCGCAGCGCAATGCCGCCATCGCGCGGGCGCGCCATGCCTGGGTACTCGCGCTCGACGCCGACGAACGGGCGACCGAACCGCTGCGGCAGGAGCTGGCGGCGATCCTCGCGGCGCCGGCGCGCGGGGCGTACGCGATCCGCCGCGAGAACGTCTATCTGGGACGGCAGCGGCGCGGATCGCGGGGCGACCACGACTGGCACGTGCGCCTGTTCCCGAAGACGCGGCGCTTTGTGGACGTGCGCGTACACGAGGCGCTCGAGCCCGTTGCCGACGTCGGGAGACTGCACGGCACCATCCACCACGTCTCCTACCGCGATTTGACTCACCACGTCGAGAAGATCGCCGTCTACAGTCGCTGGGCCGCGGCGGACATGTACGGGCGCGGCCGTCGGGCCACGCTCTTCGATCTCGCCGCTCGCCCCGCCTGGCGGTTCCTCCGGGAGTACGTCATGTACGCCAACTTCCTCGACGGGCGGCCGGGACTCCTCGTATCCGCATTGTCGGCGTACGCGGCGTTTCTCAAGTACGCGTTCCTCTGGGAGCTGGAAGAAGCGACCGATACACCGCCAGGACCCCACGGCCCATCGCGGCCGCGGTGAATTCTGGCGGGAATGGCGCGTGGTGCGGATCGGTGAGCGTTGCGATGACCCTTCGACCGAGCGCCTCGGCATCGCCCACCGGGACGAGCGATTCCTCCGGCACGATCTCGGGCAAGCCGCCGGCGCGCGTCGCGACCACGGGCTTGCCCAGGGCGAGGGCATGCAGCACGACACTGCCCAAGCCCTCATCCCGTGACGACATCACCAGCAGGTCAGCCTCACGGATGAGCGCGTCCGCGGCGGGCACGTACCCGAGCAAATGGACACGATCCTCGAGGCCGAGCCGGACGATTTGCGCCTCCAACGGTCGCCGCAGCTCGCCCTCGCCCGCGACCACCCAATGCAGATCGGGGCGGGTGGCGCGAGCCGCGTGGGCCGCGCGAATCAGCGTAGCGTGGTCCTTGTGCGGCACCAGGGCGGCAACGTTAACGGCTACGGGGGTGAGCGGCGGGAGTCCCAGACGACCGCGGATGTCCAACGGCGCGGCCGCCGCCCGGCGGACCTCGTCGGGATCAATGCCATCGTGCACCACGGCGAGGTGCTGCGGCGGTACGCCGTTCTGGAGCAGGATGCGTCTCACCGCTTCCGAGATGGCGATCACGCGGTCGACCCGTAGCCACACGCTGCCGCGATAGCGGAGGTGGAAATCGACACGTCGCGTGGCGACCAGCGCGGGTGCCCCCGGCCCGCCCCGGGCCAGGCGTCGCGCCCAGAACGCCAATTGCAGGGCGCTGCCCTCGTGTGCGTGCACGATGTCGGGCTGGAAGCGCACCATTTCGCGGTAGAGGCGCCACAAGGCTCGGGGGTCGAGCGGCGCGCTCCACGCGGTGTCGCGCACCGCGACGCCGTGCTCAACCGCCCGGCGGGCGAGCTCACTCCGCCGCTTGGTGACGAGCACCTGCGCCACACCGGCCTCCCCGGCCAGCTGGCGAGTCAGGAGGCGGACCTGGTTCTGCCCGCCCCGCCATTCGCGGCCGGAGTCAACGTGGAGGATGCGGATCAAGACGCGGCGGCTGCGATCGCGCGCAGGTCGCGCACGACGCGGTCCCAGTTGTAGTGCGTCACCACCGCGCGCCGGCCCGCGGTGCCGAGCCGCCGGGCGAGCGTCGGATCGGCGAGCAAGCGACTCACCGCCGCCGCCACGGCCACCGAGTCGTTGGGGGGCACCAGAAACCCCGTCTCGCCGTCCCGCACGGCGTCGGGCACCCCTCCCGAGGCGCCGCCCACCACCGGCAGTCCCGATGCCGATGCTTCCACAAACACAATCCCGAATCCCTCCACCCCGATGCGCTCGGATTGCCGCGACGCGCCCACATACACCGCGGCCGCGTTGTAGAGCGCCGGCAAGTCCTGCTCGCTCACTTCGCCGAGAAAGCGCACCCGCTCCGCCACCCCGATCCGTTGCGCGAGCCGCTCCAGCCTGTCGCGATCGGGCCCGCCCCCGGCGACGGCGTAGCGCACATCCGGCGCCCGCGCGAGAATCGCGGGCAATGCCTGCAGCACCGTGTCCACGCCCTTGTGCGGGTCGAGCCGCGCCACCGTGAGGAGCCAGCGGTCGCCGTCAGGGAGGTGGTAGCGCGCACGGACCTCGGTGGTGTCCAGATCGGGGCGGAAATGGTCCGGGTCGGTGCCCAGGTGCACGACCTGCACTCGGCTGCGGCGGTCATTGAGCCCGAGCCGTTCCATGACGGTCACAGCGAGGTCCGCCGTCCAACGGCTGTTGGCGATCAGCGCCGCGGCGCCCCCGAAGATGGCGCGCCCGGCACGCCGCTTGAAGGGAGAATGGTCGTACTTGATCTGCTCACTCAGCAGCTCGCCGCCGCACAGGAGGATGCCGTAGGGAATCCGCGCGCGCCGGTGCACCCAGTACGTCGGATAGCCCGCGGGCTTGAGGTTGCCGCAGTAGACGAACCGCGTCCGCTGCCGGCGCGCCAGAGTCATGGCGCGGCTGGACCACAGCACCACGCCGGGGAGCGTTCTGGCGACGCGGCGGCTCACCGGGAGGCGGTGGACGGCACCCTGGAACGGGGCATCGGTAGCGGCGGCATCGGGATCCTGGGGTGTCGAGACGATCATCTCGCCGGGAAGTCGCCGGGCCACTGCACCGTGGAAGCGGGCGATCCCGCCGCCCATCGGCGGGAAGTCGAGAGCGATGAGCAGCGTCGGCATACGAGATCATATCCCGACCGGCCGCGATACGGAACTCTCCCTCCTCGGCCGCGACGGTTGCGCGTGGCGCCTCGCCCATTAACGTGTCCGCCATGGAATGCGCCGCAATGATCTCGCCGGTGACGAGCTAGCCCCGTGCCGCCACTCACCCGCTGGTACATCAAGACGGCGTTGGTCTATCTCGTGGCGGCGCTCGTCGGCGCCGTCGTGCTCGCGTCGGCGCCGTTGCTGCAACTGCCGGCCCCGCTGATCGCCGCCGGCCCGGCGCAGATCCACGCGTTCGTCGTCGGATGGCTCACCCAGCTGATCTTCGGCGTCGCCTATTGGATGTTCCCCAAGTTCTCGGCGGAGCGGCACCGCGGGCTCAACAGCGTCGCGGTGGCGACCTACATCCTGCTCAACGCCGGTCTCCTGTTGCGGGTCGTGGTGGAGCCCTGGCAAGCGGTGCATCCGGGCCCGTGGCTCGGTCGGTTGCTGATGGTGGCGGCGCTCGCCCAGTGGCTGGCGGGGGTGGGCTTCGTCGTGAACACCTGGCCGCGTGTACGTACGAAGTGAAGGCGGGGGCATGCCCCGGGTGAGCACGTGGTTCGTGCGCTCGTCGCTTCTCTGTCTGGCGCTGGGCTTCACGCTCGGCGCCCTGATGCTCGCGGCGAAGGGCGTGGGGCGAACCGCGCTGATTCCACGACTGCTGCCGGTCCACATCGAGCTGCTGCTCGTCGGATGGATGGTGCAGCTCGGCATGGGGGTGGCGCAGTGGATCCTGCCGCGCTTCGGCGTGCAGGGTGTGGCACGAGGCGCGGCACCCGCTTGGCTGGCGTTCGCGATGCTGAACGGCGGCGTGGTGCTGGTGGCCGCCGCGCCGGTGTTTCCCAGCTTGCCCGGCATGCTCCTGGCAGGCCGTACGGCGGAGGTCGTTGCTGGCGCCGCGTTCCTCGCCAGCGTCTGGGCGAGAGTGCGGGCGTCGGGGCTCTCCGCCATGTGAGCGAAAAACCCCCGCAACGAACGCCGTTGCGAGGGTCTGCGCTGCCGAACAGTCGGGGCGAGAGGATTTGAACCTCCGACCTCCTGGTCCCGAACCAGGCGCGCTAACCGGACTGCGCCACGCCCCGAAATGCTAGACGCGTAGACGCGACAGGCGCGTAGACGCGTCGGAACTGATGTTGTCCGTCAATCTCCTACGCGCCTACGCGTCTGTGCGTCTACGCGCCTCGTCTCAAGTGCGCCCAGAGGGAGTTGAACCCCCAACCTCTTGATCCGTAGTCAAGCGCTCTATCCAGTTGAGCTATGGGCGCGGGCCGGCGGCTGCAGTGGGCGGTACTAGACTCGAACTAGTGACCTCCACGATGTCAACGTGGCGCTCTAACCAACTGAGCTAACCGCCCGAGAACACCTAGGCGCGTAGACGCGAAGACGCGTAGACGCACAGGAAGGTCGCTTCCCTGGCACTGCGCGTCTACGCGTCTGTGCGCCTGCGCATCTCTAGCAGTAGCGGGGGTGGGATTTGAACCCACGACCTCCGGGTTATGAGCCCGGCGAGCTACCAGACTGCTCCACCCCGCGTCGGTGTACTTGCGAGAGCGGGAAACGGGACTCGAACCCGCGACCCCAACCTTGGCAAGGTTGTGCTCTACCAACTGAGCTATTCCCGCGTGGCCGAAAATCTAACCGTTTCAGGGCTTATCTACTACCCACCGCCCGCAGTGGAGGCGAGGGGGATCGAACCCCTGACCTCGTGAATGCCATTCACGCGCTCTCCCAACTGAGCTACGCCCCCGCTATATTAGGCGCCCCCGAGGACGCCCGGAAGGAACACGGCATCTTATCGGGGCGTTCCTGGGGTGTCAAGCGAATTGCGCTCGACAAACTGAACTTTTCCACCCTGTGCGCTGTATCACAGGGCGACCATAGAGCGTCCAATGCCCAAGTCGGCCCCGAAGAAGAAAAAGACCACCGCGAAGCGCGCCGCCCCGGCCCCAAAGGCCGCGGCCAAGGCGAAGCCGCGCGCTGCGGCTGCGAAGGCCGTGGCCGGCCCCGCCGCGGCCAAGGCCCCGCCCAAGAAGAAGCGGGGGCGCCGGCGCAACATCCTCGCCGGTCTGGGCCGCCACGAGCACGAGCGCGACATCCTCGACCAGTACCTGCACGAGGTCTCCAAGACTCCCCTGCTCACGCAGAAGGAGGAGATCGCACTCGCGCGCAAGGTCCGCGCCGGCGATCAGGAGGCGATGCAGGAGCTGGTGAAGCGTAACCTGCGCTTCGTCATCTCCGTGGCCAAGAAGTATCAGAACCGGGGACTGCCGCTCACCGACCTGATCGGTGAGGGGAACGTCGGCCTGCTCACGGCCGCCCGCAAGTTCGACCCCGACCAGGGCGTGAAGTTCATCTCCTACGCCGTGTGGTGGATCCGCCAGGCGATTCTCGCCTCGCTCGCCCGCCAGGGGCGGACCGTGCGCGTGCCGTTGAACCGCACGGCCGACCTGTCGCGCATCGTCCGCACCGCCGAGTACCTGCGGCAGACGCTGCGGCGTGAGCCCACGCCCGAAGAGATCGCCGACGCCACCAAGCTGTCGCTCGAAGTGGTGCAGTCGCTCGCCGCCTTGAACACAGGGGACGTGCGCCTCGACGCGCCGCTCGACCCCGACGGTGACCGGTCCCTGATCGAGCGCTTCATCGCCGAAGATCTCCCCGATACCGAGGAGAAGGCGATGGACCGCTTCCTCTCGGACGAGATCGAGACCGCGCTCAACACCCTGCAGAAGCGCGACGCCAAGGTGCTGCGCCTCTATTTCGGCCTGGATGGCGGGCGCGAGCACACGCTGGAAGAGATCGGCGGCATGCTCGGCGTCACGCGCGAGCGCGTCCGCCAGCTGCGCGACCGCGCGCTCAAGCGGCTGCGCGAAGGCAACGTGGGGAAGGCGCTCGCCAGCTTCGCCGCTTAGCCACATCGCCGGATCGCCGCTATCTTTGCGGCCGTGATCCGAGCTGTCGGACGGCGCGCCGTCGCCGCGGTCCAAACGGTCGGCAGGTTCGGCCACTTCTTGCAGGATTTCGCCCGCGCCGTGACGGACGTGGGCACCTGGGGCCGCCTCACGGTGGTCCAGATGCGCCGCGTCGGCGTGGACTCCCTTCCCGTCGCCCTGTTCATCGCCGCCTTCACCGGGGTGGTGCTCGCCTTGCAGGCCTCCTACACGTTCAAGGGCACCGTGCCGCTCTACTTCGTCGGCACGCTCGTAGGCAAATCGATGATGCTGGAGCTCGGTCCCGTGCTCGTGGGACTGGCGCTGGCCGGCCGGGTGGGCGCGTCCATGGCCGCGGAGCTCGGCACCATGAAGGTGACCGAGCAGGTGGATGCGCTCGAGACGCTCGCGTACAACCCCCAGAGCTATCTCGTCGTCCCCCGCGTCGTCGCCGCCACCGTCATGTTCCCCCTCATCGTGGGCTGCGCCATCAGCGTCGGCCTCGCCACGGGCTGGCTCACGAGTTTGGCCCTGTTGCAGCTCTCCACCGTCGATTTCATCAAGGGACTGAAGCTTTTCTACGTCTTCAAGGACACGTGGTACGGACTGTTCAAGAGCGCGTCGTTCGGCTGCACCATCGCGCTGGTGGGCTGCGGTGTGGGCCTCGGCACGCGCGGCGGGGCGGAGGGCGTCGGCCGCAGCACGACGCAGGCGGTGGTCTATTCCGCCGTGCTGATCCTCGTGCTCGATGCGTTCTGGGCCGTGGTGATCCTGTGATCAAGTTCCAGGACGTCCACAAGGCGTTCGGGACGCAGCGCGTGCTCGACGGCATCACGCTCGACGTGCGGGACGGCGAAACCCTGGCGCTCATCGGCTACTCCGGCACCGGCAAGAGCGTCATGCTGAAGCACGTGGTCGGGCTCATCGAGCCCGATACGGGGGAGGTGTACGTGGACGACCTGCCCGTCTCCACGCTCGACCGTGCCGCGTTGACCACGTTGCGCCAGGAGATCGGATACGTCTTCCAGGCCGCCGCGCTGTTTGACTCGATGAGTGTGGCGGACAACGTGGCCTTGGGGCTCCGGCGCCGCCACCTCGCGGACGACGAGATCCAGGAGCGGGTGCACGAGGCCCTGGCGCTGGTAGACCTCACCGGACGCGACGCGGCCTTCCCCGCCGAGCTGTCCGGTGGGATGCGCAAGCGGGTGGGCATCGCCCGCGCCATCGCGCTGCGGCCGCGCTACATTTTGTACGACGAGCCCACCACGGGGCTCGACCCCGTGACGTCCGCCGTGATCGACCAGCTGATGATCCGCACGCGGGAGCACACGGGCGCCACGGCGATCGTCGTCACGCACGACATGCGCAGCGCCTACGCGGTGGGGGACCGGATTGCCATGCTCTACGAAGGCCGGATCCGCCAGGTGGGCACCGTGGAGGAAATCCAGCGGACGGAGGATGCCGTCGTCCGGCAGTTCATCGAGGGGCGCCCGGAATGAAACGCGAGAATGAATTCGCGGTTGGCGTGGTGGTCATCGTCGCGTTCGCCCTGGTGGTGGGCGGCGCGTTGTGGCTGTCGGGCACCCACTTCGGCCCGGCCGAGGCGGTCTACACGGCGCGGTTCCGCACGCTCGGCGGGCTGGGTGTGGGAAACCCCGTGGTGCTCCGCGGCGTCCGCGTCGGCCGTGTTCAGGGGATCCGGCTCGCGCCCGGGAACTGGGTCGAGGCCGACCTCAAGATCTACTCGGGCGTCGCGATCCCCACCCGGCCCGCGGTGATTGCCGCGTCCGCGTCGCTGTTCGGCGAGTGGGCGGCCGAGCTCGTGGCCGGCGATCAATTACCCAACGATCCCAACGTGCGCAGTGACATCGCCGCCGCGCGAGCGGCGGGCGGCACCAAGTGGCCGGGAGCCACACTGCCCGACATCGGCCAGCTCACCGCTCAGGCCAGCCGCATCGCGTCGGACATTGCGACGGTCGCCAACCGCGTCCAGACCGCCTTCGACTCGGAGGCGGTCATCGAGCTGCGGCGCTCCATCAAGGACTTCGGCCAGATCGCCGATCGCCTGGTACGCGTGACCAACGAGCAGGCCGAATCGTTCGGTACCGTCGGTGCCAACCTACGGAAGGGCTCGGACGCGCTGTCCAGCGCCGCCATGACCTTGCAGAGCACGCTGGGGCGCGTGGACACGGCCACCAACCAGGGCCAGCTCGCCACCATTCTGAACAACGGGGCCACGACCAGCACCAATCTGCGAACCGCGTCGCAGGACTTCCGCGATCTGCTCGACGCGGCGCACAAGAACCAGGAAAGCCTGGTGCGCGTGCTCGTCGCTGCCGACACCGTGATGAGCCGCATCGCCAACCGCAGCGGTACCCTCGGCTTGTTCGTCGGCGACTCGGCGCTCTACATCGAGAGCAAGAACACCATGATCCAGCTGCGCCAGCTGCTCGCGGACATTCAGGCGAACCCGCGCAAGTACTGCCAGTTTAGCGTCTTCTAAAGACGATGCGGAGTGGACGCCAGCCGAGGGCGGAGCGGGAGACCAGCGCCGGCGGCGTGATCTTCCGGCGCGATGCCGACGGCACCGCGCGCTATCTCCTGATCCGCGACTCCTACAGGAACTGGGGTTTTCCCAAGGGCCACCTCGAGCCCGGGGAGCCGCCGGCCGACGCGGCCCGGCGCGAGGTGGCAGAAGAAACGGGATTGGTCGATCTCCTGCTGCACGGTCCCATCAAGGTGATCAACTGGTATTTCCGGTTCCGGGGCAAGACGGTCCACAAGTACTGCCACTTCTTCCTGTTCGAGTCCCGTCAGGGCGAGCCGGTGCCCCAGGCCGACGAGGGCATCACGGCCTGCACCTGGCACCCGCTCGCCGAGGCGCTGGCCACGATCTCCTACGACAACGCGCGCGGCGTGCTGCGGCGCGCCGCCGAAATGGTCCGCGCCCTCTCTGGCGTGGAGGGCGGGTGACGGCGATCGTCCCGGTGTTCCACCCGCGGCGCGACGCGCGACGGGCCGTGCAACGGGGCTATCCGCGAATCGCCGGACGGGTCCGCCTGTGCCGCGACTTCGCCACCGTGGAGCGCCTGCTGTTTCAACGCTTGGTGGACGCCGTCGTCCTCGACGTGAAGGCGGCGCCGGACCAGGCGCTCGCGCTAGCGGCCCGCTTCCCGCGCATCCCGATATATGCGCTCTCGAGCTTCCGCCCCGACGACGGGCCGCTGCTCGCCGCGTGCCGCGCCGCCGGCGTGGCGGGCGTCCTGGTCGAAGGCGTGGACAACGCCGTCGCGGGTGAATGGGTCGCGGCTCGCACCGCCCAAGCCAGACGGCGCGCCGCCCTCGCCGACGCGCCGCGCGTCCTGCGGCTCACCGACCCGCTGCAGCGCGCCGCCTGGGACGAAGTCCTGCGCCGCGTGGCCCAGCCCATCACCACCGCGCACATCGCGCAGGCGCTGCGCGTCACGCGCGAGCATCTGTCACGCCAGTTTGCCGCCGGCGGGGCGCCCAACTTGAAGCGCGTGATCGACCTCGCCCGCGTCGCCTGTGCCGCCGACCTGCTCGGCAACCCGGGCTACACCGTGCGGGCCGTGGTGCAGATCCTCGGGCTCGCCTCGCCCAGCAACCTGGCGGGCGCCGCCCGCCGGGTGGCGGGAGCGTCGCCCGTGGAGCTGGGGGAGTTGGGGGCGGGGGGCGTGTTGGCGCGGTTCATACGGGGGCGCACTAGAAGTCGGCAGTAGGCAGACCCAAGTCCGCAGTGGAGTTTCCAGACGGCAAGTTTCCAGCGGTTGCAAGATCATCGGTCGTCAGGTAGGGTCTATCCCGGCAACGGGCGACTTGTGACCGCTGGCAACTTCGCCGTCTGGCAACCGACCTGCGCAACTGGCGACCGTCCGCTGCATGTGATAATTTTCACAATCTCAACTACCGACCCCAATGGCGACTGATTCGATCCTCCGGCCCGGCGAATTGAAGGACATCCTCCTCAAGGAAATCCAGGCGGCGGACCTGGCCGAGATCGACGTCCGCGAAGTCGGGACCGTCCTGGAAGTGAAGGACGGCATCGCCCGCATCTACGGCCTGACCTCCGCGATGGCGGGCGAGATGCTCGAGTTCACGTCGTCGGAGACTGGGGAGAAGGTGGTCGGTCAGGCGCTGAACCTCGAGGAAGACAACATCGGCGCCGTGATCTTCGGCAACTACCTCGTGTTGAGGGAGGGCGACGAAGTGCGCCGCACGGGGCGCGTGCTCGACGTGCCGGTGGGGACGGGGATGGTCGGCCGGGTGGTCGACGCGCTGGGGCGGCCGGTGGACGGGCGGGGCCCCGTGAAGGGGACCAAGAGCCGCAAAGTGGAGATCGTGGCGCCCGGCATCATCAAGCGGCAGCCGGTGAAGGAGCCGCTGCAGACCGGCGTCAAGGCGATCGACTCGATGATTCCCATCGGCCGCGGCCAGCGCGAGCTGATCATCGGCGACCGCGGCACCGGCAAGACGGCGATCGCGATCGACACGATCATCAACCAGAAGGGCACCGGCGTCATCTGCGTGTACGTGGCGATCGGGCAGAAGCAGTCCACGGTGGCATCGGTGGTGGAGCGGCTGCGCTCGACGGGCGCCCTCGACTACACCATCGTGGTCGCGGCCTCGGCGTCCGACCCGGCGCCGCTCCAGTACATCGCGCCCTACTCCGGCTGCACCTTCGCCGAGTACTTCATGTACGAGCACGGCGGCGCGACGCTCTGCGTCTACGACGACCTCTCGAAGCAGGCCGTGGCGTACCGCAACATCTCGCTGGTGCTGCGGCGTCCGCCGGGGCGCGAGGCGTACCCGGGCGATGTCTTCTACCTGCACTCGCGCCTGCTGGAGCGGGCCGCCAAGATCTCCGAAGACCCGATGGCGATCAAGCAGGACCCGCGCATCAAGAAGCCGGGCGGGTCGTTGACGGCGCTGCCGATCATCGAGACCCAGGCGGGCGACGTCTCGGCCTATATCCCGACCAACGTCATCTCGATCACCGACGGGCAGATCTTCCTCGAGAGCGATCTCTTCTACTCGAACGTG
>JBGPOE010000029.1:0-29080 GCA_041487875.1 Gemmatimonadota bacterium | reverse complement strand
TGCCGCCCGATAGCGTCCGCATGGTGGAGGGCTCGCTGCTCATGGAGGCGGCCCGTCCCGGCCTGCTGCTGGTATTCGACCCGGTGACCGGCGTCGTCGTGTTCGATTCGCGGCGGCTCAACCTGACGCAAGTCGTCACCCGCCGCGTGCTGCCGCAGAGCGGCACCCTGCTGGTGCACGGGCGGCGGGCGAGCGGACCCGCGGTCCTCGCCCTGTACGATCTCCAAACGGGCGCCCAGCGGTGGGCGAGCGAGTCGCTGTTCGAGCCGGCCGGCCCCAAAAAGACGGGGTTCGGCGGCCTGATGCAGCGCATGGAGCGCGGTGCGTCCGAGCGGACCGAGCTGCAAGTGCTGCAGGCGGGGCCGGACGTGATCATCGTGCACACGCTGATGGGCCTGAAGGCGCTCGATGCGCGCACGGGCGCCATCCGCTGGTCGGCGACGCTGCCCACCGCGCGCGCGGGCAACGCCGCGCGCCACGTGCGCCTCTACCCCTCGCTCGACAGGCCCGATCGCATTTACGTGAGCTTCGACGACCGGCTCATGGCCTATCGGCTGGCCGACGGCCAGGCGCTGTGGGCCAAGCCGCCGACCGTGGATGGCTGGGTGCACGACATCGTGCAGCATCCCGCCGGCATCATCATGTTGCCGGAATCACCGCCCGCCAACGAGGCGACGGGCAACGTGCGCATCGTCAACGGCGTGGTGCAGACGGGGCTGAACGTCGTGCGCTATGACGACGGCACGACCATCGCCGCCAAGCCGCTGCACATGCGCGGCACGGTCACGGACGCGCTGATCACGGGCGGGTCCGCGGTGCTCGCGGTGGACGCCGAGTCGCGCACGTTCGTCAACGTGCTGGACGTGGCCACGGCGACGGTGCGCCTATCCAAGGACGTGAAGATCAAGGGCCAGCTGGCGTATGCCGAGCTGACGCCCGCGGGCCTGTTGTACATCTCGCGGCCCGACGCGGCGACGAATGCCGAGGTGAACGTCATCGATCTGGCGACGGGCGAGCCCAAGTTCAAAGACGCGATCGAGAGCGGTAAGCCGTTGAACCAGGACGACTACAACGCCGCCCGCTACTCCCTGCATCATGTGGTCGAGGGCACGACACTCTATGTCTTCGCGAGCCACGACCACCGGCTATACGCGGTCGATCGCACCACCGGGACGTTCAAGGCGCTGGGCGGCGAGATCAAGCTGCAGGGCGGCGAGGATCCCACCGACATGGAGATCCGGCCCGCGGGGATCGTCCTGATTTCACCGCAGAATCTCGTGCTGGTAACACGCGACGGACAGGTGAAGCAGCAGGTGTATTACCCTGCCCCGCAGCTGCCGGGGCTGTTGCGCGCGCTGTATCGCATCCAGGCCGTGCGCGCCGGCCTGTACGGCGCGGCCGCGTCGGCGTACGGCGACGCCTTCGCCCAGGCATCGCGGCAAGCCACGGACTCGAACGCGAAGCGCATCACGGGACAGCTGGCGACGGCCTACTCGACGGGCGGCGCGCAGCTCGCGGGCTATTCGCACCAGGCCGCGGCGCTGGCGTCGAAGCGCTTCCGGGCCTCGCTCACGGTGTCGAACTCGGTGTTCATGCTGACGAAGTCACCCGATGGCAACGGCAACGTGCTGCTGCAGATCGACAAAGACACGGGACAGCCGAAGTCGCGGGTGGATCTGGGCAAGGATCGCGAGCCGGTGTATGCGGTGGACGATGTCGCGGGGATGCTGTTCCTCAAGACGGCGGCGGGGACGCTGACGGGCTACCGGCTCTGACCGGCCGAGTTGCATCCTACGCGGGGCTGAGCGCGAATCCTTTCGCCAGCCACCCCGGGAACCCCCCCGCCAGTGGATGCACCCTCGTGATTCCGCGCCGTTTCAATCGCAGCGCCGCACGGGCGCTCGTGGCCTCATTGGGTCAGCTGCAATAGAGCACCACCTCACGGTCTCGCGGGATCTCCTTGTAGCGCTGGTCCAGCTCGTCGGGGGACATCCGCAACGCGCCGGGAATCGTGCGAGGATCCGCGGCGAACTCGAGCGCGTGGCGCAGGTCGAGCACCACCAGCGGCTCTTGCTGCTCCAGTCGCTGCCACAACTCCTCCGGCGTGATGCGGGCGAGGCGCAACTCGCGGTACAGCAGCCGTCGTCTCAGGAGCTTCCAGCCGAGGTAGGCGAGGAAGGCGCCGGCGAGCAGCACCACCGCGGAGCCACGGAGCTGCGCGCCCGCTGCGAGGATGCTCTCCACCTGCGCGCTGAACCAGTAGCCGAGCGCGAGCGGCAGGCCCGCCCAGAGCAGCGCTCCGAGCAGATTGAGTCCCAGAAAGAGCGCCCGTGACATGCGCATGGTCCCAGCGATCGGCTGAGCGACGACCCCGATACCCGGAACCAGATTCGAGAGCACCACGGCGCCGGCGCCCCAACGCGCGAAGAAGTCGTGGCCCCGCCGCACGCAGACGTCGGGCTCGAGCGCCAGGCGACACATGAACCCCAGCACGTCCCCGCCGCCACGGCGCCCGGCTTCGTACCAGATGCCGTGCGCCGCGATCGCCGCCATCACCGCGACGAGTCCCACGGGCAGCAGGCTCAGCTGGCCGCTGCGGGCAAGCGCCCCGGCGGCCACGAGGAAGGGCACGGCGGGGAACGGAATCCCGAACTGGTCCACGAACGCGACGAGGCCGACCACCAGGTAGCCGTGGTGGAGGACGAAGGCGAGGGCGCTCTTCATCGCAGGGAGTTTATCCTCGGTCGTAGGCCTGCTGTAAGCCCTGCATGTCGATCTTTTTCATCTGCATCATCGCCTGCATGACCCTGTTGGCTTTCTTGGGATCCTTGTCCCCCAACAGTTTGCCCAGGAGCGACGGCACGATCTGCCACGACAGACCGAACTTGTCTTTCAGCCAGCCGCACTGATCCTTCGTACCGCCCGCCGAGAGCTTCTCCCACAGCTCGTCCACTTCGGCTTGCGTCTCGCAGTTCACGAAGAAGGAGATCGCGGGGGTAAAGCTGAACTGCGGGCCGCCGTTCAGGGCGAAGAACTCCTGGCCGCCGAGCGTGAAGGTGCAAGACATCACCGCGCCCTTGGGTCCGGGTCCCGCATCGCCGTAGCGCGATACGCGCCCGACCTTCGAGTGCTTGAAGATCGAGACGTAGAAGTTCATCGCCTCTTCGGCGGTGCCGTTGAACCACAGGAACGGCGTGATCTTGTTCATGTCGTGCCTCCTCCCCTTACCTTTATTGAGACCCGGGACTGTGCCACCCCACCGCCACGCGGAGCCGAGATATGCGTACGCCGCGGACCGCCGTAGAAGGAGCAGGCATCGCGCTCATCCTCGTGACCGGCGCGATTCACTTTATTGATGCGCCCGGCAGCTTCGGGGACGCGACCTACAAGGGGGTGCTGTTCGTGGCGAACGGCATCGGCGCCATCGTCGCGGCCTACGGCATCTATCGCGGCGCGCGCACGTGGGGCTGGGTACTCGGCGTGGTCGTGGCGGGCGGCGCGCTGGTGAGCTACGTGATCAGCCGGACGGTCGGCCTGCCGGGTCTCGAGCCGGACGTCTGGCTCGAGCCGTTGGGCCTTCTGTCGCTCGGGGTCGAGGCCGCGTTCGTCGTGCTGTGCGCGCGTCATCTCTTTGCCGCTGAACTCGCCGCCAGTGTTTCGGCCAGTCGGTTATAACTCTCCTCCACCCCGCTCGTCATGCCGGACTTCAAGACCGAGTCGCGGATGGCTTTGGAGGCGTAGAGGACGGTCGTCGTGAGCGTCGTCTTGCCGCCCTGCTCTTTCAGGACGAGCGTGCCGATCGCTTCGCCCTCATACCAGGGGTCGTCGAACTGCTCGGTCGAGACGATGCGCTCGAGCGGCACGATTGCCTTGTAGATGCCGCCCATCGCCATGGTGGATCCGTCGCTGTCTTTGCGCCACTCGTAGCGGTAGCTGCCGCCCACGCGCAGGTCGATCGTGCAAACGGGCATGGACCAGCCGGGCGGTCCGAGGAGCCAGCGTTTCACCAACTCTGGCTTGGTATGGGCGTCCCAGACCAGCTGGCGCGGCGCATCGAACGTGCGCGTCATCGCGATCTCGCGATCCGATGGCATGGTGATTCTGAGGTTGCTCATCGCTTCTCCTTGGTATTCAACTCCTCGAGCAGCGCGTCGAGGCGTTGGTAGTTCCCTTCCCACAGGCGGCGGTAGCGCTCGAGCCACCTAGTGGCGTCCGCCAGCGGTTTGGGCTCGAGTTTGCGGGGCCGGCGCTGGCGGTCGCGGCCGCCCGAGATCAGCCCCGCGCGCTCCAGAACTTTCAGGTGTTTGGAGATGGCGGGCTGGCTCATGTCGAAGGGCTCGGCCAGCTCGTTGACGGAGGCCTGTCCCGTCGCGAGCCGAGCGAGGATGGCTCGGCGGGTGGGATCGGCGAGGGCGGCGAAGATAGCGTCGAGGCGGACGGTTGATTGCATAACTGATGGGTTATATATATGATGAAGCGAGGCATGTCAAGGATCCTGACCAGCCACTCGATCAAGGCGTGATGCCCCTGGCGAGCAGATCCCGATTATCGCCGGTCGCCGCGCGCCGCGCAGACCCTGACTACTCTTGCGCCAGGCGCCCCGCGTGGCAACCGTACTCGCTGTGGAAGACGTGACCACGACCCGCCGGTCCGCCCGCAAGGCGATCCGCACGACGCCGGGGCCCGAGTGACGGCCGCCGACGTCCGGCTCCTCGTCGTCCGCCTGAGCGATTCCTTTTCCGACTTCTGGCCGGTCCTGGCCCAGGACATCGGCGTGGCACTCGACGAATGGACCCCCACATCCGCGGAGCTGCCGCCTTCCGGCGCGGCGGTGATCCTCGTGGCGGCGGGCGGGCACGAAACCGAGATCGGTCCGCTGCTCGAGCGCCTCGCGGCGCCCGGCGGCGTTCCCGTGATCGCGGTGGGCGCCTCCGTCTCCCACCGGGTGGCGGCGCAGGCCGTGGCGGCGGGCGCGTCGGACTATTTCGCCCTGCCCGACGACCGCGACGGCTTGCGCGACACCCTCTCCGCGGCCGTCGAGCGGCGCCGCGCCGCGCTGTCCCGGGCGGCGCACGCCCACCTCGAGGCGCAAGCCTATGCGTTCCGCGAGATCGTAGGCCAGAGCCCGGCGCTCAAGGCGGCGCTGGAGCGTGCCGCGCGAGTGATCCCCCACGGCGACGCCACCGTGCTGATCACGGGGGAGACCGGCACAGGCAAGGAGCTGCTCGCCCGGGCGCTGCACTACGGCGGGCCCCGCGCGGCGGCGCCATTCGTGGAGCTCAACTGCGCCGCGCTGCCGCCACCGCTGCTCGAGAGCGAGCTGTTCGGCCACGAGCGGGGCGCGTTCACCGACGCCCGCACCGCGAAGCCGGGACTGTTCGAGGTGGCGCAGGGCGGGACGGTGTTCCTCGACGAGGTCCATCACCTCGCCCTCGAAATGCAGGGCAAGCTGCTGCGCGCGCTCGAGCAGAAGAGCGTGCGCCGCCTCGGCGCCACCACCAGCCGCACGCTCGACATCCGCATCATCGCGGCGACCAACACCGACCTCGCCGCGGCGGTGGAGGCCGGCCAGTTCCGCGAGGACCTCTACTACCGCCTCAATGTCGTGACGCTCGAGCTGCCGCCGCTGCGCGAGCGCGGCGAGGACATCCTCGTGCTGGCCGAGACCTTCCTGCGGCAGTTCGCCGGGCAGTACCGCCTCGCCCAGCCCGCGCTGACCGCCGAGGTGCGCCGCGCGCTGCTCGCCCACGCGTGGCCCGGCAACATCCGCGAGCTGCGCAATGCGATCGAGCGCTCGATGCTGCTCTCGCAGCCCGGCACGCTGGCGCTCGCGGAGCTCGCCGTGCGGCCGGCGCGCCCCGCCGCCGCCGGGGCGGTCCCCTTCACAGGCACCCTCGCCGAGATTCAGCGCGCCGTCGCCCGCGCGACGCTGCAGGCGGCCGGCGACAACCGCTCCGAGGCGGCGCGGCGCCTCGGGATCTCCCGCTCGCGGCTGCAGCGGCTGCTCGAAGGGGCCGAGGAGCCTGATACGAAGTGATACAAGTGCCTCGTAGTGACCCAGCTGACGAGACCGATCCCCATACCACGCAACGAGGTACGGTGGCGCGCGGATTGCGAGTTGGGACTGCGACCACCTCCTCGGGACAAGCACCCATGCGACGACTGTTCTTCGGCCTCGTGGCGCTCGCGATCGCGGCGGCCTGCAGCAATTCGAGCGGCCCCAATCCGCCGCCGCCGGTGCCGAACTCGCAGCTCCACATCGTGCTGCAGGACACCGCAGCGCCGCCACTCCTCGCCGACAGCGCGAGCTTTTACGCAATGGCGGGCCAGGATCGCGAACTGCGGATGTACTACCAGGGAGCGTCGCCCAGCGACACCGGGCAGGAGTTCCTGCGCTTCAAGGTGCCGGGCGATGGCCTGCTGCGCCGGCCCGACGGGAGCCTCTTTCAGCCGGGCGATTCGATCCTGATCACCGTCAAAGTCGTCGATGTCACGAAATTCCTCTTCGATTTCCAGCCGACCGGCCTGCGCTTCAGCCCGGACCATCCGGCTGAGTTGACGCTCGAATACGTCAACGGCAACCACGATTTCAACGATGACGGCGCGGTCAATGCGGCCGACTCGACGATCCAGACGCAGCTCGACATCTGGCAGCGGCAACCGTCCGACACCTTCTGGACCCGACTGCAGGCGTTGAATTTCGAGTCGTACGACGAGTTGGACGCGAAGATCCTGCACTTCACGGAGCACGCCATCGCGTGGTGAGTCCATGAGCGTCTATGGCGACGTCGCTGGCCGACGACTCGGCGCAGCTCGCTGAGCTGCGCGCGCAGGCGGAGCTGGGCCGCCACCGCGAGGTGCTGGACCGGCTGCACCGCCTGCCGGTCGCGGCGCTCGAGGGGCGGACGGCGTTCGCGCTGCTCGCGACCGAGGCGCACGGCCGCCTGGGCGACCACGGCGAGGCGCAGCGCTGGGCGGATCTCGTGCTCGTGCTGGCGCGCTCGCGCGGCGAGCGGCAGGCGGAGCTGCGGGCCCTCAACTACAAGGGCGCGATCGCGCTGCGGCACGGTGACGTCGACCAGGCGGAAGGGCGCTTCGCCGACGCGCTGATGCTGGCGCGCGCGGTGCAGGACCACACCGCCGAGGCGCGCTGTCTCAACAACCTGGGGATCATCGCCTTCCTGCGCGGCGATCCCGCCGCGGCGCTGGCGGTCTATCAACTCGCCCTCGCCGCCTATCAACAGGCCGGGGTCGTGCGCGGGATCGCCGAGACCCACCACAACATCGGCATCAGCTGGCGGGAGCGCGGCGATTACCGCCAGGCGCTCGAGGCCGCGGAGCAGGCCGTGCGTCTGGCCACGCAGCTGCAGGACGACAGCCTGTTGGGTCTGGCGCTGACGGGCCGCGCCGAGACCCATCTCCTCATGGGCGACGCCGCGCTCGCGGCGGCGGAGCTCGCGCGCGCCGCGGAGGCCTACCACCGCGTGCAGTTCGAGGCGGGGCTGCCCGAGGTGTGGCGCCTGCAGGCGGGCGTCGCGCGGGTTCGGGGCGACACGGCGGGCGCCATCGCGTTGCTGGAGCAGGCGGCCGAGCTCGCCACGCGACAGGCGAGCGCGGAAGCGCTGGCGGCGGTGCAGCGTGATCTGGGCGCGGCGCTGGAAGCCCGCGGTGACGCTGCCGGCGCGCGCGCGGCGCGCGCGCGGGCCGTCGAACTGTACGAGCGGCTGGGTGCGAAACACGCGGCCCAGGCGATCGCTGCGTTGATCGAGGGACCCTAGAGCTCCTGGCTCAGAACGAACGGGCCTGCGCCGATTTGATGCAGGCAGTCGTTGGCACGTGCTCAGCCGATGGCGGCACACCGCTTGCACCTCCTCTCAGCGAGTCGCGTTTCGGCCCATCCATTCCTGGAGGAGATATGAAGCTCGTGAAGCTGATGGCGCTGGTACCGCTGGTCGCGCTGGCCGCCTGTGCCGATTCCACAACCGGGACCCTCGGCTTTTCGGTCACGACCCGGAGGTCTGCGTCCGCGGCGGCGCTCAGCGCCGCCCTCGCGCCCGGCGCGCCCATGCCCAGCGTGACGGCCGCAGGCGACAGCATTGTGATCGCGCTGGCGCCGGACACGATCATCATCCGTAGCGCCGAGCTGGTGTTGCGCAAAGTCGAGCTCAAGCGCAGCGATGCCGCGTCCTGCGATTCGATGGTGGGAAACGGCGATTGCGAGGAGTTCGAAACCGGCGCCACGCTGGTGACGCTGCCGCTCGGCAGCACGAACATCACGCAGGACGTGGCGATCAGCGCGCCCGCCGGCACGTTCGACGGGTTCGAGTTCGAGATCCACAAGCCCAGCTCGAGCGATGACGCGGCCTTCATCGCGGCGAACCCCGATTTCGCGAACGTCTCCATCCGCGTGACCGGGACCTTCGTGCACGGCACCGGCTCCGGCGCCGGTACGCGCAGCGACTTCGTCTTCACGTCGGACGTCGACCAGAGCCAGGAGCAGGTCCTGAACCCGCCCGTGACGGTGGCCGATGGGCAGGCGGTCAACGTCACGCTGCGCGTCGATATTTCGACCTGGTTCTTGAACGACACGAAGACCGCACTGGTCGATCCCGCGTCGGCGAACAAGGGCAACCCGAACGAGAGCATCGTGGCGAACAACATCCAGAATTCCTTCGGGGCATTCGAAGACGACAACCGCGACGGCCTCGAAAGCTGAGTCCGGCGAGGTAACACAAGCGGCCCGACCGCCATCCCTGGCGATCGGGCCGCTTGCCTGCTAGACGTGCCCTTCCCTAGTGACTGACCGCGAAGAACCACGTCCCGATGATCGGGCCGCGCTGCGGCCGCTGACCGGGCGCGGGCGGCGGCGTGCCCGGCGGCAACGGGCCGTACTCGGGCTGGAATAGATACGCCACGTGCGTCACTGGATCCACGCTGATCGTCTTGGCACCGCGCATCGTCGGCACCGTGGCCACCACCGTGTATTTGTCGCGTGAATCCTCGTGCACCACGGTGACGTTGCTGTCGCGCCCGGCCGGGATGTAGATCAGCTTCTGTACCGGGTCCCACCCCAACGCGTCCACGCCGTCGCCGTTGGCGATGGTCGCGACGATCTTCCCCGAAGTCGCATCCACCACCACCGACGTCTTGCCGCAGCCCGAGAAAATCCGGTTGGTGGCGCGATCGTAGGCGATGCCCGTCGGCCCCTCGCACGGCGCCAGGGGCCACGAGACGATCGCCTTCATGGTCTTGAGGTCGATCACCTGCATGGTGCTCGTGCCTTCATTATTGATGAAGATCTTGCCCTCGCCGTTGCTCGCGGCACCCTCCGGCCCGTTGTCCTCGAGCTGCACCGTGCCCACGATGGCGCCGCTCGTGGGATCGAGCGCCACCATCGTGCCGATCGGCCGGCTGTGATTGGTCAGAATGATCCGGTCCGAGAAGTCGTCGTACATGATGCCGTCCAGGCCACCCGTCGCGACCGGAATCTTCTTGATCACCGCCAGAGTCTTGATATCGAACATCGTGACGGTCGAATCGCCGCCATTGGTGATGAAGCCGTGCCCCGACTTGGGCGCCAGCGCGATGCCGTGCGTGCGCGGCGTGTCGGGAATGTCGCCCAACACCTTCCCCGTCACCCCATCCACCACCATCACGTGCGTGCCGCGCGACACGAACACCCGTCCGGTGCCGGGCTCGGCCGTGAGATAGTCGGTACCGCCGTCGCCGCCGATCGAGTACCTGGCGACCTTGAACGTCTGCGCCGCGCTCGCGACAGGCCACACGAGCGCCGCGGCGATGAGCCATGCCTTGGTCATACGATCCTTGGGAGGGTTCAGGGCGTGGAATGTACGCGCGGGCGCACCGGCCCGCTGCGATCCCCGTTGCGATTCGTAACCGGCGTTGGGGCCCTACTTACCGCCCAGCACAGCTGGGGCGGCTGTCGTGCCAGCCGTCGTGGATGAAACCGTACGCGTCGTCGGTGAGGTCCTTCACCAGCTGCTCCGTGGCGGAGTAGGAGTACTGGTAGCGGCCGAAGTCGTGGATGAAGCCCTGGCCCCACCCCGCGAAGTGCAGGCCGCCCGTGAAATGGTCCTGCCCGTCGTTGTTGATCGTATAGGTAAACGTGAAGTTCGTGCCCTGCCCGTTGGGCTCCGCGAACGTGTTGCCGTCCGGCTGGCCCAAGTTGTTCAACTCCTCCAGGATGTCGTCCTTGTGCGACGACCGCGCGCCCGACTCGTCTTCAGGCGTGTAGCTGTACGTGATGTTGATCACCACGAGGATTGCCTGGTTGCGGATCGGGGCGATGGTCTCCGAGCACGGCGCCACGGCGACGCGGCGGCTCGGCGGCACACAGCCCGCAATCGCTACCAGCGTCAGGAAGAGCGCAAGACGTTTCATAGTTGGCCCCTATCGTGATCGGGATTGCGCCGCGGCGCGTTTGATTCGAGCCCAGCGCGCGAGCACTGTGGCGGCCTGGGTCCGCGCCCGTGCGCAGGCCGCAACCTGCGCGGCGGTGGGCGTCACATCGGCGCCCTGCAGCGCCATCGCCGCTCCCAGCAGCGCGTTGCTCGCGCTCTCGAGCGTGGGCGGCTCGGCGGGATTGGGGCGGCCGAAGCCGCGCGCCCGCGGCCGAGGCGCCGGCGCGAGCGAGTCGACGCGCGCCCGTAACGCCTCATTCCCCGGGGTCGAATCGAGCTGCGCCAGGAGGGCGCGCGCCTGGCGATAGGCCGCGCGCGTGGCCGCAGCCGCGTCGTACATCTCGCGCGACAGCGCGGCCAGCTGCGCCAGGCCCACCGCGGGCGTCGTGACGCGCGGATCGAGCCGCAAGACCAAGGCTTGCGTGACCGACTTGCCCGCGACCGTGAGCCGCACCGTGTAACGGCCGGGCGGCGCCCACGGCGCGGCCGGCGGCGGCACGCTGCGGTGCGGCACCGCACCCGTGGCCCCGACGTCGCCCGCGTCCGTCACCTTCACGGTGTCGAGCGGCTGATAGCGCAGGTCCCAGCTCACGCGGTGCATCCCTGCCCCCGTGGCGATCGTCATCTGCGGCGCCGGCCAGTAGAGCGGCAGCCCGCAGTAGGTCGCGCTGGGCTTCTGGCGGCAGATTTGATCATACGCGACGGGGTCGAGCGCCGGATCGGGCACGAGCACCGAGTCGGCGCTCGAATAGGAGCGGACCACGCGGCCCGCGGCGTTCACGATGTCCAGCGTCACCGGGCCGGCCGCGTCCGCGGGCAGGAAGTAATCGAGCACGGCGCCCGCCGGCGGATTCTCGCCCGCCGGCAGCTCGGGCGGCCACGGCGTGGGATCGTTGGTGCCGAAACGGACGCGCACGGCGGTCTGTGGCTTCACGAGATACGGTGTGCCCGTGTGTTGCGCCTGTTGCAGCGCCGCCATCTGCCGCAGCGGCGTCACGTTGTCCAGGATCCAGAAGCCGCGGCCGTGCGTCCCCGCGATCAGGTCGGCGCAGAGACACGTGCTGTCGTCCTTCACCGCGATGTCGCGCACCGAGATCGCCGGCATGTTGCGCCGCAGCGACTGCCAGTGCCCGCCGTCGTCGAACGAGACCCAGACCTGCGCGTCGGTGGCGACGTACAGCAGCCCCGGCTGGCGCGGGTCCTCGCGGATCGAGTTGGCCACGGCGCCCGAAGCCAAGCCGCCGTCGATCTCGGTCCACGTGCGGCCGCCGTCGTGCGTGCGCCAGAAGTGCGGATTGGCGTCGTCGATTCGTAATGTGTTCGCGGCGGCGTACGCGGTGCGCGTATCGAAGTGGCCCGCCTCGATGTTGAAGATGCGGGTCCAGGGTTGGATCGCGGCCGGGGTGACGTTCTGCCAGTGCACGCCGCCGTCCACGGTCACCTGAATGAAGCCGTCGTCGGTGCCGGCCCAGAGCACGGTGAGACTCCGGGGCGAGGGCGCGAGCGCGGTGATCGTGCCGCGGGGGCCCGGCATCACGGTGCTCGCATATTGTCCGGCACTCGCGGGAACGGTCCACGTCTGGCGCGCCAGATCGGGACTGATGCGCGTCCAGGTGCGCGCGTGGTCCAGCGACTTCCATACGGCGTTGGACGCGTAGAACAACACGTCGGGCCGCAGCGGCGACCACACGAGCGGCATCGTCCGGACATTGCGGCCGTACTGGTCGCCGCGCGCCGTGGCGTCGGGTCCCACGTTGGTCGTCTGGCCGGTGCGGCGGTCGTAGCGCGAGACGTTGGTGCGCGCGCTGCCGAACACCACGTCCGGGTCGCGCGGGTCCGGCGCGGCCATGCCGTATTCCTGGATGTTGACGGGGTGCCAGTCGTGGAAGGTGATGGCGCCGTCGTCGGAGCGGCTGGCGACGCACAGCGACCCGGAGTCCTGCTGCCCGCTGCACACGCGATAGGGGAACGCGTTGTCGGCGGTCACGTGGTACAGCGCCGCGGTGGACTGGTTGTACCAGTTGCTCCACGACGCGCCGCGATTGGCGGAAACCACCGCGCCTTGATCGGAGACGGCGAGAATCAGATTGGCATCCTGGGGGCTGATCCAGATCTTCTGATAGTCGTCGCCGCCGGGGGCGCCGCGCACCGCCGACCAGCTGGTGCCGCCGTCTTCCGTGCGCCACATCACGGTCGACGCGCTGTACACCACGTTCTCATCCTTTGGGTCAACGACGATGGTCGGCAGGTCGCCGCCGCCGATGCGGATCAATGGCCGAGGATCGGCCGTGCCCGCCGTGCGCAGCGTCCAGTGGGCGCCGCCGTCGCTCGACTTGTAGAATCCGACCGGCCCCGAGCCGCCCGCCGGGTTGACGCTCGCGACCATGGCATAAATCGTCTTCGGATTGCTGGGCGCGATGGCGAGGTTGGCCTCGAGCACCGGCGGCAACCCGTCGGTGAGCGGGGTCCAGGTGGTGCCGCCGTCCGTGGACTTGAAGATGCCGCCCGCGCCGCCGCCGAAGTCGCCGCCTTCCCAGAACGCCTGTTGCTGCTGCCACAGGGCGGCGTAGACCGTGTTGGGATCGCTGGGATCGATGCGCACGTCGTTGCCGCTCGTGTAGTCGTCCTTGTAGAGCACGCGGGCGAACGTCCGGCCGCCGTCGGTCGAGCGGAAGATGCCGCGCTCGGGATTGGGACCGTACGGATGGCCCAACGCCGCGACGAACAGGCGGTCCGGGTTGCCGGGATCGACGTCCACCATCGCGATCATCTGGGTCTGATCGAGGCCCAAGTGGGTCCACGTGCGGCCGGCGTCGCTGGACTTGTACATGCCGTCGCCGGTCGCGAGATCGGGCCGGATGATGCCGGCGCCCGAGCCGACGTAGATCACGTTGGGGGCGGAGGGCGCGACGGCGATCGCGCCGATCGAGCCGGTGGACTCACGGTCGAACAGCGGATCCCAGTTGGCGCCGTAGTCGCTCGAGCGCCACAGGCCGCCGTTGTCGAACCCGATGTAGAGGAGGGTCGGCGTGCCAGGTACGCCGGCCAGGGCACGGGCGCGGCCGGCGCGGGCGGGGCCGATGGCGCGCCAGCGCAGCGCGGCGGTGGCATCCGGCGTTTGGGCGGCGGCGCGCGGCGCGGCGCCGCAGACGAGCGTCAGGCCCAGGGCGACGATCACGGTTTTCATGGCGGAGATTATGCAGCCTCCGCGCGTCGCGTGCCACTCGCCCGCGGCGCGTTGCCGGGCTGATGCACGCGCGCGATACTTCCCCGCCTCATATGCGGCGGACTTTCGTGTGCCTGGCGCTGGCCGGGCCGGGCCTCTTGGCGGCGCAGCAGCCGGTGCGCCTGCACGTCGCCACCGCGACCGCCGCCATTCCCTTCAATGGCCGCCTCGACAGCCCCGTCTGGGCGAGCGCGGACTGCATCAGCGACTTCCGCCAACGCGAGCCCGCGGCGGGCGCCGCCGCGAGCGAGCGCACGGTGGTCAAGGCGTTGCGCGACGCCAGGGCGCTGTACGTACTGGTGCGCGCGTACGACGGCGACGCGCGCCTGGTGCGCGCGAGCGAGCTGCGGCGCGACGCGGACTTGTCGAGCGACGACAACATCCAGCTGCTGATCGACAGCTTTCACGATCGCCGCGGCGCGTTCGTCTTCGGCACCAATCCCAAGGGCGCGATGTGGGACGCGCAGCTCGTCGGGATCGACGATCTCAACGAAGACTGGAACGGCATTTGGGAGGTGGTCACGACGCGCGATGCGGCCGGCTGGACCGCCGAGTTCCGGATTCCGTTCCGCACCCTCCGCTACCATCGCGGCGACGATCTGCGATTCGGGTTCAACGTGCGCCGCTTCATCCGCCGCAAGAACGAAGAAGACCTGTGGCGCTCCTGGGGCCGGGGCGAAGGGCTGTACCAACTATTGACTGCCGGCGAGCTCACGGGGCTCGGCGCGCTCGACCGGGTGCGCGATGTCGAGGCCTACCCGTACGTGCTGGCGCGTGCCACGGCAGCGCCGCACGACAGCGCCGGTGCCACCACCGGGGACGGGTTCCTCGGCGGCAAGGCGGGCCTCGATGTGAAGGTCCCCGTGACGCCCACCGTCACCGCCGATCTCACCGCCAATACCGACTTCGCCCAAGTCGAGGCCGATCAGCAGGTGATCAACCTGACGCGCTTCCCGTTCTTCTTCCCCGAGAAGCGGGAGTTCTTCCTGGAATCGAGCGGCTTGTTCGACTTCGGGACGCCGGGCCGGGTGCAGGTGTTCTACTCGCGGCGGTTGGGCCTCGATACATCGGGCGCGGCGATTCCGATCCTCGCGGGGGCGCGGGTGACGGGTCGCGTCGGGCCGTGGCGCCTGGGTGTGCTCGACGCGCAGACCGGGGGCGCCGAGCGGGCCAACAACGCCGTGCTGCGGCTGCAGCACGACCTGTTCGCGCGTGCCTACGTCGGCGCCATCGGCAGTGTGCGCGCCGTCGCGAGTGGCGGCGCCCAGGCCGCGGGCGGCGTCGATCTCGACCTCCCGCTCGTGGTCCACGGCCAGAACGTGGAGCCCAAGGTCTGGCTCGCCGGGAGCCGGACGCCCGGCGTGTCCGGCACGCCGCTGGCGTGGCGCGTCTCCACCGACAACCCCAACGACCTGTTCGACAACTTCGTGGCCTTGTACCGCATCGAGGCCGGGTTCGCGCCGCCGCTCGGGTTCGTGCAGCGCACGGGGATCTGGCAGACGACGGGCCACACCAACTTCATGCCCCGGCCCCACGCCCTGGGCGTCCGCCAGTTCGATTTCAAGTTCATCCCCGAATGGGACATCATCGCCGACGGATCCGGGTCCCTCACCCACTCGCGGGACTGGCAGACGGCGTGGTTCGAATGGCGGGTCTTAGGCGGCGACCGGGACAACGGCGATCGCTTCGAGGTGAACATCCAGCGTCTGTTGGACGCGCCGACCGATACGTTCGACATCTTTCGGGGGGTGAAGATTCCTCCCGGCCGCTACTGGTGGTCGCGCTACGAGCTGCAGTATTTCATGTCGCCGGGCCGGCCCTTGGCATTCGGCGCCTTCGTGAATTGGGGCCCGTTCTACGGCGGCCGCAGCGCGGAGGTGGAGCTGCAGGGCACATGGCGCGGCGGCGGACATGTCATCGTCGGCGCCGACCTGACCCGCACCGCCGCGCGGCTGCCGGCCGGCGGGTTCACTGCCCTGCTCGCCTCCGGCCGCATCGAATACGACTTCAACACCCGCACCAACTTCTTGGGCTTCGTGCAATACAACAACGACGCGCAGCGGGCCGACTTCAACCTGCGATTCCATTGGATCCCGCAGATCGGCGATGACGTGTTTCTCGTGTGGAACTCAGGCTACACCACCAATCCCGCGGCGACCGACCGGTTCCCCGCGCTGCGGTCGCTCGCTCGACCCTTGAACGGCGCATTTATCGTGAAGATCGTGCACCGCCTCACGCCGTGAGCCCGTCTTGCGGGGACGGGCACGTCGCGCGCAGCTTACCGAGGACGCCTTCGGGGAGAACTCATGGCACTGCGCTCGGGCATCTATATCGTTCCCACAAATCGCTGGTACATCGAGCGCACCGTCTGGCTGATCGCCGGCTTCGTCCTGCTCACGAGCACCGCGCTGGCGCGGCTGGTGAACCCCTATTGGATCCTGCTGACGATCGCCACCGCCCTGGCCTCCATCATGGTGTCCCTCACCGGCTTCTGCATCGTGGGGAATATCCTCAAGCCGCTGGGCTTCACGGGCCTGCTGGCCCGGCCCGGGCCCACGCCCCACAATCTCTACTTCATGCAGACGGACAAATGGTATCTGGAGCGGCGCATCTACCTCGCCGTGGGGATCAACCTCACGGTGGCGTCGGTGCTGTCGATCGTGTACAGCCCGTGGTGGCTCTTGTTCACGGGCTTCGTGGGCACCGCGATGGTGTGGTTCGCGGCGACGGGCTATTGCATCATGGCGAACGGCCTGTACTGGCTGGGCGCGGAGCCGCGGCTGGCGCCGCTGTGCCAGACGGCGCACGACGGCGCACCCGCCGCCGGCCGGAGCCAGCCCGCCGCGGCGCTGCTGCCGTAGTCGCGAGCCCCCGGCGCACGGGATGAGCCCCAGAGCGTCCACCGTCGCCAAACTCGTGGCGGTGTGTCTCCTCTGTCTCGCCGTGTTTACGGGCCTCGCCCTGCTCGTGCAGCATTTTCACAAGAACTGATCGGAACTCATGTCACTTTTCGCAGAGTCCAGGGGGCAACCAACATGAAAGCGACGATTCCAGCACTCATGCTGACGTTGGGTGCGGCGGCGTTGCTGCCGCCGGCCGCGCAAGCCCAGGCGGCGACGAAGGTGACGGTACAGATCATCTCGCCTCGCAACGGGGCCACGGTGAGCGGGCCGGTGGTGATCAAGCTGAAGGCGACCGGCGTGCGGATCGTCCCCGCGACGGTCGAGCAGCCCGGCACGGGCCATCATCACCTGTTCGTGGATCACGACCTCACCTGGCTCAGCGACACGATTCCCGCGGGCAGCCCGGGGATCATTCATCTGGCGCGGGGCCAGACCGAGTTCGTCCTGGATTCCCTCAAGCCGGGGCGCCACCGGGTGATCGCCGTGATCGCGGACTGGCGGCACATTCCCTTGAACCCGCTGGTGGCCGATACGGTGACGTTCACGGTCAAGTAGGCTGTCGCGGGCGCGGCGGACGCGTAGCGCTTGAAGCTGGCGGCCGTCTTCGAGCGAACGTTACGTTGTGCGCGTGGATATGCTGAATCGTCTGCGCGCATCGTTGGCCGGCCGCTACCGCATCGAGCGTGAGCTGGGACGTGGCGGGATGGCCTGGGTGTTCCTGGCCCACGACCTGAAGCACGATCGCCCCGTCGCGCTCAAAGTCCTGCATCCCGAGCTGGCGCGGGCCCTGGGCCCCGAGCGGTTTCTCCGCGAGATCCGGCTCGGCGCCCGCCTGCAACACCCGCACATCCTGGTCGTGCACGACTCCGGCGACGCGGACGGCGAGCTGTGGTTCACCATGCCGTACGTCGAGGGCGAGACGTTGCGGAGCCGGCTGTTGCGAGAGAAGCAGCTCCCGCTCGATGACGCGTTGCGCATTACCCGCGAAGTGGCCGACGCGCTCCACTATGCCCATCAGCACGGCGTGATCCACCGCGACATCAAACCGGAGAACATCCTGCTCAGCGGCTCCCATGCCCTAGTGGCAGACTTCGGGATCGCGCGAGCGTTCACGCCCGAATTGGACGAGCGGCTGACCGACAGCGGCATCAGCCTGGGCACACCCCAGTACATGAGTCCCGAGCAAGCCCTGGCCCAGCGGGACGTCGATCCGCGCACCGACGTCTACTCCCTCGGCTGCGTGCTCTACGAGATGCTCACCGGCGAGCCCCCGTACACGGGGCCCACGCCCCAGGCGGTCGTCGCCAAACGGCTGCGGGAGCCGATCCCGCACCTGCGTACCGGCCGCGACGTGCCGCTGGCTCTCGAGCGCGCCGTGACCAGGGCCCTGGCCCGCTCACCCGCCGACCGCTTCGCCACGGCGGCCGAGTTCGCGGCCGCCCTACAGGCCGATCGGTGGGAGGAGGGCACGGGCGGCGCGGACACGCTGGCTGGCGCGCGCCCGCGCCGGCCGATGGCGCGGCCGGTGGCGCTTGGTCTCACGCTGCTGCTCGTGGCACTCGGTGGCTATGCCGCGCTGCGGTGGGCGAGGCCCGGAGGTGTGGCGCCGTTGGCCTCCGCCGCGGTCCTGCCCTTCGTGGACCTGAGTCCCCAAAAAGATCAGGAGTATTTCAGCGACGGCCTCACTGAGGAATTGATCACGACGCTGAGTGAGGTGCCGGGGCTGCGCGTCGCGGCCCGGACGTCGTCGTTTCAGTTCAAAGGACAGAGTCCCGACGTGCACGAGGTCGGCCGGCGGCTCGACGTCGGCGCCGTGCTGGAAGGCAGCGTGCGCAAGAGCGGCAACCGGCTGCGCGTCAGCACCCAGCTCATCAATGTGAAGGACGGGTATCAGCTCTGGTCGGAGTCGTACGATCGCGATCTGACCGACATCTTCGCGGTGCAGGAAGACGTCGCCCGCTCGATCGTCGCCGCGCTGCGCCTGCGGCTCGCGCCCGCGCGCGACTCGGCCCTCGCCTCGCGGCCGACACGCGACCTCGCGGCGTACGATCTGTACTTGAAGGGCCTGTTCGCCTGGAACCAGCGCACCGGCCCCGCGCTGCAAGAGGCGGTGCGCTACCTGGAGCAGGCGGTGGCGCGCGACTCGACCTTCGCCCGCGCGTGGGCCGCGCTGGCCGACGCGTACATCCTCTGGTACGGCGACTTCCTGGCGGGTCACGGGCGGCTGACCGAGGCCCTGGCCCAGATGCGCCAGGCTCACCAATTGGATCCCTTGTCGCGGCAGATCGCCGTCGAGCTCGGGTGGACGTACTACGTCATGCACCAGAACGATTCGGCGGAGGTACACATCCGCCAAGCGCTCGAGCTGGACCCCAACTACGCGCAGGCGTACTACCGCCTCGGCTTGGTCCGGATCCAGCAGCGCCGCTATCCCGAGGCCATCACGTTGATCAAGCACGCGCTCGACCTGGGCGTGTTCTATCCGTACGGCGCGGGCGGACTCGCCTTCGCCTATGGCGCCTCCGGCGATCGCCGGGCGGCCCTGCGCCTCGTGGACGATCTGAAGCGGCGCTCGGCCCGCGGCGAGCTGGTCCCGCAGTTCTCCATCGCCGCGGCCTATGCGGGTCTCGGCGACCGGACGCAGGGAATCGCGTGGCTCAACCGGGGTGTCGATCAGCACGACGTCTATCTCCCGGAGAACTTCTTCGACCCGCTGCTCGACCCGCTCCGGGCGGACCCGTCGTTCCGGCTCGTGGCGGCGCGGATGGCGAGGTAGGACCACATGCGCAAGCTGATCGTCTTCAATCACGTCTCGCTCGACGGCTATTTCGTGGACGTCAAGGGCGACATGAGATGGGCCAAGGCCGACCCACAGGATCCGGAATGGAATGCCTTCGTCGCCGAGAACGCCGGCAGCGGCGGCACGCTCGTCTTCGGCCGGGTGACCTACGACATGATGGCGAGCTTCTGGCCCACGCCCGCCGCGGCCGCGATGATGCCCGTCGTGGCGGAACGCATGAACAGCGCGCCGAAAGTCGTGTTCTCGCGGACGCTCAAGGAGGCGTCCTGGAGCAATACGACGCTCGTGCAAGACGATCTGGTCGCGGCGGTGCGCCGCCTCAAGGGCGCGGCGGGCGACGGCATGGTGATTTTGGGCAGCGGCAGCATCGTAGCGCAGCTCGCGGCCGCGGGATTGATCGACGAATTCCAGCTGGTGGTGAATCCCATCGCGCTCGGCGGCGGCCGCACGATGTTCGCAGGCCTCAAGCAGCAGCTGCGCCTCAAGCGGACCAAAACGCGGGCCTTCGGCAGCGGCAACGTGCTGCTCTGCTACGAGCCGGCGGCCTGAGCGGCGCGCGCTCCCGCGACACGTTCCCACCCGCGCGCAGCGGCGGCCCAGGGCTTGCTTCTACGACACGGGGATCCGTTTCTCCGGGTCGACGAACGGCAAACGCGTGACCGTGGCGGTGCGCCGTCCCCACTCGCTGGCAACATGCACCGTCGTGCCTGGTACGGCGAGTGCGGTCGGGAGCCAACAGTAGCCGATGTTCTTCTTGAGCCTGGGGGAGTAGATCGCCGAGGTTACCTGTCCCGCCGGCCGGCCGCCGACCTGTGCTGGCCACTTGGTGAAGTTCAGCGCCGGGAACGGGTCGCCGTCGAGTTCGACGCCCGCGATCCGGCGCGTCACGCCCCGGTCGCGGATACGCCGCAGGGCATCCAGCGCCAGGCATTCGCCGCTCATGTCGAAATCCACCAGCCGTTCGAGCCCCAGTTCGAACGGGTTGTTCTCGTAGGTCATGTCGGCACCCCAGTTGAAGATGCCGCCTTCAATCCGGCGGATGTCCGAGGGGCCGGTGGGCCGGATGTCGTAGGGCGCGCCCGCCTTCAGAATCCTGTCCCACAGCTCGGTGCCGCGTGACGGATCGAGCAGATACACCTCGTAGCCGATCTCGGCCGTCCAACCGGTCCGCGTGACGATGACGGGGATCCCCGCGACCTCGGCCTCGCGAAAGAAGTAGTACTTGAGGTCGAGGATCTCCTCCCCGAAGAGGGCGCGCACCACGTCGCGGGCCATCGGTCCCTGAATTTGCAGGGGGTGCGCTTCCGCCTCTCGGATCTCGACGTCGAGACCGTTCCTGGCCACCAGCCCTTTGGCGTAGAACAGGGCATCGCTCGACGCGAGCGCGAACCAGAACCGGTCCTCGCCCATCCGGGTCATCACGGGATCATTCAGGATGCCGCCGTCGGCCGCGCAGATGAGCACGTATTTCGCCTGGCCCACCGCGCAGCTGGACAGGTCCCGCGGCGTCATCAGCTGGGCCAATCGCCGCCCGTCTCTGCCCGATACCTCCAGGCAGCGCTCCACTGCCACGTCCCACAGGGTCACGTGTTTCAGCAGGTGCCAGTATTCGGCCTCGAAGTCGTCGAAGTGCGTGGGGAAGAGCATGTGATTGTACACGGTGTATCCCCGGGGGCCGTGACGCTGTTCGGCTTCGTAGAAGGGCGAGCGGCGCAGGCGGGCGCCGCGCTGGACCAGACTCATGTCGAAGGGCGACATCAGGAATCTCTTTCAGCGTGCGGGTTTGACAGCAGCGCGACCGGGCCAGGCACCTAACCGATCGGGCGTTCGCGCCCGATCGAGAAGAAGCCGGCCGGGGCACTCGCCGGGTCGCTGGGATCGAAACAGACGTCGCACACCCGGTTGACCGCCCGGAAGCCAAGCAGTTGCACGTGAGGCGAGCGCTGCCCCGGCCTCACCGGTTCGTCGCGCAGCAGGTCGGTGCTCAGGTACTTCTTGTTCGAGTCGGGAAACACGGTGACGACCACGGCCGATCCGCCGAGCTCATCCTGCGCTTCCAGCGCGGCGAGAAAATTGGCGCCGCTCGAGATGCCCACAGCGAGGCCGAGCTCGCTGGCCAGCTTTTTCGCCATCAGGATGGCGTCACCGTCATCCACCGCAATCACCCGGTCGAGCTCGTCCAGGTGCACGATCGCCGGAATGAACTCGTCACTGATCCCCTGGATGCGGTGCTTGCCCATTTTGCGGCCGGTGGAGAGCGTCGGCGAGTTGGCGGGCTCTACCGGATGCAGGCGGATGGACGGCCGCACGCTTCGCAGGAAGCGGCCGGTGCCCATGATCGTACCGCCCGTGCCGACACCGGCCACAAACGCCGCGGGGTCGAGCCCCTCGTTGCGCAGTTGCGCCCAGATCTCCGGTCCGGTGGTTCTGAAGTGCGCCTCGGAATTCTCCTCATTGGCGAACTGGTGCGGCAGGAACGCACCGGGCGTCGTCGCGGCGAGCTCCTCGGCGAGGGCGATGGATCCGAGGAAACCGCCCTGCTCCTTCGACACCAGCCGGATCGTCGCGCCGAACGAGCGGATGAGCGCGATCCGCTCCGGGCTCATCCAGTCCGGCATAAAGATCGTCACCGGGTGGCCGAGGGCGCGGCCGACCGCGCAGAACGAGATCCCCGTGTTGCCGCTGGTCGCCTCGACGATCATGCCGCCCGGCTTGAGCTCCCCCGATTCCCAGGCGCGGCGCAGGATGTGCAGCGCCATCCGGTCCTTGATGCTGCCGGTCATGTTCAGGCTTTCCGCCTTGGCGTACACGCGGCGGGGCGCGCCGTCGTTCACGGCGAACTCCACGGCGAGCAACGGCGTATTCCCGACCAGCACGCGCAGGCCGCGCAGTCGGTCGGCAGGAGAGAGTGTGATCAAGGGTCGGGCGGCATGCGTTGCGGCGCGCGAAAACGGTTCGGCCCGCTGGGCCTCGTCACACGAGCTCGTGGTCGAGCAAGTTGGCGATCACATCGCCGGCCGTGTACGCCGAGCTGTCTGGCGGCAGAAAAGATGGGATTTCGCTCAGGTCATCTCCCGCGGTGACCAGGCCTCGTTCAACGTACTTGCCGGCGCGCACCTGAGGGTGCCCGATGTTCGCCACCAGCGCATTGCAGAGGCATTTTCGGCCCACCGTATTCTCCACCTTTCCTTCCTTAGACAGGTAGACGCTCACCGGCTCTCCGGGGCAGCGGTAGTCGATCGTGCCCGCCGCGGTCCGGTACGCCTCGCGGAGATAGCCGAGATCGCAGATGCGCGGTCTGGACTGATAGACCTCATGCTCTGAAACGGTGTCTTCCAGCTGCGCAACTTTGAACGGGTAACCGGTCGGCGACGCCACAGGGTCGATGAAGACCTTGGCGTTACCGGAAATCGCTTTCTGCAGGAGCGCCTGCTTGTAATCGTCGCGCAGGCCCGACTCGGCGCAGAAGGCGAATGCCGTTCCCACTTGTATCCCGGCCGCGCCCGCGGCCAGGGCGTCGCGCAGCTTTGCGGCGCTGCCGTATCCTCCCGCGAGCCAGAACGGCAGACCCAGCTCTCGCATCTTTTGCAGGTCGACCGTATCGCGCTCTCCATAGATCGGTTCGCCAGCCTGGTCGAGCTGCAGCTTCCCGCGAGGCGGCGCATTGTGTCCTCCGGCGGTGGGCCCCTCGACGACGAATCCGTCGACCCTGCCGTTCGCCTTATTCCGCAGCGTCAGAGCGAGCGTGTTCGAGGCGACGATCGCGAGAAACTTCGGGCGACCGAGCGGTGGAAGCTCCCGCGCCATGAAATCCCGCGGGCGAAACATCATCGTGGTGTCGTCACCATCCTGTGCGCCCGTGACCTGCAGCACGTAGCTCGCAGGCTCGTGATTGGCCAGACGGTCGAGGACACCGGGAATTCTCAGGGGGATGCCTGCGCCCATCAGCACGTACTCGACGCCCGCGAGCATGGCGCCGTACAGGGACGGCAAGTGTGGAATCTGAACCTTCTCCAGATAGTTGATGCCGACAGGTTGGTCATGCCCTTCGCGGGCCAGGCTCACTTCGACAAAGTTGGCCACAATGCACAACTCGATCAGCTCGCGCGGACTGTCCTTACAGTGCTTCGGCAGAGTCTGGTAGGATTGGTCTTTCGCCTTGCCGCCGGGGAGGTAATACGCGTCCCAAATGCGCTCCGCCATTTGGCGGAACGGAAAACGATCGAGGCCCCGTCGCATGTGGCCGCCGGGGTCGCCGTCTTGCAGCCGCCTGGCGAAGATCTGATCGAGGGCCGTGCCGGACACGACCCCGAGTTGACCGAGCTGCGATACTGCCCGCGCCAGTCGCCAACTTGATACGCCCGCACCCATGCCACCCTGAATGATGGTCGGATAACCGTTCACGCCCTACGTCCCCCCTCGTTCGCCGCGGTTCGAGAAGCGCCCTGGTTCGCAAGGTATAGAATCAGTTACGGCCTCGCCACGGCCCGGCGCGCGATCGCGATCTCGTGCCGCCCGCCATCAGCCTTGGCCATCAGGTTCAGGAACTCCCGATACTTCGTCCGCGCGGTCGCGACGTCGCCCGCGAGCTCCGCGGCGCGGGCCAGGCCGAACAGGCTGCGCGCGCGGTTGGGTGAGAGCGCCAGCGTCGCCGCATACGCCTTGGCAGCATCAGCGGGCTTTCCGACCAGCAGGAGCAAATCGCCCGCGAGCTCGCGGGCGGGGAGGACCGGGCCCGGCGTCACGGGGTGTTTCTGGGTGCCGTCCTCGCGATCGGCCGCCTGCACGGCGTGGAGAAGGGCGTCGGCTGTATCGCCCGTCGCGAGCTCCAGCCACGCAGCGGCCGCGAGGCGCTCGATGGTGACCTGGCCGGCCCAGTAGGCCTGCGGTCCTCCCATCACAACGAGCGTGCTCTCGATCTGCGCCAGCGTGGCCAGCTCCTGCCGGGCCAACGCCGTGTCGCCGGTGCGCGCCGCGCCGATCGCGCGGGCGAAATGCGTGATCGCCTCGGCGGCCGGCCACTCGGGCGCGGGGCGGAGCGCGAGCTGCGCCGCCTCGGCCCAGTCGCCCCGCTCGAGGACCAAGCGCGCGGGAATCGCCGCGAACGCGTACTCATACGTGAGCGAGCCCGCGGGATAGCCCGCCGCCGCCGCCGCGGCCTCGTTCGCGACGCGCCGCGCCGCGGTATCGCGCCCCTGCTGCAGGTACGCGTATGCCAGGTAATCGAGGGCGTGCGCCCGCTGATCCCACATCGCCGTCAGCCCGCGCTCCTGTTCGTAGGCGCGAGCGGCCGCCGCCGAGCGTGTGTTCGACGCGATGACGTCGTCCCACAGGCCGAGCCGGGTGAAGATGTGCGACGGCATGTGTTGGGCGTGCGGGACGTCGGGCGCGATCGCGGCGTAGTGCCGCGCGGCGTACAGCCCGTGCGCCGCGAGCTGCGGCACGTCGTTCGTGTGGATCAAGTAGTGCGCGAGGCCCGGGTGCTGGGGCTCGAGCCGGAACAACGGCTCGAGGATCGAGTCGGCGCGCTTCTGGTAGGTGAACGTCGTGTCCGTCGCGTTCGCCTGCCCTACCGCGATGAGGGCGAGCGCGTAAAAAATCGCGGCCTCGGTGTCCCGCGGGCTGTGCCGCCGCACGGAGTCCATGGCCAGCGCGTAGCGGAGCAGCCGTGTCCGGGGGTCCGTCCGGTCGTAGTCGGCGTAGTAGGCGCGGATCGCGCCCAGATAGTCGCGCTCGCGCGTGGTCTTGGCCTGAGCGAGGCCGCGATCGATCGCGGACATCGCGACCCGCGCGTCCGCCGGCGACGGCGGGGTCCACAGCGGGTGCAACAGGCTCATCGCCTGCCCCCAGAAAGCCAGGGCGCAGGTCGAATCGGCCGCGGCCGCCGCGTTGAAGGCCGCCGTCGCCTTCTCATACCAGAAGGAATGCAGGTAGGCGACGCCGGTTGCGATGTCGCTCGGGGCGGCGCCGCGGCAGGCCGTCGCGAACCGCACGCGGCCCAGCTGCGCCGCGTGGCCGCCGTGCTGCGCGGGCATTTGCGCGGCCAGCGAGACGCCGCAGGTCAGCGTGGCCGCGAGGGCGGCGAGTCTCAGAATGGAGCGGATCATGGAAATGATTCTGCTGTCCCGTCCTCACGAACGCAACCGGGTTGTTGACGAGACGCCGCGGCGAGCCGAGACTCCTCCGTCATGCGGGGCGCGATCGTCCTCCTGGTGGTTGCATTGCTGGCGACCGTGCCTGCGCCGGCCCCGGCGCAGGAAGTGACGCGCCTATTCGCTCCGCTCATCGCCGATCCCAAGCAGCCGCATTTCTTCGCGGCCTTGCTGTGGGTCAAGTCGCCAATTGTCAGCGGCACACTCTCGAGCATCGGGCTGGGCGAGGATTTGGTGTTGGCGAGCGGCCGCGATCGCCGCTGGGAGATCAGTATCGCGGCCGGCGTGTTCTCGCAGTTCAACATGAGCACACGCTCGAACGACCTGATCAACACCGACTTCACGATTGGATTCCCGCTCGCCTACCGCGCCGGCCCGGGGTCGCTGCGCCTCAAGCTGTATCATCAGAGCTCGCACCTCGGCGACGAGTTCATTCTCAACACCAATCCCACGCGCGTGAACCTCAGCTTCGAGGCGGCCGAGCTGCTCGCGTCGCGCGACTTCGGCAGCGTCCGAGCCTACGGCGGCGGTGAGTACATCGTCCGGCACGAGCCGGCGGACCTGAAGCCGGCGCTGCTGCATGCCGGCGTCGAGTTCCACCAACCGTCAGAGCCAGCGGCGCAGGTACACACTGGTGGGCGGGGCCGACTCATCGCGGCGCTCGACGCGAAGTCGTCGCAGGAACGGAAGTGGCGCATCGGATGGAGCGCTCGCGTGGGAATGGAGTTCCGCGTTCCGTTCGGGGGGACGACGGTACGACGCTTCAGCATACAGCTGCAGGGCTACACCGGACCCGCCCCGTATGGGCAGTTCTACGAGGAAAACGTGAGATCGATCGGCCTCGGCATCCACCTGGCGTTGTGAGGAACGATCGCGCCCGGCGCACGCCGTGGCGGCCATCAATCGCTCGTCATGATGAACAGCGGCGCGCCGTCGAACTGGTAGATGGGCCGCAGGCGATCGGTATTGTAGTACTTCGCGACGTCGACGGTCTTCTTTTCGGACGTCACGCTGGTAATCGGCACGCTGTCGTAGAAGCCGCGGTGGATGCTGACCAGGCGGCCGTACTCCTTCCGCATGACCAGATCGAGCGCCAGGTTGCCGAAGGCCATGGGCACGATGGAATCGAGGGCGTCCGGATCGCCGGAGCGCACGAGATAGCCGAGGCGCTGGTTGACGACGTCGATGCGACGGCCGCGGTTGTAACGCGGGGACGATGCCTTGAGCGCCGCGCCGACGCGGTCGCCGATGCCCCCCAGCTTGCGGTGCCCGAACATGTCGGCTTCCTCACCTTCGAAGCTCATGCCTTCCTGTGACGTCAGCCGCGCACCCTCCGACACGAGCACGACGGCGTAGCGGCTCGGGTTGCGGTTGCGGTCGGCGGTGAGGAGCTCCGCCAGGCGCTCGACGTCGACCGCGTGCTCGGGAATGATGCACCGGTCGGCCGCGCCGGCCATCGTGGGCAGGAGCGCCGTGAACCCCGCGTAGCGCCCGAACACTTCGATGACCAGGAAGCGCTCGTGCGAGCCGGCCGAGGTGCGCAGCCGATGCGTCAGCTCGATCGTGCGCGTCACACACGTGCTGAAGCCGATGCAGTAGTCGGTGCCGTAGACGTCGTTGTCCATCGTCTTCGGGATGGCGACGACGTGCACGCCCTCGTCGTGCAGGCGCTTGGCGTAGCTGAGGGTGTCGTCGCCCCCGATGGGGATGAGGATGTCCACGCCGATATGCTCGAGGTTCGCGAGCACATCTTTGGTGGCGTCGTTGATCGACTGATCGTATCCGGTCAGGTGCGTCGGCACGCGCTCGCGGGGTAGGTGGCTCGGCCGCACGCGCGACGTATGCAGGAACGTGCCGCCGGTGCGACCAGCACGGTTGACGATCGCTTCCGAGAGCGGCTGCACGTTCTCGCTGTTGTCGGCCTTCCCGTCGCGCACGTAATCGACGAGCCCGCCCCAGCCGCGTCGAATGCCGAGGACGCGGTAGCCGTCGCGCAAGGCGCGGATCGTGATGGCACGGATCGCCGGGTTCAACCCCGGCACGTCCCCGCCGCCCGTCAGAATGCCGATGGTGCCCTTCTTCATGGGTACTCCCTTTCGACGTCGATCGGACGCAGGCCTCTGCGAGGCGCTCGCGAGCGACATCATGCGGCCCGTTGGGGCGAATCGAAAGGGGGACAAGAAACGGCGAGCCAAGCCGAAACCTCGTCCCAACCTGTGGCGTATCCCCGGCGAGACGTGTACCCTAGGCCCGTTCAACGAGGGGTGGAACATGAGCGCGACGCGCAATCCAGGGAGAGTGGCTGGTCTCTGGTACCTGCTCCTTGTCTTCATCGGCCCCCTGCGCCTCATCTACATTCCCAACAAACTCTTCGTGGAAGGCAACGCGGCGGCGACGGTCAACAACATCGTCGCGCACGAGTGGCTCTTCCGGTTCGGCATCGTGAGCGACCTGGTCGGCGCGGTGATCTTGATCCTCCTCGTCCTGGCCCTCTACCGGCTGTTCAAGGGAGTGGACCAGACGCTCGCCGTGCTGGTCGTGATCTTCGGGGGCGTGATGCCCGCGACCATCGACCTCATCAGCGTCGTCAGCGACGCCGCCGCCCTGATGGCGGCGCGCGGCGGGGAGATCCTCTCCGTCTTCGACAAACCACAGCAGGACGCGCTGGCCATGCTGTTCCTCAAGTTGGGGGACTTTCAGACCACCGCTGCCGAGATTCTGTGGGGCGTATGGCTGCTCCCGTTGGCGCTGCTGGTGTACCGGTCGCGTTTCCTGCCGCGGTTCCTGGGCGCCTGGCTCGCCCTCTGCGGCTTCGCGTATGTGATCCTGAGTCTGACGGGCGAACTGTTGCCGCAATACCAGGACAAGGTGTTTACCTACGCGCAGCCCGCCTTCTTCGGGGAGCTGGCGCTCGTGCTGTGGCTCGTGATCAAGGGGGCGAGGCCGCCGATGGTGGGACCTACTCCGCCCCTTTGAGCTTGACGCCCGACGCAAGGATCTGTTCGATTTGGCGGGTGTGGTTCAAGTCGTGACCCGCGTACAAACGGACGATATCCTCCACGGTCTCAGGCCCACGGTCGGAATGAATCCCGTGGTGCTTCCATTGTTCCGGCGTCAGGGTCTTGAACAGCGCCAGATTCATCTCGCGGAGCACGCGGAAGACCTCGATGGATTTGCGGGGATCGCGCTGGTCGTAGTGCCCGGCGGTAACCAATGCGTCCTGATCCATGGCCTGTATGGGGGTTCCCGGCGCCACGAGAATCGCCTGGATCCGCGAGCTTGTGACGATCTCTACATCGGCAAGATGGGCGAGGATCTCCACGACAGACCACTTTCCCGGCGCGGGGCGCCGGCGCAGCCGGGACGGGGACACGCCCTCGATCAGGCGCTCGAGTTCCGTGGCGGTCTGCGCCTGGATGGTGAGCGGATCCTTACCACCGACGTAAGTCAACATGCGTTGGATGTACTGCTGGGCCGCTTCTTTCATAAGAGCCTTTGAGGGAATGTGGAAGAGGTTGCCTGGCGCACGCGCTGGTGCCGGGCATCGGACATCCTCCGCCTTGTGCAATCTGAGCCGC